>NZ_JBFTPT010000008.1:0-323743 GCF_056398625.1 Paenibacillus sp. 01T431
TCAGTTAACTCTTCTTCGGTCTTTTTACGTCCACGTCCATCCTGCAGCGCATCTTGCCCGCCGTCTTGGTATTTCTTCACCCACTGATATACCTGTTGGTAGGAAACCTGATGTTGCTCCGCAGTCTTCCCATAGTCATCGTTATTTGTCAGGCAATATTGAACAATCTCTATCCGTTCTTAGGTAATCCAACACCGCCTGCAGCTTAAGTTCTGCGGTATAGCTGCGATTGATCGTTTGAATTTCTAACCCTTCCGAACCATAGACTCTATACCTTCGTTGCCATTTCGCCAATGTTGTTTTTAATAAGCCATATATATAGGTAGCGGCCATAAGGCCTAGTTCACCACTTTCAATCTCTCCGATAATAGTAGGTTTCTCTAATACGGAATATATAACTTTAGACATGAAAATGCTCCCCTCATAGCAACAGGTTTTTTATTATTTCACCTGTCTACTATTTGGGGAGCATATCAGCTAATGAGTAGGATTAATTAGCTTTAATTGTTCTTTACCAATGAATTATTACTTCTTTGTGGTATTATTTGTTAGTTAATACATGTCTGAGAGAGTTTATACAAATAAATGATTAAGCACAAATATCCTATTGGGGAGACCTATGACTGATATAACTTTAGACAATATCAAGATTACAGTAGACTCAAATGACACTGATTACAATCAGGTATGTAATAATTTATATGAGTACAATGTTCGTGCGACAAATGGGTTACTAAAAAAGCCAGGCAAAATATTAATTTATATCTAAAAGATAAATCAGGCAAAGTCGTGGGCGGTTTATTTTGTGAAACCTGGTCTTACGGTTTGTATATTGATGTATTTTGGATAGCTAATGAATACAGAAACAAAGGATATGGAAAAATCATGATGGCAGAAGCTAAGCGGATAGGGAAAGAACTTGGCTGTATATTTGCTCATACTTCCACATTCACGTATCAATCGCCGGAATTTTATAAGCGTATGAGTTATGAGATTTTTGCCGTTAATGATGAATACCCAGAAGATATAAAACAATTTTTCTTTAAGAAGAAATTATAGTATAAATATTTTTCAAGAGGAACGATAGACTAGCGTATTGCAACCCTGGAAATTCGCTCCGCTAACGGGCAGATTAGTGGGCGTTTATCAGTATTTTGTCGAGAAGGAGATAATTTTATGACTGATCACGTGGTTCAGTTACGACCTATAACTAAAGACAACGAAACTGAGTGCATCAATTTAAAGCCCCAAAAGGAGCAGGAGGATCTGGTAGCTCCCAATGCAGATTCCATTATACACGCTACGAAAGAACCAACATCCAAGCCTTTTGGTATTTATACTGACGATACAATGGTTGGTTTCCTGCTCTTTGACTATGAAATTTATAAGGACGGGTACTATTGGATACTGCGATTCATGGTCGATGCGCGTTTCCAAAAGAAAGGCTACGGATCGTTGGCAATAAGAGAGGTCATCAAGATACTATCCGCCAGGCCTGATTGTAAGCAAATTAGGGTTAATCATGTACCACATAACACCGCCGCGAATCGTTTATATAAAAGTCTCGGCTTTCAAGAGACTGGTGAAATGGAAGACGGGGAAATTGTACTTAGTTATTGTGTCAAACGAGACATCGGTGATGATCATTAAGCTATCGGGTAACGATAGTGGTATAAAGACACGACGGCAGCCGATCAAATGATGATCAGCTGCCGTTTTCTCAACTAGCTGGATTTATCGTTAATAACTCAAACAGATGATATAATTGAAAAATGGGATTTCATGGGACAATGGAAAGGAAGGGACGTTTTTTGTTTACCAATCATGTTGGAACTGCAGCATCGTTGAAATATCCGTTTGATTGTCTTCCAGATTTGATATTTGTCACTGAAGAAGAGATTATACCAGCGGATATTATCCTGGTTCCTGGTGGCAGTCACACTAAACCAATGAAGATTGCATCGGAGTTATTCCATTCAGGGATGGCAAATTACATATTACCTTCAGGTGGCTATAATGTAAAAATCGAAAAAACAGAATGGGAATTTCAAAAGGAGATTGGTATATCTTTAGGTGTTCCGGAAGATCGAATACTTAAAGAAGATCAAGCGAAAAACACATTCGAAAATGCAAGAAATTCCTGGAATGTTATCATGGAGCAGCAGATTGAAGTAAGACGTGCGATATTAGTTTGCAAGTCCTTTTTCTCAAGGAGGGCACTGATGACTTATCAAACCGTATTCCCTCCGAACGTAACCTTCCAAGTTAAGCAAGATGATTTACGTTATAACAAAGAAAACTGGTTTCTTGATGAAGTTGGAATAAAAACAGTTCTCACTGAAGCAGAAAAAGTCACGAAATATTTTGGACATCACATTCCTAATTGGGTCCATCAGAAGGAACAGGTATTAAGCTAAAGGGGACTCGATAGTTTAATCATGAAGGGCAGACCAGAATTTGGTCTGCCGCTTTGTCATTTAACAGTTCATTTCATAGGGCTTTTTTCATTGTCTACAATATTGGGGCTGGACCATATCGTATGGTGGGCTGTTTTATATGCATTCTAACCTATTTCTTCGTCAGAGCTTTTAACTCCTCGATCGCCATCGTGATGTGTTCCTCTCCCAATGTCGTTTCCGCTCCGTAAAAAAACAATACATTGGCTACATGGTGGGAACGATAAGACGCCAAATCCGCCGCTGCCCAGCTATTAGCAAAATCCTCTAAGCCTTTTTCAGCCTCTTTGCTTGATGAATAAATATAAATACTAATACTTTGACTCGTATTATAGTTGAATTGCTCCGGCTTTATATCGTTATAGGCTCTAGAAAATACAGCACCCGTGTTTATATCGGTTTTTGCGGTTAACGGGATGCCATGTCTTTCAAATACACTCTTTATTTGATCCAATGTTATCGTTTCTTCGTTTCTTTCGTTCGAACCGCCGCCATAAGCACAGCCTGTAACGGCTAAACAAATCATACAAACGATCATAACCATTTTCCTCATAACATCGCCCCTTTGACTGCTATGACGTGTAAATAAGGGAATAAGTTACAGGAACTCATCCCAGCCAAGCCCTAATTCGGTAACGGTATCATTGCCTATTTGGATATCTTTTTTCGTAAAGGCCTTCGCCCCTAATCGATAATAAAAGTTGATTGCACTATTTTTCTCCAGCACCCATACCATTAATGTTTGATAATTATGTATTCTCAAATGATCGACCACAGCGGAAAACAGTGCTTTTCCGAACCCGAGCCCCTGGTACTCCTCCAGCAAGTATATGGAGTAAAGCTCTGCGTCGTAGTCGTATTGCTCACTCCTGCACTTCCCACCGTTTGCGAATCCTACTATCGTACCTTCATCATTTTCAATAACGTAAATCACTTCATCAGGGTTCGAGCGATTAAATACCCATAACCAATTTTTAATACGACTTTCGATGCTTAGCTTGGACAAATAATCATCCGAGATTATCCCTTTGTAGGTGGATTTCCAGCTCTCTACGTGAACATGAGCGATATCAGGTACATCGTCAATCGTCGCCAGTCTAATCCGCATATGATCCTCTTTTCTTATCGCGCAAATGGAATGAATACACTTTATAAATCGGTTTGCCATGCCTAACAACATAAATCATAGTACTAGCCTCTCATTTTATATATATTTCCATTGGATATTATTGGAATGAGTGATACTATGATTTTAGTTGATATGACTTCTATATCGCAAGAAGAATGTAATAATGATTTTGTTATGATAAGCATGTTATGTTCAGTACATAATTAGAATGGGAGGAACCAAAATGTTAGTTGTCACTACAGAAAATATTCCTGGTTATCATATTGATAAAGTATTAGGCCACACGTTTGGTGTAGTAGTAAGAAGCCGCGGCCTTGGAGGAAATATTACAGCCTCTGTGCGAAGTATATTCGGTGGAGAAATTAAAGAATATACTGAAATGATTGAAGATGCCCGTAAGGTCGCTATAGACCGTATGATTCAAAATGCACATGCCATGGGAGCAAATGCAATCGTGATGATGCGATTTGACTCTGGTGAAATCGGACAAACGATGTCTGAAATCGTCGCTTATGGTACTGCAGTTGTGGCTGAGAAAAATTAGCGATGCCCTATTTCATGAGCATTTACTTCGCCCTTCAATTGTTGGTTATTATTATCGCTATTATTAGTACGTTTATATATCGCCGTAGGCGGCTAAAGCAACGCACGCTTCAGCCTCCAGCTGGTTTCCAGAAAACGAATGAAATATTTATTGATCCGACAACGGGCGTTCAGCAGCAAGTATGGTTTAACCCTAGTACTGGAGAAAGATTTTATGAAAGAACAGATAACAATAAAAAATAAGCTAATTCACGGTGGTTAAAGCTGCCTTGAATTAGCTTATTTTTTTAAAATTCAATTAGAGTCCTGCTAAGCGCACCACAGCATGACTACTCATAAGCCCGTATTTCAACAACTTCAGCATAAGGGCATCCATTTGTAGCTTCAATTACAACGCGGATCTTATTGGTACGGATAGGCTCCAGCTGATGCGTCCGTTTACGTTTTCTATTATCCGTCTCACGCAGCAATACCTTCCATTGCTCATCGACAAAAGCCTCAATTCGATAATCCTTCACCAGCTCAGGAATAACTTCAAATGGCGTTCTATGATGGTGCAGGTTGATTAGATCCTCATTCACATCATCATTGAAGGTAATATGAATATTGGATATGGAAACAGAGGAACCCCACTCAAGAGAAAGCCACTCTGGCTTATTGCTCTCCATTCGATTAGAAACCCATGTATGAGGACCGCCATATGGTCTTGTATAGCCATCAATAGCAGATACCGCTTCGTATGCTGTAGTCTCAGGGAATGCCTTGAAGCAGAAAGGTGTTCTGTGCAGCCCTTTCATTTGCCAAGCCATGGTCTGCTGCGTATCCGAGTAACTAGAGAAATCAGCGGATGAATCGATCTTGTTCTCGAAGCACAACACACCGTAAAGCGGCGTTTCAGACGTATACAATTGCAGCTCCGGGTTCGACTGAATGACAACGAATAAATTGATCGCTTCTTCCGCCTTATAATCAAGCGCAAAATCAACCCACTGCTTCGTTCCCTGTGTTACTTTCACGGTATGCTTGGAGATAAGTCCCATTGGAATATAGTTTTCCTTTTTTCCGGTAGGATGAATTTCAATCGTCATTTCTGTATTCGCCAAAGCATCTACAAGCAGAGACAGCTTGTTTAGCTCCGAAGTGACCGGGAATGTTATTCCAACCGGATTCAGTAAAGAATAAACCTTAGAAGCATCATCTATATGCACGTTTCTCATCGTACTCGAAGCAGCTGCTTTGGCGCTTCTCCCCAGATCGCCAGCATCCTCATTGCGAATACCAATAATGGAAGCATCTTGTCTAAGGAGTGTTTGCTGCAGCTCTGCAAGATGAGACTGACTTAGCTCTCTTGGTGTAATTCCCTTCATAGCAGAGAGGGCAGCTCCCGTCCCAGCCGCTTCTCCCATTACCGCACAGGTAGCCATCACTCTAGTCGTGCCAAAAGCAACATGTGTCGCACTAACATTTCTGCCAGCGAACAATAAATTATTAACGTTGCTGGAATACAGCGAACGGAACGGAATATGATACGTACCATCTGCATGGAAGTGTTTGGAGCCGCTCTCTTCCGCATACATTCCCTTTGGTGGATGCAAATCGATGGACCAGCCACCGAACGCTACTCGATCCTCAAATTGCTCCTGCGCCACAATATCATTCTGATTGAGGATATAATCACCAACAAATCTCCTGTATTCCCGTTTGCCAGGGAGAGATCCTACCCATTCCAGAGTCATATTATCCGCTTCAAACTTTCCTGAGTTTTTAATATAATCCCAGATGCCATAAATAACGGACCACAGCTCATCCCGTATTCTCTCGTTCTCATGAACGGTATCCAGCTCTCCGCCCCATTCAATCCACCAGTAGTGGCAGCCCGAATCTCCGCTTCGCATTACCCGGCGTACCGGTATGGAGGTTTGGGAAATATCCTTGGCAAAGCTTGGCGGGATATATTTGACTGGTTGGCCTGCATCCTTTGTATAAAATAAAATCGTGCTTCCGAGCGTGATGTCATCCGCAACTTCAGGAGCCCAATCCTCCTTAAATTCATGATGCGCTTCCCGTCCAATTCGAAACTTTGCTCCTGCTAGAAAACCGACCAGACCGTCTCCGGTGCAATCTAAAAACATTTTGCTCTCGAAGCGAATTTTGCGTTCAGATCCCATCATCCAGCCTGTCACGGAATGAATCTGACGATCCACCTCTGAGCCAGTTGCCTCAACCTCATGTACATCCGTGTTGAGGAACAGCTCAATGTTTTTCTCCGCTTTAACGGCTTCTAATACAATTAGATCCCAAAGATAAGGATTGCCATCAGGATTGCGATACTGATTTTCTACAAACAATTCACCCATAATACCCGTTTCTCTGGCATAACGATTCACGCCATGCCCTGTAGCGCCGCATACCCAAACGCGCACCTCGCTGCTGGAGTTGCCTCCCAAGACAGGTCGGTTCTGTACCAAGGATACTCTCTGTCCCAGTCTAGCCGCAGCAATGGCAGCGCAAACGCCGGCGAGCCCGCCACCAATGACGGTTACTTCTGTCTTTATAATTTCAGATCTCATATCATAACGCTCCTTTTCGTTGTGAGTGATCAGCCCTTAACGGCAGAGCCGGATATGCCCTGGATAATATATTTTTGACCGATGATAAAGATTAGGATCATAGGGACAATCGCAGCGGTTGCCGCAGCCATCATGCCGTTGTAATCGACGTTATTTTCCAAAATAAAATTTTGCAAGCCAAGCGGAATCGTATATAAATTGGGGCTGGATAAAAATACGAGCGCGTTCTCAAAGTCATTCCAGTGCCACGAGAAGTCGATAATTGTAAAGGTAGCAAGTGCCGGCTTCGCTAAAGGCAGAACAAGCTTAAAGAAAATGCGAAAATGGCCGGCACCGTCTATAAAAGCAGATTCCGTAATTTCCTTCGGAATGCTCATAAAAAATTGCCTTAGCATAAACACGCCAAAAATCGAGAACAAGCCCGGCAATATAAGCGCCCAATGCGTATTGTATATATGCATCCAGTTAAACATGATGAACTTCGGAACAAAAATAACCTGTGGCGGTATCATCATCATGGACAAGTAGACGAGAAACATGGCATTCCTGCCTCTAAACTCGATTCTCGCAAAACCATAAGCAGCGAAAGCGGATAGAAACACTGCGCCGACTGTGCTAATAATGGAGATTTTAAGTGAATTCAAATAATAGGTGATGAAGTTATAGTCACCTGTCCAAATTCTTTCATGGCTTCTCCAATCAAGCTTAGAGGGCAGCCATCTTGTAAATACTTCACTTGGACTCTGCAGGGACGTGCTGACCATCCATAGAAACGGAAGTATCATGAACACGCCGCAAATGAGCATGAGTACAGTTAACGGCATCTTGGTTTTGACAGAGCTGACTAGATTGTTCATTGAAAACTCCCCTTTCTAATAGTGGACCCAGCGCTTCTGGCTAATCCATTGAATGACGGTTATCCCCATAATAATAGCGAACAAGAACCATGATATCGCTGAAGCATAGCCCATTTCATAATAGCTGAAGGCTGTTTTGTAAATGTATAGCGACAAGATCGTCGTGCTTCCGCTCGGACCGCCTTGTGTAATCGCTTGAATGATGGAGAAGGATTTCATCGTCATGATTAAGCCCGTAATGAGCAGCATAAAGGTAGTCGGACTAACAAGCGGCCATACAATTCGCCATGTGACAGTCCGGCTCTTCGCGCCGTCTATCTTCGCTGCTTCCAGCAGTTCAGGCGACACTTCTTGAAGCGCAGCAAGATAAATAATCATGTTGTAGCCTAACAAGAACCAGATCTGTATGATGTCAATCGCATACATCGCAGTCTCGGTATCAGCGAACCAGCCTGGCGGCGATACAATGCCAATCCAGCGAAGTATTTCATTGATGGGCCCTTGAGAAGGCTGAAACAAGAGCATCCAAACGAATGCAACAGCTACCCCGCTAGAAATATAGGGAAGAAAAAACATCCCCCGCAGCAGCCCTTTCAGATATACATTCTTATTCAGAACGAGAGCGACGACAAAAGATAGTCCAAGCGATACTGGAACAGAAAGAAGGAATATCGCCGTATTCTTAATCGCATTATAAAACTGATCATCCTGGAACATTCGCTTTATATTGTCCATTCCCGTGAACGAGACATTTGGATTCGAAAATTGATAATCGGTAAAAATCAGTCCAAAGGAAAATAACGCAGGTACGACAAAAAACAATAATACGCCCAACATATTCGGAAGAATAAACACATAACCCAACCAGCTTTGCTTGCGCATCCAGCTCGTTTTACTCATAACAACCCGCCTTTCTTCGTTCACCCGTAAAAAAAAGTAAGAAGGACAAGGCTGCTCCTTCTTACTTTCTTTACGCAGCTTATTTCTTGATGAATTCGTTGTGCCGCTCTGCCATATTTTTCAACGTCGTGTCGATATCTTGCTTATTGAGGAAATACTTCTCATATTCTTCTTTGCGCGCATCGATCACTTGCTGAGGCACGTTAAGCTGGAATGATTCGAATTTGCCGAATACCACTTTGTTTAGAGAATCCCGATCATAATTTTCTTCATACCCTTTTAGGAGCAAATCGATCGCTTCCGTGCTGTCTACACTTTTGGATGACGGAATGCGTCCGCCCGGAGCCATTGGCAGCATTCCGCCATCAGCGTACCATTTCACAAATTCCCAAGCCGCTTCTTGATTTTTGGATTTCGCGTTAACCGAAATCACGTCGCCCAATCCGCCTGGATATTTGAAGTTGGTTTGATCCTTGGAGATACGCGGAATTGGTGCAAAAGCAATTTTGAAATCATGCGGGAAATCGACTAGATTGTTCGCATTACGGAATATAAATTCACCAGCTGTCAGCATCGCTGTCTCACCTTTTAGGAACATCGTATCCACCGGCATCTTGCTGGTCAGCTGCTCGCCATATTCCGGAGTTGATTTATCCTTGAACATCATGTTGTGCAAAATTTCAAACCCTTGTTTCCAATAAGCATTATCGAAGTTGGATGTGCCGTCTGCTTTCACGTACCCGTCTCCACCGATCGTGCCGTCGAATTGCGTAGTAAATGCAGCATCATGCTGGAGCAAGCCCCATACATTAGGTTGTTTCAATTTCAGTGCATATTCCTGTAAATCAGACCATGTCCAATCTAGCGGAGGAATAGGCAAACCTGCCGCATCAAGCATATCTTTGTTCAACCAGATGAACGCCATGTTTTTCTTTGTAGGCATGCCGTAATACTTGTCATTAATCATCCATTGCTTAGCTTCAGGACCCATTTGCTCATCAATGTTGTAATCCGTCTTTGCGCTCATATCTACGGCTACACCTGCATCTATTCTCTTTTGAAGGCGAGAGAGGGTGTAGTTTATATAAATATCTGCATCTTGCCCAGCAAGCAAAGCAGTATCCAGCTTTAAGTTGCCCGCATCATCATTAACGAACCGAACATATTCCACTTGTACATTTGGATTCTCGGCATTCCATGCGTCAACAACTGCTTGAGGTCCCGCTTCAGGAGGCACGCCGCCCCATAACGTAAGCTTAATCTTTTTGGTTGTTGTGGCGCCGTTGTTTGTTGGTGTCCCCGAAACATTATTTTTGTTGTTCCCACCGCATCCAGCGATCAGAACCACGACAAGAATAAGAGAAAGAGCACTGATCAACATTCTGTTTCTTTTCATTTCTTTGCCCCCTACAAACTTGTTTAATTGCTTAGTTAAATCTTATCACCGGGCATTTCGCGAGGTAAGGAACGATATTTGGCGATTCATGATACATTCTTTGGATCATTTATTTTGCTCTTTGCGATATTCACTTGGCGTCATGCCGCACCATCGTTTAAAAATTTTAATAAAATAGTTGTCATTTTCGAATCCTACTTGCCTTGCAATCTCACCTATCGATTGGCTTGTTTCCTCAAGCAGCATCTTTGCTGCCTCGATTCGGCGGTTCTGTACATAGTGAATAAAGGTTTGGCTCGTTTTTTTCTTAAACAAATCACTCACATAGCTTGCATCCATAGAAATAAGCTCAGCTGCACGTTTTAATGTGATTTCCTCAGCGTAATGCTCCTCAATATGGCGAATAATTTTATTCATCTCTGGATGATCCGTAGGCTCAGACGTATTCTTCTTCGGAAACCACTTGGCTGCTTTTCTTAATTGCTCTCGCTGCTCTAGTTCAAGGGTTACCTTCTCAAGTGCCTGCTTCAACCCGCTCACATCCATTGAAAGCTTAAGTAAATAGCTGGACGCCCCAAACTCCAACGACTGCCTTGCATACTCGAATTCGTTCATACAGGTAAGCATAACGAATCGGCAATCAAGCCCTTCTTTCCTGACAGATTTCAGCAGCTCTACTCCATCCATCATGGGCATATCAATATCCGAAATGACCACGTCCGGCTGCAATTCTCGAATCGCCTGCAACGCTTCCTCGCCGTCATTAGCAGTCGCTATAATTTCAAAAGGAAGATTAGCTTTGCTCATCAGCTTGCTGAGACTCGCTCTTGCATGCTGTTCATCATCAACGATCAATACGGTCCACATCGCTGTCAGCCTCCTTTAAATAGGGTTTCGATAATAATAGAGGGAGATGCATCATTACCTTTGTTCCCTCTTCTGATGAGGCAAGGGACAAGCCTGTACTCTGATTTTTGAAAAGAAGCTCCAAGCTTTCTCGAATATTTTGAATACCGATGCTCTTCCGCTTACGGAACACCTTCTTCTCTTTGGCACGTTCTACCCCTACTCCATTGTCCGCCACTTCAAGATACAAAAGATCATGTCTCGCCTCTGCTTTGATTTCAATTCGGCCGTCACTCCGTCTCCCTCCAAACCCATGTATAATGGCGTTTTCTACCAAAGGCTGAAGACAGAATTTCGGAACCAGTGCAAAGTTTAGCTCGTCACTTAGCTCATAGCTGACTGTAATGTGCCCACCGAAGCGCGCGCTTTGTATGCGCATATAGGAATCGATAAGCGCAATCTCATCTTTCAGCAAGATAAGATCGACCTCTACATTCAATGTCGTCTCTAATATTTTTCCGAGCGAAACACAAATTTCATAAATGTCATCCTCATCCTTCTCAAGCGCTATGCTTTTAATAACATTAAGCGTATTCAAAAGAAAATGCGGGTTCATTTGAGATAAGAGAACCTGAAAGCGGACAATCTGCCTTTGACGTTCCTCTAATTGAAGCCGTTCCATTAAGCCATTTATATCGTCAATCATAGTATTGAAGCTTCGCGTGAGTGCAAGAATTTCACCTCGCCCTTGTTCTGGCAGCTTTACTTTGAGGTTAGTCTTGACCGATATCTCCATCTTTCGCTGCAGCGTTTTTAGCGGAACAGTAATCGTTGAAGAAATAAAATAGGTCATCATGACAAACACAAGCGTAATCAACCCGAAAATGGCGAAAAAGCGTTTTTTCAACGTTTCCACTTCTTCAAACAGCAAGGACAAGGGTACTTTTTTCACAATAAATCCATTTAACTGGGCAATACGGCTGAACGTATACAATACCTTCTCATCTTGGCTAACAATGGAAGCGGATGCCGATGGCTCTTTTACTTCGAGCATCGCTGATAAAATGGCAGGATCAATCGCTTCATCGGCATCAGACTGCACCATTGATTTTCCTGTATGATCCAATAAATAATAGATGCCTTCGCGCTGCCTATCTCTCATCACCTTGTTGAACCATTGCTCATAATCGATGCTGATACGGGCATAGGCATACTCTTTGAGATTCTCATCGCGGAGCATCTGATAGAGACTAAGCATATTTTGATTGGGTTTAATAACCGGACTCACATAATTGGTATCGCTTGCATTCCAAATGGAGCTTTCCCCTTCATTGGAGGAAAGCATCCTTACCCATGCTTCATTCGTAATCGAGGAGTAATTCAGTGGCTCACGTGGAGCAAAGGAGGTATAGGCATAACCTTGTTTATCTACCAGCGTATAATACACCGTTGCACCAGTCAGGAAGAAGCTGTTCTCAATGCTTGCGAACTTATTCTCCACCAGTTCCTTCCGCGTTAGCGGATCTTTCTGCTCCGGATTTTTCATAACCGAGCGGATGGTGTCATCCTGTTCTAATAGCAGGCCTGTCTTCATAACAAGCCCGAGCACATCCAGGAAAGACTTCTCGATATCGAGAAGCTGATCCTCGTTTTTGGCGGAGGCTTCCTCCTGCAGAACTCTTTCCGTTTCACTGAAATTATAAATAACTAATAAAACGAACGGAGCTAGCACTAGCAGCAAAAAAGCCATCAATATTCTGTTTTTGAACGTTTCTGGAGTTAAGCCTCTAATCCATTTGTTCACGCGATATGCCTCCCAAGTGCTCTCATCTGTTTAAAAATTGATTCGACATACCTCTCAAGATAACGCGAATAGTCCGTAGGAGCAAGCTTGAAAATAAAGCGGATAACTCTCCTTCATCATGACATAAACGAATGGATTGACCTAACTTGCGGTGTTTGCGCCCAGTGAAAAAAAAGAGCCCTTTGGGGCTCCCTCAAATGGCGTGTTGTCGCATACCGTAAATTATCTTCTTGAAAGCACCTTCGTGCTCCGCTTAATTCTGTATTTATAGAGAGTCCTTTTTTTAACGAGGCATTCTATTCATAAAACGTTCCGTGTTCTTCATAAAGCCATACTTTTCGTATAGTCCATGACCATCGAGCGTACCAAGTAGACCCATCATTCCTTCAAATTGCTCGGTTATCACTTCTACTAATTTCTTCCCTAGCCCGGCGCCTCTATATTCCTCATCAATATAAACGTCGCACAGATAATACATAGTCGCAAAGTCCGTCACTACACGAGCAAAACCAACCTGCTTGTCCCCATCATACACGCCAAAGCAGACCGAGTTATTTATAGATTTTTTTATCATTTCTAATGACCTTTTATTCGCCCAATAGCTTCTAGCTAAGAAGCCACAAATGGTGTCAAACTTAAGCATTGATTTATCATCGCTTATTACATACCGGTCATACAATAGCTCCATATTAACACCCAACCTCTCTTATCCTTTTAGAAAACCAGAAGCCTTATGTTCGCGAAGCCAACTGATCATAAAATCAAACAACTCTACAGAATACGTGTGTTCTTCGAGTCTTGAGGGCATTGTCTCTACAATTTGTTGTACATTATTTTCAATCGATACGGATTCAATGAAACTGACCAAACCCGGAATAAATGAATTTAAAGCTTCAAAATAGTGCTTTTGCGGTTCAATAAATGTTAAATTCATTTCAAACCCGCTGCGTCCCCTGGTTGCGTCACCCTCTTTGCGTTTACGCAGCTCAGCCTCATTTATGCTCAATAGGTAATACTTATCTGGAAAGCCAATCTTGCGGGCAAGCAATTGCTTACGGAAATAATCCGTTAGGAACTCAAGCGACTGTCCGCCAAAGAGAGTATACCCAAAAGCCCAGTTGTACCAGAAAGGCTGAAATAGATCGATATCAATAACAACAAAACGATGGTCCTTACTCTTCTCCTGCGCTATTCTGAAGCGATCAAGCTGACGCTCAAAAAACCATTCAGGATACTCGTTTTCTGGGCGTTTCCACAACGTATTCACTTCGGGAATATGATAACCGCCGTATTTTAATGCTAATGCGCTTGAGGTGGTCGTCTTGCCAACTGCACTCGCACCTTCCATATGTATAATTGTCATGATAACACCTTCACATTCCGCTTAACTCTGCGTTTATAGGAAATCCATGAAATGAATAGCGATTCCTCTGCTTTATGGCTTGCAACCTTATCTATGAAGTAAAAATCTTGGGGACCTACCTCTATTTTTGTAATGGGCAGCACCGGCGATTCACTAATCCACTCGTCAAAAGACACGACAGAATGACTAACCATTTTGAACGTATCCTGTGGTAAAATGTACACCATTCCGCTCGTCCAAGGTGCTTTATTTTTAGTCTCGCTAGTGATAGAGAAGAAATAATAGCTCTGAGATGCCTTCACTTTTAAACAAGCATTTCGAAAGTTGCCTACCACTTTACTCCGATCAAAAACCGCATAAAACAACGGCCAAATGCCATCTTTTGTGCCAAATATGGCTTCTACATATTTACCGTTAAAAAGCGTCTGCTTTCTTAACTCGAATTGTTCAATATTTTTATGATTTGACCCGTGCATAATGACTGGTTTTGTCATTGCAATATACTGAACAAAACGGAATTTTGGAAAAGTGCTGGCGTACATTATTTCAGATTTATTGCGGACAGCATCCGAATACAATCTTTCATATTCATTGACCTCGTCCTCTGTGAACTTAAATACAGGGGAGCGATAAAATAGAAGTCCCAGCAGCACTGATACTACCTTGGTTACCATACAATTCCCTCTATTCGGACAGAGCCATTATTTTTTCACACTTCTTATGAAGGTATTGCCCACAACAAGCGTAACGGCGATAACAACAATAATTACTAGAGTATCTTCAGTATCATGCACACGATGGGTTAAATCGAACAGATACCCTAATTCGAAAACAGGATAACTAACCATATAGCAAAATAATGTTTTGTGCTCATCGTATCAGCCTCTTTTCTCAAAACGAGTTATTTAGTAAAATCATTCTCGCTTTGCTTCCAATTATTTTTCACAAACAAAAAAGCGATAAGCAACAAAAATAGACCGCCGATATAAAACAGCACTGTCTTTAAATGAAATGCTTTTCCTTCATATTCGCTCCCATACGCTGCCTTAATGAAAGTACCGTCGTCCCGCTTTATCGCAATGGCCTCTTTTATCGATATATCCTTAATTGCGTAGTATTCCGTTCCTTTCGGATAAACGTTTGAGAAATTGCCAGAGTACGTTCCTTCTTTGTCTGAATAGGAAGTAACCTTACCGATTTTAGAGCCAATCTGTGCGGATTCCACCTGAGTATTTGAAACTATGTAAGACTTGCCTTCGTTCACAACGAAACGCTGCGCCCAATCCGCATGAGCAGTCCCTAACGTAATAAATGAACTTACTGCGAAAAAAATACTCATTAAAAACATAAAATTCCTCATTTGGTCTCACCTCCCTATATTGTATCTTATTATGACGAAAAGATAGAGAGAGAGTTGCATGAGAATCATAATAAACAAATAAGGGGCTGTCTCAGAAGTAGGATTACCTACGCTTGAAACAGACCCTGCTTTGTTTTTTTGAAGGAGCATAAGCATATTTTCCCTATCGCTTACGAACCTAATCACTCTTATTTAAACCATTCGTAATGAATTAAAATTACAACGAACTCCAGAATCGTTATTTTGCGAAAAATAGATCCTAACACCTTACATAGCTTACTATAACGTCAATTAGTTTCGTTAAAATTAAACAAACGTAGTTTTTTGCATAATAAGCATAGTACAGTTCGTTAGAGTAAAGATCATGGGTTTTGGGTTGTGAATATGTGAGAGGCAGCTTCTTCCGCATAATTTAATATAAGTATACGTTGGCCATGTCCTTCTATTCGATTCACAACTTGTTTAGCCGTTTCGAAATTAAAGGTGACGCGCCCCGTGGTCTCAAATCCTTCCGGCATCGGAACGAAGCTATGAACCTTCGCAACAACAAATACGGTATACGTATCTGTTTCCGTCCAATACCAGCAGGCAACAGGTATTCTCTCCGGCATCAGCAGCAGTCCGGCTTCCTCCACCGTCTCCCGATCCAGCGCCTCGTCGATGCTCTCGCCTGGTTCAATTCTTCCGCCAACCGTCGTCAGCGTCTGCTCGTTGCGATCCCACACCATCACGATAGAGCCATCCTCGAGCAAAGGAATACTATGTATGCCAGCGATTCTTTTATCCGTCGGAAGCTCATTCACTCTCTTCAACATAAAATCCTCTCCTTCTGCCTATAGCTGCTTATCTTCTAGAAGGTGACAGACCTCTTCTAGCTTCAAACCGCGAGATCCTTTTACTAAAACAACATCATCTTTACTCAGGATTCGCATGCACTCTCCAGTTAAAGCTATTTTTGATGTGAAATGTTTGGCTTCTCCCTCAAAACCATTATCGAGAAGCGTATCCGAAATTATTTTGCTTATATGACCGTAAGTAAACACCGAGTGAATTTTTGATAAATCCACACTCCGGGCTACTTCTTCATGAAACGCTGCCTCGGCATCTCCTAGTTCGAGCATGTCCCCTAATATTAATACTTTTTTATGGAATCCCTCTAAGTTTTGAACCGTTTCAATGGCCGCCTGCATAGAAACAGGACTGGCATTCCAAGCATCGTTAATAATTAAGAAACCCTTGGCCGACCAAATCCGCTCCATTCTCATTCCTGAAATCTCTAAATTGCTCAGCCCTAATTGAATATGTTCTTCATCGATTTTAAAAAGGTTTGCAACAGCAATCGCGGCAATGGCATTGGCCACATTATGGCTACCAAGGAGCGGCAATCGGAATGGCATATGATATTGCTTTAATGTGAATAAGAGATCTGATTGCTTGTGCTCTATATTCAGAGGAAAATAATCGTTGGATGGAGATAGACCAAATCGAATGGTTGCTCCTGTCCACGGAAAGCCTCTCTCCTCCAGTCCCTTAACGAGCAGCGGCTCATCGCCATTAAACAGGAAATTCCCTTCAGAGTTTAGTCCCTCAATTATTTCCAACTTGGCCAAAGCGATTTGTTCTCTAGAACCTAGATTCGACAAGTGAGAAACGCCAATCATTGTAATTATAGCAACATCAGGCTTTGCAATTTCAGACAGAATTTTAATTTCACCTCTGTTGCTCATGCCCATTTCTAAAACAACGATTTCTGTATCATCTCTAACCTCTAATAAAGAGAGCGGAAGTCCGTACTCGCCATTGAGATTTCCACTTGTTTTCTGAACGTTAAACGTTGTACTCAATAAGGTATAGGCCATATCCTTAACCGTTGTTTTGCCATTACTGCCTGTTACAGCAATTACCTTGCAGTTTAATTGGCTTCGATACGCCATGGCGATGTTTTGCAGTGCTTTTAACGTATCTTCTACTATAATAATCGGTAAGCCTTCAGGTGGCGGGATATGATCTGCTTGCCATAAAGAAGCAACTGCCCCCTTTTCAAAAGCCTGCTTAACGTACTTGTGTCCATCGTCGATCCGTACGATTGGAATATACAAATTGCCAGGATGAATCGTTCTTGTATCAATGGATACGCCATGGACCTTTTGATCCAAGAATCCAAACAAGCTATCTTGCAACGCATAACCATCAGACATATTTATAATTTCTTCAAGGGAACGTATGATCATTAAAATCCTCCCTTTATCAGGTTTACACACTTGTATAGATACCCATATTTTACCTTAAATTAAATTACTTCGCTCGTATTTCCCTTCCGTTCCTAAATATATGCCCTGTGCTATATAAATGAACAAAAACGCTTGCGGCTATGAGCCGGCAAGCGCATTTCGAACAGCTAATATATATTTTGACTGATCCAGCGGGTTGACGCCTCGTCTTACCCGTTCCGCCTTTACATCAGGCGGACATTCGCGATATCCGGCGAAGAAGGTTGCAAGCGCACCTCTGCCCTTGGTAAGCGATCCAAATCTCGCAGGAAACTCAAGCGACGTAGCAACAGGAATGATCCCTTCAATTTCCATTCTCTCCTGCCTGACGACTGGCGTATCAAACTCGCCTCGCATTAGAATGAGCTCGTTCATCAGCTTGCCGCCCGTCTCTTCTGGGGCAGAGAGGCGGAAGGACAGCATCGGCTCCAGCAGCTTTACTCCAATGCGCGACAAACCATCCATAATGCCCATCGGGGTTGCGACTGCAAAATCTAGCGGATGCGTATGCCACACATGATGCTCGCCCTCAATAAGAGTAACCTTTATATCCGTTACTTCCCAGCCAAATAACCCCTGCTGAAGCGCTTCGGGCACACTTCTTGCCACCTCGTTCTGATAGCGGTCAAGCAGCCGCTCTGATCGGACAACGGAGCTAAACGTTATCCCGCTCCCGCGCTCACCAGGCTCAATATGAAACCGCAGAATTGCCCAGCATGGCTTCGGCATCGTATAGGCAATGAAACCCTCGCCTGATTGAGCAGGCGTCTCTTTATAGATAACCGATGGCTGATCGAATTCAGCCTTTAAGCCGTACCGATTGTTCAGCACATGCGTCAGCACCTCAATCTGAATCGGCCCCATGACTTTCAGGTGCAGCTCGCGCTGCTCCTGCAGCCATTGCAAATCGAGCAGCGGATCTTCATCCGCAAGCTCATGCAGCGCCGCAACGACAGCCGGATATTCGGCTTCGTTGCTCCAGCGCACCTGTACCGTCAGCAGCGGAACAGCCATCCGCGTCTCACCGGGAACAAACTCAGCGCTGCCTATAATGTCGCCAATGCGCGCCTGAGTCCAGCCGCAAACCGCTGCAATATCGCCTGCCGCGAGCAGCCCTACATCCTCGGCCTTTTGCCCATCGATTTTGCGAATCTGCGTAATTTTCTCTTCGATCTGCTGCGTCTCATTGCGGACGGAATCACGATTGCGAATCACCCCGCTGTACAGGCGGACATAGGCGATTCTACCCATCGCTGCATCGCGCTCGATACGGAAGACGACGCCCGACACCGGACCGTCTGAGACGATTTGAGGCGGCGGCAGCAGCGTAATCATTGCTTGCATGAGAGGCTCGATGCCTATCCCACGATTCGATGCGCCAAAAAGAATTGGAAATAATTCACCGCGCTGCGTAAGCGCAGGCAGCAGTTGATTCAGTTCTGCTTTGGGCAGTGTGCCGCTGTCCAAATATTGAACAAGCAGCGATTCATCTTGCTCTGCTACGGTCTCCTCCAGCTGCTGCAAATAAAGCTGCGCTTCCTCCGTCTCACTCTCTGCTATTCCCGAAACGAGCAGGCTAACTCCACCGCTGAAACTATCCTCGATACCAAGCGGAGCCTGAACTGGCGCTGCTTGATTGGATAACAAACGCTTAATTTGCTGGATCGTTCCTATTGGATCTGCACCGATTCGGTCCAGCTTGTTCACGTAAATAAGCGTTGGAATGTTTCGTTCGCGCAGCGCATGCCATATGACTTCTGTCTGTGCCTGCACACCCTCAACTGCCGACAGAATAAGCACCGCTCCATCCATGACGCGCAGTGAACGTTCGACCTCAGAGAGAAAATCGACGTGCCCCGGTGTATCGACCAGATTAATCGTTACTCCTTGCCAAGTAAAACGGGTTGCTGCTGCACGTACCGATATGCCTCTTGAGCGTTCCACTTCTAGAAAATCCGTCTGTGACGTGCCTGCATCCACGCTGCCAAGCGAACGAATGCGACCGCTATGGAATAAAATCTGCTCTGTTGTAGTCGTCTTCCCCGCATCAACGTGAGCAAATATTCCGATGTTCCTTATATGTGTTGAAGCATTTGGCTCCATATTGCATATCCCCTTACTCTCACTAGCTGTTCCTTTCCTTATCCTACCGCTGAAAGCGTTTTACAGCAACAAAAAACGACCCACCGGGCAAATGCCCGATGAGCCGTTAATAAATATGCTTCTTAATCCATTAGCCTTGATGAATCGCTTCAATATCAATTGAAATCTTCACTTCGTCGCCAATGAGCACGCCGCCCGTTTCAAGAGCAGCATTATACGTTAAGCCGTAGTCGCTGCGTTTCAGGCTGCCCGTCGCGCTAAAGCCTACTTTATCGTTGCCCCAAGGGTCTTTGCCTGCGCCTTCGAAGCTGACTGCAAATTTCTCGGAACGTGTGACGCCATGAAGGCTCACATCGCCAACAACGGAATATTCGCCGTCGTCTGTTTTTGTGATTGCCGTTGCAGTAAATACAAGCTTCGGAAACTTCTCGATATCAAAAAAATCATTGTTGCGCAAATGTGCGTCACGATCCTTGTTGCGTGTGTCCACGCTATCAAGATCAATCGTAAGCTGGATATCAGCTGAAGTCAGGTCATTCGCATCAGCGGAAATATTGGCTTCAAACGCATGAAAAGTACCTTTTACTTTTGCGATCATCATATGCTTTACCGAGAAATCGATGCTGCTGTGCGTGGAATCAACCGTCCATTGTGATTTTGCCATTTTAAAATTCCTCCAAATAAAATATTAACTTACTTTTTAAAACTTACTAACTTATATTATGTATATTTATATCTTATTGCGTAATCCTATTTATGTCAATTGTATTTACAAAAAAAAGACACCAGTGAAGTGGTTAAACTTCTCTGATGTCCATTATTCATTATGATTTGAGCGAGCAGCTTTGCCTTAGCTCATCTTAACCCTGCAAAACTGCGGATTTCTCCTTATTATCACGCTTAACGAGCCCATATTTCTCCCATTTTCTACTCTTCCATCGGAAAAACATAATAACGGCTCGCAGCCATTCATCTGCTGCAATCGCCAGCCAAATACCAGCGAGGCCCAGATCAAGCTGGAATACGAAGAAGTAGCCAAGCGGCAAGCTCATTGCGACCATAGAACCCATTCCGATATACAGAGGGTACTTTGCATCGCCTGATGCACGCAGTGAGTTGATAAGCACGATATTAATCGTACGGCCAGTCTCCAGCACGATGCTTAGCAGGAGCACATTTATGCCCAGCCGAACAATTTCCTCATCGTCCGTAAACATTCGCATGAGCGGCTCGCGGAACAAAATAACGAGCAACACGGCAAGCAAGGTTACGGCACTTGCCCAGCGCACGCTTTTCCATACTTGACGGTAGGCAATCGTTTGCTCGCCTGCACCGACCATCCTGCCTACGATAATCGCAGTACCCATGCCAATTGCGAAGGCAAACAGGTACGTAAACATCGAAATATTATTCGCATAGTTTTTCGCCGCCAAGGAGGCCGCGCCAAGATACGTAGCATAATACAAAAATACGATTTGGCATGCCTGATACATCACTTGCTCCAATGCAGACGGAATGCCGATTCTCAGTATTTTAAGGATATACTCCTTGGACAATGCAATATAATACTTGATTTCAATCCGTACTGACATAATCCGGTACAGCATCCAGAAGAAGACGATGAGCGCTAAACCACGGCTAATGACTGATGACAACGCCGCACCTTGAACTCCCATCTCCGGAAATCCGAATTTCCCGAAAATAAGCAAATAGTTTCCGATAATATGAACGATATTCATGCCAAGCGATACGAACATCGCTTCCTTTGTAAAACCGTGTACACGAATAATGGCAGATATCGAGTTGATGATAGCTTGAAGGAAAATCATGCCGCCTACAATGGCTAAATAGCTTTTCGCATGTTCAAGTATTTCACCTTGCAAATTTAACGTTTGCAGCAAATGTCCGCCGAACAACACGAACATAAGGCTTATAAAAATCCCGACTACTAGATTGAGCGAGATTGCGAGCGCTGATATTTTGGCAGCTTCTACATACTTGCGAGAACCGATATATTGCGCAACGACTATGGATGCCCCGTTGCCGATTACCTCTAATAGTAAGATTGCTATATGCAAATATTGATTTGATGCACCAACGCCGGATACCGCATTATCCGAAATTGCACTCAGCATCAGCGTATCTGCAATACCCATCAGCATAAACAAAAAGATTTCTAAAAATATGGGCCATGTCAGAAAAAATAAGCTTAAGCCCTTCTGATCCTTTTGCCCTGTTCCATTACCAGCCTCTGCTGTTGTCATGCTGTCACCTGCTTCTATTATAAAAAGTAAAACACAAGGTATCGTAGCATATAAAATAGCTTATTGCACGTTAGAATCGTACCTTTACATAAATAATTTTTTTGTATTTCTTCTACTAAAACAATCTTCCTATAATGCCGAGTCGTTACCTTTTTAGAAGCAGAAGATTCACAGTTAGAAAGAAAAATCAACTATTAAACATGTTATAATTAGTGTCTAATTTTATTCAACGATACAGTAACAAATAAGGAGTGTACCTCATGAATTCAATATTGTTTATTGCAGCGTGGGCTATAGTTGGCATTTCTATTGGCGGTCTAATCGTGGTTTTTAAAAATAGATCTAAGAAATAAGTATAATCCAGCCTTTTTTACAATAAAAAAAGACTGTACTTGGGTCGCCAAAGCAACCTAAGAACAGTCTTTCTCTTTATAATATAAAATGATAGATATCATTATTGCTCTTCAGACTCTTCCTCAGCTTCTTCTTCCTCAGCTGACTCTTCTTCTGCTTCCTCAGAGGATTCTTCCTCCGTAGCTGCAGCAGCTTCTTCCACTTCTTCTTCCAGTTCAGCCTCAACAGCTTCTACTACTTCTTCAGCTGGAGCCTCTTCCGAAATCAGTTCAGCGGTTTCTTCCACGCCTTCTTGAACTACTTCTTCTTCTTGGCTCATGTTTATTCACCTCCTACTTCTTATTACCTTAATTGTAGCGCTTTCATAGAACTAAACAAGAGGTGTAAAATGTCGTTTCATAGGAACTATTTCCGCATTTTGTATTGTTCGATTCCATTTGCGTTTCTTCGACTTTTTTTCCCCGCCAGAGGTCTAGTACTTCGTTCCGACTTACGGCGGTTTTGCATAACAGATGAACTAGATAAGATGTATAACGACTAGTAAAATCGCTTCTATAATATAACTGTATATGGTGCTATCATTACTTTCAGGGGGCTCATTCCATGCATTATTTATTCATTTATTTTGAACTCGGCACGTTAATGCTCTTTGTCATTTTTTCATTAATAGTTGCTGCCAAAGCATCTAAACTGGCTTATAGCCAAACCGAGCAGCAGCTTAATTACAAAACACGCAAGCTGTTATTTTGGTCTGTTTGCTTAAGCTTCCTTACAGTGGGAATTGCTGGAGCAGATTTAATACTGGCTTCGATGACGCATCCTCAGTTTTGGACACATCGGCTGCTCATTCACACGCCGTTTGCCATCATTCCAGTGCTGCTCATTTGGCTTGGTTCATACCCAAAAATGCGCAGGCTCATACGGCGAACGAACGCCCGGACTGATAATGCTAATGATGTAGCACGGCGCCGCCAAGCATCCGATCCCGTACTTATTGTTCCCTTTCAGCTAGCACCGCTTTGCTCATTTGCCATGCTTTATTTTGCTTTTATTCCACCTCATTCATTCCGCTGGTCTTTCGTGACAATGACGACCACCTTCTTTTTGTTTATTGCTTGCATCGTCTGGATGCTTCAAACTCACCGCAACCAGCTTGCAGCGGAGGCACCACCTGTTTACCGCCCTTGGCTGCGCAAATTGCGCCATACTGGCGTTCTACTCGTTGTTTTAGCCATACTGGGCATTCCCTTTATGATGGCCTTTGAGGGCAATCGCCTGTCTGAGCGGCTAAGCATTATCCCCGACGGAATAGATGAAGCTTTTTCTCTGCATCCCTCGGAGCGCCAAATTGTCATCCAGCACTGACAACCCCTATGCAGAGGAGGAGTAAGTACTAGACTTTAGTCCAGCTAACCATTTTACCTACAGCAGGAGGACAGTTAATTTCAATGTATGCTATGCTGAATTCAGCTAATAAAACGTTGATTGGGGTGCAATAAAACAATGAAGCTAAAAACCATTAGCGGGTTTGTCCTCCTGCTGCTCGGAGCTGTGTTATTTCTAAACCAAGGCGAAGAATTTGGCCCAGGCAAAATATTTGCCTACTTCTGGCCATCGTTATTCGTCATACCTGTTGGGCTTTTCTTCCACTGGCTGTACTTCTCCATGATTGGCAGACGTGGATCAGGCCTATTAATTCCGGGAGGCATTTTGTTCACTGCAGGTGTCGTTTGTCAGATCGCTATGTTATTCAACAATTGGGGGTACATGTGGCCGGGCTTTATTCTCGCCGTTGCCATTGGCTTGTTCGAATTTTATTGGTTCGGCAATCGGAACAAATGGCTGCTTATTCCCATTAACATTTTGACTGTGTTGTCAATTCTCTTCTTCGCCGTCTTCTCCATTGGCTCCCTCTACAGCAAGTTTTTACTCAGCCAGCCGATCATTGCGATCATCCTTATTCTCTGCGGCGCTGTCATCCTGCTGACGAAGAAGAAAGACATCTAACAACTCCCTCCTATGGTATGGTATAATCACATGCATCGCGAACCTAAGCACATGCTTACGAGGTGGTTTGCTTCGCAAACCTATGTTTATGCTTACGAAGTGGTTTGCTTCGCAAACCTAAGATTATGCTTACGAAGTGGTTTGCTGCGCAAACCTTTAGGAGGAAATAAAAGATGTTGTCTTTTGAACAAAAGCTTGCAATAATTGAAGGCTTTCCTGAATTAGAACGGAAGGATGTTTCTCTTGGCCGCACGAACTTCCATTACGAAGAAAGCGCACATGAGAAAAAGTCGGTCGTGCACCATCTGCATCCGAATGGAAACGGTTATGTTTTCGCTGGCTTAGTTAAAGGTGTAGCAACCGATGACAAAGGCCTAGTCAACATTCGCGATTTCAACGAGGAAGAGCTTCGCTCGCTTATTGAGAAATCGATCCATTCTCTATCCATCGCACCGCCAGAGAAACCGGAATCGAAGAAAAAGAAAAAGCAAAAGGCACCGCAAGAAGAGCGCTGGATCGGACCGGACAATGCTGTGCTAACACTGCTGTTCGAAGAAGATCTTTGGTATCTATATGCCGACTTGAATCTGGAATCCGCTTTCGAGACCTACGAGGAAGCTGAGCAGTACTTAGAAGAAGAGCAATTCTCACGCGCCTAGCCGATACATGGCAACGAATGTTTGTTCATAGGTACCAAAATCCGTATTGCTTCATAAAAGGAGAAACGATTGCTGTTTCTCCTTTTTTCTGTGCGCCTAAACAGGATTATTGTCATTCCGTGTCTAATTGTAAGTAGGAGCATCTTAGACCGTGGGAGGAATTATTTTTGTCAATTAAAGCTAAGCTATCCTTCTCCATATCCATAATAGTAGCTGTCATACTGACACTAAGCACCTTGCTCTATTACTACACAACAAAAACTGAAGCTGAGGCTAATCTAGAAGTTCAGTTTACTAATATTGCAAAGCAAATAAGCAGTACGGTCGAAGCGTCAGAGAACGCCCGCCAGTACATGGAGGACACGCTTGGCGACAAGCTGCGCATTGCCTCTCTAGCGGCAAAGTCACAGCTGGATCCCGAAATTAAAAATGTAACAAATGAGCAGCTCGTAAAGCTTAGCGCTCAGCTTGGCGTCGATCATATTACATTATGGCAGCGCTTTGGAAACGATGTGGTTGCGAAACGTTCCTCAGACCCCAATGAAATTAATATGAGCTCAAAAACCTGGGATTACTGGCATGTTGCCTTTTTACAGCTTTTCGACAAGCAAGAAGTAAACATTGTGCAAGGTCAGAAGCTCAAAAACTTCTGGTCAGGCCCGTTTAATTTCTCAACGTCGGATCCGTCCGAAATTCGCAAATGGGGCTATTACTACGACGGTTCAACAAACTATATCATCAATCCTTACGTCAACGCTCAAGTGCTGCTTGATTTCGACTATACCATTGGGACAGATGCAATCGTTAACAAGATCATTGCCGATCAATCCGATATTCTAGAAGTTACCGGATTCGACCTTGAGTTTTACGGCAAGGACAAAATTATTAAATACAAACAAGGCATTCCCGTTTACAACCTCGACGTTCGAGCCATCCCGTTTGGCGACTATAACTATCAGGATCAATCAAACGATTTTTTAAATATTCAACAAGTCAATAAAACCGGTAAGAGCCTTACTGTCAAAAGAAACATCAACGGCGTTCCGGTTATCAAAAACTTTATCCCGATTAAGACGAACAAAAACTATGTGTTTAGCGTCGTTTTTGATCAGAAAGCGATTCAAAAGCCCGTTAATCAGCTGCTGGTTATGCAATTTGTCATTTCACTTGGACTCGTGCTTATTACGATGATTGCGAGCTATTTCATAGCCGGCTTCATGCTGCGCGGTCTCAATCAAGTTATACGTAAAGTAAACGCGATTGCTGCAGGAGATTTTGGGGAAGTCATTACGATTCGCAGCGAGGATGAATTAGGTTTGCTTGCCTCTCGTGTCGATACGATGGGCAATAATCTAAATCATTATACAACTCAGCTTAAAGCTGCTGCAGAAGAGCTGCAAAGCACGAAGCAGTATTTGGAATCATTCGTCAATCATACATCGGACGCCATTCATGTCACTGATTTGGAAGGCCATGTCATACAGGTCAATATCGCTTTTGAAAAAATGTACGGCTGGAGCCAAGAAGAAGCGCTTGGCATCACGCTTGATAACGTTCCGCGAGACTACTTAAGCTCACACAAAGAGCTTGAGGCCACTGTCCTGCGAGGCGGCTCTGTAACGGATTATGAAACTGTGCGTTACAGTAAATCCGGCAAACTCATCGATCTCAGCATTACGATTTCACCTATTCGCGACGAGCTGGGCACCATTATTGCGATTGCCACTATATCTCGGAATATTACTTCACGCAAACAAACAGAAGAGATCATTAGGCGGTCTGAGAAGCTATCGGTCGTTGGTCAAATTGCTGCGGGCGTGGCGCATGAGGTTCGCAATCCGCTTACGACACTGCGTGGCTTTGTACAGCTGCACAAGCAGACCGGCTCGTTATCGCCAGCTCATCTTGAGATTATGCTTGGCGAGCTCGATCAGATTAATATGATCGTGAGCGAGTTTCTCGTATTCGCTAAGCCGCAGGCCACGATCTATCAGCCTGTGAATATCATCCGCCTCGTTGGCGATATTATGATGCTGCTCGATTCAGAGGCAAAGATGAGCAATGTGCAGCTTGCCCTGCTCGCGGAAGCCGAACTTCCTGAGGTGATTGGCGAGGCTAATCAGCTGAAGCAGGTTTTCGTAAATATTATGAAAAACGGCATTGAATCGATGACCAACGGCGGCGTACTCTCTGTGAAGGTGGCGTGTGATGCTAATAAGGTAATCATCCTGCAATTTATCGATCAAGGCTGCGGAATTGCCGAGAGTGATTTGCTTCGCCTAGGAGAGCCTTTCTTTACGAATAAAACGAGCGGAAATGGTCTCGGCCTTATGGTAAGCCAACAGATTATCGCTGCGCATAAGGGCACCATTGTGTTCCACAGCGAGCTCGGCTCAGGCACCTGCGTTGAAATATCATTGCCAACGGACAGCTAGGATAACGACCTTGCTGTCCGGTTTTATATTATTTTGTAGAAAATTAAGCTACTATGGTAAAATGTGTCCGTAGCCTATTACCCATCCATAGTTTTTTTAATAAGTACGTATTATCATTCCGCTACATTGGGAGTCGCTTATGTCATGACTATGAATTCCCCTATGTCACAGTATATTATTATTGTCATTATTTCAGGCGTTCTTAGCGTGCTGCTTGCCATATATGCTTATTACAACAAGACTAAATTTTCAGGCATGAGCGTGTTTATGTGGATGACCGCTCTATCAGCCGTATACACCTTTGCTTTCGCATTTGAGCTTGCCAGCGATTCGCTTCAAGAAATCCGCTTTTGGTTAAACATTGAATATATAGGCATGCCCTTTATCGCTCCTTGCAGCCTCCTGCTCATCATGCACTATGTTGGGCTAAATAAATTCAATACGTTCAAAAAATCATGGGTCTTATTCGTTATTCCTGCCATAACGCTGCTCATGGTCACTACCAACGAATATCATAATCTCTTTTATAAAAACTTATATTTGCGGCCTCATGTTGCTACAACAGTGGTGGATGTAGTGCCTGGCATCTGGTATTACGTGCATGGCGGATACACTTTTGGATCTATGCTCGTCAGCTTGTTTATATTGGCGCGTCATTGGCAGAAGACAAAATCCATTTATCGCAAGCAAATGCTCACACTGGCAGTAGGCATTTCGCTCCCTATGTTAGGGGCGCTTATGTATGTGCTTGGTCAAACCCCGCTTGGGATGGACCCTGTTCCGATTCTTATGTGTGTGACATCCATATTGTATGTCACATCCATATTCTCGACTGCGCTGCTGACCGTTGCGCCTATCGCGCGGGAACATATCTTTGAGAGCATGCGCGACGGCGTTCTCGTTCTTAATTTAGAAAACCAAATCATGGACTTTAATGGCGCGGCCACAACGATTATTCCTGCGCTTACTCCTTTAGCGATTGGCCAGAAGCTGGATCACATTTGGAAGCGCGGAGCCGAATCAGGCGCCTTTTCCTTCGGAATGGACGAAACCGGAGAGTACGAGCAGGAGTTCAAATGGATTCGAGGCGGGGAAACGTTCTACTACCGGATAAGAGCCTCCAACCTATTAAAGCCAAATGGCCAGCTTGCTGGCAGAACCATTGTAATGATCGATGTGACGGAATACACGCTGCTTCAGAATAAGCTGCGCCATCTCGCGGAAATTGATGGGCTTACTTCTATTTATAATCGAACCTTCTTTATGGAAAAAAGCAGACAGCTGCTTTCCTCTGCCCATCAAACGAAGCAGCCGCTTTCGTTTATTTTGATTGATATCGATTATTTCAAACAAATCAACGACCGTTATGGGCATAGCTTAGGCGATTTTGCATTACAGCATGTCGTAATGATTTGCCAGCAAACGCTCCCTGCTGATGCCTTATTCGGACGTTATGGCGGAGAAGAGTTCGCTATAAGCTTGCCGAATACATCACTTGTACAAGCTGGTCAAATCGCTGAGCAGCTACGTGCAGCCATTGCCGGAAATCCGCTCTACAGCGCGGCTAGAGCGATATCCATAACCGCTAGCTTCGGGGTCGCTGAGGCAAAATCCGCCGATGTTCCGCTTGAAGCGCTATTAAGTGAAGCAGACGTGGCACTCTACCAATCCAAGCATAGCGGAAGAAACGCTGTGCATTTATCCAATCAGGACCATGTACATGCAATTCAACAAAAATAACCATACTAGCATGAAAGAGATAGGTGGGATGACTTCATGTTTAAATTTGCCGCCTTGCGCGACATTTTGCGTTTTCGGCCAAGTCCTCCGCAAGTGATGACCTTCGGCTTTATATTTCTTATATTGATTGGCGCCGAGCTCTTATCGCAGCCTATATCTTATTCAAATGACGTTTCGCTTTCTTATCTGGATGCTTTGTTTATGTCCACCAGCGCAATTTGCGTAACAGGACTTACTGTATTAAATCCCGGCACTCATTTTTCCACATTCGGTCAGGTTGTCATCATCGCATTAGCCCAAATCGGCGGATTAGGTTTTATGACGATGGCAACCTTATTTGCTTTGCTGTTTCGCAAGCGCATTTCGTTTCGGGAGCGGCTCGTGCTGCAAGAATCCATGAACTATGGTTCGACAGAAGGCATCGTACGCATGATTCGTAAAGTTCTACTCTACGCTCTAGTCATCGAGTTAACCGGAGCGGTACTGCTTAGCAGCTATTTCATGCTGGAAATGCCGGTCGGGAAGTCGATTTATTTTGGCATTTTCCATAGTATTTCTTTTTTCAACAATGCTGGCTTTGATTTGTTTTCCCAATTTCCCGAACGGGCAAGCAGTCTCATCCATTACGTGGAGGACCCGTTTGTAAATATCGTATCGATGCTGCTGATCTTTTTTGGCGGAATCGGGTTTATCGTCATATCAGAGCTCGTGAACTATCCAAAAAACAGAAAGCTCAGCTTACATAGCAAGGTTGTCTTGTCAGTTACCGGCCTTCTCACCGTAGTTGGCGCGATTGTTATTTTTGCCTTGGAGTTTTCCAATTCCAGTACGCTTCACCCGCTATCCGCAATCGGAAAAGTTTTTGGCGCCTTGTTCCAATCGGTTACAGCTCGTTCAGCTGGTTTAAGTACGGTTGATCCCAGCATGCTGCGAGAGGTTACACAGTTTTTCATCATCCTGCTTATGTTTATCGGCGCGGGCCCCGGCTCAACGGGCGGCGGTATTCGTGTAACGACCTTCGCTATTCTCATTGGAGCAATCGTAGCGATGATGAGGGGAAAAGAAGATGTCGTCTTGTTCCGTTATCGCATTTCCAAAACCCAAATTCATCAAGCGATTATGTTCACCATGATTGCGTTCTCGATTATTTGCGGGGCGACCATGCTCCTCTCCATCACGGAGACAGGGTCTTTTCTTGCCATATTGTTTGAAGCGACCTCAGCCTACTGTACGGTGGGCATGTCAGCAGGACTAACGAGCCACTTGAGTGAAATCGGAAAAATTATTATTATTTTGCTTATGTTTGTCGGACGGCTAGGGCCTGTCACGTTGGCCTTTGCGCTTAACACACGTACCAAAAAAGAGCTCTACCGCTACCCTGAAGGCAAGATCACGATTGGGTAAGCTCGCATTTGCATCGATAATCTAGTGAATGATACGATAGCTAAAGGCTAGTCGTTCCGGAAGGCTACTAAAGGAGTTAACGTCATCATGATTAAAAATTCACATAACGATTCGATACTGGAATCTCGTGAGGAATGGCGCCATAGCAGTAAACGAGTGCTGATCGTAACTGCGGTTGATGCCGAGCGCGATGCGGTTCTCCGTGGGCTAGATGGGTTAAACCGTGTCGACGTCATAACAGCTGGAGTAGGCGCAGCGTCGGCGGCAGCACGCACAGCGGCGTACTTAACTGCTGCAGCTGAATCCTACGATTTGGTCATAAGCGCAGGCATTGGCGGCGGTTTTGTCGGAAAAGCAGAGATAGGCTCATTAGTCGTTGCCGACCTCATTGTTGCTGCTGACCTAGGTGCCGAGACGCAGGATGGTTTCCTTAGCTTGGACGAGCTGGGGTTCGGATCAGCACGTATTGCTGTAAGCACGACTTGGAATGATCGTTTGTATGCTGCTATTCAATCAGCGGGCTTAACGGTTTGCAGCGGCGCTATTCTTACCGTTACAACAGCAACAGGTACGGCTGAGACCACTGCTGCGCTAAGCAAGCGAATCAGCGGTGCGTCTGCGGAAGGAATGGAAGGCCATGGCGTTGCAGTAGCTGCATCCGCAATTGGTATTCCAGTTACTGAAATTCGCGCGATATCCAATGCGGTTGGACCGCGGGATCGCTCCGCGTGGCGCATTGGAGAAGCATTAGCCTCATTAGAAGCAGCTAGTAAAGCCATACGGGAGGTTTTTTAAAATGAATATCGCTTATTCACCCTGTCCAAATGATACTTTCGTTTTCCATGCTTGGGCGCACGGGCTTATTCCGGGTGCACCTGAGCTGGACGTTACCTATGCCGATATCGATATTACGAACAATTGGGCTGCAAAAGGCAAAGGGCCCGAAGTCATGAAAATATCCTACGCTGCACTCCCTTGGGTATTGGAAGATTATAAACTCCTACCTTGTGGAGGCGCGCTAGGCAGAGGCTGCGGACCGCTCGTATTAACTGCCGGAGAAATAAAAAGTGCTGCGGATCTAGCAGGCAAACGAGTAGCTGTACCAAGTGAGCGCTCAACCGCTTATCTCTTATTCCGATTATGGGCGGCTCAGCATATTCCGAACGGGGATCTCGAAATTGTCGTCATGCCCTTCCACGAAATCATGCCTGCTGTTCGCGATGGCCAAATCGATGCGGGTCTCGTTATTCATGAAGCCCGCTTTACTTATCCCACATATGGACTCAGCATGCTGACTGATCTGGGCAGCTGGTGGGAATCAGACACAGGCTTGCCTATTCCGCTTGGGGCCATCATCGCTAAGCGCTCATTGGACACAGATGCCATTACCAATTGGGTTCGCGAATCCGTTGAATATGCATGGGCTAATCCCGAAGAATCTCGCCCCTATATTATGATGCATGCGCAGGAGCTCTCACCAGACGTTGCGCAGGCGCACATCGATTTATACGTCAATGATTTTACTGGAAATCTAGGTGACGACGGGTATGCCGCGATAACTGCACTGCTTGGCCGTGCTGCTGAAGAAGGGCTCGTCCCAAGCTTCGACTTGTCACTGCTGCGCTAGTGTAAAGCTATTTAGAAACGAAGGCTTCGCAGCAGACCCGCTCCCATCTACACTGCATTTTCTTGCAATGTTGAAACTCATCTGCAGGCTGCTTGTGAGCTGCGCTTTTTGCGGTAAAATGAACAACAATGCTCCCAATTCCGACGAATTGGGGGTTTTCTATTATGATGGCTTCAACAGAGCAAAAGCGCTGCCTTACTTTTCACTAGCCTTGTTTTCGCACGCGAACCAATCTGTTTAGTCCGCACTAAAAAAAGAGGCTGCATCTAAAGTAGAAAAATCTACGATAGGAGCATCCTCTTCTACCACAGCTGCACTCTGACCTTACTTGCTGGAATCCTTTTCTATAACCGTAAGCGGGCCAAACGGGTCCGCAGATGAATCCTCATCTGCTTCGACAAAGCGCTTAAGCGCAAACAGTTTATTTTCCCAATAACGCTCATAATAGGCCAGCCATCGCTTCAGCTCAAGGAGAGGCTCAGGATCGAGCCGGTAACGTGTTTCCCGTCCAACCTTCCTATCCTTAACGAGTCCAGCATCCGCCAAAACACGCAAATGCTTCGAAACCGCCGTACGGCTCATCGTGAAATGACCGCTTATAACGGTAACCGGAAGCTCCTCATCCCCAAGCAAATGCAGCAGCTTGCGACGCGTTGGGTCAGCAATAGCCTGAAACACATCATGCTTTGGTGCGGGCTCAGCCATATTAGGCCTCTACATAAGTGCTAAGTTTCTGAACAAGACCAACCCAGCCGCCTGACATGCGATCACGAACCTCTGCATGCGACTGTCCGAATTCCGTAACTTTGTTCGCATCCCAGCCGGAGTGAACAAGGGTAATTTCCGTTTTACCTTCCAAATCAGACAATTCAAAGCTGAGCGACCAATCCTTGCCCCATTCAAAGGCAAGGCGCGTCGGCGGTTCAAGTACGGTTACTTTACAAGGGGAATTTCCGAAAGGCCCCGCTTCCAAATGAAATTCATAACCGAGCTCCGCTTGAAAATTGTTCGGCATAAACCATGCGGCAATCCCCTCGGATGTTGCGACAGCATTCCATACTTTTTGAATCGGCGCGTTAAGTACCAGTGTTTGTTTAATATCCGGCAGCGTATTGTTTTCCAACTCATGACCTCCATTAAATGTATCTTGGCAGTTAATAGACAACAATATGAAACCATTTGGTTTCGTAACGAAATTATATAATACCTTTTGGTTGCACGTCAAATAGGTAAACCAAGCCAATCGCTAGTTTACCCATTTAACTCTTCCCTTATTTCATATCGTATTATTAGTGAAGTGCACCAAACGACTGCTTATTTTAAACTAAACACGCATGTCGAACGTCCGATCCGAATTTGCCACTTGCCCTATCGCAGCTTTTGGCGCCAGTGCGCTGACAGCTTCCTCGGAAGGAGCAGCCAAAGCAGCGCTTGTCTTCCCCTTCTGCTTTAAAATCTCCTGCTCCAGTTGCTGAATCTGCTGCTGAATAACCTGCGCTTTCTTGTCCTTGGTCGCTTGGTCATCCTTGCTGTCATTTACTTTTTCCAGCTCTGCCTGCAGGCTCGTCACCTGCTTCTCCAAGCTTGATGTATCGGTTGATACCGCCGAATAGGATACTTTGCTGCCGCTCGTTACAGATGATAGGTTCATCGTTTACTTCCTCTCTATGCTCGCTTTACCTTTGAAAGCCAAGCATACAGAAAAATAATGAACACCATATGAACGAGCGGCAGTACTGAGCAGTGAACCAGCCTTATATTGTGAGTCCTTTGTCTCTGTGATTGTCTCTGACTCTGTCATTGCCATTGACTCTATCTCTAACTAAGGCTATTCCTATTCCTATTCCTATTCCTATTCCTTGGTCATCGCTTCCGCCCATTTGCCGCCTACCAGCTTCCCGTTAGAGAAAGCCGCGGTGCGAGCCGGAGCATATGCCAGCGCATGCTTCGCATTAAGCGCAGCTACCAGCATAAAGCTGGCAGGATCGCCTGCCTTGGGCGCAAGTGTCGCCGCTGAAATAAGCGGATAAGTTTGCAGCAGCTCGTCATCAAGTATCCAGCCGAATTTTTCTGCCAGCTTCGCACCTCTTGCGAGCAAATCGCCGTTGCCGAAAGGGCTCCAAGCATCGAGAATATTATCCGAGCCGACGTGTACGCGAACCCCTTCTGCTACTAGCTGATCTACGCGAGGCATTGGTCTATCGAGTGGAACGCTCGTAATGATCGCTACGTCATTTGCTTTCAGCTGCTGAGCGAGCTCTTTGGATTCTGCTTCGGTCACTTGCCCTAAGCAATACGCATGGCTAACTGCTGTTCTTCCTCCTTTATCCGCTTGTGCCGTCAGTTCAGCAAAGCGGCTTATCGTATATAGGCCTAAGTGGCCGGGATCATGCAAGTGAAGGTCAACGCCAGCATTAAACTCCGCACTAAGCTCAAACATAGCTTCAAGACTCCGATCGACTTTGCGATCAAGCCCCGCCGGATCAACACCGCCGACATATTCGGCTCCAGCACGCATAGCTTCCTTCATTACCTGCAAGGAATCGGATCGAAGCAGTCCCTGCTGCGGGAAAGCTACGATCTCCATTTCCATAACTCCACGGTACTCTTCCCGCACCGTTAGCACATCCTCCAAATGCGAGATGCCGAGCTCTGGATCAACATCTACATGCGTCCGAATTTTGGTGGTGCCATGGCTGAGGAGCAAATCGATAAGACGACGCGCACGCTCGGCTGCCGTAGTCGGCAGTGAAGCCAGCATGGACTTCTCAAACGCCAATTGTCCGGGCAATGTGATAAAAGGCTGCAGCGGCTTCCACGGCTCACCCAAAAAATGTTTGTCCAAATGGATATGCATATCGGTCGTCGCCGGCAAATACTGCAATCCCTCAGCATCCCTTACGCTACCCGTGTTCACGCCAGCAGAATCATTATTGCTTGGCGTTATTTTTGAAATCGTACCCTTCTGCAAGTCTAGTGTCATATCAAATAAACGATCATTAATAAGAACTCGATTTAGTTGTGTGATTTTCATCTTTTCCATCCTCTGCCATTTTATTGGATTAATATACGCCTAATTAGGCTGCTATCATACGAGCATCTTGTATTTATACGGGCATTCTATATCAACGCTTAGGCTTGTAAAAAACCTTGCAAGCTGCTCGTGACATGGGTCTCTGCCACCTTAACGCCACGTTTCCATACCGTTCTGTGCTCCGGCTTACCGAGTAGAATGTCCCGTTCGGACGGTTCTGCAAATAACACCATATCAGCTTCTGAGCCCAGCTGCAGTCCATAGCTCTTGATCCCGAGCGCTCTTGCGGCTCCCTCTGTCAGCATCTTAATCAATTGGCGAGCATCGCCTTCACCGCCCATATATGCGGTTATTGCAAGCAGCCATGCGATCTCCAGCGGATCGGCTTTGCCAAACGGAGTAAACGGGTTGCGTATATTGTTAACACCGACAACAACGTTCACCCCCTTCTCAAGCAGCATACCTACTGGCGTTAGCCCGCGTCGCTGCTTCTCCTGATCACCTCTGCCGCCAATAAACAAGTCGGTGGCCGGCAGTGTCATGATATGAAGATCGGCTTCCTTAATCAGATCAGCAACAACTTCCGCTTGCCTGCGTTCCAGCGAACCGAGCGAGGTTACATGCCCTGCGGATACAAGGCCTTGCATCCCTGCTGCAATCGTTCTGTCAGCAATTTTAACAATTGCAAGCTGTTCGGGGTTATCCGAGAAATCAGCGTGAAAATCGATCGGCTTGCCGTATTTCTCCGCAAGTTCGAATACATACTGCAGATGCGCTTCAAGGTCATCATCCTGATACGTAATGCCGCCTACCACATCGCCTCCTGAACGCATGGCTTCATCCATGAGTTCAGCCGTACCTGGACTTTTGAATATACCCTCTTGAGGAAACACTACAATTTGTATATCAAGGGCGTGTTTCACCTTCTCCTTCAGCTCAAGCACAGCCTCAAAGGCTGTCAAACCAAGGATAGGATCAACCTCCACATGGCAGCGCATATGCGTGACACCGCTGCGAATCGCTTCACGAATAACAGCAAGCGAACGCGACTTCATATCTGCCGGGGTGAAGTCATGCTTCATATCCGCGGTCATGCGAATCGCCTCAGATAAAGAGGCTGCTTCCTGAGCCATTCGCGAGAGCAGATAAGACTTTTCCAAATGAATATGCGGCTCTACAAAACCCGGCAGCAGCATCCCGCCAGCAGCGAGCTCTATGAGCTGTGCTTCGGGTACACATTCGCTCCCGCTTGGCGCTAGATACTCGATCTTTCCCTGCCGCACTCCAATATCCATGAGCCTTGTTTCATTCTGTAAACGAACTTGTGTAAGGAGTAAATCCAGCAATGTCCTCACCTCCGATTATCATGTGGACGATGAGACAAGCCTTACGGAGAGGCTCACCCGTCAGTTGTTATTTGGCATGTAAACCCTTGAAAAGAGCATACCTGCTTGCCCACGAACTGTCATTGTACGTTCAATACAAATCTTATTTATATTTTTAGATGAAACGTCTAACATATTCTTTACAGCATTCTTGAATACTGCTAGCTTTTATATCAGGAACTAAACCGGAGAGGGATGAATAAGAATGCTGCTCGAACAATTGCTGTTACACCCAATATTTTCTGGATCAACGGTCATTGCAGGCCACAGCGGCTTATCCCGTGTCGTTGAAACCGTTAATATTATGGATGCCCCCGACATCATTCATTTCTTAAAGCCTGGCGAGCTGCTGCTTACAAACGGCTACTTTGTGAAGGAAAATCCTGAAGCTCTACTCGATCTTATATTGAAGATGAATCAATTGAAATGCTCTGGCCTGGCGGTAAAGACGAGACGTTTCGCCCTCGACATTCCCCAAGAGATCAAGGATGCGGCCGATCGTATCCCGTTTCCGATTATCGAAATCTCTTCGGTTGAGCATTCGCTCGGAGAAATCTTGCAGCGCTCGACCAGCGTTATTTTAGATAATAAAAATGATGAGCTGCAGCATTCGCTGACCGTCCACAAACAATTTGCTTCAATGATCATGAAAGGAAACGGTATTCCCGAAATTGTAACTACCCTTACGCAGCTGCTTCACTCGCCTGTTGTGCTGCTTAGCAGCAAGCTCCAGGTTACGTCTCACTCGCATCACTTCAAGCTGCCTAAGTTTCTGCCTCTCGTATCAGCAGTCGAAACCGTTCTAAGCAGCCAGCCCTCTCTTCAAACTGCAGCACACCACTGCTTGCTTGATCCCGCTTTACACGAATACCGCCATGTAGCGATCTATCCGATATTCACCTATAGGCATGAGGGTTATTTGATTACCTTTCAGCCAAAACAAGCTCCATCAAACCAACATGACTTAACGCTAGAACAGGCCTCGAACGTCATAGGCATGGAGATGTCGAAGCTGCATGCGGTAAAGGAGCGTTCACGTCGGTACAAAAATGAATTTTTCTCCGATTTAATTGATGGTTTTATCGGTTCTGAGCAAGAGGCTTTGCATCGCGGCAAAAAATACGGTCTCAAGCAAAAAGGGAAATATCTGCTTTTAGCTGCAAAGAAGGATGAGCAGACAAATCCTAGAGAGAGCCAAACAACTAATGCTGCGGCTCTGTTCGACGAGCGCCTGATCTCTGAGCGGGATGTGCAATATGAGCTGATTAAGCGCCATTTTTCCTTGCTGGGTGAAGTGTTCGTCATGTTTACCAAAAATGATTTGTTCGGGATGCTCTTGTTCATTCAAGAATCCAAGTGGGAGGAGGGTACGTTCCTCAAGCATTTATCCGCTATGACGTCTTTGCTGTTTGAGCAATCCCAGCTTAGCATCTCGCTTGGCGTCGGCAATCCGGTCACTAACGTACTTGATATCGGGCTGTCGTATAATGAGGCAGTCAAAGCGCTGCAAATCGGTTACCAAATGAAAAAAACGAGGTTTGTTCAGTCCTATCAATCCAAGGATATCAGCTATCTCTTCCGTATGATTCCCGATGATGAGCTGAAGCAGTTTTACGAGGAAACGTTTCAGTGCTTCTCTTCTATTGACGAAACCGAGCAAAAGGAGCTGATGCGGACGCTGAATGTGTATTACGATACACAATGCCAGCTCGTCGAAACGGCTAAACGGCTTTTTGTGCACCGCAATACGGTTATTTATCGATTGGACAAATGCGAGAAGCTGATGGGCATTAAGCTCAAAGATCCCACTGAAAGCCTTCGCTTCCGTATCGCCTTCGCTATCGAGCCGCTATTACGAATAGATCCTAGTCGTTAAAAATAAAAAAAGGGACGATCCCCGGCCGCATTGCGCCCTAGAGAAAGTCCCTTCTAAACTACAGCTATTCTAAATTCGCATGATTGCCATACATCGCTTGTCCGCTTAACGCCTGCTTCTCCATCAATCGCAAAATAATAGCATCGCATACAATCAGCAGCATTTGCTCAAATAATGAGCCCATCGGCTGAATCGTAGCCGCTTCATTCGCTGCCTGATCCTTAGGAGCGCCAGGCAGCTTGACGACGATGTCAGCCAAATTGCCGATCGTCGATTCCGGCGAGAGGGTTAATGCGCCTACCGCGGCTTCCAAGCTTCGCGCTTTCTCCGCCATCGGCACCAGCGATTTTGTCTCGCCAGAGCCGGAGCCAATTAGAAGCAAATCACCTTTGCTCAAGCTGCGCGTAACCGTCTCACCAACGACATACACATCCAAGCCGAGATGCATCAGTCTCATCGCGAACGCCCGCATCATCAGTCCCGAGCGGCCAGCTCCTGCCACGAATACGCGTCTTGCCGAGCCAACAGCTTCAGAAAGCAGCTCCAATTGATCCTCTGACAGCTGACCCGAGGCTTGATTCAGCTCCTGCATGATAGCAGCTAGATTATTCTCTTTTGGCATCCTTCGAATTAACCTTGCTTAATCAATTGCTGCATTTCGGCAGCTGCTGCTTTAATATCGGCTTGTCCCGTAATGCCGCCGCCTACGATGACAAGATCAGGACCAGCAGCGATAACTTCCGGCAAGGTGTTCAGCTTAATGCCGCCTGCCACAGCTACCTTCGCATTTTTTACCACTGCTTTAATAGTGCGCAAGTCCTCGAAGGAGTTCTGACCAGCCGCTTGCAGATCGTAGCCCGTATGAACACAAATATAATCAACGCCGAGTGCATCGACTTCAGCCGCACGCTCCGCCAAGTTTTTAACGGCAATCATATCAACCAATATTTGTTTTCCTTGTTTCTTCGCTTCATCGACGGCACCCTTGATGCTCGCATCCTCTGCAACACCAAGAATCGTTACGATATCCGCACCAGCTTCAGAAGCTTTCATCACTTCGTAGCCGCCTGCGTCCATGATTTTCAAATCCGCAAGTACGGTCAGGTTAGGAAAAGCTTCCTTAAGCGCTTTGACCGCATGCAAGCCTTCATTGATTACGATCGGCGTACCAATTTCCACGACATCAACAAAAGATTCTACCTGCTTCACAACTTCAATAGCCCCTTGAATATCAACAAGATCCAGTGCTAATTGCAATTTCATCTATATTCACTCCTCATAGGTTCTGTCTGTTTCACTCACAAGGCCTATTCTAGAGAGTTACGGATGAAAAAAAAAGTACGCACTTTTATGTAACGTAGTACCCATTTGGGAACTATGAGCAGCCATTTCTGTCATTTTTCGTGCAGCTCAGCCGTTCTTTCTTGGTGCTGCTCGCCCCATTTCGACATGACGTTCAGCAGCTCCTTCACCGTTAAACCGTACTCTGTTAAAGAGTACTCTACCTTAGGCGGCACCTGAACATACACCTTGCGATCAATGATCGCATCTTCCTCTAATTCTCGCAGCTGCTGCGTAAGCATTTTTTGGGTAATGGCCGGCATCTCCCGCTTCAGCTCGCCGAATCGATGCGTTCCTGCAGTCAAATGACAAAGAATAACTGGCTTCCATTTCCCGCCTATAACTTTCAAGGTCAACTCTACTGTTTCTTTAAAATGCTGATCTCCCAATGTGAGCGGCTCCTTTCGTCAAAACATTATACAAATCTACATATACAATCACTACGCTGCCCGTCTAATTCACCAGAAAATCRCATGATAACTGGCATTATGAGAAAGCGCCATCATCATTCTGTCCTATTTTCAAATATTAAGTTGGTACTTGCAATCCTTAGAATATAGCTCAATAATAAGACACAACGTAGTAAATTCCTTGTTATGAGGATATCATATCTATGCCGCTTCATACGAATCAAGCAATCTACAATGAATAGAGGAGAGATAACCATGGAATTAAAAAATAGATCAGCTATCATTACCGGCGCAGGAAAAGGCATCGGCAAAGCGATTGCTGTTGCTTTAGCTGCAGAGGGCGTCAACCTTGGCATCATTGCTCGTACGAGCGCTGACTTGGAAACGTTGAAAGACTCGCTTACAAGCACTTACGGAATTAAGGTCTTTATTGCAACCGCCGATATCGCTGTTAAATCGGATGTCGATCAAGCGATTGCATCACTCAAAGAGAACTTAGGCTCCATCGATATTCTAATTAACAATGCAGGAATCGGTACATTCGGCACTTTGCTTGAAATGGATCACGAGCAGTGGGAGCGCATCATCCAAACGAATGTGCTCGGAACCTATTATGTAACCCGCGCTGCACTTCCAACTATGCTGGAGCAAAGCGGCGGAAGCATCATCAATATCGCTTCTACGGCTGGCGAACGCGGCTTTGCAACCGGCTCCGCTTACTGTGCGTCCAAGTTTGCTGTCATGGGCATGACTGAGGCGCTTATGCAAGAGGTCCGTAAATCCAATATTCGTGTAACAGCCCTAACACCAAGCACAGTCAACACAGAGCTTGCTTCAAACGCTGGCCTGAAAATTGGTGACGAGGATCGCATGATGCAAGCTGAGGATATGGCTGCGCTGGTTCTTGCAACGTTGAAGCTGCCTGACCGCGTTTTTATTAAAGCCGCAGGAATCTGGACAACAAACCCACAATAATAGACTTAAGCATATTGCCCCACGCCCTTGCTGGCGCTGGGGTTTTAAACTATCCGTACAGCAGCATCCCGCTGTGCGCTACATGGGAGGTAAATTCAACGATGTCTATACACAATATTCCCTTTTCGATATTAGATCTTGCACCAATCGTAACCGGCAGCTCGCCCGCTCATTCGTTCCGCAACACACTTGAGCTAGCCCAGCACGCTGATAAATGGGGCTACAATCGGTTCTGGCTGGCAGAGCATCATAATATGCCTGGCATCGCAAGCTCTGCCACTTCAGTTGTTATAGGCTACGTAGCTGCTGGAACAGAAAAAATCCGCGTGGGCTCTGGCGGCATTATGCTTCCGAATCACGCACCGCTCGTCATTGCCGAGCAGTTCGGTACGCTCGAATCCATGTATCCAGGCCGTATCGACCTTGGGCTTGGAAGAGCGCCAGGCTCTGATCAAGTGGCAGCCCGCGCGCTGCGCCGCGGACTTGGCAGCAACGGCGAGGATTTCCCAGAGCAGCTGAACGAGCTGCGCCATTACTTCCATCCGAGCGCTGAATCACGCGGCGTATTGCCAAGGGCTGTTCCCGGCGAGGGTCTAGATGTTCCGATCTGGCTGCTTGGCTCCAGCGGCTTTAGTGCACAGCTTGCTGGTCACCATGGCCTCCCGTTTGCTTTTGCCAGCCATTTTGCGCCGGATTTCCTGCTGCCCGCATTGAAGCTGTATCGCGACAACTTCCGTCCATCGGAGGTGCTGGATAAGCCATATGCGATGGTTGGCTTGAACGTCATTGTCGCTGATTCCGATGAAGCCGCTAAATTCCTAGCTACCTCTCAGGAGCAAGCCTTCCTGAACCTGATAAGAGGACGCATGGGGCAGCTGAACCCGCCAGTTGACAGCATGGATGGCCTATGGAACGAGCAGGAGAAAATGATCGTTCAAAAGCAGCTCAGCTTCACCATTGCCGGCACCAAAGAAACGGTTAGGGACAAGCTGAACGCCTTAATTGAACAGACTGGCGCTGACGAGTTAATTGTCGTTAGCCAAATTTATGATCAAGCGGCACGCCTTCGCTCCTATGAGCTGCTCGCTGAAATTTTTAATGAAAGCTCAGCAGCGAAGTAATCAAATCAAGAGCAGTATCCGAGGCGCAAAACGCTTTGGATGCTGCTTTTTCTATGCTCACCTGTACTCCCATGGATACCAGCGACAATTCTGTGGTGTAGTTTTTGGACTATTCAGCAATACTAAGTAAATCATTGTTGAAGGTGGGAGAACATGGGGCCTATATTCGCTATTTACGCCAAAGATCTTCGCAGTATTTTCCGGAACAGCGCAGCTGCCATCGTCATCGTCGGACTCGCTTTTTTGCCGTCTTTATATGCTTGGTTCAACATTGAAGCGTCTTGGGACCCATACGGCCAGACCAGTTCACTTGCTATTGCCGTCGTGAACAACGATGAAGGCGCTGTGCTGCATGGGACGCCCATCAAAGTTGGAGACGAAATTATAGCCTCCTTGAAGGAAAATAAAAAAATTGGCTGGGTGTTCGTAGAGGGCAACAAGGCCATTGAAGGCGTTAAGCATGGCGACTATTATGCCAGCATCACCATTCCGCCCGATTTTTCTGCCAAAATGGCCACGGTGCTATCGAACAATCTTCAACAAGCAGAGCTCGATTACGCGGTAAATGAGAAGATCAATGCCGTATCGCCAAAAATCGCCCAGAAGGGTGCGAGCGGCATCATTGAGCAGGTTCGCGCAAGCTTCGTCAAAACCGCTAACGAAACGATTTTTCGTATATTCAATCAAATAGGCATTGAGCTCGAGGAGAACAAACCAGCGATTGAGCAGGTTCGCAGTACTGTATTCAAGCTGGAAACCTTATTTCCTCAGATTAATGACGCCGTCGCACTAGCGGTTACCGATATTGAAAAATCGAAAAAAATCGTTGCAACCGTTCAAACGGAGCTACCAAAAGCTGCCAAGCTCGCCAAGGACGGCGAAGCTTTCTCCAAGCAGCTTGGTACTTTTTTTGACCAAAGCAAATCGTCCCTCGACACGGCTGGCCCGCTGATTAAGCAGGATTTGCAGCTGCTGCTGCAAACGGCCAATTCGGTGGAGGAGCTTGTCGGCATATTACAAGATACGAATATAGATCCTGAAGTGGTAAAAAAGAGCTTGGAGCTGGCAGAGCAGCGCCTGACAAGCTCCATCATCGTCATTGATGGGATGCTGAATCTGCTCGATCGCTTGAATGATTTGGCACCAAGTAAAGTAATCGTGTCGACCATTGATCGACTAAAACAGGTGAACACAAGGTTTCAGCAGCAGCTTACGATTGTTAAGCAAATCCGGTCAGCAGTCGAAAAGGGCGAGAAGCCAGCGCAAACGCTAATTGATCGTCTCGGCACCTTATCCAAGGAAACCTCTTCGTTCTTAACGGATGTGCTAGGCCGTTATGACAGTGAAATTTTGCCGCATATCAAACAAGCAGCTGACAAAGCGAAAAAATCAGCTGCAACCGCAGAGTCCATATTAGCGGAAGCAAACAAGGTCATTCCGAGTGCTGCATCCATCGTAAGCGACGCCGCTAAGGGACTAGAGCTTGGCGGCAAGGAAATGGCCAACATTCAAAAAAACTTACCCGCAGCAGAGCAAAAAATCAGAGGGCTCGCACAGCGGATTCGTGACTTGGAGAAGGAAGGCAATTTAAATGAGCTTGTTGATTTGCTCAAAAATGACGCCGAACGCGAGGGTGCTTTTTTCGCTGAGCCGGTTATATTGAAGGAGAACCGCCTATATCCGATACCGAATTACGGTTCAGCCATGTCCCCATTTTTCACAACGTTATCGCTATGGGTTGGTGCGCTGCTGCTCGTTTCACTGCTTAGTGTGGACGTCCATTCGACAGCAGAAACCGCATACCGCAGCTATCACGTCTATTTTGGGCGTTACCTGACCTTCCTTACGATTGCGATTGTACAGTCGCTGCTTGTTACGATCGGCGATATATGGCTGCTAAAGGCTTATGTCGCCGACAAAATATGGTTTGTGCTGTTTGGCGTTATTTTGAGCGCGGTGTTCATGCTGATTGTGTACACGCTTGTATCCGTATTTGGCAATGTCGGCAAGGCGATGGCTATTGTTTTGCTCGTGCTTCAGCTTGCTGGATCTGGAGGCACGTTCCCAATTCAAGTTACACCGCCGTTTTTTCAAGCGATTCACCCCTTCCTGCCCTTCACCTACGCGATCAGCATGATGCGCGAAGCGGTGGGCGGTATCTTATGGGATATCGTTGCCAGAGATTTAATTGCTCTTGCCCTTTTTGCTGGTGCTGCACTGCTGATTGGCCTAGCTCTGAAGAAATGGATTAATCGCTATTCTACCAAAATGCTGGAAAAAGCAAAGCAGAGCGGATTAATTCATTAGCAAAACATTTGACTAGCCCCCTTTTTCTATGAATAATAAAATAAACAATAGAAAAACGATCTTGGGTTAGGAGGCAATTATATGTCCATGGTTCCACAAATATTAGAGTTTAATAAGAAATTTGTTGAGGAAAAACAATATGAAGCCTATTTGACTGACAAATTTCCCGATAAGAAGATTGCAGTCCTTACTTGTATGGACACTAGACTTGTAGAGCTTCTGCCAAAAGCATTAAATTTAAAAAATGGCGATGCCAAATTTATTAAAAATGCTGGCGCCATTCTGACTCAGCCGTTCGGAAGCGCGATGCGCAGTATCCTCATCGCCGTGTACGAACTTGGGGCTCGCGAGGTTCTCGTTATTGGCCATCACGGCTGCGGTATGACCAACCTCAATACAGAAGGCATGGTCAGCAAATTCCAAGATCACGGCATCGATCCGCTTGCCATTGAAACGCTCGAAAATTCAGGCATACGCATGGATAAATTTTTGCGGGGCTTCGCAAGTTCCGAAGAAGGCGTCATGCACAGCGTCAAATTGATCCGTAAGCATCCTCTCTTCCCAAAAGACATTCCGGTTCACGGCTTTATACTCGACCCCGAAACGGGCGCTCTGGAGCTTCTCGTTCAGGATTATCAAGCAGAGTAATTGACCATAAGCAAATAATAGAAAAAACGGTTGTCCTCTTAGCTGAATCAGCCAATAGGACAACCGTTTTTTATTTTATCGCAATATAGATGTCGACTTCCGCATTCGCAGGGTCAAAGGTCCGGCCGTCATACAACTCGTAATCGCCGCCATAAGTGCGCTCAATAGACGAATGCTCGAAAAACGCCCAAATCTCGCCCCATGCTTGCGCTACAACCTCATAAACGGGACCCTTCTTTGTTTTAAAAACCATAAATTTAGCCTCTGGAACCGTCGCTTGCTCTAGTCCATCCGGCAGCTCGGCTTGTGCATCTGCCCGCTCATGCCCAATAAGCACCGTATAGGCTCCACTAGCATCACTTTCATAATCCGTATACAGCGCATAGATAAGATGACCGTTATTCACCTGTGCTCGTTCTGAGATACCGCTGGTGAAATAAGAATCCCATAGACTGGACAAAAGTCCGTTTGCTCCCGCTTCCTGGGCATTCGTCGTGCGCGTTGTTACCCCTATAAGCGTAACTGCTGGTTTTACTGCAATGGTATCATTCATCTGCTGTTTCCCCATTTCCTTGGTTTGATCTTATTTTACCGTAGGAAACTGGACAGCTGTCTGTCTTAGTTCTTATAACGGTTAACAATATTTTGAGCTCGCATAATAATTTCCTCTACGAGAGCCTGAGGCTGCTCAACCTTAACCTGATCACCGTAGCTTAGCAGCATCCCATAAAACCAGTCATCTAACGTATGCTTGCCTTCCACACGCAAGCTTCCATCCGCTAATACAGTCACTTGATCCGGATGGAAAGCATCTCCTACACGGTGGCGCACCTGCGGCTGGAAAATAAGCGTTACGATGGTATCAGCATTTTTCGACCATTCTACATCCCACGAGTAACCGTCCAGCGAAGGTGTCTCGCGGCGTTCAAATCGCTCCAGCAATAGATTCAGCTTCTGTATACGTGATAAACGGAATACGCGGAACTGCTCGCGAAGCGTGCAATAAGCCTGCAAATACCATATGTTTCCCTTCAAAATGAGCGCATACGGCTCAATCACTCGCTCCGTTTCCGTGCCGTTCATGTTAATATAGCTGAGCTCCGCCTTCCGCGTCTCTTCAATCGCCTTCTTGAACAAGTTTACCTTGTCGCGCGCTGCTGATCCCTGCCCCCAAGGATTCAAATCAAAAACCAAGCTATCTCCAAGGTGATCGTTCTGAAGCTTATCCGATTTGTGCAGCAATGCTCTTACCTTCTCATGCAAACCAGCATAGGTCGCATCATCTAATGCGGTACCTATGCCTTTGACAGCTGCTATAAGCGACGAGATTTCTGCTAATGTTAAATAGTGACGAGACAGCGTATATTGCTCCATAATCTCGAACCCGCCCGTTGTCCCTTGATGAGCCAATACCGGAATGCCGGACTGGCTTAACGTATCCATGTCGCGGTAAATTGTTTTTGTTGATACTTCAAAACGATCCGCCAGCTCCTTGGCGCTTATTCGTCCCCGGTTAAGAAGCAGTACCGTCATCGCGAGTAAACGATCAATCTTCAAATCAGTTCCTACTTTCTAAGCTTTTGCATCTACATAAATCTAATTTCAGCAATCGGCCCACTCTGGACAAAACCTATATTCTGATAGACTTTGTTGGCAGCAGGGTTTTTATTATCCGCATACAGCATCGGCTCCCTGTTCTCTTCCTCCAAAATTTCGCAAATTCCCGCTACGACCGCACTGGCATAGCCGTTTCTACGAAGGACAGACGGCGTATAAACCGCATTGATCCGTCCGTGCCGCGGAGATCGATGTGCGATGTTGGCCATCGCTACTGGCAGCTCATCAACAGACCAGAAATATAAATTGCCTCTCATAACCATTCCCTCTGCAGCGGGCATCTGACTGGCAGGTATAACCGACGCCCCATACGCGTCCTCAGAGAAGCCAGCCAAAAACTCAGCGACAAGCTCTACATGCTGGCGCGTTGCTTGAATCATTTTCCCTTTTACCTTCATGGGCTTAATCACCTTTGGGCATGAATAAGCAGTCATCAACATATAAGCACGATATTGCAGCTGGTTCGCCTCCGCATACATTTTCGCGAACGGTTCTGCCGTAGACGGAGCTCCGCATATACCCGGCAAATCCGTTCCTTCGTAATAAGCGATAAGCTCCTGCATAAGCATGTCTCTGCGCTCTTCCGTCATATCCTCCGATAGCCATAACCAAGCGTTATGCCCAGGCGAACCTGCAAAGAGCAGCCGTCCGTCAGACGTCTTCAAGCTCGTTGCGCCTTCCAATGCCGTAATCAAATGAATCAGATTATATTGCAGCTCATCTCGCATAAATGGAAATTGATTTAAAACATGATCGTCTGGATGCAGTTTTTCTAACATATGATCCCTCCTTTTCTCGCTGATAATTAACACTCTCTATACTTTTAGAGCCGTCTAATTAATTCAGTCCAACACCAATACCCATAATGAGTAGGGATGTAACAACGATGTCTATTAACTGATCCTTATTTTAGCAAAAAAACCTTAATAGGTATAACGATACTGCTGCGTTTATAAACGCTCACTTCAGCTGCTAAAATCCAAAATCCTGATGCGACAAATCGGTATTGACCCCAATGGCAGCTTTGCTGCCTTCTCCGGCTGCGACAACAAGCTGTGCAGGTACAATAATAGAAGAATCGCCAGCTGCATATATGCCCCTTATGCTCGTTCTGCCGTAATCATCGGTAACGAAGCCGCCTGCCTGTGTCATCGCACAGCCAAGCGCCTCCCCGAAGTGCGCTGCTTGGCCCCATGATGGCGTAACAAAGCCGCCTGTGCGCTCAATCTCGGTGTTATTCGCAAATACGATACGATGAAGGCGGCCATTCTCGCCATGGAGAGCTTTAATTTTTTGCTGCGTCACTTGAATCCCTCTTTGGCCTAGTTGACCGATCTGCTGCGAGCTAAGGCTGTTCATTCCATTCGTACAAACGACTACATTGCGACTCCAGTTAAACACCGTTTTCGCCAAATTGAAAATATTCGAGCCCTCCGAAATGACGACGAGCGGTTGATCACGCAGCTCCCAGCCATCGCAGTACGGGCAGCTGAACAAGCTTCTGCCATAAAAATCTCGTATGCCGGGGATAGCAGGCAAAGATTCCTTCAGACCTGCTGCCAAAATAAGCGTACGAGCGTGATAAATAACACCGCTGCTTGTCATCAGATGGAAGCCCATCTCGCTTCGCTGCACCTCCGTCACTTTATCAGGCTTAATGGTAACCGAAGGATACCTAGCAATATCTGCATGGGCTAATCGACGAAGCTCGCGCGGCTCAATGCCATCTCGCGTGATGAAGCCATGCGACTCATGGGTTACCGCGTTTCTAGGCTTATTGTGATCAAATACAATTACAACTCTTCGCGATCTGCCCAGCACGAGCGCTGCATTTAAACCAGCAGGCCCGCCGCCGATGATGGCACAATCCAGCTTCATATCTATCGCTCCCTTATCAGTTGAACTATTAACAACAAGCCGATACGTTTAAACAAATTATCGCTTATCTTTATTCAATCTGGGCAGGAAGGATGCATCTTGATTATGTAATGAAGGGCGTGCTGCAGGCAGCTTCTAAAGATTAATATCTTCTCACTTATGTAATCTCCAATCGACAATTTTCTTCACGAATTGTATAATTCTGTTGTTCCTTCATTAACTAACGGTGGTGACTATTATTTTATATGCAATCTCTTTGTTAGTTTCCTTTGCTATCGTTTATTTCTTAATTCCTCCGTTTGCAAAGCTGGCTTTCCGTCTTGATTTTGTGGACAAGCCCCGCAAGGATGTTGAGCGAAAAATTCATAGGGAACCGATCCCTCTTACTGCTAGTTATGTTATTTTCATCGGATTTTTCTTTACTTATTTGCTCGTCACAAGAGATTTCTCCCTGCAAACTGGCGCCATATTTCTAGGCGGCGTACTGCTTCTCTTCATCGGCACGGCAGATGATTGGTACAAGACGAAAGGCAAAGACTTTCCGTCGCTTCCTAAATTTATCGTCCAAATATCAGCAGCGGTGCTCGTTTATGCTTCTGGCATCGCATTTACCGGCTTTTACAATCCACTTTCAGGAGAATACGTGCTGCTTCCCGTTATTTTGCAGTTTACGCTTACGATTTTGTGGATCTTTGGCGTAACGACGGTCATTAACTTCTCCGATGGCATGGACGGGCTCGCTGGAGGGCTTTCGGCGATTTCTGCCGTAACGCTGTTCGTTGTAGCACTGGCCAAAGGACAATCCAATTCCGCCATCATGGCTATTATTTTAGTAGGTGTCACCATTGCGTACCTGCGATATAACAAACCTCCTGCAAAAATCTTTATGGGCGATGCTGGAGCTACCTTCCTTGGGTTTATTTTGGCGGTCATTGCACTAGACGGCGCGTTTAAGCAAGCTACCGTGATGTCATTGTTTATCCCGATTCTCGCTCTCGGCGTACCGATCTTCGATAATATATTCGTTGTCGTGAAACGCATGCTGCAAGGCAAAGCGATCTATCAGGCAGATGCAAGCCAAGCGCATTATCGCTTGCTGCGGGCTGGCCTCAATCATAAGCAGGTCGTCATGTTCCTATGCTTGGTCAGCACATGCTTATGTTTATCATCTATCATTTTGCTGCTTGTTCAGATATAAGAAATAGGGATGCTCTCAAGCGAATTTATTTGCTTAAGAGCATCCCTTTTTTTGTTTAGTTGCAACGACTTCATGAGACTAGACGCCGCCTTGCTAAACCTCGAACATAATTTAATTTATTGATGAAACATTTCCCCTATTACGCAGTCTGATTAATTAGCAAATATTTCAAATAGGTGGCGGGTGCTTCATGAACAGAGCTCTATCTGTATTGGCCAAGCACGACCACACCTCACTCACCAAGCCTTTTCACAACACCGCTCATTTGTCTCAGCATAGAAAGAGGGTCCTCTCTCAGCCAGTCCTCAGACATCTTGTACACTTGACCTAGCTTGACAGCGCGAGGCTCTTGAAACATTACATTTACTCGGCCCGTTTATAGTTATATCGAGTGAACTATTGGAGGCGTTTCTATGATAAGAATGATAAGCAAAACCACTGGAATATGCCTTTTACTATCGATGCTCCTCCTCTCTGCTTGTACGAAAGCCGAGGAACCTGCAACACCTCAAATAGAAACGGGTAAAGAGAATGCGTGTCGATTTAGCCTCGACAGTGAGCTTCTAGAAACAGCCGAAAAAGGGCAGCTTAAGGGCTTGAAAGTAAATTTAAACCACTCTAGGAGCGAACTAGAGGAAGCCTATGGACAGCCTGACGAGGTTGGATTTGAAAATGCTGATTATTTAAAATATGATAACTGCTACTTCTATATTTGGGACGAAAATAAGATAGGCGTAATCGATATAAAAATAAACGAATCCGTAGAAGAGGTTAAAAAGGTTTTGGGAGAACCAGATTCCGAAGGCAATTCTGATGGCGGGTATGATGAATATGGCATTAGTTATACAACAGGAGATTATTCTTTATATTTTATGTACGAAGACGCGGCATCAACTGAAGGGATTGTTCGAATAAAGAGCATGAATTAACTTGTCATTGCAAGAACAGCGGCAGTCTCGAAAGACTGCCGCTGTTTGATAGAGCTTTCGTTTCCTAATACACTAACATTGGAGGGGAATATTACTTTTTCTCCATTACAGCAAAGTAGTTTGCTTCATCATCTGCAAAGTTGAATACTCTTCCAGAAGGCATCGTTACAATGTCACCGACAGTGACACTTTTATTGGACAAGTCGCCATGCAGCTGTTCGAAGTGTTCCGTAAAAAACATTAAAGATGGTGTACCAAGATTTAATCCTGGTGACATTTTTGCAACGAATTCCTTATTATGTAGAATGATCGTTGTTTCTGAATCCTTTGTAGGAGCAATTTCAATATATCGAAACCCTTGGCCGTTATTTTCTTCAGAAATGACTTGAAAACCTACTTTTTCTGTCCAAAATTCTACTGCCTTATCTTGGTTATCTACATACAGCATGATTTGACCGACTTTACTAATCATTGATTGTTCCACTCCCTTGTTTAAGTAATTATCATAATTGAACTGGGCGTTCCTCAGCCAGCTTGTCTCCATTACCTCCTATATTATAGCATGCAGAATAGGTTATCAATTGAGCATATTCTGATCTTTGCGGCATACGTTATGATGCACTCAATAGAATGCAATCACCTCAGACCAGTCCCATTGTCCATAATAAGAATCTGCTTGGTCGATACCTTTTATCCATTCCACTGCATGGTGTCCATCTATGTCCGCCATGATTACATCTGCTGTAGTATGATCATCCCTCACCCAAAAGAGCTTCGAATGAAGAACTACCGGGTTATAAGCGCCATACTTTCGGGAGGGCTTTGTCAAATGTTTTTGCACGCCATTATTCAGCTCCACCCTCACTAAGTAAGGAAATGCTGCGCGGCGCTGATCACCATCTGGCTTAGATTCCGCTGCTCTCGACACAATAATATGCTGCAAATCCTGCCAAACAAATGCTTGATCAACGAAATGCTTAGGCGTGTACGCAGCCCCCTTCTCTGAGGTTACTTCCAGCACCTTCAGCTGTTTATTGCTGGTGGCCTCGCGCCCGATCCCTGCAATGTAAGCGAGCCGGCTGCCGCTCTTTGCCCATGAGAACCACTGGGGATTATTCACCATCTCATCAAGTGTTCGAAATACAACGCCGTCAGTTGAAATCACACAAAGGATGTTGCTATCGGCCGATAATGACGCGGTTGGCTTAGCAAGAAATGCGATCCATCGACCATCAGCGGACCATTTGAACTCGCTCGTGCCGACCGCAAAAAAATCGTCAGATGGTGCTGGCAGCACATGAACGGTTGTATAGGTGCGAGGATCGTCCATTGTACGAAGTGGTATTTGATAAAGATGGATCGGCGTCCATCCATCCGGGAGCAGCTCTGACTGTGAAGAAGCAAAAAAACCTTTACCATATGGCAGCCATGAGAAATTATCTATGGCAGCAGCGGAACCAAGCGGTTTGTCCGGCGAGCTCGCATCAACGTATTGCAGTTGATCCTTTATCTGATATGCCAGCAGCTTATTCTTCGGTGCCCATTGAAAATTTTTGCCGACATTTGCAGCGACAAGCTTGCTCTTGCCTGTTGGCAAATGCAGCACCCATAGCTCTTGCTCTGCATCTCCCTGCGTATATGCAAGCCATTCTCCATCGAATGACCACTTGGGATTGCGCACAAAAGGTCCGCTTGCAAGCTTCTTCTCCACTTGACCTGTCTTTAGCCAAAGCTCGCCATTTCGTACAAAAGCAGCCCTTAGAAGTTGTTCTTGTTCCCCATTCGGTGCCGCTGCAATATCTGCTCCACTCGTCATAAACAACAACGCAAGAAACGAAGCGATCCAAAATTTTACGATTCTCATCTAGGGAACCTCCCAAAAAAATACTTGTGGTTACGGTTCCCTTTACTGGTGGAAACATGCATTTATTCGTTTTGTAACTTTTCGTTTTTTTGTTTCCAGTTTGATACCGATTTGTAACTGTTCTGTTACGAATTATTTTAGCTGCCGCCATATAATTGATTTACAACGATTCATCATCCAGAGGGGCTGAACACCATTTTTACCATCGGTATTATTCGTAATCATCGCTTTTTCCACCGTCTTATTCTCATCGACCTTGCTGCAATTCTCCCCATTCAAATTCATGTAGGAGGATTCCGCCATGCCTAAACCAATCGGCAACAGTAGTCGCTATATGCCGGGACTGGATGGCTTGCGCGCCATTGCCGTTCTTGCCGTCATTGCTTATCACTTGAACTTGCAATGGGTACCGGGCGGACTGCTCGGGGTTACTATGTTTTTTGTCCTCTCTGGGTATTTAATCACGGACATTTTGCTGAAACAGCTTCATCCTTCCAAGAAGTTAGATCTCAAAACGTTTTTTATTCGCCGAGCTAGGCGATTGCTGCCTGCGATGTTCCTCATGATAGCTGTCGTTTCATTATGGCTGTTGATTAGTGATACAGGCCGGTTATTGTCTCTAAAAGGCGATATCGGGTCAGCGCTTCTTTATATAAGCAACTGGTATCTTATTTTCCATGAGGTTTCCTACTTCGAGAGCTTCGGCCCCGCTTCACCGTTCGGCCATTTATGGTCGCTTGCAGTGGAAGAACAATTTTATTTATTGTGGCCCCTCGTGCTGTTAGCCGTTATCCGCTTCTCTCCTAAACGGGGCAAGCTTGCACTGTGGACACTGGCGGCAGCTGCGGTATCAGCAGGTGCGATGATCCTGCTTTACCAGCCGGGTGTTGATCCAAGCCGTGTTTACTATGGAACGGACACCAGAGCCTTTGCCCTTCTCATTGGGGCAGCGCTTGCTATCGTTTGGCCGAGTTGGAAGCTGTCATCGACCTTGTCTGCACGCAGCCGCATGCTTATGGATGCTGTAGGCACGTTCGGCTTCGTCATCATTTTGGTTATGATTAATCAGACCAATGAGTATGATTCTTTTCTATATCGCGGAGGCATGGTGCTGTTCTCCCTTGCTACTGCGGTTGTCGTGGCTGCACTCGCCCATCCCGCAAGTAAATTCGCAAATGTAATCGGAAGTAAATTGCTTGCATGGATCGGCGTCCGTTCCTACGGCATTTATTTATACCATTATCCAATTATTGTGTTAACGACTCCAACGGCCGAGAGCGGGGAGCTGCATCCTGTAAGAGCACTTATTCAAGTAATCCTAACGTTCGTACTTGCTGAGCTTTCTTGGCGGTTTATAGAGGAGCCTATAAGGCATGGTGCGCTTGGAAAAATATATTCCCTGTTTAAACTGCAAATAACGGAGCGGATTGGATTAAAAAAAGCTAGCAGTTATCTCGCCGTGCTTGTCATTGTATTCTCGAGCGTATCCTGCACAAGCAGTGTGAATTTGCAGTCAGCCAGCGGCGATAGCACGAACAATGAAACCTCTGTAGTTGCGCCCGACAAGCCGAATGTTTCGGAGGAAGCTGCTCCAGGCAAAGATCGTGAACAAGGCAAGACTGGACAACATGAGGCTGTGATCGAGCCGAAGCCAGCTGAGCCAGAAAAACAAACGCCTCCGCAAGCGACGGAACAACCTGGTCAATCTAATACGGCTCCGGGTACAGGAACGGATAAAACCGAACCGTCTATCACCGATCCCGAGCAGCCGAACGTTGATACCATTGTTAACGGTACCGATGGCAGTAAGCCAAAACCTGTACCAACTGTTAATGACAAACCAACCAGCAATCCCGTACAGGGAAACAAAGATCAGAAGCCTGTACCAGACAAACCGACTGTCACCCCTATCGATCAAAACAGCGTGACAGCAATCGGTGATTCCGTCCTATTGGATGCTGAACCATTCCTAGAGAAGCTGGTTCCGGGTATCGTGGTTGATGGAAAAATAGGAAGACAGTTTGGGCAGGCATTAGATGTGATCGAGGGCTTGAAAAAAAATGACCAGCTTGGAAATACGGTTGTCATTCAGCTCGGAACGAACGGTGCCTTTACGACAAAACAGATGAATGAGCTTCTTGACACGTTAGGCACAGAACGTCAAATCATATTCATCAATACGCGTGTCCCGCGCAAATGGCAGGATTCCGTAAATAAAATGCTCGCAGCCACAGCGAAAAAGACGGAGAACGTGACCATTGTAGACTGGTATACAGCAAGCAAAGGGAAAAAGGACTTTTTTGCCGCTGATGGCGTGCATTTGAAAAAGCATGGAGCACAGTTTTATGCAGACCTGCTCATTAAAGCATTAGACAAATAAAGAAGAGTGCTTTGAAGGTGTAATCGCCTCCGAAGCACTCTTTCTTTATGATGCTCAATTAGGCAAGCGCCATCTTTACCTGCCTAATATAGAAGAAACGAACGATGAAGAAGTAAATGACTTGAACGATAAAAAATAGGCCAAGCACGAGTATGGATTCCTTGAGCAGCGAGTATTTAAACATGTTGGATAGTGTCATGAGGGCAACAGCCCCATGTACTAATGCCACCACGATTGGTGCAAAGAATAGCAATATAATTTGTCGATTCAGTATTTTTGCAAGCTCTTTGTCGCTTAGGCCCATTTTCGAAACCGCTTTGAACTTCTGCCTATCATCATCCAAATCGCTGTACAGGCGGAAATAAAGAAAACTGCCTGCGGAGACAAAAAACACGATTCCGATAAACAAACCAATGAACAGTATCGGGCCAAAGCGCTCGCTTAACACGGAATTTTGAAATTCAAGCGCGTAAAACTCATATTTATCGCTATAGGGAATAAGATTCGTAAGCTTACCGCCTGCCTTTATGGCTTCTTTCTGCCGCAGTGGTCCATGCCATGCATAATAATGGCTCTCTTGTACTGGAGGCTGGAGTTTTGCAAATTGTTCATCCGATACAATGAAATAGCCGCTGAAACCATGTACCGCTGGCGATACAACAGCTCGATTGGCTTCAATCACAACACTGGGTTGCAGCGTAAATGGCTCGTTAAGCATTGCTTTACCCGCTCGTGACAACCCAAAGTCGACAACCGCTGCTTTGCCGCCTGAAAGCTTAATCTTATCTATTTTCATTAATTTGGCCAAATGGTTATAGTCGGATTGCTTAACCACTACAATCATTTTATCGCTATTGGAGGCCTTGTAATAACCAAGCTTAAGCATTGCTTTTTCATTTGCGATGTTCGATTCTTTCAGTGTGCGATCAATCTGCTCCATATGCTTTTGCTCGCTGCTATCACCATCCGTCGTTGTCCGGTAGGTGAATAGATAAGGATTTCCCTTAACATGATCTCCTCCGATGATGGATTGAAATCCATAAAGCGAGCCTATCGCACAAAACGAGACAGTGGAAATAATAGCGACCAGAAAGAACGAACGCGCGTTGTCCTTCAAGCGGTAGGCGAGATCGGAAAAAAGCAGCATATTCGTTTTGAGCCAAAAAATCGATTCCATACTCTTTAGCTTCCGAATGATATAAACGCTAAGCTGTGTAAACAGCAGGTAGGTGCCGATGCAAACCATGATCGTAACCGGAATAAGCAGAAAAATAGCCTCGGTCCCATCGGCTCGTAAACTAAGAAAGTAGCTTGCTCCAATCAAGATTGGTACTAGCATGGAAAGAAGGAAGGATGACTTTGGCTCACTTTTCGCTTGCTTGTTTGCCTTTAATAGCGTAACCAGCTGCCCGCTGCGCAGTACGGTAGAAATAAAAAAAGAGATGAGAATAAATAGAATCAAAAATGAAACCAGAGTGAGGGCAATAGCCTTATAAGGAATATAAAAGGATAGCTTTTCATTGATGGTAAGAACATTTTCCCCTGCAAGCAAAATCGCCTTTGCAAACACAAGTCCCAAACCAATGCCGCCGATAATGGCAAATAGGCCAATAATCATATTTTCCAAAAAAATCATCAGACGGAGCTGGACAGTGGTCATGCCCTGCATGATCATCAGCCCAAATTCTCTTTTGCGCGATTGTAGAAATGCACTCATGGAGTACAGAACAAAAAAGAAGGAAAATACATAAATAATCCACTTGGATACAGAAAGCGCAAACGTAGCGCTGGAATGAATATTTTCCCCGCTAAGGACAGGGTGATATGCAAAGATAGAAAAAGTAAAGAAAACCATCACTGTAAATAGACTGCTGAGGAAATAACCTGCATATAGCCGTTTGTTACGAGTGACGTTACGGAATGCGAACTGGCGAAACGTCATTATGATATCCTCCTAACAGCGAAAGCGTATCGATAATTTTTTGGAAGAAGGTTTGACGATTGTCACCCCGATGGATTTCCGTATAGAACCTGCCGTCCTTAATGAAAACAACGCGATTGCAATAACTAGCAGCCACCGCATCATGTGTGACCAGCATCATTGTTGCTTTCTGCTCGCGGTTAATTTTCTCCAGCAGTTCCATAACATCCTTCGCTGCTTTGGAGTCAAGATTTCCTGTCGGCTCATCTGCCAGCAGCAGCTTGGGAGAGTGAATCATAGCCCTTGCTATCGCTGCTCGCTGTGCCTGCCCCCCAGATATTTCATACATGCGTTTATCCATAATCTCTGTAATGCCCAGCTTTTCTGCTATGGCTTTTACTTTTTTCTTCATTTCGCTAACCTTGTTGCCATCTAATGTCAGCGGCAGCACAATATTCTCCTCAACCGTCAAGGTGTGAAGCAGATTGAAATCCTGAAAAACAAATCCAAGCTCACGGCGGCGAAATATAGCTAACTCATTTTTGTCCAGCTTGCTGGTCGTTTTGCCGTGAAAGGATATGTCTCCCGTTGTCGGCTCGTCAATCGTTGCAATTAAGTTCAGCAGCGTTGTTTTCCCGCTTCCAGAGGGACCCATAATACCAACAAAATCACCATCATCAATCGTTAAATTAATGTCGGTCAAAGCCCGATAGGACATTTTACCTTCATATATTTTACTAACCTGTCTTACATGCAGCATACTTAGATCTCCTTTCAAGAGGAAAACAGTTAATATGTGATCAGTATACTGTGGACGGTCAGCCGCTAACTATCGATTAGACTTTCACTTTTATTACACGCTTGTAAGCTTCTGATAGGCGGCAAAAATAATACGTACCTCCGTACCCTGATCGACCACTGACGTTAGCTCCATTCCATGCCCAAGACGATCAGCAGCCTCCTTCGTCAGATAGAGCCCCATACCCGTTGATTCGCGCATGCCGCGTCCGTTTTCCCCGGTAAAAAAGGGATCAAATACCCGCTTCATATCCGCAGCAGGAATGCCTACCCCACGATCGATAACTTCAATAATAGCTTCGCTCCCGCGCAAATAGCAGGAAATCACGACCTTCTTCCCTTCTGTCTCTTTGCTCGCAGAATATTTAATCGCATTGATGACGAGCTGGGAGAGCATAAAAAACAGCCATTTCTCATCCGTTTCGACCGTTAATTCAGGCGTACTGATGTGAACCTCGGGATAAATCTGATTGCGAATAAAAAGTCGTTTGTTGTCATGGACAACAGCGCTGATGATTTGTGACAGAACAACGGGCTTCACGTGGAAATCCTGTTCGAACGCGCGGAGCCGAGCCATATAGAGGACCGTATGCAATCCCGAGCGCATTCTCTCCAGCTCTTCACGAATGCTGGCAAACTCAGGCTCATCGATATTTTGAACAGTGAGCTCAATGACCGAAAGAGGTGTTTTCATTTGGTGAACCCATTGGTCCATGAAAACGAGATGCTCCTCCTGCTGCTTCTTTACTGTATATAATTGCTGCTGATACTGACGGTACTGGGTATGCAACAGTTTCTGGAGCGCCTCCGAGATGGGCGACTGCCCAATTTTCTGAAATGAAGCATCTAGCGATTCGAGAGGCTGACTAAGGCGGAGGTAATAATGTCGCCGACTAAGAAAGTGGTACACAAGGTATCCGCCTAGGATGAAGAAAGCAAGAAAAACAACGTAAAGTGCTGTCTTCAAATTGTGATAGCCATCGAGCCAATAAATCGAAAAAATGATACCCAATTGCAAAAGCTGAACAACAATGAGCAGAGCGTGTTCTCTTATAAACAGTTTCACTTGTCACTTTCCTTCATCCATGTGACGTTCAGCCGATAGCCTGTACCTCTCACCGTCAGCAAAGCATCTTCGATGCCAAGCTCTTGAAATTTTCTTCTAACGCGGGTAATGTTCACATTCAGCGTATTTTCATCCACGTAAGCCTGATCATCCCACAGCTTCTCAAGCAGAGCCTCGCGGCTGGCAACCCGTGGATATCGCTCAATGAGGCTTTCTACGATGTCGGATTCTTTTTTCGTGAGCGCAATGATTGCAGCTTCTAGCTTCAGCTCCAGCCTTTCGGGATAAAGCATGAGCCCTTCGATTTCGAGAACGCGTTCCTCATATCTGGAGGCATACTCCCCATAGGCACGTCGAAGATGGCTGTGGATTTTGGCCAGCACAATTCCAGAGTGAAACGGCTTCGTGATATAATCATCGCCCCCATTTTCAAGAGCCATGATCTGATCCATTTCACCGTCGCGAGCGGATATAAACAACACCGGGCAGATCGATGCGCTGCGGATTTGCCTGCACCAGTAATAGCCGTCATAACTAGGCAAATTCACATCAAGAAGAACCATGTCCGGCTTGGCTTGATGGAACTCCTCCATTACATGCTGAAAATCGTTTACCCGTATCCCTTCATAGCCATATTTCGTTATAGTAGACAGCAGAAGCTCCGCGATTTTCGGATCATCTTCTACAATCATTATTTTGTGCATCTCACTCTCTCCTTGTATGGACCATTAATGTCAAAATAAGAATATTGCAACACTATCTATTATGCTTGATCTATTATCGATATGGAAACGGGAAGCTAGCACTTTTTTTCTCATGTGATAGATTAATGGAATTCTATTCGTATTACCTAGTAGGCGCCAATAATTGTTGCAAGGAGGGGTGAACGGTTGAAACTGACAGAGGACAATGTTGTACAACACATAAAGAACAAAAACGAGAAAGCCATTTCTTTTATTATCCATCAATATGGAGGACTGCTTGCTGCGATAATTAAACGCCATTTAAATGGCCAGCAGCAGGATTACGAGGAATGTCTGGATGATGTGCTGCTTTCGGTATGGAACCATATTTTGCACTTCGATCCAGAGAAAAATGGCTTTAAACAATGGCTTGCAGCGATTGCCAAATATAAAGCAATTGATTATCAAAGAAAACAAATCAAGCTTCACAATCACCAATTTTCGGTTTCCGAAATAGATGATCGCATGCTCAAAACAAGCGAAGCAGCCGGCACAAGCCAAGTAGATGAGCTGTTTGACCAACTATCAGCGCGTGAGCGGGATATTTTCGAAAAATATTACTTAGAGGGAACACCTTCCCATGAAATCGCAGAGCACTATAATGCCAAGGAATCTTGGGTGCACAACAAGCTTTCCAGGGGACGCAAGAAATTGAAAAGCTATCTGCTCAAAAATAATCAAGGATAAGGAGTGAGACTATGTCGATTTATAAAGAGCTGAATGATCTTAACCTGGATGTAAGCCAGTATGAAGAACAGGAGCTCACGAGCTTCCAAAAAAAGAGCTGGGACCGACGTGTACGGAGTAATATTAGAAAACATAAAACCAATAACAGAAAGAAATATGCAGGCGTTGCGGCGGCCATTATTTTGGCAGCAGGTATTTCAATCAGCACGGGGACTGTGACTTTTGCCAATGTTCCATTCGTCGGAGGGTTGATGGAGCGATTGATGGCAACTAATGCAGATGAGAACGCGGACTACTCTCCGTTCAAAACCGAAATTGGTGCCACTGCTGAAAATAATTACGGGAAATGGACCTTAGATGAAGCGTTGATTGATAACGGACGTTTGCTTATTAGCTCCACTTTTGAGCCTGCTAAGGGGGTCAAATTTAATTACCAAATGCATCCGATGCCAACCGTACTCATGAATGGACAGAATCTCACTTCAGGAACCGCTGGACAATCCATTAAAGTTCACGATTCCATGTATACCGTCTATAATGAGCTGCGAATTTCAGAGCTTCCGATCGGTGAAACGATTGCCTTCCAAATTAGTTACGATAATCTAGACTGGAGCATCGACTCGAAAGTGAAGCTGATTGAGAATCCTTGGTCCTTTGACATCAAGGTTCCGACGAATCAATTGGCTGCAACAAGTGAAACGATTGCATTTAATCAGGATATATCACTTGGAAACGGACAATCCATTCATCTAAAAAACATGGTCGTATCACCTATTTCAACGATTTTATATTATGACTGGACCGAGCAATCCAACCACATTGCGTTTAAAATCGTCAGTGAATCCGGACTGGAGTTATTGCCAAACACAGCGGAAATATCTGCTGAGGGTTCGTATAACCGCTACGTTCCGATTGATTTGAAAGCTGAGAAATACTATTTGGTTCCTTTCGAGAGTTCAGAGAACCCTCATGCTGAGAATCCAGGAGAGGTACCGGAGCAATCGATAGTGATTAATCCATAGCAAAGCAGTGGCACCGCATACCGCCATTCCGGCTCCCGAGCGTGAAATTCTCAGAAATAGGACTAGAAACTAGTCCTATTTCTCTTTAAACAACCAATTCAGCATAATTAGATATTGAAACTAGTCTTATATCTACAATGCACCTTGCCATTTCTTCCAAAAAAAGAGATATTCATAGAATAGCTCTTTAAGCTTAACGTTTAAAAAGCTGCCGTTGATTTGAGATGATACTTAGGAGGCGGTACAATCATGCCCCACATTCCATTCAAGGATTTGGACGTTTTTTATGAAAAAATGGGAAACGGTGAGCCTGTCATTTTTTTGCATAGCGGCTACTCTCGGGGAATTCTAGCCTTCGCCAGCCAATTGCTTGATTTTCAGAGCAAATATACCTGTTATTATCCGGATTTCAGAGGTCATGGGCGAACAAAGTGCAGCAGTCTCGAATGGAATACGCCTCAGCTTGTAGAGGACACGATCGAATTTATGGACGCGCTTGGCATTTCTAGTGCACATTTGATCGGCTACAGCTTGGGGGCGAATGTTGGATTGTATGGCGCTGTTCATTATCCCGAAAGAGTTGCTACTTTAACTACGATAGGAACTAGCGGTTATGCAGATCCAACGGGTGTCGAGCAATTCGAGCCAGAGTGGCTTTTGGAACAGGGGCAGCAAGCGACCATCAATCAAATGATTGAAAGGCATGCAGAAGCTCATCGAGGAAATTGGCAAGAGCATATGCGGCAGTCTGCGAACGACTGGCGTCTCTATCCTCAGCTTACGAGCGAGCAGCTAAGCAGCATTCGTTGTCCATCCTTGCTTATTACTGGTGAAAATGATCCCTTTGTAGGTGAAACGAAGATAAAGCAGTTGAGTTCCCTGATTAAAGGATCTCGATATCTCGTCGTTCAGGGCGGCAGTCACAGGCCTCATATGCTTAGAGAAAATCCGGTTTTGGTTAATGACACCATACTAGATTTTATTGGCTCATACCCGATTTCCGACATGTGAGATTATCTAATCAAAATTGAAGCTTACGATTAAGCAAAAAAGCTGCCGAGTATAACAATCGGCAGCTTTTGCTGTGTTAGCGGGGCGATCGATTTGCAAAGCAGCCACGGACGTTTTTCTTGTTCGCAGCTGCCGCGGCATTTTTCTACCGCACATTACGTTTATGTTGGCCGTACAATTGTGAATTGCTCCCCTAGCTTCGCATAATCGTTTCCAGCAAGCCGGCTCACCGGCTTCAATGCCTCGGCGTTAATACGTCCATTCTCGTACAAAGCCTCATCCACATGGAAACGTACAACTTTGCCAATTAATAAATCACAGGCTGGCGAATCCGCTGTACCGCCAAGCGATAACGATTGATCAAGTACACATTCCATACGAATTCTCGCTTCAGCCACACCCGGCACACGCACAAGGTCGCTTGCGATAGCCGATAAGCCTGCAAGCGCAACCTCACTCTCTTCCGAAGGCAAAGCTGCTGCCGTTATATTAATCGCTTCGATATAGCTCTCATCAGAAATATGTACAACAAACTCGCCTTTGGCGATGGCATTTCGGGAGGTATCCTTCTGGATACCTCCCGGCTTGCGCTGTACAGATACCGCAACCATAGGCGGATTAGCGGTAACGATATTGAAGAAGCTGAACGGAGCTGCATTCAGAACACCTTCGCTTGAGAGTGTAGTGACAAAAGCAATGGGTCTTGGCACAATACTGCCAATCAACAGCTTATAATTGTCCTGCACACTTTGACTCGTTGGATCAATCGATAACATGATGGGCTCCCCTTCATAAGCGAAATGCTTGCTTTATATTAACCTTTAAAGGTTTCGTTAAACCAAGCCGCTGCGGCAGCTACCTCTGAACTCGTTAGCTGATGTCCAAATGTTTCCCAATGTACCGTAACCTGAGCCCCCGCTGCTTGCAGCAAACGGTCCAGCTCCTCCGTCTCCTGAGGCGTGCAAAGCGGATCATTCGAGCCCGCACCTATGAAACAAGGTACGCCAGCTAGGTCAGGCAGATCAACATCCCGAATCGGCACCATCGGGTGATGCAAGATCGCTCCGTGAAGCGTACCTTGATAGTGGAACAATAGGCTGCCTGCGATATTAGCTCCATTGGAATAACCGATCGCCACGATATTATTGCGGTCGAATCCATATTCTACTGCGGCTTGATCTAGAAAATCATTAAGCTCCTGCGTGCGGAATTTAAGGTCCTCTAGATCAAATACGCCTTCAGCAAGACGTCTGAAATAACGCGGCATACCATTCTCGAGCACATTTCCTCTGACACTCAGCACGGACGAAGCAGGCGAGACCAGCTCAGCAAGCGGAAGCAAATCCCGCTCGGTTCCACCCGTTCCATGCAAGAGCAGCAGTACTGGTGCAGTTGCATCTGTTCCTTGTTTGAATATATGTTTCATCATTTGTCCTCCTCCAATACTCTTACTTCAAATGGTGACAATAATTGCTCAATTTGCGTACGATGCTCCTCATACCATTCCGGCAGCATCAGCTTTTCACCGAGATGCTCCGGCTCTTCATCACGAGCAAAGCCCGGTGGATCTGTAGCAATCTCGAATAAAATGCCGCCGGCTTCACGGAAATAGATCGCGTTAAAATATTGGCGATCCACGATCGGAGTAGGCTGGAAGCCATGGCTCTCGACGTGGCTTCTCCATAGCGCGTGCTCCGCGTCGTCTTTTGCCCGCCAAGCGATATGGTGAACGGTGCCAGCTCCTCCATGTCCGTGTTCCATATCCTCTACATTGATGTCAATTAGATTGCCCAGATCACCTGTTGCTTTAAAACGAGCATAACCTTCATCTTCCCCGACTTTCTCCAGTCCCATCACGTTAACAAGGAGCTCCGCGGTTTTAGCCGAAGCCGTCGTGTATAATACGGCACCGCCAAAACCCTTGATCGCTTGCTGCGCCGGAACGCCGCCAAACGACCATTTACTATCCTCTCCTTGCTCCCTAGCTACGATCTCAAGCTTTAAACCATCAGGATCTTCGAATTGCAAATACTGCTCTCCAAATCTTGATGTTTGAGCAAAATCTATATTAAGCTTAGCTAGACGCTCTTTCCAAAAACCGAATGCACCTGCGGGAACTACATAAGTGGTTATACCCACCTGGCCTCCGCCAATTTTGCCTTTGCGTGAATTCTCCCAAGGAAAAAACGTAATAATAGTGCCTGGACTTCCGATCTCATTTCCAAAATATAAATGATAAACCTCTGGCGCATCAAAGTTAATCGTCTTCTTAATCAACCTTAGACCTAATACGCCTGAATAAAAATCTGCCGTCGTCTGAGCGTTTCTAACAAAAGCGGTTATATGGTGAATACCAGCTGTTTGATTTGTCATGGTAATGACACTCCTTATTTTATAGGAATATGAAAAGTAATGTAACTAACCCCACTTCTGATTAGCCAATAAGCGCATCAATGGAGTATTCACCAGCGCCTGTTAATGCGATGCCTATAGCAATGGCTACGAGAACAAGATTATATTCATAACCGTTTGCGGTTGCCCATATTCCGTTAGGACCATGCACCTTCACTATAGCACCAAGCATAGTAAGCACGATCAATACCGCAGCAAGAGGTGTAAGCAGACCAGCGACGAATAATAGGCCGCCGATTAGTTCCATCAATCCAGCGGCAACAGCCATAGCAACCCCTGGCTTAATGCCAATCGACTCCATCCAGCCGCCTGTTCCCTTTGGACCATAACCGCCAAACCAGCCAAACAGCTTTTGTGCACCATGCCCTACGAACAATAGACCTACAACGACACGAACAACCAATAATCCCAAAGCAATACTCAATGTAAACTCCTCCATTTTGTTTTTAATGTTTAAACTACTGCTTGCATCACAGCTCTTCTTTTACCACTATTTAAAGAATCTCTATTTTAAGATATATGGTATGCATAAATGATCGCTGCTACCTTATAACAGCCATCATTGATATGCAACAAACGCCCATGCGCGTGATTACACCTTTACAGCTAGTTAAACCCGCTACTTGTAGTGCTCCTGAGCAAACTTTCCTAGCTTCTTAAGCAGCTTGCTCGCCAATTGCTTCTCTTCTGCTGTCAGCCCATTTACCGCTTGCTTGATAGCGTCTTCGTGAGCAGGAAATACATCCTCTACGAACTGTTTGCCTTCATCGGTTAGTTCTGCATAAATGAGGCGTCTATCCGTAGTCGAAGCTCTCCGGCGTACCATTTGCTTCTTCTCCAGCTTATCTACGACATAAGTAATGTTTCCGCTGCTCATAAGCACTTTCTCACCGATTTGCTGCAATGGCTGCGGTCCGCGGTGATAGAGCAATTCAAGCACTCCAAACTCCGTGCGGTTCAAGCCGTTTTTACGAATATCACGATCCGCATGGGCATTCACCCATTGGCTCGCTCTAGACAGCGCAATGAAGAGAGCTAATGAATCATTTTGTTTTTCATTTGCCATGATGATCACTCCTCTCTGCGCCGTTTTATCTTTAATTAATTTATCTTGATTTAAAGATAATGCATTTTGAAACAGTTGTCAACGCTTATGCCAAATCTTTTTGAATCAACGATAACAGGCATGCTTCTCAAAAAATAGAACGGCTTGAGATTTCACCTCAAACCGCTCCGCCGTCGATGGCTTCCATTTAGCTTTCTTTGGCCGGCCTGACCGAATTCCCTTTAATAAGAGAAACATAAATCCGTTCATGCTCCACTTCGTCGCCGCTGATCAGCTTGATCAGCTGTTCGGCAGCTAGAGCCCCCCATTTGCGCTTGGAATAATCAATCGTAGACAAGCGCGGCTGAGTGTAAGAAGCCAGCTCCATATTATCAAACCCAACGATATGAATATGTTCACCAATCCGAATATCAGGATGATGCGCCGCCAAATAATTGAACATACCAATAGCCATCTCATCGTTGAAGCAAAACACTGCCGCAGCCGTGCCGCTGTTCTCAGCTATAATTGTCGCTGCAGCCTGCTCTCCAGCCGATTTATTGAAATCTCCTTCAATTACAGTCAGCTTAACGCCAGCGGATCGTTCCACCGCTTGCGTAACAGCTTGCAGCCTCTGCCTTGAATCATAAGAGCCGCTAGGGCCAGTCACTACATAAAGAGTCCGATGGCCTTGCTCGATCAAATATTCGGCTGCCAGCCTCGCCCCTGCTTTGTTATCGAGCAGCACTTGATTGATGTTCGAGTGCTGCAGTTCACGATCCAGCACGACCAGCTTATGCCCGCGCTCCGCGTAGCTCAGCAGCTCAGTACTGCCAAACGTCTCGTCCAGTATAATCGCACCATCGATCATTCGCTCGGGCAGCATCCGATGAGATTGCTTACCGCTGCACACGATCAGATCATAGCCCTTTTCCGATAAAATCTCCTTTGTTCCTTGCAAGAGATCGCCGTAGAATGCGCCGCTGAAGTCGGTAAGAAAGACACCGATAATTTTTGTTTCTCTCGTCTTGAGCGACCTTGCAGCAGCGTTCGGGATGTAGTTTAATTCCTTGGCAACAGCCAATATTCTTGCTGTCGTCTCATCCGTCACCTTGGGGCTGCCGTTAAGCGCGTAAGATACCGTCGAGATCGAGACCCCCGCTTGTTTAGCGATATCCTTAATACTAACCACAGCATTCGCTCCTATCTTTCATTGTTCCTTCACTATATCACAAAGACTGGCGGTTCTTGGAGACCGCCAGTCTGCTTCTTACATAAATATTTCGATTCGGTTCGATTCCGAATGAAGATTAGCTTTCAATTGTTCTTCGGAAATTTGTACTCCACCTACACGATAACGGTTAGCTGAAGGCTTCCCTTCCGCTTCCTTACCGTTAATGATGACCTTCGTTACCTGTCCTGCATCGCTAAGGCGATAAACAAAAGTAATCGGCAAGCCGTTCCACATGAAATCGAATTGCATGCCATCCAGCTTAGCTGGCAAAATCGGATCGATAACCAGATTACCTTCCGACTGACGGATACCGAGGGCATTCGAAATCAATTGGTTCATATAGATTCCGGGTCCGCTCGAATAAATTCTCCAGCCGCCCTTAACAGGCACAGTTCCTTCACGAAGCTCACCGAAACGCTCCTGCGCCTCATAACGGTTGTTGAACTTGCCGTCGGAGCTGCTGAAGTAAGAGTTGCTTTGACGCAGCTCTGCATTAGGAACAACATCACGCAATCCAACCGGATTAATCATGAGTAAACCTTGCCATACTTCATCCGTCTTGCCTAGCTTCGCCATTGCTTCAACATAACGAATATGAGCATGAACATATTGCAAGCCGACTTCCCGGCCGAAATTAGATGCCTGCTCTGCCCGCTTAAAGTTAGTGCTTACGCCGCCTGCATATTGTGCAGGACGGTTCATCAGCCGTACGCCATCTGGGCAATACAGCTGCTCTTTAATAACACGGTAATGCTCAGCTGCTTGCTCCTCTGTAAGCAATTCGCTAATCATACTGCGTGTCATTGGAAGCAAGCGGTATTGAATGCCTGTAGTTGTGTCAGTCGGGTGAAGCATCAGCTTCGCATCGCCCGGCTCCTCCATGTATACAAAGCCAGGAATGACATCCTGTTGCAGCATATACTGGTTAAAGTCCGCTTGAATAGCTGATGCCAGCTCCTTAAGTTCGGCTGCCTGCATCGCATCAACTTCCTCCAGCACGCGGCCAAACTGTGCGATAACCTGATACGTAAGCGCCACTGTCCAGCTGCTGACCATATATTGCTTAAGCTGTGCATTAGCCGGCTGCAGCGTATCATCCCAATCTCCGTCGCCATAGGAAGACAAATGCGTGTCGTGCAGGAAGTGGCTCTTCATATAGGCAATTTCCTTCATCGCATGGTCAAGCAGCGTCGCAGATTCTGTCGTGAATTCGCCTTTATGACGGACCGTATAAGGAACACGCTCCTGCAAGATGCTATAATCCTTCGTTGCTGCCAAGTAGTCACCAAGCACCTTCAGCGGCCAAACAATAATATCGCCATGGCTTTCTTCTTGCTGAATGTGGAAATACTTGTCGAACATGAACCATTGCGGCCAATTGCCGTCATCCTCGTATTGATGGGAATAAACGGTCTTCAAGATTTCAGCAACCTGCTCGTATTTGTTCATTGCCATGAAATACTCAGTCGGTCCTTGGCAAACGTCGCGAGTTCCCCATGCTGCACCGCCGTATTGCTCCAAGCCATGAGGCACAGAGTAGTGAACGAGCATATTGTGCGTGTACCACCATGCCAATGCATTCACTTTATCCAGCTCAGCTGAAGCTGCTTCAGTACCCTCAGCGGATAAGCGGAAGCCATTCATCACATGACGGAAAAACTCACGGTAGCGCTCGATTTCAAGCTCTGCCTTCCGCTCTGACTTCGGCAATGCCTCGCCACGCAAGAGACCTTGCATCGTAATTGTCCATTCCGCACTTTGGCCAAGCTGCATCACCACAAGCGATGCTGAGCCTGATGCCGTACCGCTAACAAGCAAGCTTTCATCTCCTGCAGTCATGTCTGCCCCGTTCACGAACATCCGATATTGCAGATTAGGGAAGATCGGAGCGCTGATAGAAGCTTGGTCAGCCTTGAAAGTAAATACGCCGTCCTCCAGCTCCATATGGAACGGCAGCTCGTATTCATTGTTATTCATGGATACTTGATTCGTAACTAAATAGCGGTAAGCCTGTCCTTTTTCCGAACGAAGGTGAAGGCGGACCTCAGGCGAATCAACCGTTGTATAATTTGTAATGATGATTGTGTCATCTGCTGTTTTGTAGAACCAACGAGCATAGTTAAAGCCGATCTCAAACATCGAAGGCATAGTAAGAAGGCGGTATGAACCTTCCAACTCGACATAAATGCGTTGTCCAGATGTCTTTAAATTATTGAGCGCATTGCGCGCATTCGTAAACAGCTTGTGGAAGCTCGTATTGCCTACTAGCAATTGTGAGTTGAAAATACCGTACATATAGGAAGTTGTCGTCATAACATCCTCTGTCATGCGGTCATTGCCGCCAGACATTAGAATATGACCGTGCGGACGCTCAACTATCAGCTCCTTCTCCTTAAGCACAACATGCTCATGGCTCTCTGTAAAGAAAGACAGCAGCTTGCCGTCTTGCCATTCCTCCTGATGACGGTTAGGGAAATAAGCGTTAACTTCCTCCATCGTCATTGATGCCGTGCGTACTGGCGTTCCAATCGCATTTGCAACCTCAGACTTAGCTACAGGTGTTGCCGCCGCAGCGAAGTCGGTCTCATTCGAACGCTCAACTTCTTCCCAAGCCTTCTGAATTTCAGCGCTGAACTCTATTTCACTCACAGCTGATGGATGATCAGCCTTGAACATGCCGTAAAATACAAAGCGAGCTTTATCCTTCAACAAGACAGGCTCAGCTTGAAGCGCCGCATAAGTGAATTCATATTGATAAACCTCATTCGCTAGTTCAACCTTGCCAAGTGCTTCCGGCACGTCCGTTTCTTTATAGCTAAGACCAAAGAATTGGAATCCGTCCGTTGAGTAGCTGGCTGCTCCTGTTAGTGCACCGTGCTGCATGTAAGGAAATGATCCTTGCATCGGCTGATTCTGGCGGAAGCAAAGAACATAACCCAGCTTCTCATCTTTAAAAGCTTTATGGTCAACGTACTGCGACATGTATGCTTCGTTCGACCGCACTGCGCCAATATCCGCGAGTCCAATGTCTTGTCCATAAATGATGTCGATCTTCGCTTCTTTTCCTTGCGATTGTGCGGTTACATCCCAGAACCAGATGCCATGGTTCGTTAATGTGAAGACTACGCGATAGGCGATGCCATCAAATGCAGTCCCTTCCCATAGCAGACGACCATCCACCGCTGACATGCGGCTTGACGAATGAATCCCAAGCAAAGGCTCATAAGAAATCCCTTCTTCGGTATGCATGCGCAAGTAAAGATTGTTAAGCGAGCCATCTACATTGTTCGACACCACTTGATTCAGCATCGTTCCTTTATGGACAGCTTGCGCAAGGTCTCCGCTGCTTAAAAAATCAAACGTCAGCTCTCCTGCTTTTATTTGCAATTTATTCATCGCTTTCAACGCATTCACTATAGCTTCCATCTTCTTCTCACTGCCTTTCTATTTGCTTAGTTTGAATTTAAGCGTTTCTACATCGCGGCTGTTTGGCCCAATGTACAGTTCAAAGTCACCAGGGTCGCTTGTGAAGGTTAGATCAGCATGATAATAACGCAGCTGTTTTTCCTCCAGCGTAAACGAGACCTCTTTGCTCTCTCCTGGCTGCAGCATCACCTTGCGGAATGCCTTTAGCTCTTGTAACGGACGGACAACATCCCCCGCCATGTCGCGTACATACAGCTGTACGGTTTCCTCACCAGCGCGAGCCCCAGTGTTCGTTACTGTGATGTTTACATGCAATGGCTTAGAAGCACTCATCGTATCCATCGCCATCTTCGCTCCGCTGTAGGTAAAGGTTGTATAACCAAGCCCATAACCAAACGGCAGCAGCGGCTCATTCGGAACATCCAAGTATTGAGATACGTATTTCACCTGCGCATCAGGTGCGCCCTGCGGCCTTCCCGTATTGAACCGGTTATAATAAACCGGTACTTGGCCTACGGAATGAGGGAAAGACATCGACAGTCTTCCAGTCGGTTCCGACTCGCCAAACAATAATTCCGCAATGGCAGCGCCGCCTTCCGTACCTGGGAACCACGCCTCTAATACGGCATCCGATTGATCAATTACACCGTGCAGATCAAGCGGTCGTCCGTTAAATAGGACAGTCACCATCGGCTTGCCTAGCTGTTTCAGCTGAGCGATTAGCTCAAGCTGTACCTGCGGCAATCTAATATTCGACCGGCTAGCCGCTTCTCCGCTCATATCCGAATGCTCACCTAAAGCAAGCACCACGATATCTGCTTCTTTAGCTGCAGCATATGCCGCTTGCCACTGCTCATCCGTTGCGTCTTCAATACCGCAGCCTTCTGTCACAGACAACAATGATGCATCTACTTTGCTTGCGATGCCTGCTGCCAGTTGAACCGCCTCTTCCTTGGAGCCAAGCCAAGACCAAGGTCCAAGAATATCGCCGCTAGCCGCGAAAGGACCAATCAAAGCAATTTTCTGCTCGCGTCCAAGCGGAAGAACTCCCTCATTTTTTACGAGGACACAGGATTTAAGAGCCAGCTCACGCGCAGCCTTGCGATGTGCTGCTGAGCCTACAATTTCCTGCTCACGCTCTTCATTCGCACCACGATACGGTTGATCGAACAAGCCCAGCTTCTGCTTCAGCTCCAGAATGCGAAGTACAGCTTCGTCGATCAATGCAACATCGATTTCATTCTCCTCAACAAGCCGCTGCAAATGATCCGTGTAACAGGTCGTCATCATTTCAATATCGACGCCGGCTTTGATCGCCTTCATTGCCGCTTCCGATTCATCCGCTGCAACACCGTGCGGGATCAGCTCTTTTACTGCGCCCCAATCGGAGATTAGCACACCGTCAAACGCCCATTCGCCGCGAAGAAGATCACGCATCAGCCACTTGTTTCCTGAAGCTGGAATGCCATCCACTGTATTGAATGCCGTCATGACCATTTCGCAGCCTTCATCCAGCGCCGCTTTATATGCAGGCAAATAAAATTCGCGAAGCTGACGCTCAGACAGATCAACCGTGTTATAGTCGCGTCCACCTTCTGCAGCTCCATATGCGGCAAAGTGTTTCACGCATGCTGCCACGCGGTTAATATCATTTGCAAGGTCTTTTCCTTGGAAGCCTCTTACGAAGGCTCTGGCGAATTCACTGTTCAAATATGGATCCTCGCCTGTCGATTCCATGACTCGGCCCCATCTTGGGTCCCTTACGAGATCGACCATCGGAGCGAACGTAACGTGTACACCTGCCGCAGCAGCTTCCTTAGCAGCGATCTCGGCACTTTGTTCCGCCAGCTCCATATCCCATGAGCAGCCGATTGCCAGCGGTACAGGAAAGATCGTTTTGTAGCCATGGACGATATCCGCCATCACTAGAAGCGGAATGCCTAAGCGGTTGTTCGCCAAATGCTGCTTCTGTATGTTAATGACTTCCCTCGCTCCTGTTAAGCCAAGCACGGAGCCTGTATTGCGAACCGTTTCTTCCGTTACGCCCATTTCAGCCATCGGTCCGGTAATTTGTCCATCCGCGCCTTCAAAGAATGGCGTCGCCAGCTGCAGCAGCTGCCCGATCTTCTCCTCAAGCGTCATGAGCTTTAGAAGAGCCGCAGGTTGCTTTTCCATATCCGTGTTCCTCCTCGTAATAGCCAATCAAATTTATCGTTCTTATCGTTAATGTTTACAGGTCCTTCTGTCTTTACCACGCTTATGTCTTATGGCCAATATTTTTAACAATCGAAACGTTTCTATTGATTCCTAATTTGGATTATAAACAATTCAAAAAGAGTCGTCAATTGCTGTTTCATCTTTAATAGAAACGTTTATATTATTAATATGAGACTATTTTCCTGAAATAAAAAAACGCTTGAACCCGTTAAAACTTTGATCTATAATGATGTCGAAACGTTTCGAATCAATAAGCAGGTCTGGTTCTAAAGTTGTAAACGGTAATATATTTTGTTTATAGAAACGTTTCACCACATCAAATAGTATTTCTATTTACTTGTGGCGAACGTTTTTGCTGCGGCAGGGAATGTAACATTTACCTGCTCATCAACACCCAGCTTAGGCTTATATATACGGCAAACAACAGCCGCCTGCGTGCATAACTTGCACGGATTCACAGCATAGTACTGATAACAATCATTCACACAGGAGGAATAATTAATGTTTAAGAAATCAGTAGCAACTGCACTAGCTAGCTCTATGCTACTTATCGGCGCCCTCACTGCTTGCGGAAGCAACAACAGCAATGAAGGAGCAGCAAACGATAAAGTAACCATCAACGTATGGGGGATGGGTGAAGAAGCCAAATCCTTGCCGAAGATTGCAGAGCAATTCATGGTTGAGAACCCTAACATTAAGGTCAATGTACAAGCACTTCCTTGGGATACGGCACATGACAAGCTATTGACGGCTGTCGCTTCCAAAAAAGGTCCAGACGTGCTTCAAATGGGAACAACTTGGATTCCTGAGTTCGCATCCGCTAAAGCGCTTATGGATATCACTCCTTACGTAACTGAATATCCAGAACTTGCTGAAGCAAACTTCTACCCAGGATCGGTATCAACAACTAAATACGAAGATGCAACTGTAGGCGTACCTTGGTACATCGACACTCGCGTGCTTTACTACCGTACAGATCTACTGAAAGAAGTAGGCTACGATAAAGCTCCACAAACATGGGATGAGCTTAAAGATGCTGCAACAAAGCTTAAAGCTCGCGGCAAAAACAAATACGGCATCAGCCTTGATGTTAAAGAACAATCGCTACTATTCATGTTCGCTCGTCAAAACGGCTCGAAGCTTATCGAGAACAACAAACCACAATTCAACCAACCAGAATTCGTGGAAGCCGTTGAATATTTGAACAGCTTCTTCAAAGACGGTTCTGCACCGATTGATCTAGGTATGGATATTATCCCTGCATTTAAGGGTGAAGGTATCTCGCCAATGTTCATCAGCGGACCTTGGATGATTAAACTAATCAATGACCAAGCACCTGAGCTTGCAGGCAAATGGGCAACAGCTGTACTTCCTAAGAAAGAGAACAATCTTTCTTCTCTAGGCGGCTCTAACTTGTCTATTTTCCAACATACAACGCACAAAGAAGAAGCCTTGAAATTCCTAGCTTACATGAGCAAGCCTGAGACACAGCTGAAATGGCTGGAGCTTACAAACTCGCTTCCTTCCACGAAAAAAGCATGGGAGAACGAAGCTTTGACTAAAGATCCTAATGTAAAAGTTATCGGTGAGCAGTTGAACAGCTCGGAGCCTATGCCGCTTATCAAGCCATGGGAAGAAATTGCTCAAAACGTGCTATCGACATTCGAGAGAATTTACCGCGGCAAGTCTGAAATTAAGAAGGAACTTGACAGCTTCAACGCCAAAGCTGAACAAATTTTGAATAAATAATGATCGCCATCGCCGGCAGCGGTTCTGGAACAGAGCCGCTGCCGGTTCCATTAGAAATGGATAAAGCCAGGCGCTCATAGCAAAGGAAGGGTCGTTTATGAAAGGCATCTCTCAGAGTAAGGCACCGTATTTCTTTATCGCTCCAACGCTTATTTTGCTTACCTTATTTTCGTTATTGCCGATCCTTGTAGCCTTAATAATAAGCTTTACGGACATGGACTTGGCAGGCCTTGCTGACTGGTCCAATATTTCATTCGTCGGATTCAAAAACTATGTAGACGTGCTGGCTGATCCAATTTTCGTAAAAGCCATACTTAATACGTTGTTCTACGTGATCATCGGTGTTCCACTTGTTATCTTATGTTCACTTGCTATTGCGATCATGATTAATTTCGGCGCAAACCGTGCATTTAAAGCTTTCCGCGTCGTCTATTATATGCCATCAGTTACAAACGTTGTTGCCGTTGCTGTTGTATGGGGTTTCCTTTACAATCCGGCTTTCGGTCTGCTCAACTATATTCTTGATTCGATTAATCTGCCTACGGTTCCATGGCTTCAAGATCCAGTCATGGCTAAAATATCACTTATTCTGATGGCGGTATGGAGAGGGATCGGTCTCAATATGATCATCTTCATCGCCGCGCTTCAAGGTATTCCGAAGTCTTATTACGAGGCGGCTCAGCTCGACGGTGCCAGCACATGGAAACAATTGACTTACATCACGATTCCAATGCTGCGCTTCGCGATCTTCTTCGTATCGATCACTACCATGATCGGTTGGCTGCAATTTTTCGAAGAGCCATTCATTATGACCGACGGTGGTCCACTCGACAGCACAACATCTGTGGCCCTGTTTATTTATCGGAACGGCTTCCAGCTTAGCAACTTCGGATACGCGGCAGCAGGATCATTTGTCCTGTTCATCGCAATCATTATTATTACGCTCGTACAATTCAGATTTCAAAATAAAGAAACGGATCTATAATCCAAACGGAGGTGTAATGGATGAGTTCGCAAGCAAAAGCGTCAAGCGCCTCAAAAGGCGAAAAAGCGCTCAAGTGGATACTAGGCATATGCCTCGCGGTCGGCGGGGTATTGGTCATCCTTCCTTTCGTATGGATGATCCTTTCTTCCTTTAAACCAGAGAGCGAGATACAGAATATCCCGCCTACCTTACTGCCTGAACGCTTCACGACGGAAAATTTCAAGAACTTGTTTGAGAATATGAACTTTGGCGTTTATTTGAAAAATACGCTAATTATCGTTTTCTTCTCCTTTATTGGCTTATTCCTGAATGCGATGGCTGGTTTCGGCTTCGCGAAGTACAAATTCAAAGGCAGTAATAACTTGTTCTATATCGTACTTGCTACGATGATGATTCCTGGTCAGGTGACGATGATTCCGGTCTATCTGATCCTAAATGAAATGCATCTGACGAATACGATGATCGGAATCGTTCTGCCCGGACTTGTCGGCGCCTTTGGTATATTCCTGTTCCGTCAGTTCATGGCTACCATTCCAGATGAGCTGCTGGAAGCAACCCGTCTTGACGGTGCAAGTGAATTCCGGACGTTCATGCAAATCGTGCTTCCTATTTCGAAGCCGATACTTGCGGTACAAGGCATATTAGCCTTTATTGGCGGATGGAACAGCTTTCTTTGGCCGCTTATTATTGCGAACGATGAGAAGCTTTACACACTCTCCGTTGGCCTGTCATTACTCAAAGGGCAATACGGCGGCAACTATGCGCTCCAAATGGCTGGATCAACGTTTATGGTTGTGCCTATCATCATCATCTTTATCTTCTTCCAGAAGCATATTATCGAGAACTACGCGATCTCAGGCATCAAATAATAACAGCAGGGGCTGTCTCTAAAGGTATGTATAGACCTTTGAAGACAGCCCCTGCTATGTTTTATAAGCTTTTCAGCTATAAATATATAAGCTACCGCCACCACGCTGAGGATGGGTACTCAGCCGCTTGAAGCAGTACAGTCTCTCCGATTTTCGGAGTCGAGATACGTGTTTTCATCTCCTTAGCTGCCTTTACCGCTCGCTCCACAGGGTCGGTCCAATCATGCATCGCAAGTGTGAATGCACCCCAGTGTATCGGAATCATAATCTTTCCGCGTACGTCCAAGTGAGCCTGTACCGTTTCTTCCGGCATCATATGGATAGCTGCCCAGCGCTCATCATACTGTCCACATTCCATTAATGTGAGATCAAAGGGTCCGTATTTGTCGCCAATTTCTTTAAAGTGAGGACCATAGCCGCTATCTCCGCTGAAGAAGATGCGTGCCTCCCGGCCATGTATTACCCAAGAGCACCAAAGCGTTGCATCGCGATCCGTCAGACTTCTACCTGAGAAATGTCTTGCGGGCGTACAAGCAAGTTGAATCCCCTCATATGAAAACTCATCCCACCAATCATGCTCCTCTATAAGGGAGGGATCTATCCCCCATCTTACCAAATGAGGCGCAACGCCAAGCGGAACAATAAAGCGTCTCACCTTATCCTTAAGCTTTACGATCGAGCCATAGTCCAAATGATCGTAATGATCATGTGAAATGAGTACCGCATCAATCATCGGAAGCTGCTCCATCTCAAACGGCAGCTTATCACTGAATCTTTTACCGCCTATAAACGGAAACGGGGACGGCGCTTTGCCGAACATCGGATCAAGCAGCAGTGTTTTCCCGTCGATTGCAAGCAAAGCTGCAGAATGGCCAAACCATGTCAGCTTAGGCTGATGCTGCCCGGCACCATATCCTTCACTCATCGACTCAACGACTAGCGCTTTGCTTGGCCTAGCCATCTTATTGCCTTTCATAAATTGAACGAGCAGCTTCAGCTTCTCGCTTGTTGTCGTATCCATGGCTGTAGGAATCGCATTTATAAATTTTTTACGGCCATATTGGTTCGAACGGCTTAACTGCTGCCGCCGCTCCTTTGATTGTGCTGCCCCAAAAGCAGGGTAATACTGGAGGACCAAATACACAACAACTATGACTACCGCAATGATACTAACGAATATGAGCATGCCTTTTAACCTCTCCCCTTGCCGTATCAATATCTACACGCAGAAAAACCGCTATTGAAGTATACGTTACTACTTCAACAACGGTTTTATCAAGTTTAGGTAAAGATTAGACTACGCGCGTCGTGTTCCCCGCAAGATTGCACTTAGCAGCAGCACAACTACAACAGCTCCAATGATAGCCGGGATGAGAGCAAATCCGCCCATCGTCGGTCCCCACGAGCCAAGAATTAGCGTACCTAACCAAGCTCCGATGAAGCCAGCTACGATGTTACCGATAATTCCTCCCGGTACGTCGCGCCCAACAAGCAAACCACCTAACCAACCAATTACTCCGCCAACGATTAATGTCCATAATAAACCCATATTTTTTTGCCCCTCTCTGTCATTCGATATAGCTATGATTAACCTCATATGGCTATTTTGAAACAAAACAGTCGAGTGTAATATATGGAAGAACAGAACTCGTTGTCGTTTCAAGGCACTTTATATGAATAGCTGGCTGCTAAGTAATCGGCAGCGTCACCTCAAAAGAAGAACCCTCATTCAACCTGCTGTCTACACGAATATTCCCGTGGTGGAGCTCAACGATTTTATGGACGATCGACAAGCCTAATCCGCTGCCATCAGCCGTTCTCGTCCGCTGCTTGTCACCCTTATAGAAACGTTCAAAGATGCGGAGCTGATCCTCCGAAGAAATGCCAATACCCGTGTCTGTAATCTTTACTTTGACCTCATCACCTAGGCGCTCCAGTACAATCTTAATGCTCCCTTTGGCAGGTGTAAATTTAATCGCATTATGAAAGAGGTTTACCCAAACCTGACTAAGCATCTCTTCGCTCGCCGCAATTTCTACTTCCTCCAGCTCCAGTTCAAGCTCAAGTGCTTTGTCCAGCCACTGAGGCTCACTAGCGAGCACGATGTTCTCAAGCTGCGCATCGAGCCTGTATCGCTTCGTGTCCAGCTGCTGCTGCTCGGATTCGAGCGTTGTCAGCTTAAGCAGATTGTCGCTTATTTTGGACAACCGCGTCGTTTCCTGCTCAATAATCGACAAGTAATGACGCTGCTCCTCAGGGCTAAGGTCCTCGCGCTGCAGCGTGCTCGCAAATCCGCGTATCGAGGTCAGAGGTGATTGAATTTCATGCGATACGTTAGAAATAAACTCCTGACGAAGCAGCTCTACCTGCTTCAGGTCATGCGCCATATCGTTGATGGACTGAATAACATCCCCGAATTGGCCATGAAATTTCTTGTCACGATCCAAGGCCACGTTGAAATCTCCCTTTGCCATTCGTTTTAGCGCATCGATCATTTCAACCCAAACTTCCCTCTGCTTCGGTCGTATCACCAAATTAACGATAGCGAAAAGCACAATGATAAATAAAATGCCCAGTCCCCAGTTCACCAGCTGCACTATATATTCAGGAAAGCGGACCTCATGTCTCGTGTAAAACCACTTCGTCAACCAATACGCCAGCGAGAAGGCACTTCCGCTCAGTAGGAATACCATCGATGTAGCTCCTACAACACGCAGTGAAACTTCCCATTTTGACATTTTACGATTCATTGGAGTACCTCCAGCCGATAACCGAGTCCACGGATCGTACTGATCTTAATCGATACCTCCCAAGCGACAAAACGCTCACGCAGCCGATTGATGTGTACATCCAGCGTTCGTTCGTTGCCGTCAAAATCATAGCCCCAAATCGCTTCGATCAGTTGGTTGCGTGTCAATGTACGGCCTAGATGGCTAACGAGCTTGAACAGCAGCTCAAATTCCTTCGGAGGAAGCGTCGTATAATCCGAATGAATCTTCACTTCATAAGTCTGCCGATCGAGCATGATCTCCGCTACGGAAACCTGCTGCGACACCGCGATTCGGTAACGCTTCAATAGCGCTTTAACTCTGACAGTCAGCTCCGCGGGATCAAACGGCTTTACTAAATAATCGTCCGTTCCGAGGTGGAACCCTCGCACCTTATCGCCCATTTCTCCCTTGGCCGTCAGCATGAGCAGCGGAATATCGTACTGCTCCCGCAGCTCACGGCACAGCTCCCAGCCGTCCATATTCGGCATCATAATATCCAATATGACCATATCTGCCGGAGAGGCTTCCATTTGAGCAAGCGCCGATTGCCCATCCRGAGCCTCCTGCACGCTTAAAGCCTCTTTCTCCAAAATAACCCGAACCAGCTCACGAATATGCGGATCATCGTCTACAATCAGCACATAGCCCATTTCTCCACCCTCTTCTCTGCTTACTTAAGAAGCCGTTTTATTGACTCGAAGCTGTCCATTAGCGAATTCTCGATACATGGTATGGCTAGCATACAATTGATCATGCGTTCCTACCCCGGTAATGACGCCTTTCTCTAGGAAAACGATCGAATCCGCATCAACAACCGTCGACAAGCGATGGGCGATAACGACAGTGGTCCGTCCGATCATTAGATTTTTCAGCGCGTCCTGCACCACTTCTTCTGACTTGCTGTCGAGATTAGACGTCGCTTCGTCGAGCATAAGGATTTGCGGATCACGCAGCAGCGCCCTTGCAATGGCAATCCGCTGCCGCTGCCCACCCGATAGCTTAATGCCGCGCTCGCCAACTTCGGTTTCATAGCTCTCAGGCAATGCTTCAATAAAGCCGTCTGCATAAGCCATTCGTGCAGCCTGCTCGATTTCCTGCTGCGTCACCTCATGCGTCAGACCGTAGCATAAATTGTCTTTGATCGTGCCTGCGATAATTGGGCTCTCCTGCGAAACGTAGCCAATCTGGCTGCGCCATGAACGCAGAGACGCGTCTCTGATGTCTGTTCCGCCAAGCCTAATCGCCCCGGATGTCGGGTCGTAGAACCTCTCCAGCAGCGAGAACAGCGTCGTTTTACCGCTCCCGCTCGGGCCAACCAGTGCCGTTACTTTGCCCGCTTCAATCGTCAGGCTCACATCACGTAGGATTGGCTCATCGGGCTTATAGGCAAAAGATACATTTTCCACCTGCAAGGTTTGGTCCATCTGAGTTACTTCCTTGCCATTATCTTGATCTTCTTCATCGGATTCTAATATACCAATAATGCTGTCCGTCGCGCCCATTGCCTTCTGAAATTGCGTAAAAAATTGTGAGATCTGCGTAATCGGCAGCATGATTTGGAACAGGTACATAATAAAGGCGACTAACTCACCCGCAGTCATCTTACCTGATGATACTTGAACACCGCCAAAGCCGATTAAGCATACCAGCAGCAATAAGATGATAAAAGTGACGATTGGTGAAATGAGCGCCTGCATGCGAGCTTCCTTTAAACCAAAACCAAACAAATTCTGAATGCCGACGCGTCCTTGCTCGTATTCAGCAGGCTCCGAGCCGGATGCTTTGACCAGGCGAATCTCCGACACCACACGATTTACGACGGATGTAAACCTTGCATTCTCCGCCTGCGTGGATTTGGATATGCTGTACATTTTCCGCCCAATTGGCACCATAATGAGTGCGGCCAAAGGGAAGACGGTTAACATGATAAGCGTCATCTGCCAGTTCATATAGAAAAGAATCGACAATGCACCGATAATGGACAAAATGCCTGTGAAAAAACCAGTTACATGCTCCGTAATAAGACCCTTCAGCAGCGCCGTATCATTAGTCAGCCGACTAATCGTATCACCGGAGGATTTGTTGTCATAATACGGGACTGGCAAGCGCAGCAGCTTGCTCCATAACCGCTCCCGGATAGACGAGACGATCTTATTGCCGCTGTAATGCAGCAGGTAAACAGACACGCCTCCAGACACAACCTGCGCGATAAAAGCAGCCGCCATCCAGACAATCTGTCCTGTGCTCAATGACCCCAGCGAGAAGCCATTAACCATATTTTTCGTGAATATAGGTATGGTCAAGCTAACTAGCGTCGTAATGACGCTCAAAATAACCGCAATAGACAGCATCATCTTCGGGGGATTCGTCTCCATAATCAGCCCTATGAATCGCTTGACGTTGCTATTTTTATTTTTCATCAGTATCACTCCTGTATCTCTCTATTCTCTCCACTACAGTTCCTACTTTACCTTGCCTGTTTAAACGCAATATAAACAACGAGGCTGTTGCTGCGCATTTAAGCAAGCCATTCTCACTTTTTGTAATCCACCACTTCCTCTATATGGTAAATTGAGGTAAAATAATGCGATAGTTTGACCAAGCGTTCGTTCGACGCCGCACAAGCCACTACGAATAGGAGAGCTGCCTATGCATTTGCAAGAAGAGCAGGTTGTAATTGGAATAGACGGCGGCGGAACTCATACCCGCGTCATGGTGTGCAGCCATAGAGGACATGTGCTTTCATATTTGGAACGAGGCTCCGCCTCTATTTACAAAGACGAGATGGCAGCTGAAAATGTGCAAGGAGCTATAACCCAAGCACTGCAGCAAGCTGGCCGTACTCCTGAGCATGCGCTGGCGCTGGTTGCCGGTATTGCAGGCTTCGATTCGCCATCTGACCTCGAATGGATTAAGACATTAACAAAGCTTCCGGGACTTACCTGCCCGATGTGGCATGTGAATGATGCGGTCTCGGCTCATAGAGGCGCATTAATGGGCGAACAAGGCATCGTCGTTATCGCTGGAACAGGCTCGATTATCGTAGGCATGACGGACGATGGACAACTGATTCGCAACTATGATTTTCACCACTATGCAGCTAGCGCAGCGAGATTTGTTGCCTATGATGCTGTATATGAGATGCTGGCAGGCAATTGTGATGATACGGACCGTGAGCTTCGCGAAGCCATGCTTGTTCATTGGAATGTTTCAACGGTCCTGCAGCTTGCTGATGTAGCCAAAAAAGGATTTGCGGATGATCGCCGTGCGCGAGACAAGCAGTTTGGGAAGTTCGCTCCTGCGGTTACTGAAGCTGCCGAGCGTGGAAGCTCTCTCGCTATCCGCGTGTGCAGCCGTGCCATCGATCAAATCAAGGTAGGCATCGAGATGATTGCTGCCTCCTTCTATAGTGAAGAGGTTGCTGTTACTTTCACAGGCAGCGTTGCAAACAGCCCTTATTTTATTCGCGAGCTGGGCGAGAAGCTTCGGCAAGGAAACAACAAGCGCTACACCGTTGTTCAGCCTAAATTCCCGCCGGTAGTCGGCTCTGTTTTACTCGCGTTGAAACAGCTGGATATTGCCATAGATGATGACGTTATCCATAACCTAAGTGAATATACATTTGAGACTGCCGAATAGAAGTTTGATCCGACGTCAACCGTTTAAAACATGGCTATTGACCTTTCCGTTACGTATACCTTTAAGCTAGGGATGAATCATTTTGAACCCTACTGAGGAGGAATTGCGATGCCAGACCATGATGTTATTTATAAGGAGGAAGCGGCGCGTTATCATGAATTAATCGCGAAGCAGCCGAGCGTGCAGCACTGGATCGAAGAGATAAGACCAATTAGAGGATTGGATATTGTAGATCTTGGTGCCGGCTCCGGCAGACTGACTGCCGTACTAGCCGATCAGGCCAAAACGATTGTTGCGCTTGATGCGTACGAACCTATGCTGCACGTAGCGGCAGAACGATTACGTACTGCTGGCTATACGAATTGGAGAACGCAGGCTGCTGATCATCGCGAGCTGCCTCTTGCGAGCCATAGCGCGGATCTAATCGTTTCCGGCTGGAGTATTTGTTACTTAGGCAGCGATAATCTACCAAGCTGGGAGCAGAACCTACGGCAGGTTATGAGCGAAATGAAACGTGTGCTCCGCGGTAACGGAACCATTATTATTTTTGAGACGATGGGCACTGGCTTCGAAACACCAAACCCGCCTGACTTTTTGAAAAAATACTACGCTGCACTTGAGCAGGATTATGGATTCTCGCACAAATGGGTACGAACGGATTACACCTTTGACAGCGTGGAACAAGCGGAGCAATTAACACGTTTCTTCTTTAGTGATGAATTAGCAGATAGGGTAGCGCGGGACAAGCTCGTCCACCTGCCCGAATGCGCTGGTATTTGGTGGCTTCATTTGTAATCATGCATATTAGCCTGATTTTTCTACACACCAAGTAGTCATGCAGCGTTTGTCTGCTACGATAACGGTTTTGAGCGGCTCGAATAAATGCCCGCTCAGCTTTGCCGTAATTCCAAGCAGTTTTTCCTCCGTAACCAGAAAACGTCTGCTTCCGTCAGGAAGCAGATATTGTCCTTCACCAAGCGGCTGCATACGGGACTCCATGCCAATGGAGGAGGCCAACCTAGCGAACAGCTTCCCGCCTGGCTTAAGCACGCGCCAGAGCTCATTAACCATTTGATCAAAATGCTCCTCATTGTCGGCAAAATGCAGAACCGCGCTGCTAATAATAAAATCAAAGCTGGCATCGGCGAAGCTCATCTGCTCTACCGCCTCCACGCGTGCCTGCTCTTTCGCCCATTTAGGAGCTATCAAGTCCGCTAACCGCTGCAACTCTTGAATAGCCGTCTCTGATCGATCGATTGCAAATACATCATAGCCGCTGCGGAGCAAATACGTCAGGTTTCTCCCTGAGCCACAGCCTGCATCAAGAATACGCATATCCTTAGTCAGTGATCCCTTCAGCAGCTGATCAAATAAATAAATATCGATGCCGCCAAATTGCTCCTTCAATTCCATCTCCATCATTTGCTCCTCCTTCTATGATGTTTACTTTACCTTGTATACATAAACCTTCGTCCGATACATATCGCGGCAAATAAGGGTACGCTCAGGCTCCCAGTTCGGCAGCGCAAAACATACGCTTATAACATGTGCACCCGGCTTTAATTGCTCGTGAAAAATGGGGCTTAAACGCCGCATCGCACCCGGATAGAGGTAACACACAACCATATCCACATCCCGGTACGAATATGTGTACAAGTCGCCCTTTTTGAACGATACATTCGTCCGATTTTCGAGTTTCGCAGCCATAAAAGATATCCACATGGGGATAACTGAATTTTCGATTCCAATGATCCGCAGGTTTCTGTTGGTTCTCCCCGCTTGAAACGCGAGCGTCCCCCAGCCGGAGCCCGCCTCCACCATAACGCCGCGGCTTTGCAGCCGTCTGATCTCATCAACTACAACCCGCCGCACCGGCGCTGAGGAAGGCATAGGCGAAATGCCGTTCCGCCAGCTTACATATACGATGGACAGCAAGGCAATCAGCACGATAGCTGCCACGACCATCAAAACATTCTGATAGATGAAGCTTTCCACGATGATCTCCCTATCTTGTTTCATGGAGGATTAGTTAAGACTTATTCCCTCTGCGAACCTTCAGCTGCTTGCCCTTCACTGTCGTATTTCGCATAACCTCCAGCACTAGTGAGCCTTTGCCATTCAAAATTTCAACATCGGTAACATTATCCAAAATCGTAATAATACCGATATCTTCCGCGGACACGCCTTCTATTTTGGCAATGGTTCCGACAAAATCGACCGCTCTAAGCTTCTTTTTCTTGCCGCCGTTAAAGTTAAGCTTCATAATCTGCTTGTTCAGCTGCTCGCGCTTGTCTTTTTTGAGAACTGGACCGATATTGAGCTTCTTTTCAAAATCTTCTCTGCGAAGGTCAACCGCTTCTTCCGATGGCGCCTTCGCTTTGTTAATGCTAAATCCGATGTAGCCTTCTATTTCAGCTAGGCGCCTTGCATCCTTAGATGCTGCGAAGGTGATCGCTTTGCCCGTCTTGCCAGCCCGTCCCGTTCTGCCCGTACGATGAACATAACTTTCCTTCTCCAGCGGAATATCGAAGTTGATGACATGCGTAATATTCGTAATATCAATGCCTCGTGCTGCTACATCCGTTGCAACCAAATAACGGAATTGCCCTCTGCGGAACGCATTCATTACTTCAAAACGCTCATCCTGCTCCATTCCGCCATGGATGCGGTCGCACGGATATTCGAGCTCCGCCATTTGTCTGAACACTTGATCCACGTTCTCTTGTGTCCGGCAAAAAATAATACAGCTGTCCGGATTTTCGACGATCATCACGTCTTGGAGCAGCTTAAACTTATCTGCTTCCTTCACCTCAATAACCGAGTGCTCAATCGTAGCAGTCGTAAGTCCCTCTGCCTTGATCTCTACTTGTACAGGAGTGTTCATATATCTATGCGCCAGCTTAGCTACATCCTCAGGGAACGTTGCAGAAAACAGCATTGTCACTCGATCCGTTGGCAGCTGCTGAATAATAGCTTGTACCTGCTCGATAAAGCCCATGTTCAGCATTTCGTCCGCTTCGTCGATGACTAAATATTTGATTCGTTCGATGGGAAGTGTTCCACGCTCAATATGATCATGTACGCGTCCAGGCGTCCCTACGACCACATGCGTTCTTTGCTTAAGTTCCGCTCTTTGGATATGGAAAGGCGCTTTACCGTAGACAGCCATCGATTTGATCCGCTTGAAGCGGCCGATATTGGTAATGTCCTCGTTGACTTGCAGTGCCAGCTCCCTCGTTGGTGTCAGTACAAGCACCTGAGGCTTGTTTTCGTTCCAATCGACCAGCTCGCATAATGGAATGCCGTAGGCTGCTGTTTTACCGCTGCCCGTCTGTGATTTAACGACCAAATCCTTTTGCTCAAGCGCAACCGGAATAACCTCGCGCTGCACCTCCGTTGGCGTTTCGTAGGACAGGCTCTCCAACGCTCGAACGATTTCTTGGCTTAACGCATAATCCGCAAACTTTATTTCACTCATCTATAGACCTCTTCCGCACTTTAGTAGTTAAATCTTTCGTAACCATAAGAATAGCATAATAACGGCCCATTTGATTCATAAACCTTTGTACAGCCCAGCTTTCAAAATTTATTTGTTAGATCCACCGCTAAATCGGGTTATATCGTATAAGAGCTTGCTTCGCTCTAAGCAAGGCAGTACTACAAAAAGTGAGTACTAGTTCACTTTAGATTGGGTCATTATAATAAAAGCCAGATCAACTAGAAAGGCTTGTGAGTGCTATGCTTCGATTAAATGTTGCGCGTGTTGGGTTTCTAATGGGCGTTTCACTGCTGCTTGCTTCCATCATCTATTTCTTCGCGGCGAACTGGGGCGGCCTGGTCCGCGCCGATAAAATTCTCGCGTCTGCCGGCATCATGGTGTTATTCTATGGCGCAGCTTTCGTTTTTTCCAAAATGAAAATAATGCTTGGGCATCACTATTTTTTGTCTGTTACTTTTCTAGTCGGCGGCTGTGTCGCGTTTGGCGTGGCGGTTGCCCTTTTAAATCAAATATATAATTCACATGCGGACACCTATGAGCTGTTTCTCGTCTGGTCCATTCCTGCCCTGCTGCTCGCGTTCATTACCCGCTTTAATCCTTTTTATATCCTTGCCTATATACTCGTTCATCTAACCCTGTGGCAATACTTTTTCCCAAGCGCTTATTCTATCGTCCATAGCGACCAAGAAATTTTGCTGATTGGCTGGTTATTTGCGCTTATCAATCTTATTCTATTCGCATTAATAGAAGCCAAACGTCTCTCATCAGTACCACTTAAATTCATGAGCTTTATTGCCTTTCATATTTCTTTGCTCGTCTTGACAAGTTCCGATCTATACGAACATTATGGCGCATGGATGAACGTCGCAAGCGCTGCGGCAATCGCGTTCGGATTCTATTATTTCACCCAAGTTCGCCTGGACAAAATCATGCTTACCCTTAACGCGCTGGCTGCTTCCGCTTTCGCTGTATTTAAATATTTCGAGCTGATGTCCGAGCATTATTCCACCTTATTTTTTATATTCGGACTCCTCTTTGTCGCTTTATTACTCACATCCAACGTCTTTTTCTTCCGTTACTTAAACAAGCTCGGCAAGCATCAGTCAAGCTCTAATGAACGAGCTGACCAAGCATCCCATCCATCAGAAGAACATAAGAGCACTCTTGTTGGCAAAATCGCATTCACAATCGTTACCGTAATCGGTGTTTTGATTGGCAGTATCTCCTTAGTAGGCTTAGTACTATTAGCCGCTGGTGAAATCCCGCCCGAAAACATTTTATTTGTAGTGTCACTGCTGTTTATTATTCCAACACTGCTGCTGACTCGCTTAAATACGGCTGTACGCTACACGGTGCTTACGATTGGATATATAGCTGGACTTATCTCTACCGCTTGGATTGATACTTCAGCCTTGTCTATTTTTTTCATAGCGGTACTGCTTGTCGGATGGTTCAAATGGCAAGGAAGGGTACCGCATTTCTTTATCTATACCTTACTGAATATCAATATCGCTATTCTTCTGTTTCAGTTATTTGGATCTGTTCATAATGCGGCTTCCTTCATCGTGTTCATCGTGACGTCGCTCAATGCAGTCATTTACGCTAGTCACCATCTGCTCAGAGAAGGCGCCTTCAAGATTCATGTAAGAGAATGCGGTTGGTTCTTTACTTTGCTGCTTCTATTTTGGCTAACCTTTATGGATAACATTTTCCCTTACTCATATGAGCTATTTAATATATTGAATTTCATTGTAGTTACGATCGCAGCCTTTCTATTTGTTAGGCGCAGCCAAGCTCTTGAAGCAGCAATAAGCTTCGTATTCTGGTTCATTTTCCTTGCGTTCAAATATTACGACTTGTTCTGGACGTTATTGCACAAGTCGATTACACTCGCTCTGCTTGGCGTGATTATCATAGCAGCGACTTATATTTACGCCTATAGAACACGCGCAGCAGTGTCTGAGCAAGCGGACTCTTTCAGCCGATTGCTGCGCAGAAGCCCCGCTCTCATTGCAATCGTTGTAGTGCTGCAGCTCGGTTATGTCGGTTACCATGCCGCAGTAAGCGAAATATTGCTCTCGAGCGGCACTCCGATTAAGCTGGCCATCGTGCCGCTTGATCCACGATCCATTTTGCAAGGCGATTATGTAGCGCTCCAATACAATATTTCGGTACCGCCAGATCACATCACTCAGGAACTGGAAAGACGTCCAAGCAACAGCCGAATTAAGGTCGTGCTTCAACAAGGTGCCGGCGGCGTATACAACTTGGATCGTTTATATAAAAAAGGTGAGCCTTTAGCTGACAAGGAAATCATTATTAACGGTTCCACTAGCGGCTGGAGAAACATCCAGTACGGCATAGAATCTTATTTTGTACCCGAAGGCACTGGGCTGGAAACGGAGCAAAATGCCCGCTTCGCGTATGTAATGGTTGGAACAAAAGGCGACGCTATACTAGAGAAATTAACGAAAGAATAGTGCTGTATAATTGACCGCCAATAAACAAAAAAAGAAGCAGGACCTATACAGCGCAACAGCTGTGAAGGTCCTGCTTCTTTCAAAATAGAAGGAAATATTTCATCTACTTAGCTTATATTTGCCCAACAACGCTGCTTCCGTTTGCTGAGGACGTTGATGGCTTTTTTCCATATTCTTTCGATTATCCGTGCATCAATTTGTTCAATTCCGTAAATTCCTCTAAATAACCGTTTCTCTCCAGTTCCATCAATGCCTTCCGAATGCTGACCTCATCCTCGCCAGATTGATCTGATAGTGCTAAGAGTTCAGGCAATGTAATGTTTTTATGCTCCTTGCAATACGTGAGCAGCCCTTTGGCTGCCCAAGATAAGCGATCATCCTGGAATTCACCGATCATTTTACGGAACAATTTATGTGGGATTAGCTGCTCGTCAACTAAGGCTTGCATCGCTTTTATTGCAAGTTTTGTCGTCATACGGCCTTTTTTGGCAACCTCGTCTAAGGTGAGCGATGCGGAATCCGCCGTGCTTGAGCTGAGTACGATATAAATCATTTGCGAATAAATATCCAAGCTTTGGTTATAAAAGATTTCGGTGGAAACTGTGAAGTTTCTAACGTTTCCCGGTGTAATTTCTGTTGTCATGTTCTTTCTCTCCCTTCCGAATGGTCTATACCATAATAAAGGTTCGGATACGGGGTTTCAAATGGGGCCTCATTAGAAAAAGTTAATCGCAGCCGCTTAACCGCGAAGAAGCATAATTTTCATCCGGGCAAGGTCATCTTTCTTCTTCTCTTTCCGGATTGTAGCGGTATTTTTCCAAATCAATTCGACCGTCCTCGCTCGCTGCAACACCTTCCTCTTTTAAATAAAAGATCTGCATGTAACGAGCTTCCTCCTCTTGAATCGATATCTCCCCTTTTGCATTAACAACTCTGTGCCAGGGAAGATTATAAATGCCGCTCATCGAATGCAGAACTCGGACAACCTGCCTTGCCCCCCTGCGATTGCCAGCCAGTTCTGCGACTTGACCATACGTCATTACGGTGCCTTCCGGAATCGCCTTAATGATGGATACAACTCTTTGCGTATAGGGCTGCATATTAGAACTCCTTTATGTATGTTTTTAATCATTGTTTTTTATTATCATAACTGAATTGCGCTTCATGTCAGCAATATTCCAAATCTTTTTACCGAAAGCAATAAATTTCTTTTTAACTTTTGGTGAAAACGATGTAGAATAGAAACAAAGGGTTTAATCCGATTACGTCATACGCGCATTCACATCCTTCTGCCTCACGCAGAAATAAGACTGTTACGTCTGCATAAACATTTTTCGAGTAACTATGTGAAAAGTGTAACAATCTTTCAGGATGCATCTTATCTTTAGCGGCTGACACAATTGAGACTACAACTTACTTTCAAATTTACGTAAAGGAGGACATTCTATTATGTCACAACCATCTGCTGGACAAGAGGTTGCAGCTAGCCTCGTCGAAGAAAAACAAACGTTGGATGTACTTGATCAATTGATGAAGCCGGAGGTTCAAGAGTCTCTAACTGTACTCGTGGACAGCCTGCCTAAATTAGCTGAAATGGTTACTCTAATGACCAAAGCTTATGATTTTGCACAAAACATCGCTACAGACAAAGTGTTGATCAACGATTTCGCTCAAGGTATCGGTGAATTCGTTAAACCGGTTCAAGAGAAAGCAAAAGGTATCGCAACAGCAGCTATTGAAGCTGGCGAGCGCTCGCAAGAAGCGGCTAACTCTTCTGTTGGCCTATTCGCTATGTTGAAAATGCTTAAAGATCCGGAAGTTCAAAAAACGCTTCGTTTCGCGCAAGCTTTCCTAAGTGTTTTGTCTGAACGCAAAAACGATAAAGTATAATACACCGAATACGTATAGAACGAACGGAGGATGAACATGTCGAAGCAAATACTAATTCTTGGTGGCGGTTATGGCGGTCTTCTTACTGCTCTAACAGCACGCAAACATTTGACTGCAGCAGAAGCTAGCATCACAATCGTAAACCGTTTTCCAACTCACCAAATCATTACTGAGCTGCACAGACTTGCTGGTGACACAATTGCTGAGCAAGCAGTTGCTCTACCGCTTAGCAAGCTTCTAGGCGACAAACAAGTTAACATCATCGTTGACTCGGTTAAAGAAATTAAACCTAACGAGAAGCAAGTGGTTCTTGAAAGCGGACAAGTGCAAAAGTACGACACTCTTGTTGTAGCACTTGGAAGTGAAACAAACTACTTCGGCATTCCAGGATTGGAAGAGAACAGCCTTGTTCTTAAATCCGTTGCTGATGCTAACAAAATCCGCAAGCATGTTGAAGATCGTCTTGACGCTTACAAAAAATCAGGCAACAAAGCTGACGCAACAATCGTTGTTGGCGGCGGCGGCTTGACTGGCGTTGAGCTTGTTGGCGAATTCGCTGACAGACTTCCTGAGATTTGCCGCAGCAAAGGCATCGACTTCAATGATATTTCGCTGTATTGCGTAGAAGCCGGCCCTGCCGTTCTGCCAATCTTCCCGAAAGTATTGATCGATCGCGCTGTAACAAGCCTTGAGAAACGTGGCGTTAACTTCATCACTAGCGTAGCGATTACAGAAGCTACAAAAAGCTCCGTATCGCTTAAAGACGGTCGTACGATTGAATCCAGCACAATCATTTGGACTGGCGGCGTTAAAGGTAATCCAGTTGTCGGCAGCAGCGGTCTTGCAGAAGACCGTGGTCGTTCACTTGTTACACCAACGCTTCAATCAACTTCACACGCTGATGTATTCCTTGCTGGCGACTGCGCAGTTGTATTCCCAGAAGGCAGCGAACGTCCTTACCCTCCAACAGCTCAGCTTGCTTGGCAAATGGGCGAAACGGTAGGCTACAACCTAGCGGTTCAAATCAAAGGCGGCGTTATGGATAAGTTTGTACCTGTATTCTCCGGAACACTGGGCAGCCTTGGCCGTAAAGATGGCGTGGGCACAATCGGCGGCAACGCGACACAGCTTAAGGGCTTGCCTGCTTCCCTTATGAAGGAAGCAAGTAACGTTCGTTACCTGTCACATATTCACGGTTTGTTCGCACTAGCTTACTAATATACACAAACAAAAAGAAGGAGGGCAGCTGCCCTCCTTCTTTTTGTTTTACCCATCAGCTAATCTTACTTCTGCAATGCCTGCCATTCTTTAAATTGCTTCTGATATTCAGCGACAACCTTGTCTAATCCAGCAGCCTTTAAGCTTTGAAGAGCTGCCGGGAAGTATTTATCGTAGGATACCACGCCCATTTTAATTGGAATGATCTTCGATTTCACTTCGGATAGCACATTCGCATATTCAACAGCAATCGGCTCCGTATTTAGGCGGAAACCAAGAACAGGTGAGAATTCAACTGGATTCGATGGCTCTGTCGTTTGCATTTTCAAATAATCTTCCGGCGTCTTCACATCAAACAACATGTAGTTAATGTTGCCGATCATCCATGAATCAAAATAATACGATTCATCATTCGCGTCACGAATAAATTCTGCCGTACGCTCGCCTACCGCTTTGTAGTGCGTGCCTTCTTCCCCATATAGGAATAGGTTGTGATTATCCTTATTGCTGTACAGCCAGTTCAAGAACATAATAGCTGCTTCTGGGTGCTTCGATGTAATTGGAACTGCATTAGTATTTCCGAATGCCAAGTATTGAAGCAGCGGTTTCTCTTCTGCCAAATAACCCTCACCTACTTTTGCTTCTGGATTATTTCTTGCAATTGCGATCGAAGAGTACAAAGCGCCGTTCGTGCTGTAAATAAAATCGCCCAGTGTCATAGCTTTGTCGCGCTCTTCCTTCTTATACGTCAAAATATCAGGGTTAATCAGCTTTTTCTCATACAGCTGGCGGAAAAACTCTGCATCCTTTTTGAATTCTTCACTCTCGAGCCACGAGCTTATATTGCCCGCTTGATCGACCTTAATGATTTGTTCGCGGTAATCTACAAAAAATGGCCATGAATCGTACGTACGGTGTAAAAATACTGGCGTAACATCCGTTTCCGTTTGAATATATAATTTCTTGTCGGAAGCTTGCTGCATCTTCTCAGCCGTTGCGATAAGCTCGTCCGACGTTTTTGGGAAAGGCATGCCTACTTTATCGAGCAAATCTTGGCGGAAGCCAAGCGTGCCCATCTCACCGCTGCCTGAGGTCTCATAGCGCCATACAGCCGGAACGGAATAGATTTTACCATCGATCTTTGCGGCATCCCATGCGTAGTCAGGAATGATTTTTTTCAGCTCTGGACCATACTTGTCAATGAGCTCATCCAGCGGCTGAAGCGCGCCTCGCCCAACATAGGAGCCAGTAGGCACGGAGCTGTTCTCCATAACATGCAGCATGTCAAACTCGTCACCTGTGCTCAGCATTAGGTTGGTTTTCTGATCCCAAGCATCCCAAGGGATAAAATTTATTTCCAGCTTAACGTTAACACCGTCAGCCTTCAGCTTTTCATTTACTTTTTGGACAACATCATCGGTATGAGGTTTGGCTGTACCCGGAATCACGTATTTCAGCGGTAATACTTCAGCATTATCCCCTTCGTTTCCACTGGCGTTGCCGTTTGAACCCGCTTTGTCTCCCGCATTACTGCAAGCCATCATAAGAACGAGCATCATAACAATAACCAAGCTTGCCGGAATAAAGCGCATCTTCCTGTTGTTCATCTTGATTAACCCCTCTCTGAATCTTTAATTATATATGGCCCTAAGGCGACATATCTATCCTTTGACTGCTCCAACGATAAGACCCTTGATAATAAAGCGCTGCAGGAACGGGTAAAGCAGTACGATAGGACCAATGGTTATGATAGCTACCGCCATTTTGAATGACTCGGTTGGAATCGTTATGTTGGAAGTGACCAAGCCCTGCATCTGGTTCACCATATTGATCTCGGATTGCAGCTTATACAATAAATATTGCAAAGGGTACAAGCTTTCTTTGTCGACCAGCATGATCGCGTTGAACCAATTGTTCCAATAACCTAATCCGTAAAATAGTGCTACCGTAGCGAGAACGGGCAACGATAATGGAAATACGATGCGAAACGCGATATAAGCATCGCTAGCTCCGTCAATTCTTGCGCTCTCTAGTAGAGCTTCAGGCAGCTCCTGCATGAAATTGCGAACGAGAAACAAATTAAAGGGACTGAATATTAGCGTCGGTACGATAAGGGCAAGCAGATTGTTTTTGAATCCTAAAAGGTCATTCATCATGTACCAAGGCACAAGGCCTGCGTTAAAGAGCATCGTGATGAAGAAAAACAACGCAATTGGATTGCGGTAACGAACCTGTCGATTGGCAAGCATATAACCGGCCATTCCTGTGATGACGACTGCCGCTAAAGTACCAATAACCGTTACGCCGATGGAAACCCCATAGCTTTGCAGCAGCTGATCATTACTGCCGAATACCGATTTGTAGGCTTCTAGTGAAAAGTGATCCGGTATAAAGCTGTAGCCTTTTCTTAGGATAGACTCCTCATCCGAGAAAGACACGATGAGAACGAGCAGGATGGGAAGCGTACAAAGCAGTGCGAACAACAATACAAAAATCGTATTAACGATTTGAAATACATCTATTTTTTTCAAGCACATTCCCTCCTTTCCTTAGAACATCGCGCTATCTTTATTGAATTTCTTCACAATCCAGTTGGCAGATAGAACAAGCACAAATCCAACGACGGATTGATACAATCCAATAGCCATGGCGATCGCAGGATTGCCCGATGTACGAAGCGTTCGGAACGTATACGTATCGATAACATCCGTTGTCGAATAAAGCATCCCATTGTCGCCGATAATGGCGTAGATCATTCCGAAATCGGAGTAAAAGATTTTGCCGATCGCAAGCAGCGTTAGAATTGATACCGTCGGCATCAACATTGGAATCGTAATGGATTTAATTTGCTGCCAGCGATTGGCTCCGTCGATTTTTGCAGCCTCATACAAGGAGTCATCAATTGCAGTAATCGCTGCTAAATAGATGACGGCGGACATGCCTGTCTCTTTCCAGATGCTGAGCCCGACCAAAATCCATGTCCATGGCTTAGGATCGGAATACCAATTGTGCGGATCAAAACCAAACGTCTCCAGCATGTTGTTGATAAGGCCATGCTCGGTTGCAAACAAGCTGTAGACGATGTAGCTGACGATAATCCACGATAAGAAATGCGGGAACAACAGCGTCGACTGCGATACTCGCTTAAATACGCGTGAGCGAATTTCATTCAATAGAATAGAGAATGCAAGCGCGACAATCGTCCCAAATAAAATAGATAAAAAGTTCAGCTTAATCGTGTTCCAAGTGACCATCGCAGCAGCCGTTGAGTTGAAGAAAAACTCGAAGTTTTTCCATCCTACCCAGTCGCTCTCGAAGATGCCCTTTGTATAATTAAACTTTTGAAAAGCGATAACCATATAAGGCAGCGTCATATAACCGTATACGAATGTGTAAAGCATCGCCGGCAAGACGAGCAAATATGAAACCTTGTTCCGCTTAATGTCGGTAAAAAAAGTGTATCGCTTTTGCCGTTGACCTTTAGCCTTGCTCACAGCAGCATCTCCCTTCATGATGATTTGTTTGTTTTCGGTGATTTCAGTATGCGCCGCGGCAAGTGCCGCTGAATAGTTAAAATCTTGATAAACCCTTTAAAATCAAGGCTTTTCGGGACTATAAAAATCAGTTAAACCTTCAATTTTTGCTAATATAGCGAAAGAACGTTGCATTAAAGATGGATGTATTTTAAAGTTTTCTAAATAAACGATGTAAGCGATTCATTTATTAACGGAGTAAGGAGACAGGCCCGATGAAATGGAAGCAATTATTTAATTATTCCGTTTACCGCAAGATGTTGATTTATTACATCCTACTCGTCGCACTCGCTGTTCTAGCTGTCAGCAGCACCTTATACTTTTTCTTTGCTTCCAAAACGGAAGAGACGATTAGCAAAAACGTCATTTCCATGCTGCAGCAAACGAGCTATACCTCCAGCATCGTTCATGAGCAAATTGAAACGATAGGCAACCATTTGTTAAGCAATAATCGCATCATTACCGTACTGATGAATAAAGAACATGATTATGTACAGGATCGTGACGCGATGGATATTCTTCTGGATATCCAGTCCACTTATCCGTTCATTAAATACATTGGCATTTACAACGATCATACGAAGCGGTATCTGAACACGGCGGGGACAACCTATGTGTTAAATGATTTGGAGAAGGAGCGAATTACGGATATCAATCACTTGCAGTATATGGAGCTGTTCGCAAACCAGCTTCGTATGCCAAACGCTCCAAGCACAAGCAAGCCGGAACATGTGCTCACTGCGATTTTGCGTCCAAACTATGCGCTTACCTCTGCATACAAAGGAGCTATCACCATCCATGTGGATGAGCAGTATATTTTGAATACGATCAAAGCGATTAGCAGCGCTAACGATGATGTATTTGTCATGAATGCAGACGGGCTTGTATTATCCCATACCGATGCGAACCAGTTCATGCAAAGCTTCGCATCGATGCCCCATATCGAACGCATTCTGAATTCGTCCATGAATGCCGGACATTTCAAGGCTAAAGTGAACGGATCGAAACAGCTGGTCACCTTTGTGAAATCAAACCAGCTTAATTGGTATTTTGTCAGTGTTAAGCCTTACCGACTGCTTATTTCGGATATTTCCGTATTGCGAACCTTTACCGGCTTGATTGCTATGGTCATTATTGCGCTTGGTGCATTAACGGCTTTCTTTGCCACAAATAAGCTCTATAATCCGCTTGGCCGTCTAATTAAGAAAGTGCATGAAGTCACGGGCAACAAAAAACCGCTCACTGAGCAAAATCAAAATGAATTTGCACTGCTCTCAGAGGCCTTCTCCAACGTCATTGATCAAGCCAATATGGTTGAACTGGAGCAGAAGCAGTCTTTGCCGGTGCTAAAGAAAACCTATCTTCAACATTTATTGCATGGAACGCTGCATGACTTATCGGCGACACATATGATCCAATCCGCGATTAATGAGCATTTTACCAGCTCGAATTATGTCGTTATCGTCGCGCAAATCGATCGATTTACGGAGTTTGCGCAGCATAACAATCAGACAAAACAGGGACTTTTCCGCTTCTCTGTCAGTAATATTACGAATGAGCTGCTTCAGAAACATGCGAAAAACGAAACGATCGTCGTAGATGAGCAAACACTAGCTATTTTGTTGTTTCTGGATTCGCCATCCGTGCCCGAGCATATCTTATTAACCCTTGGCGAAATTCAAGAAGTCATCTATAACTATTTCAAATTTACGGTTACGTTCAGCCTAGGCGAAACGGTTAATGACAAATATGAAATTGATCGTTCCTTCGAATCGGCACAGGAATACGCCAAGTATCGTTTCTTCTACGGACATCAGGCTATTATTCATGAAGCTATGGTTGTTAAGGTCATGCAGCAAGCAAGTGTGTACCCTGCAGCAGCTGAGAAGAAGCTATGCGAGGAGCTTCGTTTAAACCACAATGACAAGGTCAATCAAGCACTTGATCAATTTATGAAGCAGCTGAGCGAGATGAGCTACTATCAAGCCATCTCTAGCGCAAATCAGCTTTTGAACGCCCTTTTGCGTGATTTTGACGGCGCGTTGCCCATTATGCAGGAATATTCCAAAGAATATTACGATACGGTTAACCAATTGCAGAAGAAGGAAACGCTTCAAGAGGTTCACTCGCTGCTTCGTCACTTCTGTACCCTTATCGGCCTCATGATGGACAAGAAGCAAACGACCAAAACAGATACGTTGATTGAATCGGTTTGCGCTTATTTGCAGAAGCATTATCATGAGTCTGATCTGGGCATTGAAACGATAGCAGAGACCGTACAGTTATCTCCCGGCTACCTCGGCAAGCTGTTCCGCACCCATACGCAGCTGTCGTTTAATGATTATTTAAAGAAGATTCGGCTGGAGGAAGCTACGCGGCTTCTTACGACAACAAATGATTCCATTGCGGTCATCAGCGAGAGTGTCGGCGTGCTCAACACAACCTATTTCTTCACGCTGTTCAAAAAAACATATGGCATTTCACCTGCGCAGTACCGTGAACAACATACAAAATAAACACAAAAAAGGCTGTTTGCACGAGAAGGGTACACCCTTCCTGCAAACAGCCCTTTGGTTATCGATGATATTAGCGTTTAAGCACTTCACGAATTTCAGAGAAATAAGATTCTACCGCTTCAAGGTGATTGCCGAGTATTCTGCTGAATACCTCAGAATCATACGTTTTCCCGGCATAATAGGAGGATCGGAATCTTAACTCGCCATCCTCATCATCCAGCTCGAAGCTGCCACTTAGCAGGTCCATGTTCTCGTTCAATAATAACAAGGCAAGCTCTTGGCGCTGATGCTCAGGGACGAGCTCCGGATAGACGGAATAAACCGCGCAATAATCCTGAACCTCCTCGATCCGAATGAGACCAACCCAGCTTTCGCCTCTACTAGTAAATATAAGCTTGTACAGTTGATCGTCTATCACCTCATATTTCAGTTCATTGTCCGTTAGAAATGATGTGATATGCTCATTCAAAGCCCCATTTGCAATAGAAGGCTCTTCGGGTACTGAATTTCCTTGATCCATTTCTGCAGCCCACGCCGTCCTGAATCCCATCTTTAAGACGCCTTCATCCTTCAATGCTTCAGGCAAAACAACGCTTTGCTTTAATTCCAGCGCGAGCCAGCACTCGGCATGATTTAAGCTCAGCAGCTTGCTCGTTGGCTCCGTACTTGAGCGCACACTGTCAAATATAGCCTCTGCATCGAATCCATGCTGTGCAACCAGCTTCGTCAAGCTTGGCCTTAGCGCGACATGAACTTCCACGGGCTGATTCTCATCCATAACCGCGCTGCTGCCTGTCCTCATGCTGGCGAATAAGTTAAACCACTCGTTCTCCATAATATCTTGATAAGTTTGGCCGCTAACCTCGATCATCATCTGACAAGAAAGCGACTCCTCGAAGCTTTGAAAATTAATTTTTCGCAAGACAGCAGGCGCTAACTCTCCCGTCAGCGTATGGAAATTTATCGGCAGCTCTGTAGTAATGCTTGTATCTCCCGTATACTTATGTTGTTTGGACATGACTACGATCACTCCTAGCAAATGTTAACCTATTTCGTGCCCTGCCAATTCTCCTGAAATGGATCCCGATCCACTCGCATCCTGCTCATATTGCAGTTTTCCAAGCCGCTTGGACTTCTCTACCGCTACATTCACGATGCCCGCTTCCACTTCGAATGACTTCGTTTGCGTAACTTCCAATGCAATTTCCCAGCCTTTGGACTTATTATCTTTATCCCACTTTTTGCTAAACCCGATACTCAAATCTAGCGAGCTTGCGAGCGCTATTTTGTTGCCTTGTTCAATCGCGCTAGCACTTGAATCCCCTGATAGCCAACCGCGAATCGTATCATTGACGGTTTCGTCGCCTTGGATTTTTGAGGCAAGGCTTTTGCCGGCTGCTTCAAACTGCGGAACTACAAATAACAGATCCGTCCCAGTATCCAGAGCTGATCCTGCACCCTTCGCCACCATGTCCTTATCCTTTTTCACTTTGCTAGTAATGAGGCCAACGAGATTTTTGGCCGAGCCTGCTACCGGTGTCGCTACTTTAGATGCAATCTTGACCCATTCGCCCGCATCTTCACCGAATTGGAATGGAATAGAGCCGCTAGCTGTAATTTCGAGCGATCTCAAATTATTATTGATGACGGAACCTGCGGCTTCGAGTCCAAAACCGATGTCGTTGCCGCCCAGCTTCACCTTCGCTTCGGCAGAGGCCTCCATAACATGTACATTCATACCTCTGCGGAGGGTTGCTGCCTTTTCCTTCAGCTTCGTCAGATCCGTTGCTCCACCAAATCCGTTAGGCGATTGTTTCTCAAGAGCTTCTTTGTCAAAGCGGCCTAAGAACTTGTAGCCAAGGGCTGCTCCCATTTCGGCTACCCCAGCATTCGCTTCAACCTCTCCTTTAAAGGTCAAGCCAATATCAACATGATTGCCTGCTTTTTGCAGCTCTTTTTCCTCGATCATAGCTGCCCATATTTCTGCTTCTTCGACCTCGGCCATACCGGACTTACCTCCCATACCCCAGAGATAATCCGCTGCCCTATCGGAAATGTTTCTTATTTGCCTGTACATACCGTACGAGGTTAAATTCATGACACCGGCTGAATCCGTTCCTATACTCTCTAGGAAGAAGCCCGCACGGAAATTGGCGTCGAAACCAAACGACTGGAAGCCAGCTCCGAAAGTAATTTCAGCGGCCATCGTTAATTCTTTATCTTCCCTGCCTACCGAGCCTGCCAGTCCGAACAGAACATAGACGCCGCTAGCATGAACGGGTATTTTCAAATCAAAGCTGAACGAGCTGGAGTCGCCAATATTCGGCGCGGCAAGATCAAGCACCTTGCCTATGACGAAGAGCCCTTTGTTTAGCGTAGGAGCCTCTACTGTTTTTTTAATGGCTTTGCCGGCTATATCATCCGCCGTAACCTGCTCCTTCGTTTTCTCAGCAAGTGCCGCAAGCTGCGCAGCATCCGGCTTCGAGCCTGGCACCTTTTTATCGCCTTTCGTAATGCTTCGAACAGCGTTCACCGCTTCGGTTTGTTTGCTCTTCAGCAGTTCAATCGCTTTCTTCTCAGCACCAACTAAAGCAGCTTCATTTACTTTTACACCCGTAGCGTTTGTACGTGCTACGCCATATGCTGAGGTTTGTGCTGCTTCTTTCAGCAGCTTCTTAATATCCCCTTCAGGCAGCACTCTTTTCGTGATATTGACTGCCTCAGTGGTCATAGCTGCATCGACAGAGCCCTTGGAGGTTGCATGTGCTTCCTTCTTTGCCATCATGCCGGTAAACTTCTTATCGAGCTGCGTTTTGCCCGATGTTAGTGCATTCGTGTCCAATTGATTGTCAATATCCGTTCTCGACTGCTCTCGCGCAGCATCTTTCATCTTCTGACGAAAAGCATTAAGTTCTTTGGATCTTCGCCAAGCGCCTCGTCCTACGCCGAGCTTCATAACGACAGCTTCCTTGATGGGTTCATACAGCTTATTTGTATAAACCGTATTAATAACAGCTGGCTGAACAAGCGTACTATCCATTTGATGCCGATTTTCCACTTCTGCCTTACCCAAATCGCCAACGTCTACACTGCTATCGAGAAATGCTGCACTTTGCTTAACCTTGTCCACAGCATCTTTTTTAATCTGTGCAAGAGATACATTAGACAACCGTTCAGCCTCAGCAGTTGCCTCCCTCGTCGCCTGTGCGTTCGCAGCTAACACTTGTTTAGCTAAAGGAACCTCAGGCCTTGCCTCCGTCTTGTTATAGCCTTCAATGAACTTATTCGCCAGCAGGCTCTTTTGGCTCGATGGAAGCTTGCTCACGACAGTATCGCTCGCATATTTCTTTAACGTATCGGATACGATGCCTTTGGCAGCTACATGTTCTGCAGCATAAAGCTTTTCATCTGCCTTCTCATGAGCCTCTGCTACACCATTCTGATCGATATTCGCTTCTACCGCCGTCTTGGCTTTAGCCTGCAGACTGGCTCTTAGCGATGCTGTTTGTTTATCACTATTTAAGAACGTATGTATATGCTGACTCGTTTGCTGAATAAGCCCATCAAAGAGCTGCTGTGGTTTGACAGTGACCTGCGCATCACGATCTGCTTTGAGCTCATCCTTTCGCACATCTTTAGGTGACTTCTGAGGGGCAGTCGCAGCTCCGCCTACTTGTGCACTCGTAGACTGATTGCCTGCCGTCTGCTGCAATTGCAGGAGCTGCCCAGGATTCACAGCCGGTGATTGAGGTGATTGCTGTGGCTGCGCAGGCGCAGTGCTTTGCGCTGGAGGAGCTGGTTTTGGTTTAGCAACGGTTGGATTCGAGCTTCGTGAGAAAAAAGGCATGGACGGCCCACCTCTATATAGTCTTATATACTAAACGGATATGATGAAAATAAATGGAACATATTACTATTATACACTAGGGTTACTAGACTTAAAGAACTGTTTTACGTAAAAAAACACCACAAGGAATGATCAAACCTCCCTTAGTGGTGTTTTGTATTATTAGGTAATACTTTGAATTACTTAGTCATGCATAACATAACTAAGTAATTCTCTATATTACCACTTTTCCATTAACTCCATGCTTCAATATCATCATCATCAATTTCTTCCTCTACAACCGGAGAAGCTTTTGGGTCAGGAATGGGAGCAGTGACAGCGGCGCTAACTTCGGCGATCGCTGCTGACAATTGTTCCTCCCCTGTTAATGGAGAACTGATTTCGCTGCCTTGCTGCAAGGCCGATGAGCCTTGCAATCGACTTCTCTCCATCGGAACAAAAGCTTGCAAATTCCGAACGCCGTTTACGGCGATCTCATTTTCAACCAAATATCGAAGAGAATCCATGAGATTCGATTGTGAATTCAACCAAAGCATAATTAAGGGATCCTCTGATTTCTTGGTTTTCAAGCTTATATTTTCACCGGGCAGTTTTGTTTTCTTCATACCTCTCACCTACCAGAATCCGTTAGATTATACCTCAACCTGATGAACAAGCTTATGCAGGCTGAACCGCTTTATTTTTTAATGCCTCATAGATTTTGCCACGCACAAATGCATCAAGACCCATTGCATTCAGCTGCACTGCGTACTCAGCAGGAATATAAAGCAGCTGCATCTCTCTTTCCGTACACAGCTCTTTCAGCTGTCCGTAGAGTACTGAGCGCATAAGTATGCTTCCGCCGCCGTAAACGCAAATCAGATCGATTTCATTGCGTGCTTTGGTCAGCTGTTTTTTGACATGCTGCACGATTTGTCTAACCTGGCTCTCAAGCGGTCTTCTTAATGTCTTAAGCGCACGTGCATGGTATTTATGATTAGGATTTTTGATGACATCGCTGAAAAATTGACGCGGGCTGTCCGCCAAATGAATGAGTCGGTTAAACTCCTGCAGCGCTTCTTCAATCGCATAACCGGCGCCATGATGGCTGCCATGCACGAATTGACGCAGAAACTTATTACCCTCCGTAATCGGATATTCCGTAGAGCCGTCTCCGATATCCACATGAAGAATGCGTTTGTCTTTGAAATAACTGCCGTTGAACTTCTTATCTACTTCATAGGATTCAAGGAAATCTCCAAAGATTTCGCCCTCTCTCCAGCCGCCTGCTGTATCCTTCTGCAGCGTGAAAATAACCGGAGTGGCTTCTGGAACGACCTTCGCAAACGGGAACACGATTTTTACAGCTACGCGCTGCATGCCCAAATGAACCGTCACATGGTGCAAGCCAGACGTAAATCGTTTCTCAAACTTAGCAGAGGTCTCATCCGTGTGCTGCGTAACCGGAAGCGCCGTTGCCATATCTACTTCCACATCGATTTGTGCAGGTATTTTTTTCTCTTCCTCGTACGCCTTCTGAACAGCCATCGCCGCAATTTGGGCAAGCGTATTGATAACCGGCAAATCCATATCGCTCTTCAGATCAATTCCGATTTGCAGATTGTCCAACACTTCTCCGCTCTCTAAAGCGAACTTCCCGACATAGTACATCCCTGGTCTTGCTGATGGCGAATCGATGGTTACGACCAGCTGATCCTGCAAATTCTTAATAAAGCTCTCTGGTGTTTGCTCTTCGCTCCATGGAAGCTCGTCCACCGTACAATTTACATTAGGCTGCTGAACCAGCTTGCCGTCAATGATAAGATCATGCTCACTGTTTCCGTTATCGTTACCTACAAAGAAATGATAGTTCATAATGGCTTTCCTCCTAGAAAAGGTTTTTGGAAACTTGTACAGCTTCCAAAGATTATGTTTTTTTGTTGCAACTGTCATGGTAATACTTTGCCATACAAAGTATTAGTTTACATCAAGCTATAGTCCCAATGCCCGTTAATCTTTTCTCATCTGTTTCTGTCGCAATATGTTTGTATCGATCGGTTCTTTAACGATGCTGTCGTTTCTGCCCTTTTTCGTCAAAAAAAGCTAACCCGCTTCAGGCGGATTAGCTGTGATGAAATGATCTATAGGATAATGAATTATGCTCTGATTTCGAGAAGCTCGTATTTAATAACACCCATAGGAGCACTTACGTTAATGATGCTGCCTACCGTCTGACCAAGCAGCTCTTTGCCCAGTGGACTCTCGTAGGAAATTTTGTTCTCCGCAACATCTGCTTCCTCAGTACCTACGATTTTGTACTCGATCTTCTCAGAAAATTCGATATCGTTTAAAATGACGGTTAAACCGATGCTTACTTTTGATAGGTCTAAGGTCTTCGCTTCGATCACGCGAGCCTTCTTCAGCATTTTATCTAAAATAAGAATTCTCGTTTCCATGAAGGACTGATCATTTTTGGCTGAGTGATATTCGCTGTTTTCCTTTAAGTCGCCATAACTGATCGCGAGTTTAATCCGCGCAGCCAATTCCTTGCGCTTCACATATTTTAGATCATCCAGCTCAGCTTGCAGCTGCTCTAAGCCTTCTTGCGTCAAAATTACTTCGTCTTTCGACATTTAAACAACTCCTATCTGCTATCTTGTTTTAATTTTACTCTATATCCCGAAAATAAGCGAAATTCCACGACCTTCTTTTTTATACCAATCGCTGTAATCATTTTGAAATATCAATAAATCCTTCGCCAAATACGTCCCGCACATCATGAATCGTAATAAACGCATTTTTGTCGCATGCCTTCACAATTTTTTTCAACTGACTCAGTTCCTGCTTGCTAATGACGATATATAAAATTTCCTGCGGCGTTTTTGTATAATGCCCGCGGCCATAAATAACGGTAACTCCTCTATCCATGACCACATTAACCTGCTCAGCAATTTTGCCTTGCTCCTTGGAAATAATGGTGACTGCTTTTTTCGGATTAACCCCTTCAATGATGAAGTCCATCACCTTGGTACCGATGTATAACATGACAATAGTAAGCATCAGCGCCTCGGCACCGATAATGAAATAAGAGGAGAACGCGACGATTAAGTCAAAAAACAACAAGGCATAGCTAATGTTCCAGTCCAAATACTTATTCGCAATACGTGCCAAAATCGTTGTTCCTGCAGTCGTGCCTCCAACGCGGATAATGAGCCCAATTCCCGCTCCGCCAAACAAGCCGCCAAACAACGCATTTACGATTAATTCATCGGATTGAATACTCCAGTTTGCTGTTAAATGGAGAAATAAAGAATGGAAAAGCACCGCTGCGATCGTATAAATTACCGTCTGCCTATCCAGAAAACGGTAGCCTACAATGAGCAGGAAGGAGTTGAAAATTAAGCTCATTAACCATGGTGCCCATCCGAAAACATAATATAAAATAATCGTTATCCCGGTAACCCCGCCTTCGCCAAACTCGTTCGGAATAACAAATAAGTTGATTGCTAATGCAAAAATAAGTGCGCCAACCATAATTGTAATGACATCCATTATTCTCTTCTTCATATGCATACACCCTTCTTATCTAAAAATATATGATCGTAGTATGTCCATCTTATCCGAAATTGTAAATATTCAGAAAAAATGGCTGGATAAACAAATAAAAAGAACACCTCTTTTAGAAGGTGTTCTCATATTATTCACATGATTATCTTTTAAAAGCAGCAGCTGCAAAGGTATGATACGCTTCTAGAGGGACGCTGCTGCTGCGCTTTCTTGTCCCAATTTCTGCTCTTTGGATTTTTTGATCTGTTTGCTCCGCAGCTGTCCGCAAGCGGCATCAATATCCGTACCATGCTCAAGGCGAACGCTGCAGCTGATACCCTGTTTCTTAAGCGTATCATAGAAAGCTCGCACCGTTTCGCGATCCGTTCGTTGGTATTGACTATGCTCATCCACCGGATTGTAGGGAATGAGGTTTACATTCGCCAGGTTACCTCTATGACCAATAAGCTGTGCAAGCTCTATTGCATGCTCTCTTTGGTCATTAACGTCCTTCAGCAAAATATATTCAAGCGTAATTCTCCGATTCGTTTTCTCCAAATAATAATCGATGGATTGCATCAATTTCGCAATCGGAATCGCTTTGTTTATTTTCATAATACGTGTTCTGAGCTCATCATTCGGTGCATGCAAGGAAACGGCAAGGTTAACCTGTAGGTCCGAATCGGCGAATTCCACGATTTTGTTCGCTAAGCCGCTCGTTGATACGGTAATATGTCTAGCAGCGATCGCAAGCCCCTTCTGGCTCTTGATTACACCGATAAAGTCTGTCATGTTCTCAAAATTATCGAATGGCTCGCCGATGCCCATGACAACGACGTGACTGACATACTCGCCCTTCTGCGCCTGATCCAAATGAAGCTGAACCTTCATAATCTGCTCCACGATCTCTCCGCCCGTTAAATCACGGCTCTTTGCAAGCAGACCGCTCGCACAGAAGCTGCAGCCAATATTACAGCCCACTTGTGTCGTCACACAAACCGATAAGCCGAATTTATGTCTCATCAATACCGTCTCTATTAAATTGCCATCATGCAGCTTGAACAAAAATTTATTCGTTCCGTCCGCTGATTCCTGCCTCGTATGCTCGGTAAGCGTTTGAATGACAAAATGCTCGGAAAGCAGCTGAATGATCTCTTGCTTCACATCCGTCATATCCTCAAAAGCCGTTACACGCTTCCGATAAAGCCAATCCCAAACCTGTGATGCCCGAAACTTTGTATACTCTCGTTCTTTCAGCCATTCTGTCAGCTGATCAAACGTTAATCCATATATAGATGCTTTAGTCATAACTAATCCTCTTTTCAAAACTGCTAAAAAGCAGCCCTATTCTAGCTAGTAGGCCGAAACAAACAATCTGCTTATTATTGTCCCAAAATTACCTCATTAAAACAAGGGGGGAAAGCGCCCAATTATTATGTTAATGCCCCTCCCTTGGCCTATATGTTACATTTCTTTTAAAAGTACCGTCTTCCTATTTTAAAATAGACCCATTAGGAGGTGCCGAATTGCCGTTCACCTTTGCTCATCCGCTATATATTGCACCTTTAAAAGCGGCAAAGCCTGCTTATTTTAGCTTAACTGGTCTTATTCTCGGGAGTATGTCTCCTGACTTTGAATATTTTATTGCGCTTGAGCCTTATCAGACGATTGGCCATTCCTTTGGCGGGTTGATCTATCAAGCCATACCGCTGAGCATTATGCTCGCTTATTTGTTTCATTATGTTGTAAAAATACCCTTAGCCATAAACCTGCCTACGCTTGGGAGTTTAGATCGTAAAGCCTACAGCCTCGCCCATGGATGGAAACTTAACACGGTGCAGAGCTGGCTGGTGTTCCTCGTTTCCGTCATCATTGGCTTTTATTCACATCTTTTAATCGATGCATGCACGCACTATTCAGGCAATTTCGTTACTACATTCCCTGTTCTTCGTGAAACAATTGCCGGAATACCGCTATACAAATGGTTTCAGCGATCGTTATCCATCGTCGGTCTAATTATAGAAGCAATGCTGTTATACCGCTTTATAAATAAAGCTAAAATGGAATCCGCTTATACAGGCGCTACCACAAAACTCAAAATGGTATATTGGGCAATTGTTTTATTTTGTACATTGCTGACTTTAGCGTTAAAGCTTATCCTCACGTCCAGCTCCAACTATATCGGGATAGCTGTTGTAGCTCCGATTTCAGGGTTTATGCTCGGCATTCTCCTGGCCAGCATCGTTCATCGTCTGTATAGGAGAAAATGAGTCTATCCCAATTTAGCATGAGCTCTCCTGATAAGGGCTTATTTTTTTTGTAAATAGAACCGCTATCGCATGACCTAATGCCGTAAATGATTTTTGCCATATTGGTGTAACATTCAAACTTTATGCTTGTTCTTATTCATCGTTCAGATAAACGGGAGGAACAAGCTTTGAAAAATAAAACGATCGTCGTTACCGGAGGAACAGGGTCTTGGGGGCGGGAGCTCGTAAAGCGGCTGTTAGAGAGAGAACCTAAGGAAACCCGTATTTTTTCCCGAAATGAAGCGCTTCAAGTCGAAATGATGCACGAATTTCATCATCATCCCAAGTTAACCTTCATTATTGGAGATATACGCGATAAATATGAACTCATGCAGGCGTGCCAACAGGCGGATTATATTTATCACTTAGCTGCCTTAAAACATGTGCCAATCTGTGAGCAGCAGCCGGACAGTGCCATGAAAACGAATGTAATTGGCACGCAAAATGTCATTCAAGCCGCGATCAAAAATGGAGTGGAGAAGGTCATTTACGTCTCAACCGATAAGGCCTCCCATCCATCGAGCACCTACGGCATGACCAAAGCCATCGGCGAGAAGCTCATCGTCCATGCTAATTTAAGAGAGGGCAAGACCAAATTTGTATGTGTGCGCAGCGGCAACGTGCTCGGATCGACAGGCAGCGTGGTGCCTATTTTTAAACAACAAATTGAGCAGGGATTGCAGATTAACCTAACCGATAAAAGAATGACTCGTTTCTTCTTAGCGTTGGAAGAAGCCGTATCGCTGCTGCTCAAAGCAACGGATGAGAGCAGCGGTGGTGAGGTTTACGTCATGAGAATGCAAGGCTGCCGCATACAGGACCTCGCTGAGGTATTAATTGAGGAGCTGGCGGCATCCGACATTCCAATCTGCGAGACAGGCGCTCGCCTTGGTGAGCGTATGTGTGAATCGTTGATTTCCGAACTCGAAAGCATGAGCTCCATTCATTTGGATGAGGACTATTATGTCATTTTGCCTCCATTCCCAATCGATGGATTACATGAAACTTACGCCGGTCGTACACCCGTGCAATTCGATCATTACCATTCGGATCATGTACTGATGAGCAAACCTGAAATAAAAGAAATGCTGAAAAATGGCGGGTTTTTGTCATGAGAAAAACAATCGTATTGACTGGTGGAGGCACTGCGGGTCATGTATCAGGCAATCTTGTACTCATCCCGCTGTGTTTGGAACAAAATTGGGATGTTCATTATATTGGGTCAGAGCAAGGTATCGAGAGAAAGCTAGTTTCTGACTACGAAGAGGTGACGTACCACCCCATTTCAACCGGTAAGCTGAGACGATATTGGGCATGGGAAAATGTAATCGATGGATTCCGAGTTGTTCGCGGCATTTTCCAAGCTTACCGGCTCATCAAAAAACGGAAGCCACGTGTTGTTTTTTCAAAAGGTGGATTCGTGGCGGTCCCCGTTGTACTCGCAGCAAGGCTTAATAAGGTGCCTGTCGTTATTTATGAACCCGATCTGAATATGGGGCTTGCTAATAAAATTTCCTACCCGTTTGCATCAACGATGTGTACGGCCTTCCGGGAGACGGGAGCAGATTATCGCGATTCAAAAGCCGTATATACAGGTCCAATTTTGAAGCAAAATTTAAAGTCCGATAACGTTCAGCGTGCGCTCCATGCTTGCGGCTTTACTTCCGATAAGCCCGTTCTTCTTATTATGGGCGGCAGCCTAGGGGCAGACAGCATTAACCAAATGGTGAAAACAACAAGGCATGAGCTGCTTGCCACCTTTCAAATCGTTCATATTTGCGGCAAAGGCAAGGTTGATCATACCCTCTCGATGGCTGGCTATAGAGCATTTGAATTTGTTAGCAAGGAGCTTGCGGATTTACTTGCGATGGCGGATGTTGTCATTTCGCGTGCGGGCTCCAACTCGATTATGGAGCTGCTTGCGCTGCATAAGCCAATGCTGCTTATTCCGCATACGAGAGGCGGAAGCCGCACGGGGCAGCTTATGAATGCACAATATTTTGAGCAGGCCGGTTTTGCCAAGCTGCTCCTTCAAGAGCAAATGACCGCTCAAAGCTTTGTTAAGGCGGTTTTGCAGCTGTATGAGCACCGATTCGTATACGCCGAGCATATGAGCAGCTTTGAAAATGGGAAAGGTGCCTCTAAAATCATGGAGCTGATTAAAGAGGCCGGGAACCGAGAAGAGCTGATCAACGAGACAGGTTTATAATAAGATGAAAATAGCTGCTTGCTTGGTTGTCTTATTTTTTCTCATTGTCGTTGTCGTATTTAGTTATGGTTTTCTTACGGCCGCTTGACCTGAGGCTCCGCTGGTATGAAACAAAAACAAGATGTACAGCTTATTCTAATAACAGGTATCATATTCCTTACGTATTCTATCTCTCTACATTGTTGGGAAGGAGCCTTTAATGAATATATTAATTGCCGATGATGAGCCCTTTATGCTCAAGATTTTAAAAGCGTATTTTGAGAAAGAAGCCTTTCATACCTTCCTAGCACAGGATGGAGAGGAGGCGCTGAACATTTTCTATTCAAACAACATCCATTTAGCAGTATTAGATTGGATGATGCCTAAAGTAAATGGTATTGAGGTATGCAAAGAAATCAAAAAACAAAGCAAAACGAAGGTATTGATGCTGACGGCAAAAGGGGAAGACGAGGATGAGCTCATCGCCCTTCAATCTGGAGCAGATGAGTATGTCAGCAAACCGTTTGACCCGCGTATATTGATTTTGCGAGTAAAGAAGCTGCTTCATATGGACAATCAAATTTCGATAGGAGATATAAAAGTAGATATCGATAGTCAAAAAATTTTTAGAGATGAGACCGACCTGCAGGCTACGAATAAAGAGTTTCACTTAATGAAGTATCTCATTGAAAACAGAGGGATCATCGTTTCACGGAAAGCTCTGCTCGATCGTATTTGGGGGTTCGATTATTTTGGCGAAGAACGAACTGTCGATACACATATCCGCAGGCTTAGAGCAAAGATCGGCGATCATTTGATCAGAACACATAGAGGAATGGGCTACAGCCTGGAAGAACCGCATGAATAAGCTAAACAAAAAGTTGATTGGGCGCATTTTATTCGTGTTCTGTATCGTCGTTATTTTCTCAATTGTGATGAATTCGTTTTTCTTGCCCAAATATCTTTTGTACAAAAAAAAGCATGCCCTTGCAGCTATAACTGAGCAGCTTGATGCCATGGATACAAAGCAGTTATCGCGCAATATGGAGGCTCTTGAGAACAAATACGATGTTACCATTGTAAACACACCAGTCACAGCAAATTTGAATGCGCTAAATGAAACAATTATAGGTCTTTTAAATAAAAAAGGCATTACGCTGAGCAAGTTTTGGATCACGAATGAAAGCCTTGAGAAGCTTAACGAATATCAAATGGTCAGAAAAATTTACAATCAAGAGAAGCTGAAATCCAGCTTTCTCGTTACCTTTATGAAAAAAGATGAGATCGTTTTTGTAGTCGGTGAATCGATATCCCACTCGGCAGAAACATTAACCATCGTTAATCAATTTACCCTCTATACTTATGCAGGCGAGCTGCTGCTGCTGATCATCCTGTCAGCGCTTTTTACAAGAAGCATCGTTCGACCGCTTGCCAAAATACAAGATGCAGCTGAAGGCATTTCAAGCTTATCGTTTACCAAGGTTCATATTCGTACGGGCGATGAAATTGAAGCCTTAGCAGAGAGCATCAATCAAATGAGTGATAAATTAGAGCATGCCCATCATGAGCTGGAAGCAAGAAATGAGAATTTACGGCAGTTTATAGCCAACATTTCGCATGAACTGAAGACCCCGCTATCCTTAATAAAGGCTTATTCTTCAGGAATAAAAGACGGAATGGACGACGGTACCTATATTGATGTTATCCAGCAGCAAACCGATGACATTGCGATGCTGGTGGGCAAGCTGCTTGAGCTCTCTAAGCTGCAAACCGACCTATATCGGATGAACACCTTTGATTTCAAACAGCTGCTCCATCGAACCTTGCAAAAATATCGTTTTTCCATTCAACAGGAAGTTATTCAGCTATCTGTAGATGACAGCTTGCTAAACCAGCACCATATATTCGCTGATGAGCAGAAGATAGAGATGGTTTTGAACAATTTCATTTCCAATGCAATGAAATATTCAACCAATCAACAAATTCGTATTACTGCTCTGAATAAAGATGATTTTTTACATTTCTCGATCACGAATGGGATTGAAAATGATGAGCAGCGACAATGGGATTTGATATGGGAACCCTTTTACGTAATGGAGAGCTCCCGCAACAAACAGCTTAGCGGAACGGGCTTAGGCTTATCGATCGCGAGAACGATTTTGCAAAAGCATGAAGCACCGTTTGGCTTTCATATCGAAAACGAGGAAATTACATTTTATTTCTCGTTGCCTATAGATACGAGTAAGAATTAAAGGCACTGCGACAACCCTGTTGCGGTGCCTTATTTTTTTGTCACATTGGCGTAACAAAAAAGGACTATGATTGCACTTACAGATCATCATTGGAAGACATCAAAAAGGAAAAATGGAGGCATTATGCAATCAACTYCAGCACCTATGAGTAGACGGACGTTTTTGAAGAAGAGCTTGCATTTAACTTTGGGGCTGATGGGAACCGCTGGTTTATCCGGCGTATATTCGCATCTAGTTGAGCCGTATTGGATTGAGGTTAAACAGGTGAAGGTTGCCATCCCAAAACTGCCTCCCTCCTTCAACTCCTTTCGCATCGTTCATTTCAGTGACCTGCATCTCGGCTTTCATTCTAAACCTGAACTGCTGACTGAGCTTGCAGAGCAAGTTAGGCGGGCAAAACCAGACCTTATTTGCTTTACAGGTGATTTGCTCGATCAATCCACCGCGTATATGCCGGAAGCCATAACCTTCCTCTCGAAGCTCTCGAAGCTGCAAGCGCCCTTTGGGCAATATGCCGTTCTAGGCAATCACGATGCCTTCGGCACTCGAAGAGCAGTTACCAGAGGGCTATCAAAAGCTGGATTCCATGTGCTCGATAACCAGCATGTCGCGTTAACAAAGGGCTCAGCGCAGCTCTATATTGCCGGGGTCGATGATCCGATGGTTGGACACCCAAATATCGATCAGGCTTTGCAAGGCATTCCGGACGGTTCCAGTACCATTCTGCTCGCGCATGAGCCGGATTTTGCTGATGAGTATGCCCGTTATCCGGTCGACCTGCAATTGTCAGGCCATAGTCATGGCGGACAAGTACGTATTCCTTTAGTCGGGGCACTGTATACACCTCCCTACGGGAGCAAATATACTGCCGGTTTGTATCAGGTACCGAAAAGCAAATTGCAAGTATACACCACTCGCGGGATAGGAATGACACGCATTCCCGTTCGTTTTCATTGCCGGCCAGAGCTTACCGTTCTTACGTTAAAGGCACAATAAAGAGAATTGGATACTAGCACCAATTCAACATGGAAATAATACGATGGAGTATGCAGCATGACATTAGCCTAGGAAGGTGTGACGGTTATGACTGGAATCATCAAAAACTTCTATGTGAACGGAAATACAGCTCGCGGCTTGACCAGCCTGTTCGACTCGTCTTTGCAAGATTTGGAGCGCTTATTTATTTTGAAAGAAGGACCTGCTTTAGAAAGATCAAACCTCATTCGTTCTATCGCTGACGACATCGCGCAGGGTGGCTATGACATTTGGCTGCTGCACTCCCCCTTCGACAATGGCTCGCTAGATGGACTCATCGTTCCCGCACTCCAGCTCGGTCTCGTTGACGGAACACCGCCGCGCTTTATTGATCCCGCTTTGCTAGGAGCATCCGTTCAATACATTCATCTCGGCGAGGCCGCAGATGCAGCAGAGCTGCAAGCGCTAAAGCCAGAGATCGAGATTTTAAGTACACAAATTACGCAGGCGTACGATCAAGCTTATGCTGGCTTTGCTGAGGCGCTTCGTATTCATGACGACTGGGAGACCGTCTATATTCAGAACATGAATTTCCAAGCAGCCGATGAGCTGACAGCCTCGTACATCGATACATTCTATGGCGATAGCAGGCTGGAGAAAACAAGTCGTGTTGATCACCGTTTTTTGGGCGCTGCTACAGCTAAGGGCTCATTCGATTTTGTCCCGAATCTGACGGATGGTCTAAAACGATATTTCGTTAAAGGCAGAGCTGGTTCAGGCAAATCCACCATGCTCAAAAAAATAGCTGCAGCCGGGGTCGATCGCGGACTGGATGTTGAGATTTATCATTGCGGCTTCGATCCGAACAGCTTAGATATGGTCATCGTTCGTGAGCTTGGCTTCGCAATTTTCGACAGTACAGCGCCACATGAGTACTTTCCCGATCGTTCAGGTGATGAAATTATCGATATGTATGCCAGCTGCATTACACCTGGAACAGATGAAGCGCATTCAGATACCATTACCGAAATAAAAAACCGTTACGCTGCGCAGATCAAAACATCGGTTCAGCAGCTAGCTCTAGCCAAGACATTGCAAGATGAATGGGAGCAATTGTATACGCAAGCTGTTGATTACGAACAACTTGAACAAATCAAAAATGAAGCGAAGCAAGCAATCGGCAATATTTTGGCCGCTGCCGCTCGTTAACATACATGTATTTTTCATAATAAAAAGCCTGCAAAGCTCCACCGATTGGTGAAACCTGCAGGCTTTTTTGAATAAAAGATATAATTATTTCGTTTTGTTAAGCAAACCAATAATGAGTGCTACTGCTTCTGCTCTAGTCGCAATCTGATTAGGAGCAAAACGGTTCTGGCCAACGCCGCTAACAAGTCCCGCCTCTACTGCGGTTGCAACGTATGGAACTGCCCATGCTGGAACAGATTTGGAATCCGCAAAGGAAAGCTTAGCATTTGGATTTACTTTTATTCCACTTGCTCGAACAATCATAGCGACCATCTCTGCACGAGACAGCTCCTTCTCAGGACCAAATGTGCCATCAGCATATCCGCYAATGATACCTGATTCAACAGCCTGCGTGACAAACGATTGTGCCCATGCAGGTATTTTATCAGAGTCCTTGAAGCTTAAAGCTTTGCCTGAGTCAGAGAAATTCAGCGCACGAGCCAGCATCGTGATAAACTCTGCACGATTAACTGATTTATTCGGGCGGAACTGGCTGTCTTCATAACCCTTAACGAAACCAGCCTTCACAGCTTCATTGATAGCTGATGCTGCCCAGTGGCCTGCAATATCCTTCAATACAACTTCTGACTCATTACCGCCGCCAGTTCCTGTACCAGGATTTGTACCTGGGTTAGTTCCCGGATCTTTTCCTGGATTCGTTTCTGGGTTTGTACCCGGACCTGTTCCCGGACCTGGTCCCGGATCTGTTTTTTCCTTCTTCACAATACCGAATTGATCTACGATAAACGGTTTAGCATCGTCTTTACTTTGATCAATTTCATATGTTACTGCCGTTAGCTTGTTGCCATCGATCGTGATGCCAACAAAGTTTTGTACTTGGCCGCGAACAGGGCGTGTGCTGTCGTTCTTATCTGGGCCGTATTTAGCCGCATGGTTCTCTTCCGCACGCTCGAACAGATTGTAATAAGCTTCGCCAAGTGCTGGTTTTGCATTCTTGTAGTATACCTTCGGACCTGCTGTTGCAGGAATCATGTAGATTGAACCATCCGGATTCACCGTATACTCAATCTTTTCACCGTTCAATGTTTCAGTAATCTTCTCTGTTGCTGCTGCTGTTCCATCTTTTTTGATCGGTTTTGTACGGGCATAAATATGGTCATGGCCTTGTACTACAAAGTCAATTCCGAGCTCTGCCATAATCGGTGCGATTTGGTTTCTTACGCCGTTAGCGCCCATAATATCGCTGTCCGTTGCATGGTTTGAAGTCGTATATGGACCTTTGTGAATGTTGACAATAATCCACTGCGAGCCTGCTGCTTTCGCTGCTTGCACGTCTTTCTTCAACCACTCGACTTGCGCCTCGGAGAAGTTCGCATATTTTGCCGAAGTTTCATTCGAGTTCAGCACAACAAAGTGTGCGTTGCTGTAATCGTACGAGTAGTATGCGCCCGTTACCGTTGCAGAGTTCTCTGCTTGCTTGATATTAAAATGCTCGTAGAATGCATTGTTCTTATCTTCATGGTTACCTGCTGATGGTGCAATGGTTGTGTTAAGCAGGCTTGCTTGTGAATGGCCCAGCAGCCAGTTCCACTGCTCTTCTTTTGTGCCTGTGTCTACAATATCACCGTTGTGCACAACGAATTGTGCGCTTGGTACTGTAGCTAGTGCTTTCTCCAGCGTTTCTGCCGAAAGCTTCGCCTCATCTTCTTCTTTGGCTTGCGTATCCGCCAAGTCGATGAATGTGAATGCTCCGTTTACTGGTGCGGTTTGGAATGTTCCTACTTCACTCCAAATATTCAGTGCCGCGTCACCCACACGGAAATTGTACGACGTATTTGCCTTCAAGCCCGTTGCTTCTGCCTTATGAACAAGCTCAGAAGGTGAGTTGGATGAAACGGTAGAACGACCTGCAAAATTAATTGCTTTTGTGAAATCTGGCGCTGCGTTCGTTTTCTCTACCACTTGCAGGTCATTGCCTTTAAGAAGCAGTGAAGTGTACCATGCAAAACCTTTCGAGCTTACTGGGTCACCGTTAAAAGTTACGGTAACCTTGCTTACTTTTTCTTTGCTGTAGTCTGGCTTGTCTTCCTTCGTAATACCGAATTGATCAACGATGAATGGTTTTCCACCATCAATATTTTTGTCAATTTCATAAACAACTGCTGTTAGTTTACCTCCGTCAATGTTAACGCCAACGAAGTTCTGTACCTTTCCACGTGCAGCACTTGTCGTCTCACCATACTTGCGAGCATGATTTTCATCAGCTTTGTCGAAGAGATTATAATACGCATCGCCAAGCCGTGCATCTTGGTTTTTGAAATAAACCTTCGCACCAGCTGTAGCTGGAATCATATAAATCGTGCCGTCAGGCTTTACTGCGTATTCAATCGTTTGTCCATTTAGTGATTCTGTAATTTTTTCAACCGATTCTGCAGTGCCATCCTTTTTAATTGGTTTTGTACGAGCAAAGATATGGTCATGTCCTTGAAGCACAAAATCAATGCCTAGTTCATTCATGAGTGGAGCGATTTTGTTTCTTACGCCGTTAGCGCCCATAATATCGCTGTCCGTCGCATGGTTTGAAGTCGTATATGGACCTTTGTGGATATTAACGATGATCCACTCCGCGCCTGCCGCTTTCGCTGCTGCTGCATCTTTCTTCAACCATTCTACTTGGTCTACTGAGAAATTCGCATACTCAGTTGAGCTCTCGTTCGAATTCAGCACGATAAAGTGAGCATTGCTGTAATCGTACGAATAATAAGCACCTGTTACTGTTGCTGAATTTTCAGCTTGCTTTACATTAAAATGATCGTAAAACGCATAGTTTTTATTTTCATGGTTACCAGCTGAAGGTACAATCGTTGTATTCAGCAGACTTGGTTGTGAATGTCCAAGCAGCCAATTCCACTCCTGCTCGGATGTTCCGTTCTCAACTACATCGCCATTATGAACGACGAACTTTGCATCTGGCACAGTTTCCAGCGCCTTAGCAATGGTTGAGCCCGATGTTTGCGCCTCGTCCTCTTCCTTCGCTTGTGTATCCGTTAAATCAATAAAGGAGAACGCACCGCCTGTTGGTGCGGTTTGAAATGTTCCTGTCTTACTCCACAAATTCAACGATTGATCACCGACACGGAAGAAATATGTCGTGTTTGCTTTCAAGCCCGTCGCTTCAGCTTTATGAACAAGCTCTCCTAAGGAATTGTTAGCAACGGTTGAACGACCCGTAAATGCTATTGCGTTCGTAAAATCTGCTGTATCGCCAGTTTTTTCTACCACTTGCAAATCACTTTGACTAGCTCGATTCACATCCAACGGCGTGTACCATGTAAATCCTTTGGAACTGACGGGATCACCATTGAAAGTGACCGTCACTTTACTTACTTCTACCTTAGGTGCCTCTTGCAGAGCAATCAGCTTCATATCAAAGAAGAGATCGGAGCTGCCGGCGCTTTGCTGATGAACCTCAACAGCAAGCTCATTGTTACCCTCTTTTAAATTAGCCTTTAATGCTGTTGTTAGGTCTACATCTGGATAAACAACAGGATCACTCAAATTTGAAGTCGCTAATGTAGAATACTCAATTTCGCCTCCAGGCATGCCCAGACGGACAACCTCTACTCCATTTACATAAACCACTGCACCATCATCAATGGCAAAGGTAGCTAGCAGCTGCCCATAATGATCAACGCTGTTCTTATCTACATTCAGATTCGTCCGAAAATATGTCGTCGGAGGTTTTTTACTTTTATTCGTTCCATAATCTACAATTGTTTTCAATGCGCCAAAACCTGCTGCACTAATTATTGCGCCGGAATCCTTATAACCAAGCGGAGCACTGCCCGAGCTCCACGCCGAATCGTCATAAGTAGATCTCCATACTGTGCCTTGATTTATACCTTTATCGTAATATTTCCAAACCGAATTTCCCGGCAGTAACGTCACCGGTTCATTCGTTGAAGCTGCAGCGACCGGGGATGGCGCGGCTGCTCCGAGCAAACCAAGCAATAATGCCAAGGATAACAGAATAGATAATACCTTTTTGTTGACGTAGTTCATAATAATCTCCTTTGTAAACAATTTTGACAATCCACATAAACATGACTGCCTTATCATAACAAGAAGATATTATTGCTCTATTATCTCAGGGTGAAGGTATTGTAAATATCGCTGCAACTTTTTTCCATATGGTTCCGTATAGAGAATGCCATTAATCATACAGATAACTAGGAGGACTTTAATTGTCAAACAAACCGGTTGGTGCGGCTGCTATTATCGTAGATTCTGAAAATCGTGTTCTATTGGTGAAACATAACTATGGAAAATACAATTGGGAAATACCCGGAGGGTTATCCGAACAAAATGAGTCTGCGCAGGAAACGGCGAGAAGAGAAGTATTAGAAGAAACAGGTCTGGAGGTAACCGTAGATCGCTTAACGGGTGTATACTACGAGCCGCATCATGATATGCACCACTTTGTTTTCATTTGCAAAACGGTAAACAATCAAGCTCCTCAGCCTTGTTATAAAGAAATTACAGCCTGCCAGTACTACAGTATTGATGATCTGCCTAGACCATTGAGTGACTTTACTTATAAACGTATCCAAGATGCCTTGAATCCAGATCAGACGGAGAGCTTCCACACGATAGGGCCGAGACAGTGGTTCGAATAATGAAAGGCGATGAAAAAAGTCGGTGCAGGCGAATTCCCTGCACCGACTTTTTTTCATATCACATTTGATTAAACTCCACTCGTCCGAGCAATAATTTCATCAATAAAGCATTGTAATGTACTCGTTAAATAGGAATCCTTGCGCCGTATAAAAATCGTCGTAATATCACGATATGGCTCAGGTACGCTATGACAGTAAACGGTGCCGTTAGCAGCCAAATCAACAATCGAGGATTCGGGAATTATCGTTATGCCTACCCCCGCTGCGACACTGCCAATAATCGTCCCAAAAGTGCCAAACTCCATAATTTGTTTTGGAATAATGCCCTCTACCTTCATCCAGCTTTCCAGTCTCCCGCGATAACCGCAGCCTTTGTTGTAGAGCAAAAGCGGTTTTGTCGTGATGTCGTCCATCGAGAACGCATCCCCCTTGGTCACGAGCACTAGCTTTTCTTGAATAACCTCTACCTGCTCGATTAAGGGATGCCTAATTGGTCCGGTAACAAAAGCGCCATCCAGCTTCATATCCAGCACTTCTTGCAGCAGCTGATCCGTCACTCCGGCTTTCAGCGATAATTCTACATTCGGATACTTGCTATAATACGAGGATAAAATATGAGGAAGCGCGATAACGGTTTCCACAATTCCGATTTCCAGGACACCGGAAGGATTTGTTTTATTGTGAAAGGTACGCTTCATTTCTTCCATTTTGGACAAGATGTCTTTCGAATGTTCGAGCAGACGTTTGCCTTCCGTATTTAAAATCATTCCGCGCTTATGGCGATAAAATAATGGCGTATCCAGCTCTTTTTCCAGCAGCTTAATTCTTGCTGTTACATTCGATTGCACGTAATTCAGCTCGAGCGCTGCTTTGCTGATACTGCCGTGTGCAGCAACGGTTTGAAAAATTTTCAAATCCTTAAATTCCAAGCGCACCCCTCCGCCGCCATTCGATTCAGATGATCTTATATGTTAGATATCATTATAAATGATGATAAACTTTATTTTCAATCGTTTTACTATCGACTTGCAACCCCCTATCATTGGAAATAGACAATAACTCGGCATAATTTCTATTAGGGAGAGAGACCACTCGTGCTTAAAAAACAAGTCATTATCGGCTCTATACTTTGCCTCGTTGCAAGTATGTCGTGGGGAGCCATGTTTCCTGTAGCCCACGTCGCTTTACAGCAAATTGATCCATTTTATTTCTCGTTTATTCGCTATTTTGTCGTTGCAATCATTCTAAGCGTACTCTTGCTAGTGAAAGAGGGTAAATCTGCATTCCGCTTAGAGGGCAGAGGTAAATCTCTGTTGTTTTATGGGACAATGGCCTTTACAGTCTACAATATGGCCGTATTCCTTGGTCAGCATCTGATGGGGGAATCCGGCACCGTCGCTGCTTCCATAATGGAAGTGCTTATGCCGATGATATCTATTATGGTATTGTGGGTCACTAAAAAAACCGCACCAAAAAAATATATGCTGACGAGTGTAGCCATCGCCCTTGTAGGCGCATTACTCGTTATTACAAACGGAAAATTAGCTTTCTTCATGATGGCTGGTCAACATATGTTCCCGCTCCTGCTCATCTTTACAGGAGTTGTTGGATGGGTGATCTACTCCATGGGCGGTACGCAGTTTAAACAGTGGTCCATACTCCGCTATTCCACGTTAACCTGTTTGCTCGGCAGCGCCGTATCTTTTGTTATCGTTACACTTGCATCCACCTTTGGCGTGCTGCCCGTACCCACTTGGGAAACGATACTTTCAATCAAATATGAAATGTCCTTTATGATTCTATTGCCTGGACTAGCAGCTTTGTTATGCTGGAATGCAGGCATCAAACTATTATCGCCGCTAAATGGCATATTGTTTATTAATTTCGTTCCGATTACTACTTTCGTCATTATGGCTTTTCAAGGCTACCACATTAGCGCTTATGAGTTTTTCGGCACCTTGCTCGTCATCTTCGCGCTTGTTCGAAACAATGTGCAGCAGAGAAAAGCAATGAGCAAAGCTAATCCGAGCACTTATGCTGCTCCGCGTCACCCCAAAGGTCAGGCGGTCAAAGCTACCTCTTAACCAAACTATAAGGTTAATCTAAAACAAAAACACCACTCCTGATAGAGTGGTGTTTTCGTTAACTTCGTTATTGTAAAAGAATGCGGATGGATAAGCTTGCCGCTTTATCCCGTAATTTTCCTCATCAGCAGTTCAATCGGCCCTCTTGAAAATCTCTTACGCCAAAGCACACTAAATAGAATGCTAAATAAGAAAAAACAAAATGAGTATATAGAGGCGAATATCAACGATTGGTTTTCCAGTCGATTTAGTGCAATGAGAACACCGATACCAATTACCACATGGCTCACATAATGAGTCAACGTTAACTGGCCTGTTTGTACGATAACGTTTATAAACCAGCTTTTATCGTATTTTTCAGTCAAGAACAGACTTAGAATTAAGAAGGCAATAGCCGAACCCGATGCAGATAATATGTACAAAACATTCGGCAGAATCGGACCTGTGCTGAACAAAAACTTAGCACTTTCGCTACCCATGCTCGGGATGAACAAATAAGTTAGCATTTTTGACAGCAGCTCCATGGTAATCGTGACACTTGCTCCAATGATCAGCAGCTTCATTCGAAGCGCCTTGTTATGAAAATCTATTCTTCCTATCAAGAGTCCGATGATGAAGAAACAAAACCATGGAAATATAGGATGATAGCCATTAAAAAATAAATTGCGAGCAAAACCTTCCAACGTCCAAAAATCCACATAATGCATAAACGGTACAGGACCGCCCCATCCTTTAAAGGTATCGAATACAAGCTGAAGGCATTGTGCTGTTATTAATATAGCTGCGCCCAGTCCATACAATATCCTGTCTCTTACCGTAATTAGCACTGCTGCCATGAACAGATAAACACCATAATAATGTAAAATATCGCCTGTCCATTCCATAACATATAGCAGTAATCCGATTACAAACAAGAACAGCGATCTTTTCCAAATCATTTGGCGAACAGCTATAATCTTTGCTTTATCGTGACTAGCAACAGCTTTCCGAGACATGAGCGAAATGCCTATGCCAGCAAGTAAAACGAATAAAGCCGAGGCTCGTCCTTGAAATAACGAAGTAACAGTAATCAACCACGCGGGGCCATTATGCTCAGCATTTGTAATTACAATGAAGTTTACGATAAGCATACCGAACAGTGCCCATGCACGGGCAAAATCCAGCCCAATCAATCGTTTACTTGCTTCCACTAGCATCACTTCCTTTGAAAACGCCGCTTACAGCCTCTACCCAGATCTGTTTATAATCAATATGTTCAACCAGCATCATAAAGTTGCCAATGTTATCAAGCACTAAGGCAAGCATATGTGCTTTAGCAGCACTCGCCTGATCTGAAACAAGTCCAAAATGTTTAGCTTTCTCCATCAGCATCTCAAAGCCGTACAAATACCCTTTTTGGGTCATAAGCAGCTTCTCGTGATAAAAGGGATACCTTGTTGCCATTAACATATATTCCTGCAATACGCGATTATAATAAGGGTCCTTAGCCTGCTCATCAATCATATGGATTCCGAGCTCAACAAGCTTCTCCTCAAAATTATCTTTTGTAAAAGTATCCATTTCAAAAAATGTCGAGAACTGAATCGCGCTGCACAAGTCCTCAAAAATTGCCGCTATGAGATCTTCTTTCGATTTAAAGTAATAATAAATAGACGGTTTAGCTATTCCAACCGCTTTGGCAATCATCGAATACGTCGTTTTCGTAATGCCCACCTCTGCAAATAGTTGATAGCTCACTTCTTTGATGGATGCCAATGTTTCCTCGCTTTTACTCATTGCAACTCCTCCTATACCTTGAATTTGTTTTAGCATATCACTCTTATTATCATTTTTCAACCTATCGTTAGGTAGAATTTTATGAAAAGTGAATGATCTACTCATTCTTTTTTATTTACCAATTGTTTTATTTCTAAATATTGACACCACCTATATCGGAGTGATATATTATGGATCGTAATATGAATATGGATATTTATTACACCTATACCCATTCTATCCTAAGTAAAATGACAAGGAGGAACATTTGCTTTGAACAGTCAGGACGTTATTTTAGGCATGCTTATGAAACGATCATTATCCGGTTATGAAATTAAACAATTGTTCGAGGATATTTTCTCTTATTTCTATAGCTCAAGCTATGGAACGATTTATCCGATGCTGCATCGGATGGAAAAAGAGGCATTGATCACGAAGGAAAATGTGCAGCAAGAGGGCAAGCCGAATAAAAATGTGTTCACCATCACAGAGGCTGGAAAAAGTAGATTTTACGAATATCTGCACAGCCCGATGGAAACGGATACGGTTAAATCAGATTTCCTGATGCGGCTTTATTTCGGCCAGCTGGTAGGTAATGACATGGTAGTTATGTGGTTGAAGCAGGCACAAGAGTATACACAGACACAGCTCGATCAGCTGCGCGATAAATACGCCTTGTATAAAAGCACCATGCAGCCTGGACATATCATATGCATTGAAATCGGAATTAAGGAATATAGTGCTAAGCTGGAAGCGATCCAAGAGGGGCTGGATCGTATGGATAAATTAGAAGAGGAAAAGAGGGTTTAGGATGGAAAAATCACGTTCAAACAATAACCTCATCATTCTTGCCATGGCACTAGGGTTATTAATGGCATCTTTGGACAATACGATTGTGGCCTCCTGCATTAACAAGCTCAGTCAGGACTTTAACATTTTCGATAAAGTCAGCTGGGTATTTACCGCCTACATGCTGGCAGCAACAAGCACGATGCTCGTGTTCGGCAAAATGTCCGACCTATTCGGCAGAAAAATGTTTTATATGATTGGTATTGGCATGTTCTTGATCGGCTCCGCCTTATGCGGTATCGCTCAGAGTGCTGATCAGCTCATCTGGTTCCGCGTCATTCAAGGGATTGGCTCCGGCGCCTTGTTCCCAATCAGCTTCACCATTATTTATACGATATTTAAAGATCCGAAGGATGCAGCAAAAATGTCTGGCGTATTCGGTGCGATCTTCGGCCTATCCTCCGTTGCAGGCCCGCAGCTCGGCAGCTTCATTGCTGAACACTTTGGTTGGAGATGGAACTTCTATATCAACATTCCCATCGGTTTGGCATCCATGATTGTTCTGATGATTGCGCTCAAAGAAACACGTTCCGAGAAAAAACCAAAAATCGATTATTTGGGAACCTTGTTTTTGATCATTACTACGGTCTCCTTAATGCTAGCGCTCGAATGGGGCGGCAAAACCTACGCATGGAGCTCCTGGCAGGAAATTAGCTTATTCACGATTTCAGCTGTAATTGGCGCTCTGTTTATTTTTGTCGAGCTGCGTGCTCCTGAACCCGTCCTTCCTCTGAGCATCTTTAAAAATAAGATGGTCTTGGGCACAAGTATTCTTTGCTTCTGTCAGGGCGTCATTATGTTCTCCGCCATTACGTATTTGCCTAGCTTTACGGTAGGGGTGTTAGGACATAGCAACTCAAACGGCGTATTGACGCCTATGATGGCCTCGTTAATCGGGGGTGCTATTCTATTTGGTTTCCTGCAATCCAAATTCGCCTTCCGTACACTCATGCTGTTCACTATGCTAATGACTATTATTGTAGCTACGCTGCTTTCTACAGTTAGCGCTCATGCTTCCAGCGGCTATATGATTGTACTTATGATTCTGCTTGGCTTTGGCGCCGTCGGTCCTCTAATGAGTGTCGCACAGAGCTCGATTGCTGCAAACGTTGATCCTAAATATATGGGCGTCAGCTCATCTATCGTCGGCTTCTGGCGCAACATTGGCGGCATATTGGGTGCATCTATTATGGCGACGATTGTAAATAACAACTTGCATCGATTAATTACGGCAGGTGCAGATAAGGCTGGCATTCCTTCTGACAAAATCAATACTCTAGCCAATCCAGAACTGCTCATGCGAGCAGGCGGTCAGCTAGACCCGCAAATACGCAAGTTTCTGCAAGAGGCGCTGGCAACAGCGATCAATCACGGCTTTATACTCAGCATTTGTGTGGGCAGCATTGGCTTAATCACCGCTATGTTTGTTGGTGCAAGCAGACTCGGAGCTACAAAAAAAACAACGACCAGCGCTACACACATATAGAGGTAAATAGACACGCAACGGTAATCTGCGATGCAAATTACCGTTGCGTGCATCCTTATTCTTTATCCGTAGGTTTATGTATACCGTCTTCATAAAAGTCAAAGATGAGCTGCTTCTTTGTCCCTCTTACCGCGTAGAAAACGTCAGATATTTTCTTCCCTTTTTTTCTCAGTTCGTTTTCCAGCCATTCCTTCGTCAGCCCATTCTCCTTCATTTCTTTTTCCAAAAGTGAACCATCCATAATCAATTCAATTGGAAACTCCTGTTTGTTTAATTGAAGCTTCATGTCCTTTTTCGTGACAAGCTGATACTCGTCTTTTTTTAATACAGACACCATGCCATTATCCTCAAGAACTGCATATTCAACCTCATCCATATTAAAAATCCCATTTTCTCTTAAAGCTTGATCCAAAGAATCCAAAGTATATCTAACCTTCTTCATATTATTCTCAAGAATCTTCCCGCCTTCAATGAGAACGGTTGGGGAGCCTGAAATCCAGCTTCTTAATTTACGGCTCTTTAAGGCAACGACAGATAACAGATAAGACGTAACCGTCATAACCGCGAGTGACAAAGTAATATGCGACCATTTCAATGTTTCATTGAATGCCAAATTGGCTGCAAGTGCCCCTATCGTAATGCCGGTCACAAAATCATGAAATGTCATGTTGGAAATCGTCTGTTTACCCAATATTCTAGCTACTAGTAGAAGCAGTAAAATAGCAACAATCGTACGTATTAAAATATCCATATAGGTATGCATGCTGTGATTCCACCTCTACTCTTATTGTTACCCAAGCGATTTGAAAAAAATCATGGAACAGCGTATCATCTTTAAAGTGAACAGATTAGAGCCCACTTCTAGTGACGATGAAGATACGTCGCTTTTGTATTGTATTTTGCTATATGACTATTTGTATTGGAGCTGAGAATGATGAAAACCGAGATTATAAACAGATTTATCACTTACGCGCAGGTGGACACACAGTCCGATGAAAGCAGCGAAACCTGCCCTTCCACGCCCGGACAACTGACGTTAGCTAATATGCTAGTAGAGGAATTGAAAGCCATCGGCATGCAAGAGGTTACGATGGATGCTAACGGCTATGTCATGGCTACCCTTCCAGCCAATACGGATAAAGAGATCCCAACCATCGGTTTCCTTGCGCATATCGATACAGCAACTGACTTTACTGGCACTAACGTCAAGCCGCAAATTATTGAACAATATGACGGGAACGACATTATCTTAAATGAAGCACAGCGCATCATTATGTCACCGAACGACTTCCCAGAGCTGCACGGCTATAAAGGTCATACGTTGATTACAACAGACGGCACGACACTGCTTGGTGCAGACGATAAAGCAGGCATAACTGAGATCATGACGGCGATGGCTCATCTCATTAATCATCCTGAGTTGAAGCACGGTAAAATAAGAGTAGCCTTTACACCTGATGAAGAAATCGGCCGAGGCCCGCATAAGTTTGATGTACAAGCCTTTGATGCGGTCTATGCCTATACAATGGATGGAGGTCCGCTGGGCGAGCTTCAATACGAAAGCTTTAATGCCGCTGGCGCTGTCATTATATGCAAGGGCAAAAACGTGCATCCCGGAACGGCCAAAGGCAAAATGATCAATGCCGCCAAAATGGCGATGGAGCTTCACGGGAAACTGCCAGCTAACGAAACACCTGAGCAGACAGAAGGCCATGAAGGCTTCTACCACCTGTCATCCATTCAAGGCGACGTCGAGCAAACGGAGCTTCATTATTTGATACGTGATCATGACCGCAACCGATTTAAAGAAAGAAAGCTGGAGCTTACTCGTATCGTAGAGGAACTGAAAGCGAAGTACGGAGAAGAACGTATTGTGCTTGAAGTCAAGGATCAATACTACAATATGAAGGAGAAAATCGAGCCGGTGATCCAAGTCGTAGACATCGCAGAGCAAGCGATGATCAACCTCGGCATTACCCCGCTAATCGAACCGATTCGCGGCGGCACAGACGGCTCGCAGCTTTCCTACATGGGATTGCCGACACCGAATATTTTCACCGGCGGAGAAAATTATCATGGCCGATTTGAATATGTGTCGGTTAACAATATGGTACAAGCCGTCAATACGATTATTGAAATCGTTAAGCTCTACGAACAAAAAGCTTAATGATCGTCATAAACAAATAGGCTGTCGTCCACATGACGACAGCCTGTTTGTTATTGGATGGTTTAGCAAAGCACATCTTCTTCCTGTTCGACGATGTCCATCTCAAGATTATTTAGGCCATTGTCTTCCAATACGGCAGCCTTATTGCCGTATTCTTTAATAATATGGATCTCACCCCATGAGCAAAGGGAGTCCAATATCGATTTTAAGCTCCATCCGTATTCACTGAGCTCATATTCAACCCGCGGCGGGACCTCATTGTAGCTTATTCGATTCACGATGCCATCTTGCTCCAGCTCTCTCAGCTGCTGCGTTAACATCTTTTGTGTAATGGAGGGCATAATACGTTTGAGATCACTCGTTCTTTTTTTGCCATGCGTTAAATGACAAAGGATTACGCATTTCCATTTCCCTCCAATAACCTCGAGGGTCGCTTCCACTGAAATATTGTATTTTTTCTTAATCATAGATATATCCTCCCCAACCGAGCTATCGCCTACTGTTCATGCATTTATTACTTTTTAGTACCTATAGCACTTCAAAGTACGTACTGTTCATTACTGCCTAAACCCATCATAATAGCACTTACCGGCCGGCAATACCATACAAAAGGGGTTATACAAATGGCATTAGATAAAAAAAGAAGTACCCTGGCGCTTCTAGCGTTAGCCATAAGCGCCTTTGCGATTGGGACAACAGAGTTCATCAGTGTAGGGCTGCTCCCGCTTATATCTGAAGACTTGAATATATCGGTTACAACATCGGCACTAACCGTTACGTTGTATGCTCTTGGGGTTACTTTTGGAGCTCCAATATTAACATCTTTAACATCTACGATTCCGAGAAAAACATTATTGTTTTGGATCATGATTGTTTTTATTGCTGGGAACAGCCTTGCGGCATCGGCAAGCGGCGTTGGTATTTTACTTACCGCACGCGTCATCTCGGCACTGGCTCATGGCGTATTTATGTCAATTGGCGCTACCATTGCAGCCGATCTCGTTCCCGAGAACCGCAGAGCTAGCGCGATCGCAATTATGTTCTCAGGACTCACTGTAGCAACCGTTACAGGCGTACCGTTAGGTACTTGGATTGGACAGCATATGGGCTGGCGTGCTGCTTTTGTTGGCATAGTTCTTATTGGCGTTATCGCTTTTATTGCCAATATGGTGTTGATTCCTTCCGATTTGCGCAAAGGAACTCGAACACCGCTGCGCGAGCAGATAAAGCTGGTTACGAATGGACGATTGCTGCTTGCATTCGCGATTACTGCTATTGGGTACGGGGGTACGTTTGTTGTCTTTACTTATTTATCCCCGTTGCTTCACGATATAACCGGATTTAAGGAAAGTACGGTAGCGGCCATTCTTTTGGTATACGGCATCGCCATCGCCATCGGCAATGTCATTGGAGGGAAAGCTGCCAATAAGAAGCCGATTACCGCCTTGTTTTACATGTTTATTTTGCAGGCTGTCATACTCTTTGTTCTTACCTTCACCGCACCGTTTAAAGTGGTTGGCTTAATTACGATTATCTTGATGGGACTGTTTGCATTCATGAACGTACCCGGCTTGCAAGTGCATGTCGTGATGCTCGCTGAACGTTATGCGCCGAAGGCGGTAGATGTCGCTTCGGCTGTCAATATCGCTGCGTTTAACGCAGGTATCGCCATTGGCGCCTATTTGGGCGGTGTCATTACGGACTCGATGGGACTTATTCATACGGCATGGGTTGGCGGATTGATGGTTCTCGGCGCTGTTATTTTAACCGGCTGGGCAAGAGCTTTAGAAAAAAAAGATGAAACAAAACACAGGAGGGCTTCACTGTGATCGCAAAGAATTTACAGGATACAACTACACTTCACAACGGTGTTCAAATGCCTTGGTTTGGTCTTGGCGTCTTTAAAGTTGAGGATGGCGCGGAGCTGGTTGAGTCCGTCAAAGCAGCGATTAAAAATGGTTACCGTAGTATTGATACTGCAGCTATTTATGGCAATGAAACAGGTGTCGGACAAGGCATTCGTGAAGCTATGGCTGAGTATAACGTGACTAGAGAAGAGCTTTTTGTCACATCAAAGGTTTGGAATGCTGATCTCGGATATGAATCTACGCTGGCGGCTTACGAAACTACACTAAATAAACTGGGTTTAGACTATCTTGACCTGTACCTGATTCATTGGCCTGTAGAAGGCAAATTCCAAGAGGCGTGGAGAGCTTTGGAGACCCTTTACAAGGATGGCCGAGTCAAAGCCATTGGCGTAAGCAACTTCCAGATTCATCATTTGGAGACGTTAATGAAAGATGCTGCCGTTAAACCGATGATCAATCAAGTGGAGCTCCATCCGCAGCTAACGCAGAAAGAGTTAATCGACTATTGCAAGCAACAAGACATTCAAATCGAAGCATGGTCTCCGCTTATGCAAGGTCAGCTGTTAGATCATCCCGTTCTTAAGGAGATTGCTGAAAAGCATAACAAATCCATTGCTCAAGTCATTCTGCGCTGGGATTTACAGCATGGCATTGTAACGATTCCGAAGTCAACGAAAGAGCATCGCATCATCGAAAATAGTAATGTATTTGATTTTGAACTATCTGAGAGTGAGCTGTCCCGAATAGACGCTCTGAACCAAAATCTTCGGGTGGGTCCAGATCCCGACAACTTTGATTTTTAATATCATAGCGGAACAATAATAGGGCTGTCCCAAACGCAGATACATCTACGTTTGGGACAGCCCTTATTTAATCGTGCCTTATTGCAGGATAATGATGAATGATATCGAAATGAATGTACGTAAACCATTGCGTAAACCATTGTCTACATATTTTTGGCGAAAATCATTCGAATAAGATTCAAGTGGAGGGTACTATGGCGAACTTAAACTTTCGAGAAGATGGCACATTCAAAATTGTTCAATTTACCGATCTGCACTGGCAAAACGGGCAGCAGGAGGATTTACAAACCTATTCTCTAATGAAGAACGTCCTGCAAGAAGAATCACCGGATTTGGTGATCTTTACCGGTGACGTTATTTATAGTGAGCATTGTACTGATAGACAAGAGTCCTTTAAAAATGCTGTCAAAGCAGCGGAAGAATTTAATATCCCATGGGCAGCTGTATTTGGCAATCATGATACCGAGGTTGGCACCACCAGAGAAGAGCTTATTCGCTTGCAGCAGGAAAGACCGCTCAGCTTAACCGAAATGGGCCCTAGCCTAGGGGATCGTGCGGGAAATTATGTGCTGGAAATTCATTCTAAAAATAATAGCAGCCCCGCTGCCGCATTATATTTACTGGATTCAGGCGAGTATGCCGATCAGCCCGTTGGCGGCTATGCCTGGGTAACTCATAGCCAGATTGGCTGGTATAAGGAGCAATCCGCTCGTTTGACGAAACAAAACAATGATGTGCCACTGCCCTCGCTTGCTTTTTTCCATATCCCTGTGCCCGAATATAACGAGGTATGGAACGAGCATACCTGCTATGGGCAGAAGCATGAAGGCGTAGCGAGTCCAAAAATCAATTCCGGACTTTTCACAGCATTTCTTGAAATGAAAGATGTCCGCGGTACGTTCGTTGGGCATGATCATATCAATGATTACTGGGGTGAGCTTCACGGCATCCGTCTATGTTATGGAAGAGCTACGGGCTATAACACCTATGGAAAAGACGGTTTTCCACGTGGTGCAAGGATCATACAATTGACCGAAGGGAAAGCTGACTTCCAAACATGGCTGAGACTAGATGATGGATCTGTTGTCGTCAATCAGCCTGAACATCTTCCTGAGAAAGGTTAATGGCAACCATTAGGACGATATTAATACGAACCGCCAATGTGTAAACATAACTGATGTAATAATACTGGAATCTCAACGACGTAGATAGTTTTTATATAAAGTGACACTGTATATGTTAATAGAGCATCCCTGTTGTCGATGGGGGTGCTTCAGATTTTTGCCGATTTAGTTCGCTTTTAACTCTGCGTTAATTCTCATGGCTTCCTCGTAATTTTTAGCAGGTGCCGATATTCTTAGGTCCTTACCTATCAATTGGTTATCATTCATTTTTTCATTCACATCTATGTTCAGTTGGGCAAAATTATCCGATATCATTAGATAACCTAAAGGCTTGTGAACAGGTGTTCCATTTTCATTCTGATGATAAAATAATAAATCTTGATAAAAATCTATATCCCGCAATTGATAATTTTTTGTTTAATCATATTTATTAATAATGAATTGTCCATGAAAGGATGGATCACGGAACAAGGGTTTATATATAGTTCCCTTAACTTTGATTGTTGTTACTTCTCCACTTTCAGGTTTGCCTACGCGATATTCCAATGCTGGATACTCAAGATCAATCTTTTTTGGGAAATTATATATGAACAGGAATACAGAAACGGCTACAAGTGATAATGCTGTACACAAAATAATTACTTTTAACCTTCCTTTTGGTGGTTCCATAATACCTCTTCCCGCTTTATGAGTCATGAATTTGAATATCCTTCTCTTACCAATTATTTATTCGATCATTTATATTTATCTATTAGTTACACTGGAAATTTGTTACTTGTGTTCTTTCCATTGGCATTCAGTAAATTTCATTTCTGTGAAAACGGCATTAAATGAAGAGTCTTCTGGACTGCAAGCATAAATACCAATCTGAATATTGTCTGCTCCTTCAAAAAGGTGTGCAATACGCATTTGCTTATAGTGAATGCCATCATAAGAATTTTCAATACAATAATCGCTTTTACGTCGGCTCAGTCTGTAATACATAAATTTCTTTGTTGCAGAAATATCCGTAGTTGCCCAATCAGAATATCCTAAGTTCGTTACAACACTTCCTAATCTCTGGTATTCTTCATTTTCATATTCAATAGAAGCCTTTATCCAGTTATCACTATTTTGATAGATAATTACACCGCACTGGTCGAAGCGTTGTTTACTGTCAAATTCCGTTTTTACTATAAACGAAAAGTATTTCTCATTGGTTTTCATTAACAAAGCAGGAGCATTATTGTTTTGAAAGCCATAATAGGTTCTTTGCCAAAAATCTGTTCCAGCTTCTGTTTTAATCACAATTTCTCCATCTGTAATCGTATATTCTTCAGGCTCATGTACCCAGAATAAGTGATCTCTTTGGAATGTTACATCCATTTTGATTCCTCCATAAATCGAAATTTAACAAACATATTTTTCTTATTCGACGCTGTATTCACAATTTAGATAATACTTCGCCAATATTGCTCCACTCATATATAAGAAGATTCAATTCATTGCCGGAAATTGTTATCTTATCCGATTTAAATAAATGAGCACCGTAATATTCGTAGAAATAACGGGTTTTATTATCTTCTAATACTTCAACAAAAACTCTATTGTAGCCGAGTTCTTCAAATTGAAGAAAAAGTTGTTTGAAAAGTTGCTTCCCCACACCTTTTCCTTGATATTCTTCAAGCAAATATATAGATTTTAAATCACCAGAATTATCGATATTATTACTTTCTCTTTTCCCGCAATCTGCAAATCCTACGACTTCTCCCTCATTATTTACTGCGACAAATGTATAATTCTCCTTATCAGAGATATTTCGATTCCACAAGTTCTTTCGTTGGTCATAAGAAAGGTTCTTTAAAAACTCATCTGAAACAATGTTTTTATACGTAGACTTCCAACTATCAACATGAACCTTGGCAATACCCTCTGCATCCTCTAAACAAGCTTTTCTTATGTACATTGAATCTCCCCCTCCTACGGAAAGTAAAGCTCAGTGTATATATTCCATCTCAATACTAATTCCCCTCCCTCAATTTAAACTGACCTGCCCGCTAGATTAATAAAATGGTATTGGCGGAGGCGAAACGTGGCTATGCAAAAAATATTTGTCGCAACGTGACGCCTTTTACCAATTGCTCAAGAAGGAATAACCCTCAGACGCTTCGAACTCAACCACACGCCTCCTGCTAAGACAGAGATTAAATAGGCTATGCCACAAGTTAAGAACAAAGGCTTCAAGTCATTCTCAACATAAAGTAAGGAGCCGATCATCGGGCCAATTGCCATGCCTATATATCGGATCAAGTTATACACACCGATGGCAGTGGCGCGTTCCTCTGGAAACTGTTCCGCCAAAATAGTAGTTGGCATGGACACAGTCAGCCCCATCGTGAGGCCGAACAAGCAAACATCCACGATCAAAATCGGTAACGAGAGATTGGCGGTTAAAGCAAAAAGAACGACTGTAATCGATTGTAAAAGGAATGCATACATTAATGCTCGTCCACTTCCCATTCGGTTACGCATCCAACTGCCGACTCTAATACTCAGAATCGTACAGGCGGACATAATAAGCAGTACAATCCCAACCATCCCCGTAGACATGTTATACGACGTACTTAGGATTTGAGGCAAGAACACAAGATATACTAAGTAAACTACACATTGTACAAATCCATATAACAAAACAACCGCACCGAGATAGTTTTTAAAAATTACAATAAACGAGCTAAGGCTGAACCTTGTCGCGGATACATTCTGTGGCTTTGTCTCGGGCAAGAGCTTCATATTGGCGAGCAGAAGCAGCAGGATTAGGATTGACAAAAAGAAAAACACGCCTTGATATCCGAGTTTTTCCCCGATGAGTCCTCCGAGAAGAGGTCCGATAGCTGGAGCAAGCAAAAGCATAAGTTGGTAAGTAGCCATTCCCTTTGCCAATTCTTTTCCACGGAACAGGTCACCGATTACTGCTGCTCCTACAACGGGAACCGCTGCGGAGCCTATGCCCTGAAAGACGCGGAAAACCAGAAATGATTCAATGGAATAGGAAAATGCACAGCCTAAAGATGCCACAAAATATACGGCGAGTGCAGGCAGCAGCACTTTTCTCCTTCCTTTTGTATCTGCTAGTGGTCCGAATACGATCTGCATGACAGCTAAAGCAATCAAAAATAAAGAAATCGTCAAGCTCATTAAATAACTTGTTGTTTGCAGATCGTTCTGCATGTCGGCAAGTAAAGGCGTATATAAGTTTTGCCCCAGCGATCCTGCAAAGGCACTAAATCCGATGAGATATAATATAATGCGCAGATTCATGAGTATTTTCTCCTTTTCATTCTGACTGACTAATAGTCGGTTAATGTTACCCAGCCAATTTTATTGACTTTTAGTCAGTTTGTCAATAGAGTAAATACATGAGGAGGATGAACAACTTGTCGAGAGTTAATAAAAAACCAGAAATTAGGCGCGCCGAAATAATAGAAGCCTCATTAGAGTTATTCAGAGAAAATGGCTACAATCAAACTGCTGTGGACGATATAGTCAATAAACTGGGCATTGCTAAGGGTACATTTTATTATCACTTCAAAACCAAATATGATATTATGATCGCCATTGTAGAACGTTTGGCTGAAGAAAAAGTTAATATGGTCAAAGTTCTAGCGGAAACCGAAGGAATGACTGTAGAAGCAAAGATGTATACCATCTTGTGGGAACAACCATACGAGGATGAGAGCAAAATTATTGAATTTCTGCATCATGAACATAATGCATCGATTCACCAGAAGGTTCTCGTACAAGCTGTACAAGACAGTGCCCCTTACGTGACACAAATTCTGAATCAAGGAATGGCGGAAGGAATCTTTCAAATTCAAGACCCACAGGAAACTGCCGAATTCATACTAGTTGGCATCAACTTTATGTTTGATCCCGGAATTTTCTTATGGTCCGAAGATATAGTAGAACGTAAGAAGCTGGCATTCACACGAATAATCGAGCGTATGCTAGGAGATTCCTTTACCTTTTCCAACCTTTCAAAAACCTCACTAAAACAAAAATAGCGTCAAAAGCGCAGCCAAGACGCAATTGACGCTATTTTCTCTTGAACCAACTTTTAATGAGTAAAAAGGTTGCCGTGCATGCTGCTGTTCCAGCCATTGCAGCACCTTCGTTAATCAAAGACGGATTTCTCATGATTAGCTTAGTATCTAAAATGGACTGATGCGACTTCGAGGTTGTATTCCCTGCAGACCTCAAACTCGATTGTTAGTTCAACGAGGCTGCCGTTACATACCGGCAGCCTCGCCATAGTGATTGTTAAGTTGTTGTTACCCGTTTTTCTCCCAAAGCTCGATCAATCGACCTTCTGGATCTTCAATCCAAATAAATTTCCCAAATTCACTAACCTCTAAGTTCTTTGCAAGAGGTACATTCAAATGTTCAAGATGCTTAATAGTCTCGTCTACATTATGTACTTGGAAATTTAACATCACTTGTTGTTCTGTTGGAAAATAGCTGTCATTCTCGCTAAAAAAAGAAAAGATAGTCTCATTTCCGGATTCGGGTTTTATCATCGTCCCATTCCAATTCCCTATTTCAAGCTTCAACACTTCACTGTACCATTTTGTTATCATTTCAAGATTTTTGGTTCTCCAAAATATTCCACCAAAACCTTTTATCATTGTATCCAACTCCTGTCTGTCATTAGATTTTTAGCTATCCGATTACATTAGATATTCGAGATTTAAATTTAAGCTCCTTTTCAATTTCCCTGCCCGCGCACAATTTCTCCACAAACTACTACATTATATTTTTCCACTTTTGTGCTATACTAGCTTGTCAGCATTTTAGCAACAAATATTGTTAAATTATCTACTTACTCACGAGGTGCATAAATGTCTCAACCGCCAGCTAAGAAGGCGCTTTTGACTGAGCTTGAGAGCCTACGCGCATTTGGCATACTTGCTGTCATTATGATTCACGCGACATCCTCTTCAGTAGTCAATTCCGATCCTAACTCCACACTGTTTTTGATTCTTGTCCTGTTTAATACGTTATCCAAATTCGCCGTACCTCTCTTCATTCTGATCAGCGGCATATCTCTTTTCTACAATTACAATGATAAACCATTAAACAAACAAACAGCTACGATGTTCTACAAGAAACGCATCACTAAAATTATGCTGCCGTTTCTCCTATTTTCGTTTATGTATTATGCCACTATCATCTATTTCAGATACGGATTTATTAATTTCGAGCAGTTTATCTCTTATTTTCAAACTTGGGATTTTCTCGTTAAATTGCTGATTGGAAAAACCTATGCTCATTTGTATTTTATCTTTATTATTATCCAGTGTTATTTGCTCTTCCCTGTACTTTGGTATGTGATGAGAAAATGGCCGCGTCTCATCAATTGGCTGATCACAGGCGGACTTCTCATTCAGTGGGTTTATATGCTTAACGCCAAGGAAATGGGAATCAAATACGTCACCAGCGGTTTTTTCGCATACAGCTTGTACTTTTGTATCGGGGCTTATATAGGAATCAACTATACGATATTTCATGCCTTCTGGGAGCGCAAACGCAGCAGCATTGCTTTACGCAGCACATTAATTCTAGTAGCAGCCATTTCCGGCATGCTCAACGTGATCTACTTCTTGCGTGAGGCGCAGGGAAAACTACTATTTAACGATAGCTTTTTGGTGCAAATTAAAAATGAAATTTATATTACATCGGCTTGTTTGCTGCTTATTCATCTTGCCCTTCGGATTAAGGCATCCCGTTTGGAATATTTGAAATCGGTACTTATTCATCTCAGCCATGCGTCATTTGGCATGTACTTGCTGCATCCGATGTTCCTCAGATATTACCGTATGATGGATGTGAATGGGAGTCCGCTCGTTTACGGAGCCTGGATTGCAGGAGGCTTCTTCCTGGCTTTAGTTGGCTCATGGATCATCGTTGCTTGGGCCGGCAAAGTGAAAGGACATTGGGTTTTATTCGGACCTATCCCCAAACAGAAATCACTCGGACAGTAGCCAAAAGGCTGAATATAAAACATTTATGTGACGCCCCTCTGCTGAAACAAGGCAAAAGGGGCGTTTTCAATAATTTCCCCCTATGCGAGCCAGATCTTTTCCGTTAAACTAGAAATTCTGGTATCGGCAGAATCAACTATACTATTGCAGGTTTACCCCTGAAAACTATTGGAGGTTTCTTTTCTAACATGCATAATGAACATCATTCCAATGTCAAAATTGTAACAGCCGACCCAAGCGCCATCGGCTTATTTGGGCTGGCTATCGTTACGCTCGTAGCTTCCTCACAGAAGCTCGGCTTAACTGACGGTCTGAGCCTCGTTATTCCATGGGCGATTTTTCTAGGCGCCTTTGCTCAGCTCTTTGCTTCTATTCAAGATGCAAAACATAACAATACATTTGGTATGACCGCCTTTGGCGCTTATGCTTTCTTCTGGATGGCGATGGCTGGCAGTTGGCTGATCAAGCTTGGTGTGTTCGGTGCTGAGCTGGCTGCAATCGCAGATGGCAAGCAGCTTGGTTTTGCTTTTGTCGGTTATCTCATATTCTCGCTGCTGATGACTATCGGAGCAGCGGAGACAAATAAAGTATTATTCTTCATCTTCGTTCTAATAGATTTGCTTTTCCTTGGACTAAGCTTTGATGCATTCGGAGTAGCACCTGACGTGTTCCACGCATTAGCTGCCTATGCTGAGATGGGGATTGCTCTCCTATCGCTATATGCTGCAGGCGCAGCTGTACTGAATACGCATTTTGGACGTGTGTTTCTGCCAATCGGTCGGCCTTTTGGCATCTTCAAGCCTCGTTCATAATTGGAATCTCATCATTATAAAATGTTAAAGCCAGCCGCTCTTCGTGCCGATCCGCGATAGAGCGGCTTTTTCTATGAAAATCAAAAAAGAGATAGAGTGCTTAACAATCGCACTCTACCTCTTTTTATTCACCGTAAGCTTTATAGCAATTTCACAGCTACCGACGCAGCCGTGCTTTCCTTATTCCTTATTGAATCTTCATAGGTTCTTTTAAAATATTCCACATACAAAACATCGAGCAAGTAAAGCTGTGAAATCTTCGCAGATAATGAGCCGCCCTGCAAAGGTCCTTCATTCGCTCCGCACAGCAGCGTCAGATCAGAGTAAGAGGTCAGCGGCGACTTAACGAACCTCGTAATTGAAATGACGGTAGCACCGCTTTCTTTCGCCCTTTTCGCTACTTCAATCGTATCCTTTGTAGAACCGGAATAAGAAATAACGACAGCGACATCCCGTTTCGTCATTAAAGCCGCTGACATCATCTGCAGATGCGAATCGATGCTGCATTCCGTTTTGTTTGTGATACGCATAAATTTGATTTTCGCTTCCATTGCCGTCATCAAGGAGGAGCCTACGCCAAAAAATATGACCCGTTCCGCTTGGAGCAAATGCTCAATCGCCTGATCCATTTTTTCGTTATCGATTAAGTTATAGGTCTCGTTCAATGCACTTATGTTGGATGACAGCACCTTAGAGGACACTTGATCCATCGTATCATTCATCAGAACCTTGTCCGTGAGCTGCGGTATTTCGTTCTCAGCGGTGATRCTGTGTGCAAGGGCGATTTTAAAATCCTGATACCCTTTATAGCTTAACGACCTGCAAAACCGGAATACGCTGGACTCGCCCACTCCACAGTGATCTGCAAGATCGGTAATCGACATGTAGACGACACCTTCCGAGTTTTCCAGAATGAAGTCTGCTACTTTCCTTTCGGTATTCGTCAGGTTGTTGTATTTCGAATGAATCGTTGTAAAAATATTGATAGTGCGCAACCGATCACCTCCCTAAATCCTGTCTATTCAGCGTAGAAATAATGATGCCGCACCTAATAAGCCAGCTTTATTTCCAAGAGAAGCCTTTACGATGTTCACACCCGCAAAGCTCTCCATAATTAAGGCTTTGGTTTGTTTCTCAACCATTCGAACAAGCTCATCCTGCTCCATCACTCCGCCTCCTACAATAATAGCAGGTGGATTGAAAATATGAATGAGTGAAGCCAAACCCGCGGAAACTTCGGTCGTCCATGCATGCAATATTTGTTGTAATGGTTCGTTTCCTACCTGTATTTTATCAAAAAAACCTTTTCCGTCTACAATTTCAGGATCAGCTTCTTGGGCCATTCGAATTAAGGCTGTTGTTGAGGCATAGGTTTCATAAAATGATTTGCGCGTGCCGCCATTCGTTTGCGACAATGGACGGGTAAACATATGACCGAATTCAGCAGCTGAGCCGCTCGCACCACGATAGATCTGACGATTCATGACGATGGCTCCGCCAATCCCCGTCCCAAACGTTAAGCATAAAAAATCAGTAAACGACTTTGCCGCTCCAAAATACGCCTCGCCTAAAGCAGCTGCATTCACATCATTTTCAACCTTCACTGGCTTATGGAACCGATTCTCTACGATCTCTCTGACCTTCATGCCTGTATAGCTTGGGATATTCTCATTGGCATACAAGATGCAGCCCTCATCTGCGTTCACTTGTCCGGCCGTACTAATAGCGACAGCATCAAAATGCTGGTACGACTCCATTTGGAAAAGCAGTTTTTCCATGAGATGCTTGCCGCCCATATGAGCTTCAGTTGCATACTCCTTGAACTGAGTGATACGGCCTCGTTCATCGCAAATGCCTATCTTCGTATGGGTACCGCCAATATCTGCCGCTAAAATGTTCATTCCCATGGGCTATTCAACAGCCTTTACGAATTTTTTGGTTATTTCCATCGGTCTTGTAATGGAAGAGCCCACTACAGCCGAATAAATCCCTTGGTCAAATAATCGTTTTAGTTCCTCAGGTGTTGAGATGCCGCCCTCCGCAATAATCGGAACAGATATCGTATTCACGAGCTTCTCTATCAACTGAAAATCCGGCAAAACATTATCTTTTGTTGCTTCCGTATAGCCGCTAAGAGTCGTCCCAATAATGTCAAACCCTAGCGCTGCAGCCTCGATAGCTTCAGCATAGGTCGAGCAATCCGCCATAAAGAGCTGATCTTTATACTTATCTCGTAGTAAAGGAAATAATTCCGATATCGTTGATCCGTCCGGCCTCACACGATTTGTTGCATCCATTGCGATGATGTCCACGCCTTCTCGGCAAAGTTCATCCACTTCATTCATCGTAGGGGTGATGAATACGGAAGAGCCCTCATAATCCTTTTTTATAATACCGATGATCGGTAGATCTACCTGCTGCTTAATTTCCCTAATATCCTCTACGCTGTTGGCACGAATCCCTGAAGCTCCGCCTAAAAAAGCTGCATATGCCATTCTCCCCATAATAAATGGACTATGCAGCGGCTCATCCGGCAAGGCTTGGCAGGAAACGACCAACTTTCTTCTTATCCTATCAAGTACATTTCTATTTGTATTCATTGGACTCCACTCCGCTGCTGTTTTATTTACTCCTTGACTGCTGCTGCCATCTAGGCAAAATCAACATATCATAATACCCTCATTTTGTAAATTAATTTCACCATTATTCAGTTTATGAAAATTATTTTCTCCTAAACATCAATAAAAAGACCCGAAAAGCTCTAAAGAGCCAATCGGGCCTCATCTATACTTGAATTAAAAACAAATACTAAATCTTCTTAACAAATTCCGACTTCAATTTCATAGCGCCAAAGCTATCGATTTTGCAATCAATATCATGATCGCCTTCAATTAAGCGGATGTTTTTTACTTTTGTGCCTATTTTGATAACGAGCGAGCTGCCTTTAACTTTAAGGTCTTTAATGACCGTTACAGAATCGCCATCATTCAGCACATTTCCATTCGCATCTTTAATTATTCTTTTATCTTCATCGTTATCGGATTCTGTTAGTAAGCTCCACTCATGGCTGCATTCTGGACAGATTAGCAGACTGCCATCCTCATACGTGTATTCAGAATTACATTCCGGGCAATTTGGCAAACTAGACATAAGTTCATGTCCCCCATTCCTTATTATACATTCAAGTTCTCCTTGAAGTTGCCTTACAAGTATAGGGGATATTGTCCAATCAATCCACTACCTAAAGCGATTGTTGAATATCTTTTACGTTTGCTTTTTAAATAAAAGCTCCAGCTTCGCAAGGGAAGCTGGAGCCTTTTATGAAGCATTATTCTTTAATAAACTCCTTCGTACTGCGAACCGTATCAATCGGACGGACTAATTTCTCGATTTCTTCACGCTTAGGCTCTAGGAAAGGAGGCAGCGATAATTTTTCACCAAGCGTTTCATAAGGCTCATCACCCATAAACCCTGGACCATCCGTAGCAAATTCGAATAAAATTTGCGGAGCCACTCTAGCGTACAACGATTCGAAAAAGTGACGGTTTACATAGCCCGATGACGGCAATCTGAAGCTCTCTAGGCGCTCAATCCATTCATTTAATACGCCGCGGTCTTCAACACGGAATGCCACGTGGTGAACGGTGCCGAAGCCTTGATGCGCTTGTGGAAGCACAGCATTGTATTCTACGATAACTTGAGCTCCGTTTCCGCCTTCACCAACCTCAAATAGATGGAATGAACCGTCTTGGTCAATTTCTTTGAACAACAGCACTTTCTCCAGCATCGTTTTGAAGTTCTCGAAATTAGAAATGCGAATGAAGATTGGCCCTAGACCCGTAATCGCGTGCTCTAACGGGATTGGTCCTTTTTCCCAAGGCACCCCTGAAGCTACCCCTTTATTGTTTTCATCCGAAATCAATTGATAGTGTTGATCATCAAAGTCAACAAACGAAAGTGACTTCTTGCCAAACATCTCTTGAATACCGGTATGCGTGACATCTAGACGATTGAAACGCTCTACCCAGTATTGCAAAGCTGCATCATTCGGAATTCGGAATGAAGTTTTTGAAATTTCATTCGTTCCATGCACGCCCTTCGGAATATGTGGAAAATCGAAAAATGTCATATCAGTGCCTGCATTGCCTTTATCATCTGCAAAAAACAAATGATACGTTTGGATATCGTCTTGGTTCACCGTTTTTTTCACTAATCGCATACCTAACATATTTGTAAAAAAGTCATAGTTGCGCTCTGCACTGCTTGTAATTGCCGTAACGTGATGGATACCTTTTAATTGATTCATTATATATTCCTCCATTCAATTTTAGCTTTCCCGTGGTTCATGAATACAAATCATCTTCTAAAAACAATCTTTAATTTAATTATCTTTAATTTAAGATAAATATATCAGGTTTACTTTCCGATGTCAACAAGCCGGCATCGCACCCTAAACAAAAAAACAATAAGCCTCGTCCGAATGACTGCGCTCATTGCTTTGTGTTTGTCGATCTATTTATTTAAAGAACACTTTTTCTACATTGTATTTCGCTCTGAATTTGTTTATAAGGTATGTTTCGTAAATCTCGCGATCAACCGAATCCTCATTAACATAAACCTCAATTTTAGTAACCTCATTACGATGGTTTTTCATGACGGATACGGAATCCTCAAAATGTTTTTTGATACGGGGTCTTAGCTTCCGTGCCTTGCCGACAAACAGCAGCTCGTCCTTATCGTTGTAAAACATAAAGAAACCGCCATGCTCCCTTGTAATCAGGTGAAAATCAGTAAAGCCATAAATATTGCTCAGCTGTGGATTAACCTGCTTGGTTATGGTTACGTCCGGCGCCGGAATCGTTATGTTGATCATAATGGTTCACTTCCTTCTTAGCGTATAGGTCTATATACTATCATAAAACGACAAATGAAAACCATTGGCAATGCAAATTAGGGGCGAATGAGCCGGTATATTGGGCTGCATTGCGTTTACAGGATCATTTCCTCCATAATGGTGGTAATTAGTGAACTCAACAATATGAATCATAATGCCCCGATGATAGCGAATGACAAGGGCAACAGAGGAGATTGAATCCAATATGGTGAAACAGCCCTTAATACTTATCGTCGAGGATGAGCCTCGAATGAGGGAGCTTGTTGCAGATTATTTGGAAGAAGAGGGCTACCACATCACACAAGCAGCAAATGGCTATGAAGCGTTGGAGCATGCTCGCCTTACGCCGCCTGATCTCGTTGTGCTTGATATTATGATGCCCGGTATAGATGGTTTTGAAGTATGCAAGCAGCTTCGCAGTCACTCCCAGACTATTATTGTCATGCTAACAGCTAGGTCGGAGGAAGAAGATAAGTTATATGGCTACGAATTGGGTGCAGACGATTATGTAACTAAACCATTTAGCCCGAAAGTGTTGACCGCGAAAATTAAAGCCTTATTAAGCCGGTGGCATGTTCATGATGGGGCCGCAGAGCTGAAGAAGCATCATGATTTGGAAATTAATGAGCAAGCCCATGATGTTTATCTTTACGGTGAGCTTCTCGAATTGTCGCCAAAAGAATACGAACTGCTGCTGTTCTTCTACCAGCATCCAAATATCGTATTAACAAGAGATACTCTTCTTGATCGCTTATGGGGAATCGATTATTTCGGCGATGCCCGTACAGTCGATACGCAAATTAAACGTCTACGCAAAAAACTAGGAGACCAGGCTGGTTACATCCAAACCGTGCGCAACAACGGTTATAAATTTCAAATGAAAACATGAGGTACGTATGAAGAGAGAGCGATTGGATTTCAAAATATTTTGGGTGACCTTGGTCGCTTTGATGTTTTTTATCATTCTTTGGATGGTGCTTCAGACTAAGTTTTTCGGAACGTTTTACATCGAGCAGAAGTCGAATGAGCTATCTCAGCAGATGGAAAGCATCTATCATAAGTATGCATCCGGTATTTACGATCTAAACGTCAAGCCCGAAGAGGTCATCAGCTTTGAACAACGCTTTTACGGCGTAACAGCCGTGCTGTACAAGCAAGGAAATAAAATCGACGTGTATGCTGGGGGCTACAAAGCCATTCCTGCTATACCTGTAACGCCTTCCATCATCCTTAATCATGATTATGATATATCGATTCAACTCGATCCCGAGCCATACGTTCAGCCTCCGCTGGATGATAAGAACATTAAAATTCAACCCCTCGTACCTGCAACTTATGTTAATCCCTACAGTAATCGGCTGTCGGACGCCATGAGCATTTGGCTGCAAAACAACGACCGATTCAGCACATTATCCAAAACAGGACATGTGAGCGTGACGAAAATATCATCCTTTAATGCTGATAATGAAAACATGCTACTTGCCGCAGTGAAGCTGCCGAACACAGTAAACCATAGGGATGGAGATGCGTATTTAATTGCACTGGCAACACTCCAGCCTGTCGGCGATGCTGTGCAAGTGATGAGCCGATTTTATATGTATTTTTACGCGCTTGCTGCCATCCCTATTTTACTTTTTGCTTATTTCCTTTCACGCACCATTACATTGCCGCTGATGCAGCTGAACAAAGTAGCGAAGCGTTTGGCCAAGCTCGATTTCACAGCATTCGTACGTATGAATCGGAAGGATGAAATCGGCCAGCTCGCGGGAACGATGAATAGCCTTGCACGTAATCTGCAGCAAACGATGGCTGAATTACAGGAAGCGAACTTGAAATTGCTTGATGATATCGAGAAAGAAAAGCAGCTAGAACGAATGCGCAGGCAATTCGTAGCAAGTGTATCACATGAATTAAAAACACCGGTCAGTCTAATCCAAGGTTATGCAGAAGCGCTCCAAGACAATGTAGCAAACGGGCTGAAACGCGATAAATATACGGCCGTGATTATCGAGGAATCGGAGCGGATGGCCCGTCTTGTCGCCGATTTGCTGGATCTCTCCCAACTAGAGAGCGGCCGGTTTGCACTACATTGGTCAAGTGTCCCGCTTTATGAAACCGTCCAATCGGTACTAACGAAAATGGCTCCACTCTTGTATGAGAAATCCATCCGTCCCCAGCTGATTGGGCTAGATGCCGAAGAACTATGGGTGCGATCAGATCGGCAGCGGCTGGAGCAAGTGCTGATCAACCTGCTTGGCAACGCTATACGTCATACCCCCGTTCAAGGACGTCTTGAAATACGTATAAAGACCGAACAGTCATCCTCCGTACGGGTAGAGCTTAAAAATGAGGGCGTGCTTATTCCCGAAGAGGATCTGCCTTATATTTGGGACACTTTCTATAGAGCTGACCAATCAGGCAGTCGTGAGCTTGGAGGAACAGGCATCGGCTTGTCCATCGTAAAAGCGATTTTACAACGACATGAAAGGGAGTACGGCGTGTTTAATGAAGCGGATGGTGTAACGTTTTATTTGACCCTTCCTCTTCTGGATCATAATTAACTAAGGTCAATTAGCTGAAAATAAAAAAAACAGTCTATCCCCCTATCATTCGGGGTATAGACTATTTTCGTTTGCAATAATTTTAACATCACTAAGTATTACTTCGTAATCCTTTATTTCCGAAGAGCATCCGCCGGCTCAGCAGCAATTAGCTTCCGACTAACAATCGTACTCATTAAAAGAATAATGATAAATGTTGAAATGACGGTAATCACCATTTGCAGGGCTTGAATGATCATTCCGCCCCCTAGCAAAAGGCTGTATATATAACTGATGACGAAGAACATTCCGATACTGAGAATCGTTGATGTACTAGCTAAAAGGATGTTTTCAGCAGCTAATATCCCCCTGATCCATCCCTTGTTGTAGCCGAGAGCTGCTAAAATTCCGATCTCACGGTATCTAGCGTTTGTTTGTTTAGCAAGCAGTACAATGCTAATAAAAAGTGCGATGGATAAAATAAGAATGGACACAGCAAGAAAAAGCTTCTTTACGCTGCTAAAGGTTTTCTCCAGAGCAGCGACTTGCTCCACAGCCGTTTTGGTCGTTATATTTTGTTTTTCCAAATCATCTGTTACCGGCACAATATCCGAAAAGCTTGTCACATCATAAGAAACTGAGAATGGCTTCTCCCCTCTCTCAAGCTCATAAAGTGATTGCTCCACATCGGAGCTGATGAAAAAATCATCATAACCTGCGTTATAGATACCGCTGATTGTGAGAGGGAAACTGTGTCCGTCATATTTCAACGTTATTTTTTGGCCAATGAGCTCACGAATATTATCGGTAAGCTTTCTCCCTACACTTGGCGTAATTGAAATCTCGTTCTCCCCATATCTCGGCATGATGCCATATGACATATTTTCAGTGGCTCTTGGCATAGGTATTTTCTCTTTAAAGCCAACGCTCCCTGCACTTAGGGTAAGTGCTACGTCCTTGAGTACGTATTGATAATAGATATTTTCAATTCTATGATCCTGGCTTAATAGTTTGAATGGATCTTGTTTCTCATTTAACGCAATATATCCGTTATTGAACGCGGTGTTTTTGTCTTTGAAATCAGTAATAGACTGACTCATGATGTTGCTGGATGAGAGTGAAACAACAAACAGCGCAATTCCTATTGCAATAACCAAGCTAACTGCCATATAACGAAATAGTCGCACTCTAAAATTTTTAACAGCACACTTCCAAATGGAAACCTGGGCACGGTTACTCGTATGCTTTGCTTTGATTCGCTTTTGGACTATCGTTTGTTCTGCTGATATTGCTTGAGATGAAACAACCTGTATCTTCCCATTTTGGATAGACAAAACTTCATCAGCCCACGAACATATCTTTTTATCATGGGTAATGACAACGACCAGCCGATCCCTTGCCACTTCCTTCAAAATATCCATGATTTGATTAGCTAACTCACGATCAAGCGCTCCAGTAGGCTCATCTGCGAATAATATTTGCGGATCATTCACAAGTGCTCTCGCAATCGCAACGCGTTGCTTCTGCCCGCCTGATAGATTTTCCACTTTTTCTTCTGCCTTCGCTTCCAAGCCTAATTCTTTGATTAATGCAAATACCTTATCACGGTTTTCTTGCTCTGATTTCCCATTCAACTCAGCTGCGAGTAAAATATTTTCCATAACAGTATAGCCGCTTATTAAATTGTAACTTTGAAAAATAAACCCGATATGGTTTTGTCGGAATTGGCAAAGCTCTACTGGTGTCATTTCTGTAATTTTCTCATCGCATACCGTAATGTTTCCTTTGTAATTCATATCGAACCCTGCGAGCAGGTTCAATAATGTACTTTTCCCACTGCCTGATGCGCCAAGAATACAGGTAATCCCTCTATTCCGAAACGTATATCCTATACGGTTTAAAATAGTTTGGTCACCATATTTTTTTGTTACCTCTTCTAAAATAATCATGCTCTGTCACCTGACTTCAACGATTTAAATGTATTGACAGTCCCAATCACCATCGTTGTTATCAAGCCGCAAAACAAAGCAATGAGGATAATCAGGCCCGCCTCTATAGCATATGATTTGGCTTCCAAAACACCCGGCGAGCCAGTAATTGAATTCATAGCCATGTTGATGAGTGGAGAGGCCAATACAAATAATACAAATGCCGCTAAGCTAACAAACATGTATTCCACGAACGTCATTTTTGTTAGATCGCTATTCCTATAGCCGTTTATTTTGAAAATCGCATATTCTCTTTTACGCATAGCTGCTGTCATAAACGAAATGGCAAGCGAAACGATTAAAGACAGAATGCTAATGACAATGACAGCTGAGCCTGACTGCTCTTTCGCCTGAGCATTTAATCGAACCATATCTTCGACCAGTTCAAATCTGCCATTCGGCACAATTCCCATCGCCAGCAGCTCGTCTTTCAATGAAATCATGTCCTCGGCGCTATTTGCTCTCATCGAGAAATTAGACGTTTTGGATTTCATGTTCGCCTGTTCGCGCAGTTCAATAACCGATGATTTACTGAAAAAGAATGAGTCGTTTACTGGATACTCCTTAATCTCACCGTTAAACTCTACCACAGCTGTGGTATCCGCTACACCAACAATTTTGACAGTCGTACCAACTGGCTTTTCAACTGGCTCACCGGAATCCCAATTAAAAAGCGTCCCACGGAGGTCAATCGTTTTGCCGATGAGATCATTATTGGAAACGCCTAAAACATCTGCCAAGCTGTTTGAGACAACCACTTCATTATGATCACCCGTAGGCATTTTACCAGATATTAGCTTTTTGAATACAGGGACATTGTTTGAGCCCTCAATCTTGTGCTCCTTGCCATCTAAGACTACCGTAATATTATTCACTGCCTGGGCAAATACCACGTGCTTCACACGTTCATCATTTAAGTATTTTTCATAAAGGCCTGCAATGTCCTGATCCACATCGACATTTGGCTTTTGCTCTTGATCAGATTCGCTTGAACTGCCTGCGCTTATAAATTTAGATGCAATCTCAATATCAAAAAGGCCCTCGCCAATCGCAGCGTACAATTCATCAAAGCTGTTTTTACTCGTGTTTTGTATACGGCCTGTTGTATTCATTAATAGAAAGCTTGTCGATACCAATATGGCAATCACCAACACCGCGTATCTGCTTATTTTACTCTTTATATTGGTCATTGAGATTGACATGGTCCGCTTCACAGATAATGCGGGTTTTGCTGTCATCGGAGATGGTTTTGGCTTAGCTTGTTCGACTTTGGTTTCCGACACGAGCTCACCTTTATCAAACTCAAAAACACTGCTGTTATCGTCAAGCATCGAGCTATCATGCGTGACGATAATGACTGTACGCGTTTTGGCGATTTGCTTCAATATATTAATAATTACACTGGCTGCTTTCGAGTCAAGCGCGGCTGTGGGCTCATCAGCAATAAGGACCTCAGGATTTTTCATAAGCTCTCTTGCTATAGCCACCCGCTGCTTTTGACCGCCAGATAGATTTCTGACCTTCTGCTTTGCGAGTTCATTAATTTTAAGCTGCTTCATGAGCTGAGTTATTCGTTCACCTGAAATGGTATCGTTTAAATATAGAGGCATTTTTATGTTATCCAATACCGATAAATCGTCGATCAAGTTAAACTCCTGCCATACGATCCCGATTTTTTTATTGTGATACTCACTCTTATCCTTTTGGCTGAGCGTTTTTAGATTTTGCTTTTTGTAATAAGCCTCACCTTTAAAATCCTGATCCAAGCCTGCTAATATTTTGAGGAGGGTTGTTTTCCCGCTTCCTGATGCACCTACGATAAAGTTAAGCCCACCCTTGATTTCAAGAGATATATTTTTAAGTGCATATTCCTGGCCGAATAATCTGGATACATTATGAATTTCATACATGTTTATTTCTCCTATCTTTCCTTTATTATTGATGGCAGTTTCTATACTATAAGGGGTCAATGTGTCATTCAGGTGGCGGTGCGGCAATAAATTGGACGAGATATGCAGCCCAATACAAATTTTGTTTGATGCATAGAAACAATAAAAAGAGCGTCAGCAAATAATCTATGTTTCACCATAGGTTACTTGCTGACGCTCAATTGTTTATAACGACATATTTATTATCGATTAAATAAATGAATTGCACGAGGTTATCGTTCACTTTGCAGGCCATAATCAGCATGTAGTATCCCTTGTCCTCATTCGTGCAGGGTTTACAGTGATAAATATAGTCAATAGCCCAATCGCATACTACTTTCTTTACGTATAGTTATTAGGTGAATACCTATATTAAGGAGGCAACACCTATGTTCTATTCGATTCCTTGGATATCAGATCCACGGCATCAACCGTCTTTCTTTGCAAGAAATGCTGCTTATCCAGGTACTTATCCTTATAACCCATACACATGGCAGACGAATTATATCCCCTATAGGCAAACGCCTACACCATTTTTTAGAATGAAATGGGGTAACGTACAAAGTAATACATGTATAAGTAAAGCCGAAGTAGAATTAAACCAAACTTTCCGAACGCTCTGGGAGCAACACGTCGCTTGGACGAGGATGCTCATTATTAGTATTGCGGAAGGTTTGCCTGATGAAGCGTTAGTTACCGAGCGTCTCCTTCGTAATCCCACAGACATGGCCGCCGTTTTTAAATATTATTACGGAGATACGGTAGCTTCTCAGTTTGACCGTTTAATGAGAGAACATCTTGTTTTGGCTGCACAACTCGTTAAAGCTGCGAAGGCTGGCAATAATCAAGCAGCTGCGGAAGCAGAAAAGAAATGGTATGCCAATGCAGATGAAATCGCTGGCTTTATGAACAGTATCAACCCCAATTGGCCGAAGTCAGCCTTGGAGAACATGCTGCATGAGCATCTTCGCATGACCAAAAATGAAGCCGTATTTCGATTATCCAAAAATTATGAATCTGACATCGAAGCCTTTGATCAAATTGAGAAACAAGCACTGGATATGGCGGATGCATTTACAGCTGGCATCGTCACGCAATTCCCCCATGCATTTCAATAACTAACAGAATGTGAATATAAGCCAGCTTATTTGTTGTTAAAAATGAGAGAGCACCCGCTTGGGTGCCTTTTCACTTTAAACAAATAAGTTCTTCCACCACAGATAACGAACTTCACATTTTTATTTTAAAAGTACACGCGGACGCAGCATCCGCTCCACAATACGAAGCATTTGTTTGCTTGTTAAAAAACGAGATGCTTGAGCTGTTATGAAGTTTTTGATCCCAGCAACAGCATAAGGCCGACCAGCCTCTAATGAGCGAAGCGCCACTTGTACAACATGTTCTGGCGTATCGCGCTTTCCGACAGATGCCTCTTCTGCTCCTACAACGCTGAAGAATGGGGTTTCCGTTGAACCTGGACATAAAGCAAGAAATTGGACACCGCGTTTGCGGTTTTCTTCCCAAAGCGCCTGTGTAAACGACAGTACAAAAGATTTGGTCGCTCCATACACCGCCATATACGGATCCGGTTGAAATGCTGCAGTAGAAGCTACATTAATGACGATACCGCTCCGTTTTTTAAGCATATCCGGTAAAAACAAATGAGTAAGATCCACAACTGCAACTACGTTGAGCATCACTTCTTCATGTACTCGGCCACTAGGCAACTGATCAAACCATAATGAAACCATTGCATTTAATTACCCGCTTAATGTCAACTTACTGATCAAAAGTCATGATTGTTGTTAACGCGACACCCATTTTAGTTGGTGTTATGTAATTGAAAATAGTAAAATGAATGTCAGGAAACATCGTATCTCGAAAAAATTAAAGGTCTGAGGGTGAAGTTAGATGAACAATCCTTCCGATATGCCTTTCACAGATAACCGTACTGTTAAAACCTATCAGGAAACGAGACTGCAGCATACCGAGAATTTAAGACAAAACGTTGTAGAGGCAGCTGCAAGGATTTTGCAGGAACATGGCCCAGAGGCGGTTACGGTTCGCCGAGTTGCTGAGAAAATGGAATGTTCCACTAAAATCATTTACAACTTATTTAATAACAAAGAAGGTTTAGCTAAGCAATTATTTTTGGAAGGCTGCAAGCTGTTAGCCAAGTCCTTTGACTCGGTACCAAAACAAGCAGACCTAGAGGAATATCTTCGTGACTTGAGTGAAGCTTATTGGAGTTTTGGACAATCCTATACAAGCTACTATATGTTGATGTTTGGCGGAGCTTTTAGCGAATTCAAACCGGAAGAGGAAAGTTTAAAAGCGACGATAACTGCTTTGCAACAAGTTATAAACACGATCGCTGAGGCAATAGAGCTAGAACTGATAGCCGAAAAAGACCCGATACTTGTTGTTCATGTGGTTTGGGCTTCATTACACGGAGTCATCCACCTTTACTTAGGTGGTCATATTCAAAGTGAAGCGATGGCGAAAACATTATATGACAGGACGGTATCCAATTTAATTCAGACGTTCTTTCGGCACGCTAGTTGATTAAAATAATTCCTTTCTCTATATAAGGCTAGACAAAAAGTAAGGGCACCCGCCCTTGGGTGCCCTTACTTTTTTTATTTATCTCGCAGTAGCCCCGCCATCGAGAATGAATTCTGCCCCCGTTGAGAAAGATGATTCATCGGATGCCAGAAAAACAACTAAATTCGCGACTTCCTCTACCGTACCAAAACGTCCTAATGGCGCCACAATTTCGGCTAATTCAGACTCAGGTATCTTAGCTGTGTTAACAGCATAGGCTCCCATCGCCGTATTAATGTAGGCCGGATGAATCGAATTGACGCGGACATTAGCCGGAGCGTACTCAACGGCAGCATCCTTGGTCATAATTCGTACAGCGCCCTTGCTGGCACCATATGCAATATGACCTGCAGCCCCTTTTAGACCTGCAACGGAGGAGGCATTGATGACCGACCCGCCGCCTTTCTTCGCCATAAGCGGCATAACATGCTTCATCCCAAGAAACACGCTGGTTACATTGATGCTCATCATGCGATTAAACTCGTCCAACGTCGTTTCTGCTAGAGGCTTAATGAAATAGATTCCTGCATTATTAAATAAAATATCAATTTGTCCATATGCGGATATGGATGCGTCAACGACCTGCGTCCAGCTATCCTCATGACTGACATCATGGTGCAAAGCTAGCGCTTCACCGCCGGACTGTTGAATCTCGTCCGCTGTTTTTTTAACATTTTCAAGATTGATATCCGTTACGACAACTTTGGCTCCCTCTTTAGCAAACCGAAGCGCTGTTGTTTTTCCTATACCTGTACCTGCGCCTGTAATAAGAGCAATTTTGCCTTGTAATCTCATCGTTGATCCTTCCTTTCGGATTTGTCTTCCTTACGAGATCCTAGTTACTGAAATGCGAATTAGACCGCGGTGTAGCCGCCATCAACAAGCAGGCTGGCACCTGTTATAAAAGAAGCATCATCGCTGGCAAGGAACAACACGGCTTTACCGACTTCTTCAGGCTTGCCAAGGCGTTTCATCGGATGCAAATCGATAAGATGCTGCGTAATCGCTTCATTCCGTCCTGCAATGAGCGGTGTATCAATGTATCCTGGGCAAATTGCATTGACTCGAATGCCTTTAGTTGCATAGTCCGCACTCAGCGACTGGGTCAAAAGCTTAACGCCGCCTTTCGCAGAAGCATACGCAGTAACATTTGCTTTGCCAACGTGGCTATGGATGGATCCGCAATTTACGATGGAGCCGCCTGTGCCTTGTGCAAGCATTTGCTTGATCGCATATTTATCACAGAGAAACACGCCTGTTAGATTGATATCAATGGTTCTATTCCAGGCATCTAAGCTTAATAGATCAGCAGGCCCGTCCTTAGCTATACCTGCGTTTGCAAACAGAACATCCAGCTTGCCATATTTGCTCACCGTCTGGGATACCATATGAATGACGTCGTCCTCGTTAGACACGTCCGTTTTTACAAACAAGGTATCAAAGCCTTCTGTATTCAACTGATCGGAAACGCCCTGCCCATGATCAGAAAAATCCGCAATGACCACTTTCGCTCCTTCTTCGGCAAATAAGCGGACAGTTACTTCGCCAATACCGCTTGCACCGCCTGTAACAATAACAACTTTATCTTGGAATCTCATGTTATCAACACTCCCTCTTTTGATTCGAGCCCATAAACGGTCTCGATTACGTTGTCCACAATCCGCCAATTTCACTCTTACTTTATAAGTACGAGTTTCTGTACCTTGATTTCATCTTATCATTGATATAAGTTAAGATAAATTTAAACAAATTGAATAATACTTAAGAAAAACTAAAGCAAAGGAGATAGGTCATTCATGAATATCGAAAAGCTAGAGTATCTTGTTGAAGTTGTAAAAACGGGGTCGATCTCGGCTGCCGCTCAAAATCTTCATGTCACCGTATCGGCTATTAGCCAGGCGATTTCAAGCCTAGAATCGGAATGGGGAGTTGTTATCCTCAAGCGATCTCGGTCAGGAGCAGTACCAACAGCCGAAGGAATTGTCATTATAAAAAAGGTGTACGAAGTTCTGAACAAGTACAAAGAGCTAGTCGAGACCACGCAGGGCTATTCTAATTCTATACAAGGCCATTTGCGATTCGCTACCATTCCCGGCCATGCTTTTCTGATTGAGAATGCCGTCATGGATTTTAAAAAGGATTATCCGCAAATACGAATGGAGATTTTCGAGAAGGGCTCTCATGAAATTATCGACGACATTCTGCATAATCGAGCCGACTTGGGTTTTATTATTTTGTTTGAGAATCGCCTTGTTGAAAATATCGGACTGTCCATTGAACGCTTGATGAGTGTAAAGATGGTTGCTGCAGTAAGCACACAGTCTCCATTGGCGCTTAACAAAACGATTACACCAGAGGAAATTATGCAGCAAACGATCGTCTTGTATAATGATGATTATGTAAAATGGTTTATGGATGACTTTCAAGCCAAATATGGCGCTGTGGATATTTTGTTTACGACAAACAACCCGAATTCGATTGGCAGGGCACTCCTAAATCATCATGCCGTCACTATTGGCCTTGATTACTCTTTTGTGAGTGATTTGTCCATTATTCGGGATCAATCGGTCATTTTGGAGCTTGATTTAACAGGCCAAGGCGCTGTTTATTTAGGCCTTATTCAGCCTGAAGGACATCACTCTACCCCGATCTCAAAGAGCTTTATTACCCGGCTTAAACATGATCTAGCGGATGTAAAAGCTAATTTTGAGTCGTAAACAACTCTCGCAAATAAGGGCTCATGAACAAATCATGAGGGTCCATTTGCTTTCTTATTTCGGCAAATTCCTGCCACATCGGATAACGCTTAATTAAATTGGCAGCCTTGAGCGTATGCATTTTACCCCAGTGGGGTCTGCCTTCATAACGAAGAAAGATTTGCTCCATCACTTCAAAATAACGTTTGTACGGCATGCCTTTATACATATGGACTGCTATATAGGCAGAATCGCGGCCATACGCGGGACTAAGCCAGATTTCATCAGCCGCCACATACCGGCACTCAATAGGAAAATGAACATGGAATCGCTCACGTTCCATTGCCTCTCGCATTTCACGAATGACCGACGTCATGGCTTCTTTCGGCAAGCTGTATTCCATTTCATAAAAACGGACGGTTCTTTCTGTCGCAAATATGCGGTGGCTATAATTCGCTTTTGTCGCAACGGGTACACTTGATGCACTTAACCTGCTTATGGCAGCACTTGCTGTGGGGATCATCTTACAAAGCCCTGATAGTAAGCCAAACAATGTGTTTTCAACTAGCTTTTCGTTTACATATTCAATCCATTTGTTCGTAGGCATGGGCGCATCCGTCTCATTCATCAGTTTGACCTGACAAGTCTCCGCATATGGAAACCAAAAAAACTCAAAATGCCGGTTATCCTCTACAAGATTCGGCAATTGCGTCAAGCAGTCCGTCAAAGCCATACGTTTGCTCTCATAGGAAAGTACATAAGAGCTCCTTAAACGGAGCTTTACCTGAACAATAATGCCTAATGTGCCTAATGAAACCTGTAATGCTCGAAATACAGCCGGATGTGACTGCAGCGTATATTCCAGCACTTCTCCTAAGCCGTTTACGACCGTTATGCCAATCACCTGTGTAGCTATACTTCCTAAGCGCAGCCCTGATCCGTGAGTTCCTGTACTAATCGCACCTGCAATCGACTGAACATCTATATCGCCTAGATTTTCCTGCGCTAGTCCTTCTTCATGCAACAGCTCGCCTAACCGCTTCAGCTTCGTTCCTGCCCAGACGACAGCCGTCTGCTCGTCAGCATCTACACTCACCACTCCTTGCAGCTCGTCAAGCGATACAAGCACCTGATCAGAAGCCGCAACCGCCGTAAAAGAATGCGCTGACCCTACAACGCGCAAATATTTGCCTTTCTTCAAACACTCATGACGAACGATTGCCACTACTTCATCTATCGTCTTCGGATGCCGAATAAGCTCAGGAGCGGCAGTGACTGACCCCGACCAATTTGTCCAGCTTTTCCGATTCGCTTTCATAGGAAGCATTCCCCTTCTCCGCGGTAGGTTAAGTACTCATCAACAATGCCTTCCCCAGTTATCGCATACAGCTTCGGAAACCGTTCACATAATTCCCCAGCCTTCGCATGCCGGAAAAAGATTGGATCTCCCAGCTCGAGAGCCAAACCGCTCGGACAACGAATCGGCGTCTGCACCTCACCCGCGCCTTCTAACGAAATCAACGTTAAGCCTTCAGGCAAATGCGGCTGCGGCGCTTTTTCCGCGCTAACAGCACCTGAAGCGGTGTAACCCCCGCCCAAGCAGGTTACCATATCTAGTCTAGGCTTCCGCACGACTTCCACCGCATATCCAGCAGCAGGCAAATACTGAAAATCAGCATAATGATCGAATAGCGTAGGACAATAAAAACCAGAGCCTACGGTGATTTCCGTTACTCCCTGCTCCAATTTGGAGCTGCTTATACTCCCAGTACCTCCAGCGTTTACAAAGCGCAGTTCCCCGCCTAACGCGTGAATACCTTGCAGCACTTCCTCACGCCTTTCAGCTACTTCTCGAATTGAACGCCGCTTCAGCTGGCGGATAAATGAATTTTTTAACCACTGTCCCGAGACCCGGTCCCCTACCCCAGCAATTTGCGCCTCGTAGCCCATTACACCGTCCAGCCTTACCCATTTGGATTGCTTAATCCGTTCGACAATCAGTTTAGCCAGTGCCCATGTGGTTACCGGTGATCTCCATATGCCAAAATGCAGTCCTGGATAGTTTGCAGACATATCAATATCCAGACAAAGCGCTGCCTGTACGCCAGTGGCTGCTGCAAGCCGCTCGATATGCTCCACATGCTGAATGGAATCAACCATAAACACGACCGTTCGGCCACTAGCTGCAGCTTCTAACAGAATTGAAATTTCGTCCGGCTCCCAAGCGGGATAACCAAGCAGCAAATCATCAAAGCCATGCCTCAGCAGAAAAGCCGCCTCTCTTGCCGTATAACACATGACGCCTTGATACACTTTGTCTGAATGAAGAATACGTCGAAGAACTTCCACAGACCTTATTGATTTACTTGCGACACGAATTTTCTTGTCACCCGCCGCAGCCGCAATGGCTCTGCTATTCGCATCCAATAAATCAAGATTTACATAAGCAAAAGGCTTCGCTATCTGCGCAAAAATCCTTTTATATTGCTCATAGTGAGGGAGCTCGATAGGCCATTCTCCATTCTGTTTATGCATATTTATTTTTACATTATATTCCTCATTTCTAATTGAAATCCTTTTTATTTGCTGGCGCTTAGCTTGCCGGGAATGTGAGCAGCCTTGCGTTTGCCGCAAATCCGATTACAAAAAAAGAGCTGTCCTTCTCCCGCCAGCGGCGTTTGAAAGACAGCTCTTTGTTGTATATTCGAAAATGATCTTACGCTTTGTTGGATGAACCAAACTCACGCATTTTGCCCATAACGGTTTGTTTGATTCCTTCGCGACCTGGAGCAAGGAATTTACGCGGATCGAAAGCTTCGGAATCTGCGCTCAACACTTCACGAACGATTTTTGTGAATGTGATTTGGTTTTCTGTATTTACGTTGATTTTCGCTGTTCCTAGCGAAATGGATCTTTTGATGTGCTCAGTTGGGATACCTGTGCCGCCATGCAATACTAGTGGCAATTTGATTGTTTGGCAAATTTCTTCCATTTCTTTGAAGCCTAGGTTTGGTTCACCTTTGTAAGGACCGTGAACGGAACCAAGTGCAGGAGCAAGGCAGTCAATACCAGTACGTTGTACTAGCTCGAAGCACTCCTTAGGATCTGCATAAATAACGCCTTCAGCTATTACATCGTCTTCTTGTCCGCCAACTGTACCTAGCTCAGCTTCAACAGAAACGCCGCGCTCGTGCGCGTATGCAACAACCTCTTGAGTCGTTTTTACGTTTTCTTCAAATGGTGAGTGTGAAGCATCGATCATAACGGATGTAAATCCAGCATCGATCGCAGCTTTACATTTTTCAAAGCTAGAACCGTGATCCAAGTGGATCGCAACAGGAACTGTAATTTTCATTTCTTCAATTAGTGATTTCACGATTGCAGTTACAACTGTGAAACCTCCCATGTAACGAGCTGCGCCTTCAGAAACGCCAAGGATAACCGGGGATTGCTCTTCTTGAGCAGCGCCTAGAATGGCTTGTGTCCACTCCAAGTTGTTGATGTTGTATTGACCAACTGCATAGCCTTCTTTTAACGCTTTGTTCAACATTTCTTTCATTGATACCAATGCCATATTAAAATCCTCCTTAGAGTTTAACTAACTATTTTTAATCATGTAAATGCCTGATTATATTGTGAGAATAATCACTAATGAATAGTCAGGACCATTAACATTCTGAATACCTAGCACTTCTTTATCAATCACCCAACTATTGTACATCTTTATCCTTTAATAAATCAACTTATTTTGCCCCTAAATAACGAACACTTCCCAGCTGCAATCGCTTACACATAGGTTTTTCATCATTTTTTTCTCGAAAATAATATAGTGAAGCAATAAAGTAATTTTATTCATGATTTACAAGTACTGATCAACATATCAAGGGATGTTTAGAGTTTGTCCAGAATCGAATGGTATAATTAGGAATGTGCGAATTAGCATATTTTTACAAATTGATGACCACAACCAGGAGGAAAAATCATGCACGTTGATCATCTACACAAAGATTCATTTTTTAGAAGGATTTTATTAGTTGTTACTTCCTTTATTTTGGTACTCTCAGCGGCGCCGATAACGCCTGTGCTGGCGAGCTCCGAGCCGGACTCGCTGCCAATCTATGTCGGCTGGCAAAATTTTAATCATACCGGTCCTACTGCAGTTGTATCTAATGATGCGACCAGAGTGCTGAGCTTCCCGGCTATTCCGGGCCGAAATAACACCGCCACAACAGCGAACGGACGATTAAGAGTAGTGCCGGTTACGAATGATTCAAGCGGCATCGTCGTTCGTACAAATAAAATTAAGCTTGACGGCGGCTTTAGCACTTATTTTGTCATGCATTTAAATGGAAGCACTTCGTTAAATAATTTAAACTTTCCGGGACCCGCTGATGGTCTAACCTTTATTATTCAGGATAATCCGACTCCTGTTCTAGGCGGGGTAGGCGAAGGCGTAGGCTATGCCGGTATTCCAAACTCCGTAGGTGTAGAGTTCGATACGTGGAAAAACCTCGGACCTCATAAGGGAATTCAATACAATGATCCCAACACCCCTTTTAATCGCTTAAATCAATATCATCCGATAACGAATCCAACCGGCCCTACTGCCGATCATGTCGCTATTGTAATGAATGGCAACAACCATCATCAACAGGGCAGTGGCGACGTTATTGATAATTTGCAAGGAGCCAACTTCCGTTTGTACGATTACGCCGCAAGCGGTGCTTACGTTCATGTTTGGGTTGATTATGATGATAATGGACTTCTTACTACAACTTATGGTCTAAGTGATGATCGAACGAATGCGGATAACAGATCACTGACTCGTAATGTCGGCACATCCCTTATGAACAAAGAGGTATATGTAGGCTTTGGCGCGAGTACAGGGGGAGCCAACTCCCATCATGATATTCTGGCATGGTATTTCAAAAACTCCTACGTTGACGGAGGACTAAAACCCAACGGAAATTATAAGCAAGGACCAAGTGCAGTTACAATCAATAAAGTATTCTCCACAGGTGTTGGAACACAGACGGGTATTGATATCAAGGTCAACGGCATTAGCAAAAGCGATAACTTGCCTAATGAAAAGGTTGATATTTATGTTAACAATCAATTAGTAGATGGCGAGTATAGTACAAATAGTGAGGGCGTGCTTGTTTATACCTTTGATGATTCGAGTCATCTGCAGGCCGGTAATAACAATATTACTGTAATCACCAGCAACGGAGGCACATCTGCGAGCAGTTCAGCGATTATGACTGCGGCGCCTGTCGCAGATAACATTGTGTTGTCCTATACAGCTAATGGCATTGTGACGATCAATGGCGTTCCGAATGGAGTAGCTGTAACCCTATACGACGACAATCGTGAAGTCATTGCAACTTCGTCAATTGCAACGAACGGAACGGTTCGCTTGACATTGACCGACGATGGCAAGGATATACTAGCTGGCGCCAGCCAAATTGATATTTCATATGCAAAAAATGGTGAAGTAGCCAGCAACGTAACAGCAGTATCTCCTATTTTACGGAGCAGTGCGCCTGAAAAAGAGAAAATCACTACGAATGTACCCAAAAACACAGTAACCGTTAAAGACGTCTCACCGGGCTCGACTGTTAAAGTGTATGGTGACGATGACGAGCTCATCGGTACAGCAACTAACAACGGCAATGAAGAAACAGAAGTGGTAGTCACTATTGATCCGCCAACCAAGCTTCAAGAAGGTGACATCATTGAGGTTACAATTACAGAAGAAGACGGCAAGCCAGAAAGCGAACGAGTAACAAGCATAGCGAAGCTGGAGAGCGACCCGTTGGACGAGAAAAAAATCACAACAAACGCAACGAACAATACGGTAACGATTAAAGACGTACCGCCAGGTACAACCATCAACGTATATGACAAGAACGGCGAGGTTATTGGAACAGCTACTAACACTGGCACGGAAGCAGATATCGTAGTTGAAATTAAAGAACCGCATACGCTTGTGGCAGGAGACAACATTAAAGTTACAGTTACTGAGACAGGTAAGCTCGAAAGTGAGCCAGTGTCTAGCGAAGCGAAGCTTGACAGCGTGCTTGACACAAATAACGTTAAAACGAACGCAACAAATAATACCGTAACCGTCAAGGATGTACCGCCGGGTGCAACCATTCTAGTATACGACGAGAACGGTGATGTTATCGGTAAGGCTACAAATACAGGCACATCAAAAACAGCCGTTGTCGTTACTATTGAACCTACAACCGCGCTTGCTGAAGGCGATATTGTAAAAGTTACGATCACAGAAGACGGTCATCTGGAAAGTAAACCGATATCGAGCGAAGCAAAAACGGAAAGCGCGCCGCTTGAGAGTAACAATTTGGAAACAAACGCAACGAAAAACGCAGTAACCGTTAAAGATGTACCACCAGGTGCAACTATCAACGTATATGACAAGAACGGCGATGTTATTGGTACAGTTACAAACACGGATACGTCCATAGCTACCGTTGTAGTTAACATTGAAGCCCCGCATGTACTTGGTGAGGGGGACTTGGTTAAGGTTGCAATTGCAGAAGTTGGAAAGCTGGAAAGCCCATCCACTTCTAGCACAGCAAAAATAGATAGTGGCTCACCGGAAAGTTCAAAGGTTAAAGCAAGTGTATCGAATGGCAGCGTTAAGGTAGTAGAGGTGCCTGCTGGGGCGACCATTATTGTATACGACGAGAATGGTACAGAGTTGAAACGTGCTGTAAATGCCGGAGAAGAGACGGGAACCGTTGTCATCGGAGGACTTGACCTTGAGCCTGGAACCAAAATTCAAGTGACATTAACGGAAAAAGACAGATATGAAAGCAAGCCCTTGCTTATAACGGTCGAATTCACGACAGACGAAGCTATTGATGATGCACTGAGGGCCCTGCAAATCGGTTACCAAGCAAACGATACATGGGAGAGTGTTACGCTTCCTGTACTCATTGTAACAACAGGGGCAAATGAAACGATGATCGATTGGACTTCCAACAAGCCAAGTTCAATTGAAATTTCATTGCCTGAGAATGGATCAATCAAGACACTTGTTCATCGTCATGCAAAGGATGAGAGTGTTATACTCACCGCTTCCGTTTCTAAAAATGGTGTAACGAAAACCCGCACATTCCTGTTAATTGTCAAAGCCGAGAACCTAACAAAGACAACAATCGAGAATTATCGACAAGTCCCTGTTGTTGGCGGCTCAGACAACGAGGTGAGTGAGCCGGTTGGCATTAATCGTGTTATGTTATCAAATGGAGTAAAAATTGACAAAGCCATTTTTGATCCGGCAGCAGCAGCAAGGTTTATTAATGATCTTAGAACAAAAAACGGAGTATCAACTGTATTTGTTGATGAGGTTGCAGGAGACGAACCAGGTGAGATTGCTGTCGAAATTCCTGGACAATCTATAAGACTGTTAAACACCAACCAAAATACGTTGGATATACGTACAGAATATGCAACTATATCCATTGCTGCAAATGTTATTGACCGCATGGCAGATCGTTATCTTGACTTGTTTTTCCGCTTAATTCCTGTAAAAGATGCTGGTCATCAAGCGGAATTAAATACCAGCATTGTGAATGAGACAGTTGTCAGAGCAGCAGCTGGAAGCCGAAATGTTGCAGTGATCGGCTCCTCCTTGGAAATTGAAACAAACTATCGCGATTACACAACAACACTGTTCTTACCATTTGCAAAGAACGGAATCACCGTGCCTGCAAGCAACTACGACAGCTTTTTAGATTCGCTGCGAGTTTTTGTAGAGCATAGCGATGGAGAAAAAGTGGTAATGAAACCTGCCGTTGTGTACAGCGGTGATACTCCAATTGGACTAGAGATTGAAATTGACAAGTTTAGCATTTTCTCCGTTATTCAGTTAACAGAACGGTCGACAGGTGGAAGCACCGTCATACCCGCTCAGCCTGTGACGGAGCAAGTGAAGAAGACCACCATCGATCCAAAAGCGGGAACCATTGTTCTTGATCTAGTTGATGGCAGCGGTAAGGTGGACACATCAGGCTTTATAGTAAAAATTAGTGGCAAGGCAGTGGAAATAAAAGACGTTAGAATGGATGGCAATCAAGTTATTATTCAGCTGAAGAATCCTATTCCCGTTGGTTATGAAGCAACCGTATCTTATAAGCCGGGCAGCGGCTTCACAGGCACTTTGAAGTCTTTCACTGACCTGAACATTGCAAACCCTGGCCATCATAATGCTTATATTAAAGGCTTCCCTGATGGCACATTCCGCCCGAATAACACGATCACGAGAGCGGAGATGTCGGCTCTACTAGCACGCAACAAAAATTTACCAAATGTTTATGAATACCAAGAGCTCTATCCGGATGTTGCAAAAGGCTTCTGGGCCGCAGCTAACATCGAGCAGCTACAAGATATTGGATTAATGATTGGCGATAAGCAGGGCAATTTCCGGCCAAATGACCGCATAACGAGAGCCGAAATGGCAATGATTGCGGCCAAATGGTTAAATGTTGATCTTAACGGACCATTCACGAACACATTTGAGGACGTATCTGATCAGCACTGGGCTGCAGCAGCTATTGCCGCTGTAAACAAAGCGGGGGTTATGATCGGTTTTGAAGATGGCTCGTTCGGTCTGAAGGAATATGTAACACGTGCGCAAGCAGTTACCATTATGAACCGTTTGCTAGGAAGAGGACCGCTTACAGGCGTAACAACACCATCATGGCCGGATGCGACTTCTGCTCACTGGGCATTCGAGCATATTGAAGAAGCTTCCAAAGATCACTATTATACGTACCTTTCGGATGGTAAAGAGCTATTATTTAAGCAATAGCACCATCCTGTCGCTATTGAAGTAGATTCAAGCTCGACAATTCATTCATACTCAAAAGCCAAGAAAATGCTGGGTTGTAACTAGCATATTTCTTGGCTTTTCTCTTACTGCACAATCAACATGAAGGACTGTAAAGCCGTGTCAAAGTCAAGATAAGCGTCACCCGTTGTTGGATTGCGTTCTGGTAATCAGATTACGAACTTCATCTGAATACATGCGAATCAAAAAAAATAAATGCCTGATTTTCGGCTACGTTATATTTCTGAAGGCTCTATAATAAGAGCATAATCTAAGATTAGGGCGTGCAAACATGGTACCTGCAGAGCGTAACGAAGAATACTACAGGGCGTTATTAGAGAAAAGAACGGAATATGAAGGCGTATTTTATGTAGGCGTCAAAACGACTGGCGTGTTCTGTCGTCCAACCTGCCCAGCACGAAAGCCAAAATTTGAGAACTGCGAATTTTATGAGACGGCACAACAAGCGCTGCTTGCCTCCTATCGGCCATGCCAAAGATGCCGTCCGCTTTCCCACCCAAACCATGTATCGGAGGTTGTTCGCCAGCTTGTTGCTGCCGTTGAGGAAAATCCTGAAAAACGATGGAAAGAACAAGATTTCAAAAATCTTTCGGTTGATGAGTCAACAGCGCGCCGTCAGTTCAAGAAGCGATTTGGCATGACGTTTGTTGAATATGCTCGCGCTCGCCGCATGGGACTTGCCTTGAAGAACATTAGATCGGGTCAAACGATCATTGATACTCAGCTATCTGCTGGTTATGAATCCAGCAGCGGTTTCAGAGACGCTTTCTCGCGAATTATGGGGGCCGCGCCTACATTAGTAGAGAATAGTCAGGTTTTGAAAGCTTCTTGGATCGACACAAGGCTTGGGCCGATGATTGCAATTGGGGATGAGAGTGCACTTTATCTTCTTGAATTTGTTGATCGGCGAGGGCTAGAACGCGAAGTAGAAAGGCTTCGTCAACGGACAAAATCCGCCATCATTCCAGGTGTCACGGAACCAATCCAATCGATTGAAAGTGAATTGACCCGCTATTTTGACGGAAAACTGACCGAATTTAAAACCCCCGTCTCGTTGCTTGGATCACCTTTTCAGAAGAGCGTATGGGAGCAATTAATGAAAATTCCGCCGGGCGAAACGCGTTCCTATTCAGACATCGCCGCTGCACTCAGTAAACCATCCGCCTATCGTGCTGTCGCTCAGGCCAATGGCGCAAATCAGCTCGCGATTATGATTCCTTGTCATCGAGTCATCAACTCAAATGGTGATTTAGGCGGCTATGGCGGTGGATTAACACGTAAAAACTGGCTATTACATCACGAGAAACAAGGAGAATAATATGACGTTGGAAGAAGTGCGCTGTCCGTGCATAACCAACTGCGCTTTTAAAAATGAAAGACCGACCTCAGCGTTCTACACGAAGCTGAGATCGGTCTTTCATGACGGATTATCCTATAGGGTTATCCTTTTCTACAACCGTTACTTCAAGACCGCCAAACTTTGTCGCTAGCTTACTATAGATAAAGGCACTTAACATCCCAATCAAGCCATAAACAAAAATAAGTATAACGGGCATAATAATATAAGGAATTCCTGCTGACAGTAAGCCTGGTTTGCCAATAGCGAGTCCAATAATCGCGACTAAAAAGCCTAAAACAACCATAATCGATAATGGAATAATAGCAAAATATAATGTCGCTTTAAAAGCACTCTTCGGCCCTATTTTTATAATTTCTAATTTTTTCATAACACTTTCCCCTCCTTTTAATTTTATTTTTGATATATTTTCCACAATAACATAATGTTACATTATTTTCTTTTTATTTTTTATTAAATTCTTGCAAATTTTCTTAAAGCTGCCCCTCACCAAACACCTCAGCCCGATACTTCTTAGGCGTTACGCCTAAAGCTCCTCACCGACTGCACCAACTGGTTTGGGCGCCTCCGTTGCTTCGAGCAGTCAAATTAACTTGAGCTGAAACGCTTCCTCGGATAATCTGGGCGTGACTGGATATGACATCTACCGCGGCGGCAGTTTTCTCAAATCGGTAGCAGCAACTACAGCCAGTGATACTGGCTTGTCCGGATCGACAACTTACAGCTATTACGTAAAAGCAAAGGATGCGGCAGGCAATCAATCGGTTTCGAGCAATACCGTCAGCGCAACTACACAGTCCGGAGGGATAGCAGCTTGTTCCGGCGCATTAACCTCCGCAGCTGCCATTCAAGGTGCGATGATCAATGCGAGCGCAGGTACAATAATCACGATTGCGCCAGGAACCTACTCAGGTATTCGAGCTGCAAGCGGTGATCCTAGATTGGATGCTAACGGCGTTCCAACTGGTGTTTTCTATTCGGGCGCTAGCGGCACTTCCGGCAGCCGCATCATTTTGAAGGGTTGTGACCCAGCAAATCCCCCTATATTGCAAGGACCCGCTACCAATGATGGTTCTTACGGCATTCATCTAACAGGCGACTATTGGGAAATTCGCGATATTAAAGTAACAAGAGCACAAAAGGGGATCATGATCGACAATGGGAACTACAACTTCATCTTCAAGGCCGAAATATACAATGTGGCGACGAAGGCGTTCATTTCAGGGACGGCAGCTCCTACAATACACTGGATAACGCCAACAATTATGATACTGGAAAATATCAAGCGGGATACGGCGAAGGCGCTTATGTAGGATCGGATGAAAGTGCTGCTTACGAGCACACGGTCATTGGCAATACTATAAGATACACCACTTTCGGCCCTGGAATAACAGCTGAGCATATCGATATTAAAGAGGGTGCTGATGGAACTCTCGTGGAATATTGCACATTTAACGGCACTGGAATTTCCGGGGCAAACTCAGCGGACAGCTTTATTGACGTGAAGGGGTTAACTCCAAGATCTACAACAATACTGGCAGCCGCAATGGCAACAGCAGCGTAGTCGATGCGTTCCAGAATCGCACCCACGGCTCAAGCTATCCAACTGGCACCAATAAATTTCAAAAACAATAGTGTCCATTTGGACGGGGTCGGGTACATCGTAAACGCAGTAGGCGGTTCAGCTAAAGTGAAGGACAACACAAGATCCGACGGCTCTTCTAATCTTTATAAAGGAAAGTTTACCCTATATTAATAGCTTATAAAAAAAATCAGCCTCTTTGTCGCTTTAATATGCGACGGTTTGTGACTTGCTCAATTTAGAGCAAGTCTTTTCGTTAATGATTATCAACGAAACTAGGGGGTTATCTGGCAATGGCCTGAGCTTACTTTTTGACCGCTTCTATACGGCAGATAGCACAAGGTCTACCCTAGGACCTTGGCTTGGCCTTTCTATCGCTGCACCAGACACCGAATAAATCGATCAAAGCCCCAGTACAATTGCACTGGGGTATTTTTGTATTATTTTACATAAAAATATTAATATCTCATAAATTTATCCCTAAAAATAGTTCGAATGTTGTAACAATCGACACGAACAAACAAAATAATATAGTTATTACCGTCTATATATTAAATTTTTGGAAGATTATATACTTGTTGTTGAAATTAACAAAATAGTTTAGGAGGATGTCTATGAAACGCAAACTGATAAGCAGAAAGCTCATCCGCATAAGCGTCATTGTATTATCCACTTTGTTATTATTGGCTCAATTGGAAGCGGTGTCAAAAACCGTGTCCGCCAATGCTGCTCAGCAGCAAGCTGCATTAACGGCCTCACCGTGGGTGTCCACCCAAGTGTATTTAACCGGCGATGAAGTGAGCTACAATAACAACAACTATCGAGCCAAATGGTGGACACAAGGCGATGTACCCGGTGCTGGCGCTCCATCGAGCTCACCATGGCTGCTGCTTGAGCCAGGTACGGGCGGGGGCAACCAAGATCCAACTCCGCCTACAGCTCCAACGAATCTTGCCTCGCCAGGAAAAACCGCTAATTCAGTCACATTAACTTGGAATGCTGCAACAGACAACATTGCTGTCATTGGTTACGATATTTACCGCGGCACTACAAAAGTTGGTTCCACAAACGCCTCCACATTAACTTACACCGATACTGGCTTGCAGCCTGACACTTCGTATATCTATTCTGTATCCTCAAAAGACAGCTCCAGCAACACAACAGCAAGTACGGCCATCACCGTAAAAACCTCTCTTGCCGAACTAAATGTCGGACAAAGCCGCGTTCTAACCGATGAACAAATTACAGCACAATGGGGCGGAATTGATCCTCAATATTCACCAGCAAACGCAGCGGCAGCCGTACAAGCCGCACTGCCAAAAACAGAATATGAAGCACTGTTCCCGATGCGTATTGGTACACCTGCATGGCACACTTTTGCTGCTAGCAAAACGTACTATAAACCTGGTCAAGTCGACTATTATTCTTATGACAACCTAATCGCTGCAGTAACAGACGTTGCAAACATTAAGTACAAGCTTGAATACCGCCAAGGTGCTACATGGAACAACCGTGTATTCCGCTTGAACAAAACAACGAAAACAGAAACACTCATTTCTCAAAATGCAGATTTCAACGCTTCATGGAATTTGACCGTACCGGTCATCTCTAAAACGGTTGATTTTGGCACATTTATTAAAGAAGGTTCCACTGTAAACCGCAAGCGCGAGCTGGCAGCTTTCCTCGCCAATATTGCGCATGAAACAGGCGGAGGCTGGGCGACAGCACCTGGCGGCGAGCTGAGCTGGGGACTATTTTGGAATGAAGAAGTCGCTTATATTAATTCCACAAACACAGGGTACATTCAAAGCCATGCCGAATTCCCTCCAGTTCCAGGCAAGTCGTATCACGGACGTGGACCGATTCAGCTTAGCTGGAACTACAATTACGGACTTATTAGCGGAATTATTTATGGAAATCAGAACACATTGCTCCAACAACCTGAATTAATCGTAAACGACGGCAAGCTAGGCTTTATGACAGCTATCTTATTTTGGATGACTCCACAACCGCCGAAACCTTCTGCACATGATGTAATGGTCGGCAACTGGACACCATCTGCATCAGACATTGCCAAAGGGTTAACACCTGCTGGGTTTGGTGTAACCATTATGATTATTAACGGCAACTTTGAAGGAAACAAAGACGAGACGGACTACCGAGTCGGTCGCCGTGTTGGTCATTACCGTGACATTACGACAAGAATGGGCATCAGTATAACTGGCGAGAAAGTCAATACAATCGGGATGAGCCCGTTCTAAAAAAATAAAAACCAAACAATAACTCCGGTCAACAACAGCAAAATAACGACTGCTCTTTCTCCGTGAAGAGCATGCTCCCCGGCCAAGTTTAATAGCCAATCGATGCAGCTGAAAAGACTGAAACAGCAGCCCTATTGATAAGGGCTGCTGTTTTAAGTTTAATGCAGGTATCTATCCTGCTCGAATGACTCGGCGCCTTTTCGCGTTCCAGAACTTGATCCATACGTCCCTATCATCATCGCGATATAGACGAATACCTATGATTTTAAAAGGTGTCCAAATTTCATTAAAATAGTAGTGAGGCATATAACTCCATCCTTTAATAAAAATTCCAAGTTTCAGACTCTAGGATGCACTTATTCACTTATTCCGACTTGCCAGTATATTCAGCAAAACGGTTACAGCTTCAGCTCTTGTGGCATGGTCTTGAGGGGCGAATTCATTATTACCCTTCCCCTTTACTATGCCCGCTTGTTTTACGTAAGCAACGCTAGCTCTCGCCCACGCAGGAATATCATTATCATCCGCGAAGCTTGTAGCAGCATTGGCTTCCGTAGACTGACCCAAAGCTTTAGCTAGTATAACTGCCATCTCTGCGCGTGTAATTTCTGCATTTGGACGGAAAGTACCGTCCTCATAGCCATTAATAATACCTTCCTGTACCGCTTGTGCGATTGCCTTCTGCGCCCAAGCTGGAATCTTTGTTGTATCTGTGAATGACAGTTCCGCTCCCGCTTCTTGCGGCTTCAACAAATTCATCAGCATGACTGCAAATTCTCCACGTGTCACGGTATGGTTAGGCCTAAATGTACCGTCCGGATAACCTGTCACGATTCCATTACTAATCGCCTGTTTGATGTTATCTTCAGCCCAGTGTCTGGAGATATCAACTAAGCTAATCGTTGGTGTTGGTGATGGTATCTGTTTTGGCGTAGGTACCGGAGTTGGTGTTGGCGATGGTGTAGGTACCGGCAAACCACCTCCACCAGATACAACCTCTTTTGCACGTGTAACAATGATATTGTATTGCTTCTTTGTAACACCGTCTTCGGCTGTTACGTGAACGATGAATGTGTTCTCTCCTACTGAAAGCTGTTTGAAACCTAAATCTGTTTCATTAATCGTAGCTGTTGCAGCACTCTTAGTAGCTGTAATTGTTGTACTCGTCACGCTATAGGCTACATTCCCGGTATAAGCGAATGTACCATTTACAAACTTCGGACTGAGTGTCACGCCGTTTAATGTCAGTTCGCTGAGAGTTGCATCTGAGCTTTGCGCACGCGTTACGATAACGGTGTATTTTTTTGTACTGCCGTCCTCTGCTGTGACTTGCACAGTGATGGTGTTTTCACCTACTGAAAGCTGTTTCGAACCTAGATTGGATGCTGTAATCGTTGCTGTTGCATCACTTTCGATTGCCGCAACTGTCGTGCTCATCACGTCGTTAGCTACATCTGCTGTATACTCCAAAGTTTCGCTGTCAAACGTTGGGCTAAATGAAACGCCGCTTAGTGTCAATGAGCTTAACCTTGCATTTGAGCTTGCTGCACGTGTTACGGTGACCGTATAACTGTTTGTACTGCCGTCTTCCGCTGTTACATGTACGGTGATCACATTCTCTCCTACCGTCAGCTGTTTCAACCCTAGATCGGCTGCTGTAATCGCAGCTGTTGCAGTACTCTTGCTTGCCGCAACTGTCGTGCTCGTCACGTCGTTAGCTACATTTGCGGTGTACGTTAATGTACCGCTGGCAAATGCCGGACTGAGTGTCACGCCGCTTAACGTCAATGCACTTAGCGTTGCATCTGAATTTTTAGCACGCGTTACGGTGACCGTATAACTGTTTGTACTGCCATCTTCCGCTGTTACATGTACGGTGATCACATTCTCTCCTACCGATAACTGCTTCAAACCTAGATCGGATGCTGTAATCGTTGCTGTTGCATCGCTCTTGCTTGCCGCAACTGTCGTGCTCGTCACGTGATTAGCCACATTTGCCGTGTACGTTAATGTACCGCTAGCAAATGACGGACTGAGTGTCACGCCGCTTAACGTCAATGCACTTAGCGTTGCATCTGGGCTTGTAGCTCGCGTTACGATGACCGTATAGTATTGTGTGCTGCCGTCTTCTGCTGTTACATGAACGGTGATCACATTCTCTCCTACCGATAACTGTTTCAAACCTAGATCGGATGCTGTAATCGTTGCTGCTGCATTGCTCTTGCTTGCTGCAACTGTCGTACTCGTCACGTGATTAGCCGCATTTGCCGTGTACGTTAATGTATCGCTGGCAAACGCCTCGCTGAGTGTGACGCCGCTTAACGTCAACGTGCTTAACGTTGCGTCTGAGCTTAATGCTCGCGTTACGGTGACGGTATATTCATTTTTCGTAATGCCGTCTTCCGCTGTTACATGCACTGTAATCACATTCTCTCCTACCGATAACTGTTTCACACCTAAATCAGCTGCTATAATCGTAGCTGTTGCAGTTCCCTTGATTGCCGTAACTGACGTGCTCGTCACGTTGTTAGCTACATTTGATGTATATTCCATTGTTTCACTATCAAACGTTGGACTAAGCGTCACTCCGCCTAACGTAAGCTCGCTAAGCGATGCATCAGCACTCTTCGGATTTCTTACATTTGACTGCACGGTCAGTATTTGCGGCTCAGACTCCGGTTGCAGAGCTGTTGCCGCTATACGAACGGAGATCGTATCATTTTCCTTAACAGCAATATTATCGATGCTTGTTTCAGAAATTCTCTCATACAAATTATTGTTGACTTTATACTCCATCGCTGAGGTAATACCATTTAACTTGGTTGTCTCACCAATCGTTCCTGGTTCCAAAGTGCCCGTTGTCGGTGCCGCCGCAGACTTGATGTTTTCGCGTGTTACCGTTAACGTTTGGTCAAGTGATGCAGGTTGTGTCATCACAGCCGCTAATCGAACGGAAATCTTTTCTCCTGCATTGACAACAATATTGTCCATGCTTATACCCGTTATTGCCGAGTACGATCCAGAGCCCACTTTATATTCCATTGCACTCGTCACGCCAGTTAGCTTTGTTGTTCCCGCACTTGTCCCAGCGGTCAATGCCGACGTTGTAGGTGCACTACCCGACTTAATATTCGCTAGAGAAACCGTCAATGTTTTTGTGCTCAATATATCTGCTGCTGCACGAATAAAGACTTTATCTCCCGCATCTGCAATAAGGTTATCCGCTTCCATGCCGGTAATTGGAATATAAGTGCTGCCGTCAAATGAATATTCCATCCCCTCTGCAACGCGGATTAATTTGGTTGAACCGCCGTCCGTTCCTTGAGCCAAGGCTACAAACGCCCATAATTGAGGATATTTTTCCGGGAGAATATACCACTCCGTATTGAAATTCCAGCTGTTAAAATGAGATTTCGTTTGCATTTCAGCGGTTGATTTCCCAATACCTCCTCCTGTATCTCCTTGGTGAGTGGTTTGACTGTCGTAGTAGCTGTTATTGGTTGAATCATAAGCTACATTACCATTCAAGCCACCTACTAAAGAACTCCCCGACACAGATCCTGTTGCGTAGCTATTGCTTACTGAGCCAAATTGAGCGACACCAATCAAGCCGCCAACATAACTTGCTCCGCTCACACTACCTGTCGCGTAGCTGTTGCTAATGGACCCGTATTGACGAAAACCAACCAATCCGCCAATATAAAAGACCCCGCTTACATTTACCGCCGCCATGCTGTTTTGTATGGTTCCATTTTCACTATAGCCAACCAAGCCTCCTACAGCGGTAGAACCTTGTACCGTTCCTGTAACGCTGCTGTTGCTAATTTTTCCATAATTAGTACCAGCCAGCCCTCCTACGTTGCTGCTTTGACCAATTATATTAACATCTTCCAATACCATATTTGTAAGGGTGCCCTCTGCATTCACAGAACCAAATAATCCTTTGTTTCCAGCGTAATTAGTATCGATTTTTAAATTTGAAATTGGATATCCGCTGCCGTCTATATATCCTTTAAACGGCTCAATATCATTTCCTATCGGCTCCCAGTTTGCGAAACCGTTTAAATTAATGTTTGCTACGAGCTTGTAATAAGTGCCGCTATCCATATTATTTCTAACCTCATTAAGATGATCAGAGGTTTCTATGAGATATGGATCACTTATTGTACCCGCTCCTGCTCCTGGATACAGCTTTCTAACAAGCTGGCTTACCCCTACGTCTGGAAAGCCAGACGCGGATATGTTGATATTATGATTGCCTTTTGCCAGGACGCCGGCTTTTATCGTGATTTTCCCGTTATTGACCGTATATTCCGTTCCCATAGCGAGAGTGGCAGATCCATCCTTCACCGCCGTGATCGCTTGGCGCCACTCCGAATCGTCAGCGAACGTAAGCTCAATATCATTCGCATTATTGTTATCCGTCGTGTCCGCTATAACTGTGGGCGGGGTGAACATGATAGCCGTAATTTCTAACGGCAAACCGTAAGGCGTGTTATCGCTATCCAAAAAAGCCCCTGCATCAATCTTTATGGCGTTTGCCGCACCAACTAGATTGTCTTTAAAATTGATTTGAAGCGTGCTAGATGTTGCGTTCGTAACGGTATCGTCTGCATCAAGAGCTGTAAAGTCGCCGTCACTTGTTTTTTTAATGGTAATCTTGCTTTTCAAATCCTCTAAAGTGCCAGCTTGTTTCGCATATACGTTAAACGTAACCGTTAATGTCTTATTGTAATTACTAACCACTTTGGTCATTTCCCCAGAATCAAGCTGAAGGTTACGGTAATAACACTTTTTGGGGGTTCCTGCAGCAGGATCACCGAATACGTCATTTGAACAAGCTATACTGTTAGTCGCAATTTTTGTATTAAAGCTATAACTACCATCATTACCCCAGTATCGTACTTCTTTTGTTCCTTCAAAGCCGCATGTAGTACGCTCATCCGCACAATATGTCCAACCCGCACTGCCGTCTGGGCCAACGTTTGGCGCATCTGCAAATGCAGGCAACGCAAGAGACGACGAAAACAATGAAAAAACCATTAAGCCCAATAGTAAACGAACCATATAACCTTTTAACAATACTCGCATCGAGCCTGATATTCTTTTTTTAAACATCGCTTTTTTAACTCTCCTATGGATAGACTTTAGTGATTCTAGGTATTTCACAACTATAAAGATAAGGCCGCAGTACAAACATTTAAATCTAGTTCCTAAGTATGACGAACTACTAATTATTTCCCCGATTTCTGCTTTATTCATTTTAGACTTATAGCTTTTATCCCCCTTTTATACTAATTTATTGTTGTAGATTATCTTTTTATGTCGAATCTCCTAATGGTCCCTCTAACTATAAGACTATATTTTCAAAAAAAAAACTCCCCGAATGGGGAGGTATGTGTAAGAAAAAGGGGGCTATTATACGATTAGCATTAATTGTTTGGCATGCTGCAACGCCTGCACCCGATTGTTTACTCCAAACTTTCTATACACATTTTTTATATGGAACTTTACGGTTTCAGCAGTAATATTCAGGCTAACGGCGATTTCCTTGTTTGACAATCCGTCCCCAATCAACAATAAAACCTTTGTCTCTTGTTCGGTTAGCAGGACTTTGTGCGATTTGTCCTCTACTTGTATGACAGTAAATGCTTGAAGCAACTGTCTAACATACTCCAGTGAAACCATGGGAGGAGCGGATAAAACTTTTTCTCGCTTTCCCTTCATATAAGCAGTCAGCAGTTCAGCTACTATAGGTCCTTCATCGATAAAGCTGCGTACATACCCCTCTGGTTGCCCTAAGTGTAATGCCTTCTCCAACTGTTTCCTGGCAGCCTCAGTATGACCCAAACGTTGATGCATCACGCTTTGCATAATTAAAACTTTAATTTGATCGCGGAGACGATCCTTCTTCTCTACTATACGATACATCTGTTCCAATAAGAAAAGCGCTTCTTCTATCCGCTCACACGCTGCAAGCACTCTGGCCAAAGATAGATACTCTGCCATTCGAGACAATGGAACCTCATCCGTATGTGCCAGACCACATCTTTGCATCCAATCAAAAGCAGCTTGGGGCGAACCTTGCTGCAGTGATAAACGAGCTTGTTCCGCTTCTATGCCCAACATAAATAATTCGAAATCAGGTGAGTCAATTTGTCGTGTCAACTGAATGAGCAGCTCTGATGCACGGATTGGAATTCCTTTGGCTTGCTGAATTCTCGAAGCACTTATATAATTTGGAATCATAATCCGGGCATATGGCACGATGTCCCTACGCTCAATAGCCTTATTTACATATAGCTCTGCCTCGTCCAATCGATTCCACTCGTATAGCAATTTGCTATAGGAAGCGTATAAAAAACCGATAAAGGGATATTCTTTTTTATTCTCCCAAACGTTAATCCATTCCAAGAGGAATGTGTCTACGGCTTGAAGATCATTGATATGCGCCAAATGATCATCAAATATATCATATGCTTGATGTCTGTTACGCCCCATCGTTTGAAAAAAGCTGCCTTCCGGCACATATTTCTCTACCAACTCGAGGTATGTCGACAGTCGCTCCAAGTCCTTTTGAAGATACGAGGAAATAGAATAAAAAAAGTAGATATTGCCCATGACCTGGCGCCATTCCACTTCGCTCATCTTTCCCTGCAGCGCTTGTAGGCGAGTTTCTACTTCCCCAATTCTTATGAAGGCGGCTTGCCATTCTCCGATTCCTAGTAAGACCGAAATATACAATAAATCAATCATTGGTTTCTCTGCAAAAGCGTTTTCCGGTAAAAGCGATACCCACTTAACTAACAAAACCGTTTTCGAATGCACTAACTTATGCAAATTTTTCTCTATTAAACGGACAGCTTCCTCTATCTGCTTTCCCTCTAAGTAATGGTCTACTGCTTCTTCGTCAAAGCCATGATGCTCCAGCCAAGCAGCTGCTTGATTATGTACTTGCATCCACTTTTCCGAGTCTGTTCGAAACAATATTTGTTGCAAAAAATCTGAAAGCAGATGATGGTACCTATACCAATTTCTCTGATCATCCAACGGGATAACAAACAAATTCAGCTGCACTAATCTCTCCAATTGCTCCTGACTATTCGGGTGGCCCGTTACAGCCTCGCACAATGAATGATTCATCCGACTTAAAATAGAGGTTTCCAATAAAAAAGTGCGTATGGATGCCGATTGATGCTGAAATACTTCTTCCAATAAATAATCGGATATATGATGCTGCTGACCCTTAAATTGTTGAATGGTCGCAGCTATGTTATCACTTCGCTTCAGAGAGATTGCTGCAAGCTGCAAGCCGCTGATCCACCCTTCTGTCTGATGGAACAGCTCCGTCACTTGTTCTTTAGACAATGATAAATCAGTCGTATCCCGAAAAAAAAGAACGCCTTCCTCCAGCTTAAAACGTAAATCGTCGATGACGATTCGGTGTAGATCACCTTTTGCCAGCAGTCTGGCGGTAGGTATCATCAAATCGGTACGGCTTGCGATATAGAGATGAATCTGAGAAGGCAAATGCTCGAGCAAATAGGCCATGGAATGGTTTATAGAGGGAAGTTCAATCACATGATAGTCGTCGAGAATGATGACAAGCTCGCTGGTTAATTGGCTGAGCTCATTAAGCAGCGCTATAATAGCAAGCTCCGTCGAAGTCGATGAACCTTTTTCGAGCAGCACCCCAACTGTAGAGCCAAAGCCGGGAATTCTCTCCTGAATAGAAGCTGTGACATATCTCCAAAACTGAATCCAGTCATTATCCTGCTTGTCCAGTGAAATCCAGGCAACAGCTCCATTGCACTGCCGCACCCATTCACTTAATGCTGTCGTTTTCCCGTATCCAGCCTGCGCAGAAACAAGCGTCAACTTGGCTTCCATTCCCGCATTAAGCATTTGTATTAGCCGTGGCCTTGGTACTAAAGAGTTACGCACATGGGGGATGTGAAGTTTTGTACTTACAATCAATGAAAGTTCCTCCGTATACCTGTTGCGATTGTTAGAACATAATTTTTAAGGTTCGCAGCGAACCTGCTGTTTATAATAGAAAAACCACATAATTAATTTACATTTAATTACCATTTTAGGAGTCTTATCTAATAGGAATAGTATATCAGTTAACTCGGTATTAAAATATGGAAGGATGAATTTGTACCTAAAAAAAGAACCATACCCCTTTTACATGGAGTAAAGCTCCTGCTTAATGTATTGATATAGCTTTGCACTAGCAAACTTCAACGTATTGGTTTTACTGACCAATCCAGAGAGCTACAGCGGGCAAACCTTATAACATTTATAGGATACGACCCTAGTGAACGCGAACCTTGTCACCATCCTGAAGCGGATCTCTGCTCTCGAATACAATGGACTGCTGCTCGAACAGCCCATCCGTAACGGCAGATTGTGTATCATTTGAATCAACGACTGTAATGTACGCTTTGCGAACGTAAAAGGCGTTGCCTAATGGTCCACTCCTCTCCTCCATGGCAAACACATATTTTTTGTCACCCTCATCGTGAATCGCTTTATTCGGTACCAGAATGACATCATCTGTCTTCTGAGTCAGCATAACCTCGGCACGCTCTCCTCCCTGCAATTGATTATCCTTTATCGCAACAAGCAATTTCTTCATTGCCGTATGCGAGGCTGTGCTCCCGCCTTCACCTGCTGGGCTAAGAGCATCAGTGTCTTGAATTTCCACTAGGCTGCCCTCGATTTGTCTAGCCTGAGTGCCGCTCAATTGAACATCGAGCTTCGCTCCTTTTTCCAGAGGAGCCGCTGCAGCCTCGGGAACTAGTAATTCAAATTCAAAGCCAAGGCTCGTATTGGCAATCATAACAGCAGGTCCTCCTTCGGATGAAGCCAAACCCTCGACCGCGCCAACCTTGGTTACAATCCCGTCAAAAGGCGCAACCAATGTGCTCGTTTCTGCCAAATTCTCCTGCAGCTTCTGAATTCTCCGCTGCTGCATATCCCTATCTATCTCGTTTACCTTCAGCGCATGTTTGGCGCTTTCGACGCTCTTCTCATCTCCGCTTTGGGAGGCTTCGACATAGCTTTGCTCCAGCTCTTTATTGAGGAGCTGCAGCTTACTAAGAGCGGCCTGCTCGTCTAGTATTTGATTTTTTGCAGCCTTCTGATCATAAACAATCAATACCAGCCCTTTCTTAACAGGCTCCCCTTCCTTAACATTCACTTTGTTTACCCTCATACCGGGCTCACCCGACAAAGCCGTTTGCACCCGCCATTTCACAATACCGCTGCCTTGAAAGGTATGATTAAGTTCACCACGGTTTGGCGTGACTAACACGACCTTGGGTAAGGTTAAGGACATTAGCGTATTGCTAAACAGCGTAAATCCGATTAACAGCCCTATAAACAAGCCAAACAGAAGGCGAATTTTTCTTTTGCGTCCAGGCACTGCTTGGCCAGCTAGTTGTAATTCCATTAAAATCCCTCCGTGAATGGGCTAACCTTTAATTCCCGATAGCTGAACACCCTCAACAAAGTAAGACTCTGCATATAAAAATAACAGCACCATCGGAGTCATATACAAAACGGAGGCAGCAAAAGCAACGCCCCTTGCACCCTCGCTAATACGCGATAAATAGAGTGACAACGGCTGCTTGAATGTGTCCTCAAGAAATATAAGCGGCTGCTCAACCATGTTCCAATTATCAACAAATAACAAAACAATTAAAGCGGCGATTCCCGGCTTGACGAGCGGTACAATAATTTGATAAAAAATGGTTGCATGCCCTGCCCCATCTATTTTGGCTGCTTCAACGTACGTATATGGAATATGCATCATGAACTGCCTGAGCATAAACACGCCAAAAGCGCTGAATATCCCCGGCAGTATAATGGCGGAAGTTGTATTCATGAGCCCCAGCTTATCCGCAATAATATAATTGGGCACTAACGTCACTTGAAACGGCATAAGCATGGTCATCAAATATACGACAAACAGCTTATCCCTCCCCCAAAACCGCAGCTTGGCAAATGCATAAGCGGCTAGAGATGCGATCATCACTTGCAGAACAATGATGGGTACAACAATAAATACGGAATTCCAAAACATATGGAGAAACATCGGTTTATGAACCAATACTTCAGCATATTGACCGAATGATACCCAATCTGGGATCAGCTTTAAATTGATATATCCGTCTTTTTCCCCTGCCGCAATATTAACCATCTTGCCAATGAGATTGTAGTTATAGTCAATTTCGGTCTCTGTCATGAATGAGTTGGAAAATGTAACAACAATGGGGAATAGCATTGCCGCAGCAAGCCCCCCCATGATAACTGACAACACAAGCTTTTTAAATAATGGCAATCCTTTCACCACCCTTTCACCCATCCATGGAATTCCGAAAACGCCGTTCGATGGAAAGCATGACCATTACAAAAGCAAGAATACAGCCTACCATTAGAACTGCAGCGGCTGTCAGCTTCTGTACATCAAGGGATAAAAACATATTATTCATGTAATGCTGCAGCATATAGATGCGGTCATGAGGATAGTTGCCTGCGATTAGATACGTTTCACGAAACACTTTAAACGAATTAATAATAGAGATAAGAACGACAAAAAACATGGTCGGAGTCAAATAAACGAGCGTAATATGAATCCATTTATGAAAAATACCTGCTCCCTCAATATCCGCCGTCTCATAATAGTCTTTAGGAATGCTTTGGAGCCCCGCCAGAAATAATATGATGTTGTACCCAATGTTTTTCCACGTATATACGATGGCTAACACACCAATTGACCATTCCGACTTCATCCAATCTATTCGCTCCAGATGCAAGCTCTGCATCCAAGCATTCAATGTCCCATTCCAGTCGAACATGATTTGCCATATCATCACAATAGATGCGACAGGCACGACAAGCGGCAGTACAAAGGCGGTCTGCAGCCAATTTCGAATAAACAGCTTTTGATTCAGCAAATGAGCAAACAACAAAGACAAAGCAATAATGAGCGGTACACTAACGCCAGTAAACAGAAATGTATTGGCTGCCGCTTTCCGAAAGGATGCGCTGGCCTGCAAATCCTTGTAATTATCCAAACCAACAAATGAGCCGTTAACGGTACTATCCTGAAAGGAATACACAAATCCCATGGCAAACGGGACAAGATAAAATAAGGAAAAACCAATTAGGCTCGGTGCCAAAAAGCAGGCTGCCGCAGCACCATCCTTGCGCAGCAGCCTGATCAGAACACTTTTCATGCTTTTCCTATTCATTTAAAACAGTCGTCACTCTATTTTGAATTAGCTTTGCCACGGCTTCAGGTGTTTTCTGTCCGGCGAAATAAGCTAAAGACTCTTCCCTTACAATGTCATCAATATGAGTATTGTTGAACTGAACCGAATATTTGGCCCCAGTAAGAAATTTATCTAGATCATCAATATCCTTTTGGGTAATTTCAAACACTTTGCCTTTCATCGGCCCGATCGGTTGATCAGACTTAACCGTCCCTTTTTTTAATACATCCTGGACAACCCTGCTGTATGAAGCTTTACTGAGTGGGAAGCCGGCACTGCCTGCTCGATGCTGCATCTCATCAGAGTGCATAAATTTCAAGAAATCCCATGCCTCCTCTTTTACAGAAGACTTTGCGTTTATGCCCAGCGTTTGATACGTTCTGAAGGAGCCGCCTGCCTGCTGACCGCTTGCGATCGGCTTTAAGTATAGTTTTGTCTTGTGGGATAGGCCTCCTGTCAAAAACTCGCTTTGTTTTATCTCACGAATATAATCGTCAGGCGAGTTAATTTGGGTGTCTCTAAATATAGGAAAACCTTTATCTCCACTCATAATTTTGTCATCGAACACGGATTTTACTTCTTTCAGCAAATCAGTAAAGGCAGCAGAGTCAAAATTAGCCTTTCCACTCTCCTTATCCACAAACGTCCCATATTGATCATTAACCAGCTGCGTAATCATATATTCTGGCTGACTTGTGCCTAATACGGATTGATTTTCATCTGTATGCTTGACGAGTTCTCTAGCCGTTTCTATAAACTGAGTCCAGTTCCAATGGCTGTCGTCAATTTTAACGCCACTTTTCTCGATCAACGTATGATTGCCGAAGAGACCATAAATAAAGAAGCCAAGCGGCATCCCATATAATCCTCCATTCACTTTCATTCCGTCCAAAATATTGCCGAAATATTGTTCCTTCTTAAAAGTTGGGTCCTTATCGATCAGCTCACTCATATTGACTAGCAGCTGTTTTTTTATATAATCCCCTGATGGCAGTTGGTCCATCTCAATCAGGTCAGGCCCTTTACCGGACAACAAAGCTGTACCTGTCGTTTTTATAAACTTCTCCAAATTGACTTCTAAATCCGCGTCCTCTGTATCGATGTATTTGAGATCAATGGTGATATTGGGATGCTTGGCTTCATATTTCTTTTTGGCTTCTACAAAGAAATCGTTTTGAAAAAAAGTCGAGAACACAATCGTTTTTTTCTCATTGCTGTTTTTCGGTTCAACCGTTTCTTCCTTAGGCGGATTTGTACCGGCCTGCCCCTCGCCCTTTGTCTGCGTACCTCCTGAATTTCCGCCTGCAGCAGAGCTGCATGCAGATACAACCATCATCATTATCGTCAACAAAATGAACAATGCCTTTTTCATAGGTTCTCTTCCTTTCAATTGCTATCATTGTCTACTACTTACACTTTTATCGTTCCGAGGCATTACTTCATCAGTATAGTGACTGGATATATGATAAGTGAGATAGAGTTGTATTGAAGTTGTAAAATATAAAAATACAAAAAAGCCAATTGCACATGCAATTGGCTCTCTTCATCTCACTCTATTTACAGTCTAGAATAGTAGCTTAACAACGCCATAACATCCTTGCTAAACCCGACAACCTTATTTTGCCTCACATTCACCGTGACACAATATTTCAACTTCTTATCTTCCTTGCTCGTATAATACAATTCCACAACGCTGTCCCAGATGGTAATGTCCTCATTCAGCGACAATTCAGATAGGGGGTAGCTTCCTTCTATATCGATAAACGCATTTGCGAGAGCAATGATTTTCTCTCGTTCACTTTGACTGCTGGAGGAAGGGGCTCGTACGACGCCCACCTCGGAAAGTTTAATCACATCACCGTCTTTGGCGTTCAGTACGATGTCATACACTTCACTAGGATCAGACAATCTAGTCAGTGTTATATAATACAAGCCGCCAGAAATGTCATCCAGTTCTGTTTGATAATCCAGCTTGGCCTTAGCGCCCTGTTCAATCACCTGCGCCCTTTCTGGTCTGGGGTCAACTCCATACTCCGCTTCATTTAGCAGCTCTCTAAATTTATGCTGGTCAATAGCCATCAGCTCGAATTGCAGCTCATCGATCGTTAGACTCTTTTCCAAATACTTGTTGACTGCATTCAAACTAAGCGTCTTCACCGCCTCTTGGGACAGAACACCCTCGTATTCCACATCGTTGCTGCCCGTTTCTTTCGTTATTTTTTTAACCATCACCGTGTCTTTAGGAGTCCTATCCAATACGTTGCCACACCCCGTCGAAATGATTGCGAGCGCTGCGAGCACCATAACCAGAATGCGCTTGTTCATTCCTTAATCCCGCCTTTCGGATGACCCGGAGTGAACACAACTTCTACGGTTGCGCCCTGATTTTCACTGCTTGCAATATGGATTGCAGCATGATGTACGCCTGCAATACTTTGACATATCGCAAGCCCTAGACCTGCTCCGTTGCTGCTTCTTGTTCTAGACTTATCCGCCATATAAAAAGGTTCAAATATTTTATCCTGATGTTCCTTGGCAATGCCGATGCCCTCGTCCTGTACCTGCAGAATATATTGATCTCCGCGCCACAGAGCACGCAGTATAATGGTTTGCTGCGGGGATGAAGCTTTCAGCGCATTATCTACAAGATTGGAGATCAACACCTTTATCAAATCCTTCTCCACCAGCAGCTCGCACGGTTCGCATTCCACAATCATTCCCACATGCTTCTCGCTCGCCATTACACTAAGCGTCGGCTTTAATTCAGCAAAAATCTCCCTTAAATCATGCAGCTCCATCTGGAAATCGTCCTCCTGCAGCAAAATCAGGTTCATGAGCTTCAAGGACAACGACTCTAGGCGCTTTCCTTCCGAATAAATGACATTCAAACTATCCATGAACATTTCCTCGTTATATTTGGTTGTCCTCATAAAATTGGCATAGGCAATAATGGAAGTCAAAGGCGTCTTCAATTCATGTGTGAAATTGTTGATGAACCGCTGTTTCTCTTCATTATTTCGCTCGAGAATCGTTATTTTATCCTCAACAACAGCAGCCATATCATTAAAATTTTGAGCCAGCATGCCAATTTCATCCTTTGATTTTATTTGGACGCGCTCCGAGAAATCGCCTTGTGCAATAACCTGCGCGGTCCGGCTAAGGCGATCAATTGACCTCGTCAGACCTCGGCTTACAAAAAACATAATCAGCATATAAAGGATGCAGGCTGCCACATCTACTTTTGCAAAAAACTGATACTGATCCACACGGTCCTGGTACAAGGAAGTAACGTCGATCATATAGGTGAAAACATAGCTTTTATGGTTTATATTCGCAATATTTGATGTGAACAGTATCGTTCGCTGATCGATATCCCGCAAAATATAACTAATTTCGTCTACGGCGAGCTTGTCCAGTTCCTCACGCTGCTTTGGGATTTGAAAATCGGTATTGTTAAAGACTGACCGATTTTGCTCGTCCCTAATATCCAAATAAACGAGCTGCTCGTTATTTTTACCAACAAATTCATTAGCAATTCTCGTTAATACCGTTTTTTCGTAATCAATGGAGTCATAGATTCGAAGGATGGGTACAATCGCATCGACGCTGGAATGAATGCTCATGTTCTGACTTAAAGCGTTGTTGATTTCCTGCTTAAGCATTCGATTATGGCTCCGCTCGATCACCATAATAGAGGCAGCGTTAAAAATAATGATAAAGACCAGAATAGAGAAGACATAAATTTTTTGCCAAAATTTCATCCTCTTAATCCTCCAGCCGATAACCGAGTTTATAAATCGTCTTGATATAATCCTGCAGCTCTAGCTTCTTGCGCAGCGATTTAATATGCATATCGACCGTTCTCGTCTCGCCATAATAGTCGCCGCCCCATACCTTACTAATGAACTGCTCTCTCGAGAGGGCAATGTTCTTATTTTTCAGCAAAACAACAAGCAATTCATATTCCTTCGGCGTCAGCTCGACTACTTCCCCTTGACTGGTTACTTCTCGTTTATCCATATTGACTGCAATAGATTGAAAATGTAATACACTTTCTTCTTTGCCGTATCTTCGCAATACCGTCTCTATGCGGGCAAGCAGCTCGATAGCCTCGAAAGGCTTAACCATGTAATCGTCGGCTCCCAGTTTTAATCCATTCACTTTATCGTAAACAGAGTTTTTGGCCGTCAAAAAAATAACCGGTATCTGATACGGCTTAATTCGTTCCATCAGCGCAAATCCATCCAAATGAGGGATCATCACATCCAGCAATATAAGATCAACCTTTTCCCGCTGAAGCAGCTCCAGCGCCGCCAAGCCGTCATAAACCTCCGCCGTATCGTAATTCACAAGGTTGAGATTCATTTTAATAATTTTGGATATATGAATATCATCTTCAACAATCAAGATCTTTTTTTTCATTTCCCGAATCTCCTAACACGTATCATTAATGTACCGCTCTTAATGCTACGATAACGAAGCAACGTTAAAGATGCAATTAATTAACTTATTTTGTTCTCTCCCAACACTTTTAAATGTCATACGTTATATTTAGTGTAATTAGAAAATGATGGGAGCGTGAAGCGTATGGAAAACGTACAGCAAGCTAATGTTCAAGAAAGAGCTCTTGAAAATATGGGTCTTCTCGATTTGACTGGAGTGAAAGCTGAGGATCTAGCTAATGTGACCTCCATTAGCAACATTGGTATTATAATTGCCCCAGAATCGCTAGCTAGTGCTTTGAATCGCATACCCCAGCAAAATATTGGATGCGTTTGTTTAGTCCCTTCTACGGCAGGCAAAGTGAAAATCTTGTCCGGGCAAGTTTCATTGGGAGGCGAGTTTTTTGCCAACAGCAATGGTGCTCCTGAGGATATCGTCGTCATTGCGGGGCAAGCGGTCATCACTTCACCGGTGGAGAAGATTGGGTTTCAAGATGTCATTTTAGCTGGACAGCTGATACTGCCTAAGGGAAGCGAAGTCGTATTAGGAAGCTCCATATCGCGCATGCTCGGTCAAATCATTTATTATTCCAATACATCCTCCAATGTGCGGTTATTTCTAGGAGATGACACGTTCTCCAACAGCTTCTTTGAATTTGTCGAGGAAAAAATGTGTATGGTGCTGATTGGAAATTTCGAAATGGATGATGATGTGCAACTTGAATTAATTAAAAGTAAAGTTTCCGAGATTGTAGTCATTGGCGATATAACAGCTTCGAAGGCTATTGTGCCTCTACTCCAGTACCTTGCTATTTCAAAAACAGGAACGATCAAAACAAGAGATGATGAATGAGAAACAAGCTATGCCGATAAACGCAGAGGCTTTGTTTCAGCAATTGTATCGTACACATTCAAGGCAAATCTATTCTTATCTGCTCGGACGAACAGAAAGTAAAGAAACGGCCTCCGACCTGCTGCAGGACGTATTCATGAAAATCTGGAACCGCAAAGATGTCGTCGAAAGTATACCCGAGGATCAGCATTTGTATTGGATATTTTCGATTGCTGCCAATCGGGTAAAGGATTATTATCGGAAATCACAGAGCTATAAACAAGCTGTATCCAAAATCCAGCTGTATAGCTTTCCAAGTCCGAATGGTGACCTATCACAATTGTTGGCTGGCCGTGAGCAGTTTCACGAGCTTGAGTCAGCCATCCGAGAATTGCCCGAGGAGCTTCGTTCTATACTGCTCATGAAGGCTGTTGGCGGCATGAAAAGCGGTGAAATTGGCGCAGCGCTTGGGCTGCCTTCAGGCACCGTTCGCTATAAAATACTGCTGGCACGCCGTCAGCTTGCCGAAGCGCTTGGTATGCTGCCCAAAGAAAAGGCTGTAGGAAGGAAGGGAAATGGATGAGCGATTACGAGTCAGATTTGAAGCTGCCTTCGGATGTCGAGCTAATGCTGGATGAATTGCTGGATACCTGGGCTCATCATGTCCAGCTTTCTTCACAGCAAACAGATGAAATCAACACACAACTTTTTACGGTTTCGGACGATCTAGGCTGCGAATGGTGGCATTCGTTATTTAACCAAATGCCATTTCATAATAAATCCTTTATCGTCCCACCCTATTTATATAAACGCTCTGGATAATCGTCTTAACAAATGGAAAGGGACCGCCTTGGGCGGTCCCTTTTTTAAAATCTCTTTATGATGGATTCATAGGGTTATCTACTTTTTTTAAATCGATTGCTATAGCCTGAACTCCACCTGTATTAGTAATGGTGACATCGGCTTCCACACTATGCGGTTTATTAGAGGCATCACGGTATCCAACGATCCGATACTGCCCCGCAGGCGCATAGAGATTAAACGACTTCGCATTAATTTTTATAAAAGTTAATGTAGATGTTTGATTATGATAAAGCATAATATAACCGCCATCTATGGGAACCAATTCACTGCTTAACGTACCACTGACATTGAATTCAGGCAATTTTAACGTGCTCGGTGTTACCGTCTCACCTTGGATCGTAAAGTTAAAACTATGCGGTAAAATATATGTGCCACCGTCTACCGTTACGTTCACGATTTGATATTTGCCATTCGGTTCATCCACGTGAATTTGTCCAGCAGTCCAATCAACATAGGATTGCGGGCTCTTAAGATCATCCATGGAACGAAGATTTAAATTACCATTTTCAACTATGTTCCCTTTAGCATCCGTAATGCTCAGCGTTGGCAGCCCAACACGTTCTTTCTGTATGATCAGCCAACGGTTTATATTTCGCTGAACACTTAAATCATACGGTGTAGTGCCGTGTTGATTCGCTTTATAAGGATCAGCGCCTGCTTTCAGTAGAGCTTGTACAATACTGTAATTTTGAGCATGGACAGCACGGTAAAGGGAGTTGTCTATCCCCGGGTCAGCTCCGTGCTTTAATAATGTATTAACCAGAGCTGGGGAAGGATACAAGTCCTTTGAAAAAGTTCCATTCTCAGAAATTCCAATAATGCCTGATGCTGACTCCAGCAGCGAACCCGTCCTATCCTTGTGATTTGGGTCTAGACCTGACGTAAGCAGTAAATCCAGCAATTCAGCGTTCTGAAGCACAATTACACTGAAACCTATGTCTGGACCAGCATCCTTAATTGTAGCCCCGCCATTTAATAATGCACGAGCAGCATCCGTTCTGTTATTTAAGATGGCATAATTTAATGGTGTATTATCTAAGTATTCGAAGAGCAATTTACCATTCGGGTCCGCTCCCCGCTTTATCAAGCTTGTAACCGCAGCGGCATCGCCCTTCCTCGCAGCCTCAAACAAACTACGCAGTAAAGCCTTTTTCGCATCTTCAGTCAATCCGAAAACCAGTTGGCTATTTTTTGAATCATATTTCACATCCTTGCCAAGTACAATGGCAATGAATCGTGCCGGTACATAAGTACGTCCGTCCTTTACAATGGGCGGCTGTGTCAAACGAAGCTCTCGATTTCCGATATAAATACGCGTTTGATTTACTTCTGCTTTAAAAGTAACTCCCCCGTGATTCACTGTAATCCGCTTTTTGTCGAATTTCGAGCTGATTTTCAGCGCATCAAAAATACTTTTTGCGTGCAGCATTGCGCTGCCCTTAACCTCGATCGGATTAACGGGCAATTTAATCTCAGCACCATCAACAATGACCTTAATGAGTGGCTTACTGGCAGCGCTGACCGAATTCCCATACTCAAATAACGATAAAGAACTAAATATTAAGACTAGCAATATAGCATTTTTTATTAAACGCACTTCTTCAAGCCCCTCCCATTAGAAATTATTACCATTATATCATTTCTTCTAGTAAAAGTAGGCTTGAATATAGTTTACGCTCCTAAAGTGCCACTTCATTCACATCAAGAATAGTAACAAATCTTCTATTCCAAACCTTCTCATGATGTTCGATGATTTTTTGTGCAGTCAGGACGGAATTATCTAATGTACTATGGCTGTTTTTCGCTAAAATATTGTTCTTGTAACCACGGCTGTAGGCTGCCCGAATGGTGGTGTCCAAACAAAACTCCGTTTGTGCTCCAGCAAATATAAGCTGCTCAATCGACATTTCCTCCAAAGTAGAAGCCAGATCAGTATCATAAAACGAATCCCAGCTTGTTTTGCGAATCACGGTGTCTTCAGCCCTTATGTCGAGTCCATGATGCAGCTTCCAATCCGGTGAATCTACATAAAATTCATCATCTGCGTTGTCATAATCCGTATGCTGGATAAAAACGATTGGGACATTACCCTCCCGCGCGGCAGTAATCCACTCATTGATCCGCGCTACCAACTCTTCTTTTTTGTAAAGATAATTTTCCGGCAACGAAAAAAAGGCTTCCTGTACATCGATTACGACCAATGCTTTTTTCATGAAAACTTCCTCCACATTCGTTATATTCGCAAGAAAAAAACCTAAAACATAGGTATTACTGGTATAATTTTTAACTATAATCTCTGTTTAATAGGAAGACAAATATTATTTCAGCTGGCTCCCAGAGACTGCTTACTTGGAGGCTTCACCATGATTGATATCCATTCTGAAGAACGTCTGACAAAACTGCTTGAAAGATACGGCAATAACTCACACACGCATTTATACTACCTTGGTGATAAAGAATGGTTCTGGGATTCCGATTACGAGGCTTTGATCGTGTACCGCACAGCCTTAAATAGAAGAATTGTACTTGGCGACCCTGTTGGAAACCCACGGTTTACTAGGCGCGTTATTGAGCAGTTTGTAGCGGACTGCACTGAAAATAAGCAAATACCCGTGTTCTATCAAGCAAAATCCTCATTTCTATCGCTGTATGAGAAGCTTGGGCTGCGATGCTCCAAAATCGGTGAAGAAGCACAGGTCGACTTATCTACCTTTCAACTGAATGGAAAGCAATGGCTTAAGCTGCGAAATCGCATGAATAAATTTGGACGCTCCGGGTTTACCTTCGATGTTCTGCACCCGCCATATTCCGACTCATTCCTCCATCGTCTTCAAGACATTTCAGATGAATGGCTGGGTAATCGGAAAGAAAAAAGCTTTTCTGTAGGCTCTTTCGCAAAGGAGTATGTCATGCGTTTTCCAGTCGCGGTGCTTGTTGGGCCTGACGGAAATTATGAAGCGTTTGTCACCATTGCAGGGGATCATCAGCCATTTATTAATACAATGGAAGAAGAATCTGTTTTTCGGCGATTAACGGTGGATCTCATGCGTTATACAAAAGCATGTCCGCATGGCACAATGGATGTTCTATTTGTTTCCCTATTCCTTTGGGCCAAAGAACAAGCCTATGATGTTTGCAGCTTAGGCATGGCTCCGCTTGCTAACGTTACTGATTCGCACATCATCAAGCTTCTCTATAAGTATGGGAACAAGCTGTATAACTTCAAGGGGCTTTATGAATATAAAAATAAATTCGCTCCAAACTGGGAAAATGTCTACCTCGTTTCGCAGGCTGCAGCTACTTCCATAAACGTTGCGCTGCTAGCATTAATCATTCATTCTAACGATTCCAATAAACAATCACCAAGCCAAATTCCGCCTAAGCATTTTATACATAAAGTGCTGTCTTCAAAGAAAAGGGCTTAGCTGTAGAGCAATGATGTCACAGCATTACTATACCGATTTTATAAGCATTCAAAAATAAAGGGCACCTTTGCGGGTGCCCTCGTTCTTTCTGGTAAGTATTACACACAGCTATTCTGCATTACACTTTTTTAAATTCGATCCATTCAATTTGCAAGCCTGGTTTGATGAATTCCAGCTTCAGTTCATAAAGACCTGCTTCCAGCTCGACTTTCACAAGCTTCTGCTTGATCCATTTGCCTTCCGTCCCATTCGTCTGAATAGTCGTCATCAATTGATCATTCAGTGTCACGTTGCAAGCACTTTGAGCCAGTTCAGGCTCAGGAGACATAATGCTGACAATAATCCGGTATTGGCCAGCTTGATCCACTTTCATAAAGCTTGATCCTGCTGCCGCTGGTTTAACTTGTGCATTCTCGGAAAGTACTTGTGCTTGCTCCGGAGATAGAGATGCATTCACTTTGAATGTATCGACCTTCTCTTCAATGACTTGTTTTCTCGAGAATACAGGCGCATGCATAATGAACTCACAAATGTTCATTGCAGAGCGTTGAAGCTCGCCCCTTGTTAACGTTCCATTCTCCAACGATTCAATCGTATTGTCATCCCAGCCATTGATTTCCGCGCCATAGTTAGGAACAACCATATACAGATCATTTTGTGCACGAACCATCCAGTTCGTATATTTACGATCCGCTGATCCTCCATTGACGACATCGTTCATGATGGCCCACCAGTCAGTCATGACAATACCTTTAAAGCCCCATTCGCCGCGAAGCACGGTAGTATTCATATCATAATTAGAAGCCGCCCAATGTCCGTTAATTGGATTATAGGAGGTCATAATCGAATTCGCGCCGCCCTCTTTTACCGCAATTTCAAAGCCTTTCAAATAAATTTCACGAAGAGCGCGCTCTGATACGATAGCGTCTACTTTACTGCGATGCTTTTCTTGGTTGTTGCAGGCAAAATGCTTCAGCGTAGCATTAGAGCCGCCTTTCATAATTCCTCGAGTACATGCTGCTGCAAATACGCCGGAAATGAGCGGATCTTCTGAGAAATATTCAAAGTTGCGGCCATTCAGCGGGCTGCGGCGAATATTGAGGCCAGGCCCAAGCAGAGCATCCACGTTGTTGCTTAACAATTCTTGCCCTTCCATAACATAGAGCTCTTCGACCAGCTCAGCATTCCAAGTTGCCGCAAGCAAGGTGCCAATGGCAACCTGGGTCGCTTTCTGCCCACTATCCATACGAATACCTGACGGGCCATCTGCTGTACAAGCAACCGGAATTCCGTAATTAAATAAGCTGTCGCTTACTCCGCCGAAAGCCGAAGCTGTACCCGGCGTAACAAGCGGACTGCTCATGCCCTCTCCTCTGACAATGGCAGCCAAATCTTGATCGCTAAGCTGAGCGATAAAAGCTTCCATGCCAACCTTCTGCTCATAAACATCTCTTAATTTAAATCCTTTGTTTCCAGTTTGCTTAACTGTTGCAGGAAGATTCTTCTCAATCCGTTCTGCTAAGGAAACACTGCGAGTGGGTACTTCTTCCGTAATCAGCTCATATGAACCGTCTTCCTTCCGAGCGCCCGGCTTCATTCTACTAAAGCCCTCTATTGGTGCCAACGCCTCTTGCAGCTGCTCTACGACCTCAAGAGCTTCCACAACGTAACCGTCTTTACCTTGTACGCTTATTGCAATAAGGTTTTTAACGCTTGTTCCTACATAAAAGCGATACGTTCCCGCTTCTAGAACATAAGCGGAAGCATGCCCTGTCACACCAGCGTCATCATAAGATGCCATTGTATCTACAGGAAAACTCACTGTAAGGCGCTCTGATTCGCCTGCTTGAAGCACTTTGGTTTTGCCGAATGCAGCCAAAGCTTTGGCCGGTTGTCCCAATTTCCCTTGCGGTGCTTCATAATAAACCTGCACGACCTCTTTACCCGCGTAGTCAGCTCCTGAATTGGTAACCGTTACGTCAATTTCAACGAAATTTTTCCCATCTTTAGTGGTCAGTTTTGCTTGCTCAGCATCGACTTTAAATGAGGTATACGATATCCCGTATCCAAATTCATATTGAACCTTCTCTGGGCAAAATGTTTCAAAATAACGATAGCCTACATAGATATCCTCTTGATAAAAGTTTTTAAATTCATTGCCGTAGTTTCGAGTGGATGGATAATCATCGATGGAATAAGCAATGGTATCCGTCAATTTACCGCTCGGAGTCACTTCTCCGGCCAGAACATCGGCAATGGCGTTACCGCCTTCCATGCCGCCCTGCCAAGAGTAGATCGCACTTGAAATGGGGTGGACATAACTTTCATCGTTCATCCAGCTCATATCAATAATGTTCGATACATTCAGCACTACGATGGTTTGCTCGAAATAGGCTGTTACCTGCTTCAGCATCGCTTTTTCGTCCGAGGTTAGCTGATAGCTTCCCGGTGCATCGGCATTATCCTGATCTTCTCCCGCTGTACGTCCAATCACAATGATTGCCTTACTCGATTTAGCTCTTGCGCCCGACACTAGTTCATCAGTTAACGGCATTTCCTTCTGGTGCCACGGCTCAGCCGCCCAGCCGCCGCCGCCATTATCGAATGGATTTTGCTCAATCCACTTTTCATAGACAGCCGCAAGCTCTTCATTGACTGTCAGGTTCTTTTTACCGCGAAGACCATCTAATAAATTCGTTGTATAAGAAACATGGACGCTCCCGCCTGATCCTGTACCGCTGCGGTAGTAATTCACTTGGGTTCTGCCAAAAACAGCAACGTTTTCGCCATCTCGAAGCGGAAGCACCTGTCCTTCATTTTTTAACAGTACCGCGCCTTCTGCAGCTACGGTTCGACTAAATTCAGCAAAACCTTCTAATGGAACTCCCAGACTCTGTGTACTCATTTTGTTTCCTCCCGGTTGTCTATTCCACACATATGGCTGGTTCGATAGAAAAGTATTTATTCTCTTTCTACATTTCTAGTTTTCACGAACCCATGCATGTTCCCTATAAAATCCTTTAAAAAATAAAAGATATACTAACAATATACAAGCACAGCTTCTAAAAAAGCAAAGTTAACAGTTTTTACCTCATTGGTGATCATGCAACAACCTTGCTATTCTTTTCACTTCAACAATGTTATTATTCTACAGTAAGTTATTTTACTTATAAATGAAGGAGGGATACTTGATGAAGAAGAGATCGATTAAATCATTATCTGTTGGAATCGGGTATTCTACTGCTGTTTTTTTCTAAAATTGATCAAGACGGGATAGCTCTGTCTACAATCATAAAAAGTTAAAATACAGTGAAATAGATAACCTATTCATAGTTATTTATTTTCCATTTATAAGGAGACGTTACAAACGATGAATTTAAATAATCATGTTGTTCATAGATATAATCCGGAAAATATAGCGAAGCCGGTTGGCAGCTATAGTCATGTAACGAAAATAAGCAGAAATGCGGAGATGTACGTGTTTTCCGGCCAAATTGGCATTGATCAGAACAACAATATTCCTACCGATTTTAATCAACAAGTAACCAATACAATGAGTAATATTGTTGATATCCTCTCTTCCCAACAATTAACTCCTGATCATGTCATTAAAATCAACATTTGGGCTACGGAAGAAATAGATTGGGATCATTTCTATTCCATTTGGGATAAAGTGTTTGGCCAAACGCCTCCCTCCATGACGGTTGCTTATATTAAAGGATTAGGTTTGCCCGAATTAAAAATTGAATTAGACGTTTGGGCAGCGGGCTAGAGCCAGACTCTTTGCACATAAATCAAGCTAAAAGAGGCTCCGCAGATGACATGATCATCTCGCGGAGCCTTTTTTTTTTACACTCTAACCCTTAATAACATAGAGTTTCTCTTCTATTATTCATACTGCATCGTGACGACGCCCGCAAATTGGGACACGTTTTCCTTTGTAACTTCTAATGTATTCACTTCTGTCGTTCGCTGTCCTACAGCCTTAATGAACTTATCTGCCTTGGCGAAAACAAATCTCCCTAAAATCCCTAGAGCCTTCGTACTGTAATGCATCGGAATCGCAACGGTCGCTAATGCGCTCGTGATTACCCGATAATGTATCGGAAGTTTTCCACTGCTTGAAGGTTAGGTGTGGTGAGCCGGTTAATATGATTATAAAAGCTGTACGGAAATTTAAATGTGTGACCAAAATCCCAATCCGTATGTTGAAACCTCTGCAGCCAGTACTCTTCCTCAATAGGCAGCCACTCTGAACGACATGCCAGTGGAAGGGGCCAACGATCCACTGAAGAGAACAATTTTGGCGGCTGCTCCGGATTTATGTGATGACTGGTACGAAGAACTTTAACCAGTTTTTGAAGAGAGGGAATGCCTTTCAGAAAATATTCGACATGACCGAGCTCATGCAAAATCGTTAATGCTTGCGAAAAAGTTAGCATATGTCCAATTAAATCATGGTGAGCCTCTGATCTATAAATGGTTTGAAAAGACGAGAGTTCATTTATGATAAATTCGGATAGCTGCCCAGCATTTTGAATAGCAGGAAACCGATCACTCTCTACCACTTCCAGCCGCTTCACGTCCGATGCCGAATACCCTAGCCATGACCTTCCGGGAATGGTTTTATTAAAAGAAGCAATCAAGCTTGAAATGCCTTCAATATCATCCGCATGTCCCCAACCGTCAAGTTCTCTGATCGCCATCAAACTGATAGCTGCATAGATAACATTGTGTCCGACCCAGTGGAGCCCATCCATTGTAGGCAGTAGAGCAGCTAGAATTTGTTTTTCGGCTGTTTCGGCATCCATCTCTCCTCCGCTGCGAGCGATATGCTCGTATGCTCGACTGCGAAGCATCACGTCTGATTCTGCTGCAATTCGAGCTGACGTCTCGGCTGGTATCAGGTTTTCTTTTACGAAAAAATAGCTTGCGATTGCTGCCGCCCCAAAATGCGCCTCCCATATATCACCCGTTCGACCCTTGCACTGCGATATGATCGATAGGCCTCTTTCTAAGATGCGATTGTCCATCTCCCCACCCCACCTTTAAGCATAAACTTTATCTTTTAAATAAGGTCACGTTTCTGCGCCTATCTCAATGATCTTTTGTTCGATTGTATTCCAGCGCCACCGCGGAAAATATCCCTGCAAATGCACTCCGCCATACCACTCATCTATTCCTTTATTCGCAATCCAGTCCTCTTTTCCATCCAACACCTTTTTTCCGAATTCGGTTAACGTAACGATACAATCGCGGAATGATATCGATGAATCGAGATAAGAAGGGATCGTCTGTAATCCGCCGATTTGTATTAATGGATACGGATCTCGAGACATTTCCTTTAAAATATGCCAGTATTGCAAATCACCCATACCCAAGGCGTTGAGTTTGTTTCCAACATGCTGAAATAATTCATACGGACTGTTTATTCCCCCCTGGATCATCGCAAGCGTTATCTGCTCTACGATACCAAGCCCATTGTGGGTAGACGGGAACCGTGATAAATGAAATTGGAAGGCATCATGCGCAAATGGCAGCACGGACGTATCTTGACTTAACAATTGCTGCAACTGTTGTGGATTTTGTGACGTATAGGCTTGCCAAAACGCTCTGCCTAAGTCCAGCTCCTCTGCCCCAATCAATTTCCAAGTTCCCGATAACGTCTCCATTTGCTCCCGAGAAAGCTGTCCCAACCCGCGAAACAGTTCAATTCCTGGATATTCCCCGATGCACAATAAGCTCAGCTTTGTTTTCAGCAAAGGCTGCCCTGAGAACGAATGGAGCAAATAGCACAGCATCGTCTGATCGAACAAATCATGCTCAAACCAAAACACAATCTCCTCATATTTATGAAAATCAGCCAACACTTTCTCCTGCGCTTCACTACCCTGAACAAACTCAGAGCGAGGGATTCCCATTGTTTGTTCCAAATATTGTGATCGTCTAGAACGATTGTCTACTGCAGCAGAATCTAAAAATACAGGACCATGAGGGTACACTTCCCGCCATACTAAAATCTCACCCTGCACGATGCCTTGCCGCAGCTTCTCTGCTACTGAATCTCCGTTTACAATATGAAGCACACCTTTTCCTCCTACATACAAATGATTATATACGGAGATCAAATCGGCTACTGGCAGAGCACCCTTCAATTTACGACGAGCATCAAAGAGCCGTTTCTTTAATATCGAAACCGAAGTGCCCACAAAGCTCGAAATTTCTTGAAGAGAATACCCTTGAATATAAAACAATTGAACCGCAATTCTCATTTTCGGTGTTAATAAAGCTATAGAATCATGAACGGACTGCTGCAGCTCTCTTTTCTCAATAATATCAGAGACACTAATTTGAGCCTCTGCCGATTGCGCTACTTCCTCGTAAGGCACGATGGGATGATGCTTTCTACGCGTCATACGATAACATTGCCGTATCACAATAGCTTTGAACCATCCCGGAAATGCTTCTCCTACTCGCAGTTTATTTAAATGCAGAAAGGCTTCAGTGAATGCTTCTTGCACTGCATCTTCCGCTAGTTGAAAATCGTGCAGCTTCTCGTACGCAACCGCGTTTGCCATTGCTGTATAGTGCCGGACAATAGATTCAAAAGCTTGCCGATCCCCTTGTTTTGCGTCTTCAATATACTGAAGCATGCTCCCGCTCCTTTCTTCCGTATGATATAGAAGTGCCTACTATCTATGGAAAGGTTACAGGTAAAGGTCAAAACAATAAAATACATATGACATTATGAGAAGGAGAGAAAAAGGCCTTCCTTTGCAGGACGGCCCTCTCTTTGTAAACATGAATCATGCGAACTATCGTTTTCACTCGATTTGTGTGATAAGGTCCAGCTTTATGGGCTCTTTAAAAGGTAGATCCATTTTGCTCCTTGGCATGTTTCTGCTTCTGCACCTGTCCCACTAACCCATAAAAGAACAACTCCATCAATTGATCCATACTCCTAGTTATGTGTTCTTGATTCGATGACTCCCAATGACGACCAATTTCATTCTTAAACATAGTGAAGTAACGCATCGACATCTCTTCTGTTTGGCCTTTATGGATATAACCCTCTTGCTTGCCAAGCGCGACAAACTTCTCAAAAAAGTGCACGACCTTCTGCTCGCTATAGCTCTCCATCATTTGCATCAATCCACTCAACTCAGAGGATGGGGCCTTTGGAAATTCATCCGCTAACATGTTTGAATTTTTGGCCTCCAACAGCATGATTTCTTTAGTTTTTTCAGGAAAAGACAGTTCCGAATCAAGAATGTTGTCATACACCACCAACTGCTTGTCCATCCAGTCCATCAATGTATCGGCATAGAGCTGTTCTTTTTTACTTATTAATCAGAATGGCCGCTTTGAGCAATCTTACGATTAATGCCGTAAATTCGGCATGCGTCATACTCGCTATTAACGGTTCCTGCCGTCAATCCGTCTTACGTTCACATTGCCATCTTTCGGTGAACGAATCGCAGAGAGAATTAATCCACTAGAATCTTAAGATCTTAATTAATGCTCTTCTCTTCCCTCATTTTGACACGACAAAACTGACAATAGTGCCTTGATTCGGAACACTCCGGATTTGCAATCCCTTGCCGTATAGTTGTTTCAATCGCCGATCCGTATTGTACAAGCCGATTCCCGCCTTTACGTCCAAGCGGCTGTCCAAGACGCGCCGTACAGTTTTCTCATCCATCCCTATACCATTATCTGTGACCGAAATTTCCGCCTCATGTTCTTTTGCGGTAATTCGGATATGAATTTCTCCGCCTTCAACACGGCTTAGCAGGCCGTGTCGTATTGCGTTCTCGACAAGAGGTTGGATGCAGAGCGGTGGAACTTGCAAATGAATTCTTGCATCCACATCCCAGCGAATGTTTATTCTGTCCTCAAAACGTTCCTTTTCGATATACAGATATGAGCGGACAAGACCAAGCTCATTCTCAAGCGGAACGAGTCGTTCCAAATTCCGAAAGTCAAAGCTTGCCCGCAAGTAATGGCCGAATTCTTCAAGCAACGCTCTCATTTTCTCATTATCGATTTCGCTGAGTGCGGCTATCGAATTAAGCGTATTGAACAGAAAATGCGGTTGAATTTGCGCCTGAAGCCAAGCCGCTTCCATGCGCAGTCTTTCGCGCACCGATTGCCTCAATTCAGTCAATGCCCGTACCCTGGATTTCAGTTCCAGCGCATCTACCGGTTTCCTCAAGTAATCGTTGGCTCCCGACAGGAATCCGGTATCTATATCTTCCGGTCGACTGCGGGCGGTCAAGAGCAGAATGGGTAGCTCCGTGACGGAAAAGCGCTCACGAATGATACGGGACAATTCGTATCCGGACATGCGTGGCATCATGATGTCGGTAATGATCAAATCCCATTCTCTCGTATTCAGTATGGCAAGTGCGTCACGCCCGTTTGCAGCCGTGACGACTTTATACTTTTCCGAAGTAAGGAGGTTGCTCAATATACTTAAATTGACAGCATCGTCGTCTATGACCAGAATGTTTGGCCGGTCTGAACCGGTCGCCGATTCCAGTTTGGAAATGTCACCGCGAAGTCCAAAGGAAGCGGAAACCACCGCTTCTGCATAAACACCCGATACCGGAGCAATCATAGCCTTCTCGTAATGTCGGATGGATGAATCGGATAACTGCAAGGTAAAGCTGAATACCGAACCATGGCCCGGAATGGAGTTAACCTCCAACGTGCTTCCGTGCAACTCCACCAACTGCTTGCATATACTTAACCCGAGCCCGAGCCCGCCTCCAATTGCCGTTATGCCAGGGTCCCCCTGCTCGTAGGGAGCAAACATCCTTTGCTGTGTCTCTAGATCTATCCCGATGCCGGTGTCGGCGACGACAATGCTCGCCTTACCGTCCTTGACCTCGCCCTTTATTATAATATGTCCTTGATCAGTATATTTCACCGCATTGTGAAGCAGGTTGAACAAAATTTGTGTAAGCCGGTTTTCATCGGCCATGACACTAGGAAAGTTGTCGGGAATGTCGCTGACGATGCGAATCGACTTGCCTTCCGTCATAAAACGAAGCATATCGGTTACACCGGAGGCGACTCCCTGAACGTGGACACTCCCTATATGCAAGCGGATGCCATTCTCCTGAAGCCGCGTCATGTCCAGCAGATCGTTAAGCATGTATGACATTCGCTTGCCTACGGAAATAAGCAGCTTCATGTTCTCTTTGTTTTTGTCGTCCTGATCTCTAATACCGTTATCCAGAACGGTTTGGGCGATGTTAAGGATGCCATGCAGCGGATTCCGCAATTCATGGGATGTGTTGGCCAGGAAATCGTCTTTCAGCTTGTCCGCTTTCTGAAGCTTCTCGGCGAGCTTCGCCGTTTGGGCGAAAGTATCGGAATAACGTTTGAACCAGAAAGACGCAAAAGCGAGGAACGCAACGATCAGGTCGATCGGATAATAGCCCATATCTAGCAGACTCTTGAGGTACCCTCCAATAATATTAGTCAAAACAGAGGTTAGACCAACGACCAAATAAATGGCGTTCTTATCGCTCTTCAGGGCCGTACGCAGCGAGAACATCAGACAGTACAAGCAAGCGAGCAAATCTATGGTGTAGTATACAGCTAATGCGCTCAGTGCGTACCTGGCTGGCAAAAACACAATCAGCAGTGTGGCAATCAAACAAAGCAAGGGGAACCAGCGGAACACTCTGTTTTCCGCATGTTCTGGCAAGAGACTTTTGGCAAACTGCAGTAGGAAGGCTCCTACTCCAATAAAGGACAGAAGAACGAGTTTAATGGACCACTCATAGTTGATGGCCGGCAGCCAAACTAGCAAAAGCTTATCATCGTCGAGCAGTGTCATGACAACGGCACTAACAACAAGCATAAAGAAGTAGATCAAAGCTTTTTGTCGGGTGCCGATCACATACAGAATAAGCGTATACAAGGCCTGAATCATCAGAACGACACATACGACTAACTGCATGTTGATGGAAAACCCTACTTCTTTGTCCACCGCAAGTTCACTGCCTAACTTGATTGATCCTACCACACCGCCTCGTATACTGTTGTCATAATTCGCAACTTGTATGACAATATCGATTTCGCCTGTATCGGCCTTGAAAGTAGCGGTATAAGGCATGCTTCGGGCTGTATACTGCTGTTTGATCTTTGCCGGCTGCCCCTCTCTCGCCAAAAAACGATCATTCACATATAGTTCAGACGAAGTACGCACGTTCGAAACGCGAATGCCATAGGTTAGATCATTATCCGGGTTGACCTTGACGCGCAGACGATAGGAGCCATAGCCGTATGGCGAGTTGTTCTCGGATAAAGACAGGTTCCACGTTCCGGGAACATGAATGAACATTCTTCCCTCTTCGGATGAGATTGTGTTCGACTCGCTTTGCATCACAAACTTGCCGGGATAGAACTCCCAATCTCCGTCTACTGTAACCGTGCGATCCTTGGTGAAGTCGAAGCCGCGCAAATCCAACTCGCCCCGAACCGCACGAGGGTGCTCTGGTGACGCCTGAAGAAAAGCCCAGATGATTCGAATTAGCAATAAGGTGATAAAGAATGACCCTGTAACAAGGACCGCTTTTCTTTTTGTCATCATAATCCAACCTATTTCGACAAAACCAAAGTAATTCCTTTGATTTTAAATATTAAATCGCGAAAAATGGAACATAAGCCTAATGATTTCAAAATTTTTATATCTCAAGCTTATTTCCCAAAAGTAGCGATCGGACCATAAATAATTATCTAATAAACGTGCATCAATTTCTTATTGCTCCAAATCATACAAGGAACGATCCACGGCTTGAATATAAGGTGTCCAATCTCCTGTCGTGTAGAGGATAAGCTGGTGCATCGCACGTGTACATGCCGTATAGAAAAGCTTGCGTTCGCTTTCCCGATGATAGGTCTGCGAAGAAGCATCGTAGATCAGTACGGCATCGAATTCCACTCCCTTGGCAAGATACGCAGGAATGACATGCACTCCATTCTCGAAGGTAGGCGTCTTCTTCGTAATGAGCCGAAGCGTCTGACAGCCCACGTCTGTCAACGCTTCGTAGGCATCACAGCTCTCGGTCGCTGTCTTCGTAATGACGGCGATAGATTCGAAGCCTTCAGCTTGAAGGGCAGCAAGATCTGCCGCGATTCTTTCCACTCTTTTCTCACTGCTATCCGCCTTAAAGAGAAGCGGCTTCTTGCCACCTCTTTCGAAGGGCACGATCGCCTCCCCGTATGGCAGCAACAACCTCGTAAATCCAACAATTTCTCGGGTGGAGCGATAACTGCGAACTAGAAAGAAGCGTCTCGTTTCTCCTTCGCCATAAAGCCGTATAAGCGGCGAATCCATCTCGTGCAAGTTCGTCGCCTGCGTAAAGATCGCCTGACCGAAATCACCGAGCACCGTCATTTGAGCACGGGGAAACAGCTTTTTGAGAAATTCATACTGAAACATCGAGTAATCCTGGCCCTCATCAACAAATACATGCCGAACCTCCGTATTGGTCCGAATACCCTCAATGAGTTCTTTTAAATACAAGTATGGTGTCGCATCCTCATAAAACAATTCGAGCTTGCTCAGCTTCTCTTTCGTTTGCTTGCATATTTCTGTCCAATCACTAGGCACTACGGTTTCATTCGTCATTTCCTGATAGGCGTTATTATCACTAAACAACTGATCATAAATACCAACCATATCTATAAATAACAACCGTCTCACATTTTGCCTCAGTGGTTTAAAGTTTTCTTTCACAACCATTCGGCGCAGCAGCTCTTCCTCCTGCTGGGCAAAATCAAATACATCGTCCTCTTGCTGGTGTTTATTGTTCATGATGTTATAGGCTTCGACATATTGCTCTGCAAACTCGAAGATCCCTTTGTCTTTACGCAAAAACTGATAGGCTGCCGCATATTGATCATTATCGAGGTAGTTAAGTTCGTCCTCCACCCAGCTTTCGTCCCGCTCCTTACGCTCCAGCATGACCAGCTCACGCATTATCCACTCCTGCAGTAAAACGACACGATTGACCAAGCGGATGGAGGGGTCGTAGCTGTAAAATTGCGATTTCATTTGCTCCGCGGTAATTAGTTCACGATCTCGGAACTGAATCGCCTGAAATCGCATGCCTTTCTGGCCGAGCCATAAGGCATAGTTTCGGAGAGCTTGAAGGAAAACTTCCGACGACTTATATTGAATCCCCTTCATTCTCGCCTCGTACCCCGGATCGGATTCTTCCGTCAGCACATATTCGAGCTGATCGAACGGGTCCTCCAGACGAAATGTCCGTCCAAGCCAATATTCCAGATATTCCTGAAAGGTCGTCTGCTGCATATTTTCCTCGCCAAGCTCGGGAAGAACGGTAGAGACATAGCTGTTAAACATCGGATTGGGCGAGAAAAGCACGATTTGGTCCGCTTTCAGCCTCTCGCGGTGTTTGTACAGCAAGTACGCCACACGCTGCAGTGCCGCAGAGGTTTTCCCGCTTCCCGCGGCTCCTTGCACAATGAGCATTCGGCTATTATCATTGCGAATAATCTCATTTTGCTCCTTTTGAATAGTTGCAACGATACTTTTCATCTGTGCATCTGCGCCTTTGCCAAGCACCTGCTGAAGCAGTTCGTCACCTATAGTTAAGCTCGAGTCGAACAAATTCTGAATCTGCCCGCCTCGAATCTGGTATTGCCTTTTCAGTTCCATCTTCCCAGCGACATGCCCTCCGGGTGTTTCAAAAGCGACCGCCCCTGGCGAATAGTCGTAGTATACACTCGCTATAGGTGTACGCCAGTCATACACTAGGAAGCTCATACCATCTGCATCGACGAAGGACGATACGCCGATATACACTTGCTCCTTGGATTCAAGACCATCCTCATGAAAGTCGATACGCCCAAAATAGGGAGAAGGCAGCAAGCGGTTCATACTCTTCCACTGCCTCTTCAGCTGCGCGTGGCTTCGTTCCCGTTCGGACAACACCGCAGACTGCTGCTTAATCGTTAAGAAGGTCTCTTCAAAATCTTCGTCTGTGCTCGTATCGACCGTAACCTCTTCCCAAAATCGTTTGCGGATGTCCGCCGCCTGATCGCGAAGCTGATCCACTTCAGGCTCTAGCTCAGCGATACTTGCTTGCAGCTGTTTCGTAACCATATCCAACCGTTCCTGCTCTTGCTGCCAATCTTTTGCATTCATCATCCTCCTGAACACGCTCCTTGTTAGTTTGGTCTGGAGAAGAAAAAGAACATTTGACAAACTGTAAATCCATGTGATAAGATAAGAGTGTAGATAAGATGTAATAAATCTGTGAACTTTACAAAAACTATTCAGTGGTTCATTAATATTAACATAGTCCTTCTTTGTGCGCAATTTATTTATATAGTTGACCTCGGCAGCGTCTGCCGGGGTCTTTTTAATTTAGCTCATAACATCCCAAGGCCATTTCTCTAACGAACTGTATGATGCTTATTATGCAGAAAACGACTTCTGTTCCATTTTAACGAATCTTATTAACGTTATTGCATGCTTTGTAACGTGTTATGAGCTGCTTTTCTCGAAATAACGATTCTGGGGTTCGTTACATTTTTAATCCACTACAAATGGTTAGAATAGGACCTGCTAGGTTCGTAAGCTGTAAATATGCTAAGGGGAGGAAATCATTCTGCCTAAGCTTCATAAAAAAATAGGAGCTACTCCAATCGTAGATAAATCTACTTGGGACAGCTCCTTTTCTTTTGCAACGATAAAGAACTAACTTTTCAAAAAATCCGGTTTAATGAAATTAGGATTCGGGTATTTATAAAATCCTTCTCCGGTGGCTCTTCCAAGCTTTCCTTTATCTACGTACTCTGACTTCAATAGCGCAGCCACTTTCTCAAAATTTTGATCACCTGTAGCCTGCGCTTTTGCAAGTCCGATATTGTAAGCGGTATTGATGCCTACAACGTCCAAGATGGCAAACGGGCCTAGTGGCGCTCCTGTGGCTACCATCCATGTTTTATCAATCGTTTCTACATCAGCAACTTCTTTGACTAGGAGCAGCTGCGCAGCTTCCAATAGAGGAACTAATAAAGAATTCAAAATATAACCTGGCTGTTCTTTATGTAAAGGCAAAGCAACCATTCCGATGGCTTTCGCAAACGCAATAACTTCATCGAATACCTTCATATCTGTTCCCGGATGCCTCATGATTTCCGCCGTATTGTTTTTCCAAATCTCATTTGCAAAATGCAGCGCTAGAAACTTTTCCGGACGAGCTGTTGCATGCGCAAATTGGCTTGGCAATAAAGTTGAAGAGTTTGTTGCAAAAATCGTTTTGGCAGGAGCTGCCTCTCCCAACTTCTTGTAAAAATCAATTTTCATTTGTACGACCTCAGGAATGGCTTCAATGACAAGATCAGCATCTGCAACAGCTTGTGATAAATCAGAGCTGAACGAGATACGGTCATAAGCTGCATTTACCGCTTCACTCGTAGCCCCAAGATCTTCTTGATACCGCGGCTTCAAATTTACAATTCTTTCTTTGGCACGCTCTAGAGCCTCATCGTTAATGTCATATACAGATACATTAAACCCTTTGAAAGCAGTTTGGTACGCGATTTGGCTTCCTAATACGCCGCTGCCGGCAACGGTGATATTCCTGTAATTCATAACACTTCTCCTTCATTTGTTATAGGTCATATTTGCACATGCTTAATCGATCTTTAATATTCCCTAACTCAGGAAGCACATGCAAATAAAGCCTCGACCCTAACCCTGAAAGGTCATATTGCCTTCTATAAATAAACTTGTCATATGACAAAACTGGTGACAACGCACACTATTTGTAACTTGAATAATAATTTATATTTGATAGTGGCGTTAAATGATGCGGGAGAACTGCGTAAGTTTAGAGCCGCCAATCATTTTGAAATGGGAAAAGGGGAAGTAAAACGTGCGGATAGTCAAGAACATACGTAAAGGTTTATTGCTAGGTTTAGCTTTTGTGGTTATGGTAAGTTGGGGGTCTACCCTACATTCTTCAGAAGCTTACGCTGCTAGTGCATTACCAGCGAATCAACCTATTGAGTCCATTTATGAGGATGCAACCAAGATAGACTTTGATGATTGGGATGATGGTGTGTCCGGAGCTATTCCTATTGGATTTTCGTTTGATTTCTACGGGACAAAAAATGAACAGGTTTATGCTAATACCAACGGCCTCCTCATGTTCAACAATCCTACCAATGATTTCGGAACACCTGAAAGCTTAGAAGAACTGCCTTTGGAGAGTCCCAATCATTATATTACAGCTTTTTTGGCTGATCTTTCGCTAGAGCTGGATGGTACAGTCCTCTACAAAACGATTGGAGAAGCACCAAATCGGAAATTTGTATTACAATATACGAATATGCGCTTTTGTTGCAACTCTAATATGAACCCCTTCGGAACCTTCCAAGTCATCTTATATGAATCTACTAATGTTATTCAACTGCAATACCCTAATCTTATGGCCACCAATTCAGACGATAAAGAAATCAGAATCAGTTTAGCTAATAAATCATTTGGTTCAAGTGCCTTAATCGGAATACAAGAAAGTGACATTGGCGACTATGTAACGTATTCTCTGAGAGAGAAGAGCCTGACTGAGAAGCAAGCCATTCAATTTATTCCGGATGATCAAGGCAGCTATACAATGATTCGTCATGCTCAGTATGAGCCGATTTTATTGAATAATGAACTGTTTCCGGGTTATACCCACCTCATAGGTCCAGCAGATGGTACATTCGCTTCCCTATCTCCAACTTTCCAGTGGGAGACTGCTGCCAATGCCGTTTCGTATGAATTCATTTTAGGTAATGATCCTGAATTTAATTCTGGGTGGAGTATTGAACATATCGCAGAAAACAACTTAGATATGAAGGAATTCGAAATAGAGTTAAAAGAAGGAACAACCTATTATTGGAAAGTTGAAGCTATGAATGACGATGGTTATACAACTTACTCCAATACTTACCGTTTTGTAGCTTCCTCTATTCAGCCTGCAACTGTTGAAACGGACCTAGAGGTAAGTCAAATCAACTCTATGTCGGCTGTCGCAGGAGGAACAGTAACTTCAGATGGTGGCGGCGAGGTTGCCGAACGGGGAATCGTATACTCCACTCATCCGAATCCTACTGTAATAGATGGAAAATCCGCAGCTGAATTAGATGGGACAGAAGCCTTTTCTGTTCATCTCACAGGACTTCAATCCGCTACAATCTATTATGCACGTGCATATGTGATAAATGAAATTGGAGTAAGCTATGGTAATGAGGTTGATTTTAGAACATTGAGCTCTAGTGCAAGCTTGAAAACATTAACCTTAAGCAATGTGACATTAGATCAAACGGTAAGCGAAAATGTATACGCCTATACGGGCAATGTGCCTAACTCTTTGTCCAACATTACCATATCAGCTACGGTCAGTGATTCAACGTATGGCACTGTGACAGCAAGTGTATACAATAGTGCCAATGTACTTGTAGCAGGTCCGATTAGCTTAGCAAATGGAGAAACAAGCAGTGAGCTTCCCCTTAATGTAGGCAGCAATCGGATTGAACTATTCGTCATTGCTCAGGACGGCACTGGAACTAAATATACAGCAACGATAACAAGAGCTGCTCAAGACAATGGTACAGTAGACAATGGAAATAACGGCGGTGGTTCAAGCAACAGCTCCGAACCAGTCATCTCCACGAATGGGAGCCTAACGCTTCCTATTGGAAGAGCCGGCGAGGTTAGATTGGACAATGAGCTCATTATAACCATTCCAGCCAGTGCTAGTAGCAAGGAGCTAAAATTAACAATTGAGAAAGTATTAAATTCTCAAAATCTGCTTAGCAAACATGAGATTCTCGCGAGCTCGATCTATGAGGTTCTAAAAAACTTCCCTGAAAACTTCAATAAACCCGTTACTTTGACGTTTGCATTCGATTCAGCCAAACTGAACAGTAATCAAACGGTCGCAATCTTCTACTTTGATGAAGTGAAGAAGGAATGGGTGAAGGTTAATGGCGGCAAAATTAACGGCAGCCATATTGCTGTAGAGGTTGATCACTTTACGAAGTATGCTGTACTCGTTGTAGACCAAGCAACGGGATTGCCAGTATCAGACTCGTCCAACTTTAGTGATACTACAGGACATTGGGCGGAAGCTCAGATTAAACAAGCGGTAAGCAAAGGGATCGTCAAAGGTTATAGCGACGGAACGTTTAAACCAAATGCTACAGTAACACGCGCTGAATTTGCAGTTATGCTGATGAATGCGCTAAAACCTGCCGACAATGATACAAAACTGAGCTTCACAGATCCTATTGCAGAATGGGCTCAGAAGGCCATTGCGCAAGCATCCGAAGCGAAGATTGTAAATGGCTATGAAGACGGCAGCTTCCGTCCAGCAGCGAGCATATCTCGGTCAGAATTAGCGGTTATGATGGCTAGAGCTGCTAAAGCAGATACAACAGCTGCTACAGTGACAAATTTTGCTGATGATAGCCAAATTCCAGCATGGGCAAAAGGTTCAGTAGCCGCAGTGAAGGAATTGGGAATCATAAGCGGACGCAGCGGCAACCTATTTGTGCCCAACGATACGGCAACAAGAGCCGAAGCAGTAACTATCATTATCAATTTGCTACAATTAAAGAAATAAGCATAAACAAGAACATGCCTAAGACCGTCCTTTGGACAGTCTTAGGCATATTTTAAATAATAGGTAGCTACAAAGCTTTACCTATCCTCTTTTTAACAAACACCAGTACTATTCACCGCAACCACAATCTTGCGTATACAGAAAATCTAGTCCTCTTTATTCAGCTTACTATACAGGTTGGCTAGCTGCTCCCGCTCCTGCTCAGTCAATTTGTCTAATAGATTTGTACGCAGCCGTTGCCCCTCCAGCTGTGCTCTTTTAAGAATATCTGCACCTTTGTCGGTAATGCCCAAATAAATAATTCGACGATCAGACTCATCCATTAATCTGACGACTAATTTCTTGGCGACAAGTTTTTCCGATAAATAACTAAGCGTAGGCGGGGTAAGCCCTAATATTTTTGCAATGTCCGATGGCCTGCTCTTTCCGTTTTGTTTAAGATGGCCGAGCACAAGCACATGAGAAACACCTAAGTCCTCATTGAATGACTTGTTCCACTGAATAATCATTTTATTGGTGAATTTATCCATGTTATGTATGAGATTGAAGATGGTTTGCTCTTCCATAAAGACCTCCTTGGTGCACATAAATGACAGCCCTTAATTAAAATTAAGGGCTGTCATCATATTACACATTATTGAGCTGAGTATCCACCATCAATTACTAACTCAGATCCTGTAATATACGAAGAATCATCAGAAGCTAAGAACAACGCTGCTTGAGCAATATCGTCAGGTTGGCCTAAACGCTGTAGAGGTGTGGCCTGGATTAAGCGGTCTAACAGGTCCTTTGAAGTGCTTAAAGCTTGTGTCATTGGTGTTTCAATGATCCCCGGAAATAGTGCGTTTACCCGGATGCCTTGACGCCCAAAAGCTGTAGCCGCCGCTTTAGAGATCGCGCGAACTGCACCCTTAGAGGCTGAATAGTGATTAAAGCCTTGGCCGATCAAAGCCGTGTACGAAGAAATATTAACGATGGAGCCTTTCTTTTGGGCTGCCATATAGGGAGTGACATGCTTCATCCCGGCAAATGGGCCAAACCCATTAATGGAGAGCATTTTCTGCCAATCCTCGATATTGATTTGCTCGTATGGTTTTTCAGAAGAAATGCCTGCGTTGTTGACGAGAATATCAATTTTACCAAAACGATCATGAACATCCTTTGCCAGCGCCTGCCAATCATCATCAGAGGCAACATTTAATTTCATACCGTAAACATTCTGTTTTTGACTTGCCAATTCAAGAGCTGCCTCATTAATGTCTGCGGCAATAACGATAGCTCCTTCTTGTGCAAACAGATTAACCATGTGTTCGCCTATACCCGATGCCCCGCCAGTAATAATTGCTACTTTATTGTCCAATTTCCCCATATCGCATTCTCCTAACGTAATTTGATTGATCTGCTATTTGTTCCTATCATTAAAACCGCATTTTCATTATTCATGTCAGCATACTTTGGCTAGCCGCTTCAGTCGCAAGCTTCAGCTGTTATTGATGCTGTGCCAGTTTCATATATTGCTCGAAATCAGGGACGGATGGGTTTGCAATATAATGCCCTCCCTCAACCTGAATCGTCTGTCCCGTAATAAACCTGGATTCATCTGAAGCCAGGAACAGGACGGTATGTCCAATATCATCCGGTTCTCCGTGATAAGGCAGTGCGTTATATTTAGCGAAGATACCCAATACCTCCGAGGGCATATTATTTTTAGCAGCCGGCGTCAAAATCAATCCAGGCGCTACTGCATTACAACGAATGTTATTCTTCCCATATTGGGTAGCGATATATTTGGTAAGATTTATAACGCCTGCCTTCGAAGCTCCGTATGCAACCCGAACTGCATCTCCATGAAAACCCGCCATAGAAGCTGTATTGATAATCGAGCCTCCACCAGCATGGATCATATGAGGGATAGCAAATCTGCAGCCGAGTAAGACGCTCTTTAAATTAACAGTCATAAGCCGATCCCACTCATCCAGATCAACGTTAACAACATCTATATCCTTCTTCAGGTTTGTCGAGCCGACATTGTTGAACAGGCTCGTGATTTTACCATATTGTTGTACCGTAAATTCAACTGCTTCCTTAATGGACACTTCGTCCCCGGCATCAAGAAATACGCTTACGGCTTCGCCGCCTTGGATTTTAATATTTTCGGCAGCTTCTTTGGCCCCCTCAGCATTAAAGTCGGCAATGACTACTTTTGCTCCCTCTTTTGCCATCAAGTTAGCTGCGGACAAGCCTATGCCTGAAGCTCCTCCAGTGATAAGCGCCACTTTCTCGTTCATTCTTCCCATTATTCGTAAACCCCTTCCTTAGAGACACTCACGATAAAGTAATATTTATTTAGATGTCTAACTATTTGATGTCTAAATATTATCAAATTAATAATTATCATGCAATGGTACAATTTGGTATCGAAAAATACACAAGAAAAATAGGGACAAACGCCATCGCGATAGAATCGTACAGCATATGAACGTATATCAGCCCTTTTGCTTTACGCAAAAGGGCTTTTTTAAGTCGATATGAATAGATGTTCTACTTACTATTCGTTCTCTATTGTTTTCAAAAAAGAAAGCACCGCAGCATTCATCTGCTCTAGCCCCGGTTGTTCAATTGGAAAATGGCCTGCCCCTTCTAAAGCTACATATTCCTTTTCACTTTTTATTTTTTCAAAAAATGGTTTGCTGAAGCTATACGGAGTCATAGGATCCAATTGAGGATGGACGAGCAAAACCGGACAAACATCAAAATGCTCAGGTTTTATTGCCGGTTTCATATTTAAGAAAGTTCTTAATAAGCGTAAAGGGATCTTCGTTCCTGCGGCATGAGCATCATTCATAATAAGCTTGGTCAATTCGACATTGTTCGTAATTAATTTCATACGAGATACACGATTAACAGAGATATGTAAGGAATCAAACAGCTTAGGAAAACTGTCCAACGAAAATTTCCCCAACCGGCTAATGAGTTTGTTAGGAGCTAATTGATCACGAACGCTGGAATCACTCGTATCAACAAATGTTGTTGCAATTAATCCTTTCACTTGCCTACTCTGTACAGCGGTGTGATAAGCTAACATGCCTCCTATACTAGTACCCAGCAAGATAATCGGTTTACCGTCCCGCTTCAATTCTTCATCAATCAATGCAGTAAGGATGTTAATCCAAAGCTGATAATCTAATTGTTTTACCGATTTTGCATAGCTTAAGCCATACGGCGGCAGATCCGGAGATACCACTTCATAACCATATGTTTGCAATATTCGTGCATATGGGGCCAACAACCTGCCATTCCCGCCAGCGCCATGGATGAAAATAATTTTTAATTTTGCATCCGGAGCAAGCATTCGATCCAGATGAATATGAACATTGTTCCAAGTCATCCATTCTTCTTTTGGCAATCCGTTTTCATTTATCTGCATTTCTTCAGGAAAAAACTTCTGATATTGCTTCCAGTAATCCACCGATTGATTATAGGTTTGAGGCGTATTCATGAATTTATAAATCCCTCTTCCTTGATTTAAGTCAATGACCGGTCATATTCCTCCTAGTTAAAATGAAAACAATACAGGATCTATAGGAGGCTTTCTTATGACTATCACCGTACAAGAAAAATCAAATCAGCGAACTGCTGCACTAACGGCTGGCATTTCACTCATCATCATGACTCTTGCCTCATTTTTTTCCTATGGCTTTGCCCATGGGAGCCTTATTGTGGAAGGCGATGCCAGCACCACATTCAACAACATCGTAGCATCAAATAACCTTTTCAAAGGCGAAATCTTTGGCTGGGTCATCATTATGATTTCTGACATTCTAGTCACCTGGGCTTTTTATGTGTTCCTAGAGCCATTGAATAAAAGCCTTTCCTTGCTAGGTGCATGGCTCCGTCTTACCTATACGACAATACTCGGTATTGCCATTTTAAACTTGATTCTTGTATTTCTGCTCTCGAAAAATACAGACCAGTCGGTCTCATTCAACATCGAACAAACGCAGTCACTTATGATGCTATTTCTTGAGGCATTCCAATCGATTTGGTCTATTGGTTTGATCGTTTTTGGCGGGCATTTGTTCATTGTGGGCTATGTGGCTTTAAAATCAAACCGTATTCCTAAAGTGATCAGCATTTTATTGCTGCTTGCTTCAATAGGCTATATCGTCGTTCACCTTAGCAAAACGTTTCTTTCACAATACGATGGGGTAATTGATGTACTTAATGTCGTATTTATGGCGCCAATGATTGCAGGAGAGCTAGGCTTTGGAGTTTGGCTGCTGCTCAGAGGAGGAAAACTTCCCAAAAGTGAAAAATAGCTTCCTTAACTATCGCTGGTGTTGACCCGTTTCTTGATTCTGCTTAATGACTCTGGCGTTATGCCAAGATAGCTTGCCAATTGATGTTGGGGTACACGATCGACGAGATGAGGCCTTTTTCGTAATAGCGCTTTGTAGCGTTCTTCAGGTGCAGAAGCAATGAATGATGTCAACTCATCTTGCACCTCACCCAGATTTTCTTCTACCATTATGCGTACCATTGATTCGAGTTGTAAGTGTTTATTGAACATGCCTTTTTCATCATCGAGCTCCCCAACCACCAATATACAATCTTCAAGGCAAGTTAAGGTGTACGCGGACGGCTTATTTTGCTGATGACGATTAAAAATCGATACGGCTTGCTCTTCTGTGAAAAAATTCGATGTAACCTCTTTTCCCGCTTCATCTATTAAGTGCTGTCTGACAATGCCCTTCAGCACGAAATAACACTTTGTGGGAACATCTCCTTGTCTAAGGAGTACTGTTCCCTTTTTATATTCCTCGATAAGGATGTCATCAACGATAGCCTGTTGTTCCTCATCGCTAAGAGACGTGAATTTAGTCATATACTTAAACAATATGCTTTTCATTTCGTTATCCTTTCATCAGTACCGCTTTACGGTTCAGCATATCATCTAGAAAGCCAATTTTAAAGCGCACCTGCCCTTAAAATAATTCAAAGCGCCTTGCTTGCTGCAACCTTATTATTGGGGATTCGAAGCTTCCGTTTATGGGTCGTAAATAATATGAAGTACCCCAGCGTTACGAGGATACAGATTAGAATGTCAACGGCAATCAGGTTCTGATAACTCCCAAAATAATCGAAAGATAAGCCTCCGATTAATGCTCCCACTATACCGCCTCCCTGATGGAATAGAAGAAGGACTCCCGTATGTTTTCCTTTCCCTTTTGCAAATTCATTAATGACAAGGATTCCTCCGGGTACTGCGGTTAAATAAGTAATTCCAAACGCAATTGCAAATACAATGGGTGAGCTTCCCAAGTGCATGAAGAGGAAAATAAAACCCAAAATACGTATGCCATACAATATGGACATCATCATTAATTTATTGTATCGATCTAGAAAATAGCCGCAAAAGAGAGCCCCCGTAATTTCCATAATGCCAAGTATACTCATGGATAAGGCGAGCATGCTTGGTGACACTTCTGCCAACTGATGTATAGCTACCAAGTTCATTTCGACGGAACCCATATTAATACCGCAGGTAAACAGCGCAATAGCGACAACGACAAAGATAGGAAGATAGACAAATTTCTTAGGTGATGTTGTTACTTTAAGCGGTATATCATGCTCTACGACCTCTACTGGATGATCCGTTTGAGCTTTATTTATATTTTGCTGTTGAGAGCTCTTAATTCCAAGCCAAATAACAGGTAATGTCACAACTATTCCTAGGGCAAAAGAAGCCATAAAGGCATCCTTCCAAGTCAGCCATCCCGCGGATACGAAAATTGGCGTAATAATCGCTAATCCTACAGAGGAAGCACTCCCAAGCAGTGCCATTGCTTTAGCACGATGATGCCTAAACCATTCAAACATCAATATATAACTTGTCGTCAGCCCAATACCAGCTAAACCAGAGATTACACCATATCCAATGAAAAACAAGATAGGCTGGTTCCCTAACACGACAACGCCAGTACCCAAGGTACTCAAGACTGCACTTATAAACAATATCCTTTTTGCACCGTAACGATCTACAAGCCAGCCACCCAAAGGAGCGCATATCGCTGTAATTAATAAATTAGTCGACCATGCCATCGAAATAAATCCCCTGCTAATCTGTAAATCCATTGCTATTTGCACCTGAAAAAAAGACATGCTGAACCTGGTCAATGCACCAATAAATCCAATAATCCAAAGAGACCCTAATCCAATCCATGCATAGCTGGATTCCTTAAACCATGTTGTGCCCATTATCGTTTCACCCCTGCCGCTCATAAAAGATACCGTTCGGTATCTTTTATGATAACATAGATGTTATGTTTTGCAAGAGTGCAAATTCGTTTGATATACTACGTGTACAAATACAGTTACGTACGAGGGGGATGACGATGGAGAAAGGTGAAAAGACACGCCATTACATCATAACGAAAGCCGCTGAACTTTTTAACCAAAAGGGATATTCGGGCTCATCCTTATCTGATATAACAGAGTTGACAGGCATTAAGAAAGGCGGCATTTATCGTCATTTTTCCAGTAAAGATGAGATTGCATATGAAGCCTTTAGTTATGCCGGGCGTATTGTTGGGGCTCAGCTTGCTCATGCAATCAGTCAGCAGGAAACGGCCTCTGGCAAGCTGCTGGCATATTTAAATATATACGAGAAAGTCGTTGAAGCGCCTCCCTTCATCGGGGGCTGCCCCCTCCTCAACACTGCTATCGAAAGCGACGACAGTCATCCAGGCCTACGCGAGAAAGCCCAGCAAGCATTGCAAGGTACGCTGGAAGCCAAAAGAAAAATTATATCCGAAGGTGTGCAAAGCGGTGAGTTCAAAGAAGACCTTGATATAGAGGCGCTGGCTACCTTCTCCCTTTCCATCATGCAGGGCGGCATTATGATGAGCAAGCTTGAAGGCAATAATCGGCATATCCGGATGAATATTAAGAGCTTTGCTGCTTATTTAAAAACAGCATGCTTACGCGAATCCAGTTAGATGATTTCAAGCCAAAAAAGAGCCTCGTGAGTAGTCACGAGGCTCTTCTTAATAATTTGTAATGAGCAAACATTTAGGAAACTTGACTACCGTTATTCCTTACGCCTCAACAGCTGTTTTTCGGTTCAGAGCTATTTTAGTTTCTTCTACTTCCTCGGCTTGCCCTACACGCTTAATGAAGAAGGAAAGCACCAGACCTACTACTCCGATTCCAATGATGACAAGATACGCATCGTTAATACCTTGAATAGAAGCCTCCATCATAATATGCTCCTTCGAAAAATTAGCTGCGTCGCCTGCTGCAGAGATATCTAGAAGATGTGCCTTTGTCCGGCTAGCCATAACCGTAACAAGCAGAGAAGTACCTATTGCGCCAGCTACCTGCTTGATGGTGTTGGATATCGCAGTACCGTGCGCATTTAATCTTGCAGGCAGTTGGTTCAGACCCGCCGTAGTGATTGGCATCAGGAACATCGCCATACCAAAGCGCCGACCTGTGGACATCAGCACTAAATACGTATAGCTAGTCGAATCGGTCAGATTAACGAAGCCGATCGTTGTGATAATCGTAATAGCCATACCGATGATGGACAGCCATTTTGCTCCAAACCGGTCGAATAGCTTTCCTGTTATCGGCATCATTAGTCCCATTAGAAGCGCGCCAGGGAGCATAAGCAAGCCTGACTCCAAAGCGGTGTATCCACGTGCACTTTGCAAATAGAGTGGAAGCAGCATCATATCTGCATACATGACCATGGTTACAGCAATATTAATAATGGTGGTTAGGGAAAACATGCTGTATTTAAAAGCTCTTAGATCCAGAAGCGGATCCTTCGAAATCAGCTGTCTCCATGTAAACAAAATCAAGGCAACCACACCCGTAACAAGCGATGCAATCACTTCTGCGCTTGACCAGCCTTTGCTTCCAGCACTGCTGAAGCCATAAAGAACGGTACCAAATCCGACTGTTGACAGAACGACACTCAAAATATCAATTTTAGGATAGGTTCGTTCAGCTACATTTTTCAGGAAAATATAAGCAACTACAATAATGAGGACGACAATTGGAAGCATTCCATAAAACATCGTACGCCATGAATAATGCTCCATGATATAACCAGCGACTGCTGGTCCAATTGCAGGAGCAAAAATAATAGACAATCCAACCATTCCCATAGCAGCTCCGCGCTTATCCGGAGGAAATACGGTCAGAATAACATTCATTAACAGCGGCATAATAATCCCCGCTCCAGCGGCTTGAATAAGGCGGCCAGTTAGCAAAATGTCGAAGTTAGGCGCAACTGCCGAAACAATCGTACCAACGAGAAAAATGATCATGGAAGACTGAAACAGCTCACGGGTCGTAAAACGCTGCATTAAGAATGCAGTGATTGGAATAAGTACCCCGTTAACCAGCATGTATCCGGTTGTCAGCCACTGCGCTGTTGACGCCTCAATGCTAAAGTCAATCATCAACTCTGGCAGCGCAACGCTCATTATCGTCTGATTCAGAACTGCGATGAACGCACCCAGTATCATGACAAACAATAAGGGACCTTTCTTAATTGAATTACTGTCAAAAGCTAAACTTGTACTCATGATGTTCAATCCCTTCAAATTGTTCGTGAATTTAATAAACACTTTGTAGTATAATAAACTCAATGTAAAAGATTATAATTACATCGCGCCTAATTTACAAACTACAGATTTTTTGAAAATGTTTATTAGTTTACAGATCATTAGATTCTGTCGTCTATACCGAGAATAAACTACATAAATAACTATTCTTGTCGTTTAAATCATTTGTAGGGAAAGGAAATGAGTACCTATGTCAACAACATCACCGCGAATGGATCCACGTGTACTTCGCACGCGTCAATTGATTCGAGATGCCTTTGTAGATTTGCTGCAGGAGACGGATCTAGAAAAAATAACGGTGAATCGTATTGCGGAACGCGCGACCATCAATCGTGTTACTTTCTATCTTCATTACCGAGATATTCCGGAAATGCTTGAGAGATTATCAGACGACATGATTAATGAAATACATACTATTCTTCATGACATTCGAAATCAGCCTCGTTCTACTGATTTGGATTGGTCCATTCTGCTTAAAGTGCTCGAGCATATTGCTGAGAACTCTAAGTTTTATAAGGTTCTGCTCGCTTCGCAGCGCATACCAATCTTCACGGATAAGCTTTCGAATTTAATTGTTGATCTTATCACCAGCAGAAGAGAGTACCAAAACAACAACTCATCTAAACCGGCCGTAATCGTATCCAAAGATATTGCAATCTGGTACGGCTCCTCCGCCTTTATTGGTACAATTGTCTGCTGGCTTCGCAATGATATGCCTTATACGCCGCTTTTTCTCGCCAAGCAGCTTTCTCAGCTATTCCGTTTGCATCAAAATACGGACCAGCTCGTAGATCTGGAATAACTTCTCCGAAAACATAAATAAGCTCTCAGTAGAACTGATTCGTTCGACTGAGAGCTTATTTATGTTTTCAGTATTGTTGCTTTAAATGCGATATGGTTGCGAACACATCAACACTCCATCACCTTTTTGTCTTGGACAGCATGTAGTTTTACCATCGCTAATCGCGCAATGGGTTGAATGACTAAGCTCTCTGCAATTAGTACTATTAAGAAGTTTCTTGGCCAGTTGGTTAAGAAGTTGCTAAAAATTTCTGAACTTAAACCGTTTCCTACAATATGACCAATAAGCGTCATACAAGCTGACATTCCTAGTACAGTAAATAAGATACGGAACATAATTTTGGTATTAAAGCTGTCCGTAGGTTCAGTAAATTTATCAACCAATTTTTCGGCGATACGGCCAATAAACACAGGTTCCAAAATCATGACAATAATCCACATGATTGGTAACGTTTTAAGAATCATGAAGGCAACTTCTCCATTAAATTCTCGGGAAGCTAAAATTATATTTAATGACGTCATAAACAGAACGGTCAATGTACAAATAATTGCACCATACAACGCTCCCTCTTTTCCGTTTCTCGGCAATCTTGTTTCTAAGTTCATTCTTTTCTTCCTTTCAAAAGACATTTCTTTGTTTAATCATTCGATAAATACAGATCAGATACAGTCAACATAACTAATTTTCTGTATTAAAGGTCTTCAATACATTTGGCAACATTTTAGCGATCGTTTTTAAGGGAGCTGATGATTTTTGCGTTAAACAAAGCAGCATAGCACCTTCGATTGTAGCAGTCATCATCAAGGCAATAGCAGCAGCTGATTCATCAGAATAACCTTCAGCTATAAGTTTCACATAGTAAATATATTGAATATTTTCATACAGCACACTGCATGCTTTGCGGACAGGCTCACTCACTGTGGCCATTTCACTGACAATACTGCTAAATGTATAACCGGTAATCGTACCTTCTGTTTCTAAGTTGTGAATTAGTTTTTCGATCATGCCTTGTGTGGCTTCTATGGTTGATGGATACCTTCTAAAAATATTTTCGATATCTGTCGTAATGGCTTCGTTTAAAGCTTGCAAACAAGCAATTAACAGCTCTTCTTTACCATTTGGAAAATGATGATACAGCGCTCCTTTTGTAACGTTGCAGACTTTTAAAAGTTCATTCAGACCTACACTTTTGTATCCCTTTTGCTGAAATAGGACGGTAGCCTTCTCAATGATTAGCGATTTTGTATGCAATTTAAAACACCTCCCCCAAAACCATACCGACTGGTCTGTTTGGTATTATAACAAAATATTTATCCCCGATGTAAGTGTTTTTTTACACTTCATTCCGAATATTTTTGCGCCGGACGCCTTTCGCTCTTCCGATATGCCTTCGGCGACATTCCATTCCACTTTTTAAATACCTTGTTGAAATAGCTTTGATCGTTGAAGTTCAGCCATGCTGCGATATCGGTAATCGGGTAATCGGTCAGTGTGAGCAGCCTCTTCGCTTCCTCAATCCGTTCACGCTGGACATACTCGGAAATAGTCAGTCCAACCTCCTTCTTGAACAAGCTCGACAAGTAGTTGGGGCTAAGATTCGCACTCTCGGCTAGCCGTTCAAGAGTAATGTCACCGTATAAATGGTTAGCGATTTCGTGAAGACTATCCTGTATTGCGGGTGAGTAGTGACCCCGGCGAACCTCCGAGACCCGGTCAACGAAGTCGAACAGCACCTCGGTCATGATGGCGCTTATTGCTTGCAGCGTATCCTTCTCTTCCAGCTGCTGAATATAGAAATCACTCAGCGTAAACGCATCCTCCTCGTGCATTCCTCCTTCAATTGCAGCTCGGCAAATCAGGGCGATTCCCGTAATCATCAGGTTCTTCTCGCTTCGAATCCTGCTCCGCTTGGCCAGCACGCCAAACTCGTCCTCGGCAATAATGGATTCCATGACGAATGTTCTTATTCTCTCCCGCTCTCCGCTACGCACATAATGCAGCATGACACGCTCATGCGACAGGTTGGCGTGCAGCATACCGCTGCGACGTCTTCGCGACAGCTCAGCATCCGGCTCTTTCTTCTCCACAACCGGTTCCTGCATCGACATTGCATCCGCTAGAAGACTGATCGACGAATCAACGAGCTGCCTGCGAAGTACATAATAAATCATTCGGCTACATGCGGCTATGCGCTCCGTGGAGAGCAGCGCAATCTCTTCGTACAACTCCAGCAAATGCCTCCGGTTATCAATGGGGAGGGAGCTTATTGTCTCGTTCCATTCACCCTCTTGCGGCTTCTCATTCATGTACGGACCAACAACAAGCGTACCAGTAAGCTGGTTCTCATCCATCGCATTCACAAAAAAATATTGGAGACGTGATCGGGTAAAATGAACCGGCTGCTCTGCAGCATAAAGCGCATAAGCGTAGCCGGCTACCTGTTCACGAATGGATGTAAAGTAAGGATTAGAGTGAAGCGAACGGTCTACAAACTCCGCTTCAATTGTCCGACCCGGATGAATGATAAATACAGGGATTTCAATCACATCAGAGAGAAGCTGGCCAAAAACAACCAGCTCAGAGAGCTTATTCATACGAACCTCCATTGGGTACGATTAAGGTTAAAAAAGTAGAAGATAAGAAAGTACTACAAATCGTTGAAAAATACAATTTTCAAAAATGAAAGCGCATTACAATGAAGAAAGCAAAGATCCTTTGCTATTACACTCGAAAGGGATGAACTCATATGTTGGAAAATAAAATAGCTATCGTTACTGGAGCAGGGAGCGGCATCGGCCGTGCAAGCAGCTTGAAAATGGCCAGCAACGGCGCAACGATTGTCGCTGTTGATTTTAATCAGGAATCCGGTCAAGAGACGGTTCGAATGATTCAGGAACAGGGCGGCGAAGCCATCTTCGTACCGGCCGACGTGTCAAAAAGCGAGGATGTTCAGCGTTATGTAAAAGCAGCCGTCGATACTTACGGGCGTATCGATATTTTCTTCAACAATGCCGGCGTTGTACAGAAGTTCTCGAAGCTCGCGGATATTGATGAGAACGAGTTCGACCGAATTATGAACGTTAATGTCCGGGGCGTCTTCCTCGGCATGAAATATGTATTAAAGGTAATGGAGGAGCAAGAAAGCGGAACGATCATTAATACCGCTTCGACAGCTGGGGTCAAAAGTGAGCACAGCGCATCCGCTTATTCCGCAAGCAAGCATGCGGTTGTCGGCCTGACGAAAGGTGCGGCAATCGAGTATGTGAAAAAAGGTATCCGTATCAACGGCATTTGTCCAGGTGGTGTGGAAACGGCTCTGACGAAGAGCGTAGAACAGGCTTTCATGTCCGGTGGATATGTGCCAGAGGAAGTCGGAAATATGCGTATGGGCCGCTATGCTAAGCCGGACGAGCTGGCGGAGGTCGTCACATTCCTTGCTTCCGATCGCTCCAGCTACATGACGGGCTCCATCGTACTGGTCGATGGTGGGCTGACACTTTAAACGAATGAGAATGCGTCTTTGCTGAATTCAAACCGTTCAAAGTATACGCCAATAAGGTTCCCCCCATCCAGACTATAGTGAAAATAGGGCATCCCCAATACGGGTATGCCCTATTATTCTTGGCTTTACAGTTGTAACTCCGTCTACTCTTCTTCCCCCAAAAACGACCCCAAGCAGCTATTTTTTCAACTTTGATATAACCATATGTTTGAAACTGTCATGACCGCTGGCAGCGCTGTTTCATCCACCGCCACATTGTCATACCAGCCCCCAACAGCAAGGTTAAGCACCAAATAAAAAGGCTCGTCAAAGGGCATAATGCCCGGCTCCATAGGGCGCTCGGCGAAGCAATGCCCATCTACCAGCCACCTTATGGAGCCAGCATCCCATTCCAATGAATAATCACGGAATTCGTTAATGGTTCCCTGTTCAAGCTGGTAGGAGAACTCATCGGTAACCTTATGGTCCCAATCCTTCCCGTAGTGCAGCGTTCCGGATACTTGCCTCGGCAAGCGGCCTTTAGCTTCCATAATGTCAATCTCGCCAGAGGCAGGCCAAGGACCGTAAGCCTGATGCTGCGGGAGCAGCCATATGGCAGGCCATAACCCCTGTCCCACTGGCAGCTTTGCGCGAACGATAAGCTTTCCATAGCAAAAGGAGAGGTGGTCTTTTGTATCTATACGGGCCGAGGTGTACGCAAATTGCCGACCGTCTTTTTCAATGGCTTCACGTCGCGCGCATAGGTTTAGCCCCAATTCATCGATATATAGATTGCTAGCATGTTCGGTATAAAACTGCTGTTCCCCATTGCCCCAGCCCGGATCTATTGGTTTGCCATCGTTATCAAGCAAATCGTTGCCAAGGCGAATGTTCCATGCGCTCAAATCGGTGTTTCTATTTAAAAAATCCTGCTCCCATAAAAGCTTGCCCATCCCATGCACACTCCCTTCATTTATTCACAGCATACTTAATTTTGACGCCCAGTCAAACAAATCCAAAAAAATGGGATAGGGTCAAAAATCATGGCCTTTTTTTCCTAGGTCTATTTTCATACGATGAAAAGGAAGGGGGCGCAGAACATGTTTCAATACAGGACGGGACAAATAAAAACTTTTTTTAGGCAGTGGCAATTGCAAAGCATGGTAATCCCAGGCATTATATGGATGTTCATCTTTTGTTATATTCCAATGTTTTGGCTGATTATTGCATTTATGGACTTCAGTATCGCCAAGCCCATGCTGCAATCACCCTTTGTAGGGCTGAAACACTTTCAAGATTTTATTACGGATGACCGTTTTTGGCGCTCGATCCGCAATACTCTAGGGATGAGCAGCATCAAGCTGCTGCTAGGCTTTCCCATTCCCATCTTTTTCGCCCTGATGCTTAATGAAATACGGACGATTCGATTTAAGCGCACAGTCCAAACCATTTCATACCTGCCGCACTTTATTGCCTGGACCATTTTTGGCGGCATTATGCTCAATTGGCTGGGCGAGGGCGGTGTCATCAACCAACTGATGATGGCGCTCGGACTGCAGGATCGCGAAATTCTGTTTAATAGTGACGCTAAGTATTTTTGGTGGATTACCTATTTCTCCGATACGCTGAAGGAAACGGGCTGGAGTGCCATCATTTATATCGCTGCAATCGCTGGCATTGATCCAGGGCTATACGAAGCAGCGGAGCTCGATGGCGCCAACCGTTGGCAGCGGATGTGGCATATTACCATTCAGAGCATACGTCCTACCATCGCTATTTTGTTCATCCTCGCTGTCAGCGGGATACTCGGCAGCAACTTTGAACAGATCTTTATGTTGAAGAACAACATGAACATGAAGATGGCCGAAAGCCTGGATTTATACATCTATAATATGGGCTTGGTATCTGGGCGCCATTCCTTCTCAACAGCCGTCTTGTTTGTCCGCTCCATTGTGGCGTTAGGACTATTATTTTTAGCCAATTACACATCCAAGAAATTAACTGGCGACAGCATTTTTTAAGAAAGAGAGGGCAGGTACATGGAAAGACGCAGAAGATTGCGGCGAATTGGCGTATTTGAGGTGTGCAATGCGCTGCTGATGCTGGCAGTTTGCTTCATAACGCTGTACCCGATGTGGTTTGTATTTATAAATTCGCTTAATGCGCCGGAGCAAGCCATGCTTGGCACCGTAAACTGGTTTCCAAAGGAATTTTCACTAGCCAGCTACAGTGTTGTATTCAATGATAAAAGTCTAATGCACGGCTTCTACATCACTACGCTGCGCACGGTGATAGGAACAGCGGTACATGTGTTATTTACCGCCATTGTGGCTTATGGAATGAGCAAATCCAACTTAATCGGCCGCAAAATCTATCTCAAAATCGCCTTGATTACGATGTTGTTTTCAGGCGGCTTAATCCCTTCCTTTATTCTGATGACAAAGCTAGGCCTTTACGACAGCTTTTGGGTATTCATCATCCCGGCTATGTACACTTTTTTCAATATGGTTATATTCATGAGCTTCTTCCGCACCATTCCCGACAGCTTAGAGGAATCCGCAAAGGTAGACGGCGCGTCCGATTATGGCGTTCTGTTTCGAATCGTATTGCCTAACAGCATGGCCGTACTGGCTACCATATCGCTTTTCTCAGCCGTCTATCACTGGAATGATTATTACCAAGGCGTAATCTACATCCGCTCGCAGGATCAGCTGCCTATGCAAACCATACTGTACAAAATCATTGCGGAGAACTCCATGTCCTTCATGCAGCAGCAAGCCATGGCTCAATTCGGCGCAAGACTGCCTGGCAACTCCATCAAATTTGCATCGATGATGGTGGCAACGCTGCCAATTCTCGTGTTCTATCCCTTTATTCAGCGCTATCTGGTCAAAGGCGTAATGATTGGCGCGATTAAAGGGTAAGTGCTGTACGTTTCTCTAAGCGACCGTTAGCGAGACGTGTGGGACCTATAAAAAAACAGTAAAGAAAGGGTGTTCATGTCATGAAGCACAACCTCATCAAGCTAAGCATGGTAATCGTTTTAGCCGTAATTCTTACATTAGGCTTGGCCGCATGTACCAAATCGGAGAATAACGAAAACAAGCCGACTTCAACGCCTGCGGAAAGTACCGAGCAGCCACAAGGCGAATCAACGCCAAGCCCTGAACAGCCTGCTTGGCAGCTGGATACCAGCCCAGTCGAACTCTCGTGGTTCGTAGGTGCATCCTGGTATGCCCACAGCTGGGGAGAGAGCTTGACTTCCAAGTACGTAACCGAAAAAACAGGCGTCAATATTAAGCTCGAAGTACCTTCTGGCGAAGCGAACGAGCATATTACCTTGATGATGACCTCTGGCAAGCTGCCAGACTTAATTTCTATGGGCTCTTGGGAAAACGCTGTCAAGAAACTATGGGAAGGCGACCATGTATATGCTTTAAATGAATTGGCAGAGCAGTATGATCCCTACTTCTTCAAGGTCGCGGGAGACGGCACACTGAAGTGGTATCGTCAAGAAAATGGCAATACGTATGGCATTCCGAATGACTCCTATAGCCCTAATCTCATGCATGAAACAGGCATGACAGCCGCCAACCAAACCTTTTTGGTGAGAAAAGATCTGTATGAGGAGATGGGCAAACCAGATTTGAGCACGCCGGAGGGTTTTCTAAATGCACTGCAGCTGCTTAAGGATAAGTATCCCGAGTATAAAGGCCAACCGATTAGTCCCTTCTTTGCACAGGGGAATGTTCCTTATGGGATGAGTGAATACCTGCAAAATCTACTCGCTGTTCCGCATGAAAAAGACGGCAAAGTCTACGACCGCATTACCGATCCAGATTACCTCACTTGGCTGAAAACCTTCCGCACAGCATACGAGCGCGGACTGATTAATGTAGATTTCCTAGTGGACTCCGATACGCAAGTAGAGGAAAAAACGAACAACGCCCGCTACTTCATGATGATTCGCGAGTGGACGGGAATGACGGCTGTCAATCCGATGCTGGCCGCTAGCGGGAACCCGGATTCCAACTACATTGCAGTAGATGGACCGCAGAACAGCAAGGGTGATTCTGCAAAGCTGTTCCCTGGCAACATGGACGGCTGGATGGTTACAATGATCAGCAAATCGACTAAAAATCCTGAACGTGCTATCCGCTTCCTCACGTATCTGGCCAGCGAAGAAGGCCAACGAGATTTATTCCTTGGCAAGGAAGGCGAGACGTGGGAAATGGTGAGCGGCAAGCCTCAGCTGAAGGCTGAAATGGTGAAATTGCTTGAAACTGATATTGAAAAGTTTGAAAAGGAATACGGCATTATGGATACCTACTGGATGATGCGGAACCCTGTTATTATCAACCAATGGAGACCGGAGAAAGCTCCTGTCATTAAGCAAATGGAGGACTTCGCCAATGGGCAAGCCGATATTGACAGCGGCATCTACAAAGGTCTAGATCCACTGGGTGATTCTGAAGTAGCGGTAGCCTGGTCACGCATCTCTCAAAATTGGGAGGAAGTGCTGCCTGAGCTGATTACGGCTAAGGATGAAGCAGCCTTTGATAAAATCTTTGATAATTTTCTTGCCCGCCGCGTGAGTTACGGTTTCGACAAGGTGATGGAATATCGCCAAGCCGAGCTGGATGTACGAAAAGCAAAAATGGCGGAGTAATTACACCTATATCCTATTTACTGCCGGCTGCTGAAATGGTGGCCGGTATTTCCGACTTTACTTACACATTTGTAAGTAACGCCTTGTTACCTACCAGCCGGTTTGTAATATATGGTATATTACGGAGGTAGGGAGGGCCGTTAAATGAAGTATATGCTGACCAAAATGAGAAAGCTTTACCGCAATGCCCGCATATCCCAAAAGCTGTTTCTAGCCTTTAGCCTAGTCATTGCGATCCCTGCCATTTTGGTGTCCTTTTTATTTATCCGTATACAGGAAGCCCAGTTATACAAAGACGCTATGGCCACCGGCAGCAGCCATGTCGCACGGCTGAACGAACAGCTGCGCAGCAAAATGGACATGTTTGAAAACGCTTCCTCGACAGCGCTGACTCAAAAGGCATTCGTGGATTTTATCCACTCCAATATGCGCGGGGATGGCCTCCGCCTCGTAAAATTTAAACAAAATCAATTTGAGCAGATGCATAATATTATTGAAAGCCATGAGATGATCAGTGAGCTCAGCTTTTATGTCGATAACCCTAACCTGTTCGAAATTTGGCCCGAAATCTATCATTATGACAAGTTTTGGCCGCAGGATTATTGGGAGACCCTTCGAGATGAAGGCGGCGCAGCATACCGTCTGTTTGCTTTTAAGGATGGCGAGCATACGCTAGCCTATTATCGATTGGTACGGCTTCAGGGTCAACAGAACAAGTTTCCTACCATTATGGAAATTCGTGCCGAGCACAGCGTATTTTTCAACGACCTGCTGGAGGAGAGAGGAGGGGACTTCTTCTCGGTTGTCATGGACGGAACCAACCCTTCAAAAAATATATACAATCCGCAGCATCTATTTTCTCAAACCGCTGGGGAGGGGCTGAACAGTATCCTTAGCAGCATTCACCGGCAGCTGGACGTACTTCAACAGGATAGCCCCATGAAGGTCCAAGTAGGAGATCAAACCTACTACGCGCTTTATCGTTATATTGCTCCACTGAACGCTTATGTTGTGGATATTGCTTCCCATCAAGCACTGATGAAGGGTCCGCGCAGCTGGTATGCCTTTGTGGTAGTGATTGCTTTATGTGTGCTGCTGCTGATTATGCTGCTCGTTTCGCATACGACACGGCGTATTTTCCGCCGATTGGACAGCGTATTATCTTCTATGCGTCAGGTGCGGAAAGGCCAATTGGATGCGAAGATTAATATCGGCCTAGATGAACACGAGACCGGTGATGAAATCGATGAAGTAGCCATCAGCTACAACAAAATGCTGGACGAAATTAGTCGTCTGATGACGCAGGTGGTGGATAAGCAGCTCATTGCCAAAAACGCACAGCTGCACTCGCTCCATTCGCAGATCAATTCACACTTCTTGTATAACGCGCTGGAATCCATTCGGATGCTGGCGGAGGTTCAGCAGCAGCCTGCAATCGCCGATGCGCTCGTATCGTTAGGCTCACAGCTCCGCTACAGCATGCAGTGGCGAAGCGACACCGTTGCCCTCAGTGAGGAGCTCGCCAACATCGAAAGCTATATCAAATTCATTAACTTTATGGAGGGCGGCAGCATCGTATTGACGGCGGATCTCCCGCAGGAGGTGCTTCACTATGCTATTCCTAAAATGTGCATGCAGCCCATCGTTGAAAATGCGGTTCATCATGCGGCACCTTTAGGCGGCAGTGTACACATACAAATGACCGTACAAGTCGAGAATGACAGCCTATTACGAATTGAGATACGCGATGACGGTGCGGGTGTTGATCCGAAGATGCTGGCTAGCCTGCAAGCTGTGCTGAGCGGCGATTCAGATACGCCAATTGTGACCAGCAAAAACGGCCTCGGCCTCGAAAACGTGCATAAGCGCCTGCAGCTTCATTATGGCAAGGGCTGCGGTCTTTCAATTGACAGTGTGCAGGGCGCTTATACCTGTGTAACCTTACGTTTGCCTTGGGAAAATGTGAATCTTGGAGGATGGTAGGGCATGATCAATATTCTAATTGTAGATGATCAAAAGCACATACGCGATGGCCTGCAGGCCATGCTGCGCCAATTTCCACTGCAGCTTGATGCTATTTATTGTGCCGCTAACGGAATTGAGGCGCTGCACTTATTGCGTCAGCATAACATTCATCTGGTGATTACCGATATTATGATGCCGGATATGGACGGACTGGCGCTAATGGAGCAAACAAAAGAAGAGCACCTCAATGTGGATTACCTCATAATTAGCGGCTATAGTGATTTTGCTTATGCCCAGAAAGCCATTGGGCTTGGGGCAAAAGGCTACCTGCTCAAGCCGGTAAAACGGGAGGATCTGCTTACCGCAGTAGAGCATATTGGTCAGGAAATAAAGGCGCGGCAAGCCCTTTCCCGCAATATGGAGCATATGTCCCGCCGCGCAGAGGAGACAGACCGTAAAGAGCTTTGCATGTTTATGCAAGGCGCAGTGAACGATGAAGCATGGATTCGGCAGATTCAGCAGCAAAACCCAAAACTTTGGCATAATTACCGTCTGTGCTTGCTGCGGGAAGAGTTGTGGATTAACCAACCGGGGGCAGACAGTGCCCATAGCATCGAATCTATTGCTTACCGTGTCTATGGCAGCCAGGGATATATATGCCTGCAGCACCGCCCATACCTGATTCTTGCGGTTGATGCGGCCACAGATAAGAATGCTTTGCCTGCTGCACTTAAGGCAAGTCAGATTGATGCCACAGCCGCTATGACTGGACCTCAGCAAGGCTTAAAAGGGCTTCCCGGCAGCTATACACAGGTGCTTGAACTATATCGCCATAGCTACTTATTCCCTGATAAGAGGTGCATCCTACCCGCGCATATGGAGAGGCTGGAGTCGCAATGGGAAATTCCCTATGAAGATCTATATGCCCTGTTTCAGCTTATTGGCACCAAAAACAGCGGGAAGATTGCCCAAGGCATTTCTACGCTATTCCACAAAAATGTGCTGCAGCGTTACCATATACGGTACACGCAGCAGTTATGCAGCGCAACGGTGCAGATGCTCGAGGAGTATGAGCGGGTGATCCGTCCCTACATGGGGGAAGAGGCACTTGATATCGAATGCTTGCGGAATCTATTCGATTATCCGGGCATTCGAGATTATATTCAGGCGCTGCAGCAGCAGCTGCTTCGGCTGAATCAGTTTTATTATGATTACAAGTGCAGCTATCGCAAAACGCAGGACTTAAATGAAGCCATTCGTTTTATACACGAATGTTATCATAAGCCGCTGGATCTAGCGATGGTATCTAACCACGTGTCGCTTAATTACGCCTATTTTTCCAACCTGTTTAAAAAGAATATTGGCAAAGGCTTTGCAGAATACCTGCGCGATGTGCGACTAGATAAGGCCCGCCGCTTGCTAGCCGAAACCGATCATAAAATTATCGAGGTAGCCACCATGGTTGGGTATGAAAGCTACAAAAGCTTTACAAGGGCATTTCGCGATGTTATGAATATGCAGCCCACGGAGTACCGGCAGCTGATGCGGCGAAAGCTTGAAAGAGAAGGAAAATATCAGGGCAAAGCACTATGAGCCTTCAAAAATAATCAAAATCCAAAAAATTGGGTCATAACAAAAACAAATGGACCTTTCCAGCTGTTAATTGTATTCGATAGAATAAAGGTGCACTCCAATGTAAGCGGTTTCCTCCGAGAACTTACACAATCAATTGCCTCAAAATAAAAGGAGCCGCAGGGGTAACCATATTTTATTGAAGGAGGACAATAATGAAGGTACTTCACCATTCACAGAAACGGTTTAAACAGAAGGTACTGAGCTTGTTCTTGGCGGTAGCGATGATGGCGAGCGTCGGGCTATTGCCATTTTCGAAAATTCAAACCGTCGATGCAGCAGGCACCACCGTTACCTCTATGGCTTACTTTTCAGCAGCAGATGGACCTGTCATTTCAAAATCAGGGGTTGGGCAAGCGAGCTACGGTTTTGTTATGCCTATATTTAACGGGGGCTCCGCCACATGGAACGATGTTTCCGATGACGTAGGCGTAAATGTGAAAGTAGGGGGCAACTGGGTCAATATTGACAGTGCCAGCGGCTACGTCTATAACCAAAACTGGGGGCATTGGAACGACAGCGGTACGTATGGCTACTGGTTCACTCTCTCCGCAACAACAGAAATTCAGCTGTATTCTAAAGCTAATGGAACGACCCTTAACTACACGCTTTTGTTTCAAAATATAAACAAAACAACGATTACGGCTATGACCCCTACCCAAGGGCCACAAATTACAGCAGGCTTTACAGGAGGTGCAGGCTTTACTTATCCTACCTTCAACAATAATCCAGCCATTATTTATGAGGCCGTAGCGGATGATTTGAAGGTGTTTGTAAAACCCGTAAACAGCAGTACTTGGATTGATATCAACAATAATGCTGCCAGCGGTTGGATCTATGATAGCAACTTTGGCCAATTCACCGAAGGAGGCGGCGGCTTCTGGTTTACGGTAACAGAGTCTATTAACGTAAAACTTGAATCAAAAACCTCTTCGGCTAACGTCATTTATACGATAACCTTTAATCAACCCGTTCGAAATTCATATGTCATTACTCCCTACGATGGAACAACCTTTACAGCAGATTCGAAAGGCGTCATAGGCATACCGCTGCCAAAAATTGATGGTGGCGCGCCAATAGGCACTGAGCTTGGAAAATTCGTCTACCAAATTAACATCAACGGGCAATGGGTGGATATGGCGAACTCCAGCCAGAGCGGATTCTCATATTCCGGTAATGGTTACAATAACATGTCCGATGCCAATCAGTGGGGATATTGGGCCGACTATATCTATGGCCTTTGGTTCCAGCCAATCCAGGTGAATATGCAAATTCGAATCGGCTACCCATTGAATGGGCAGGCAGGCGGAAGTGTTGGCAGCAACTTCGTTAACTATACCTTTATTGGGAATCCGGATGCTCCCCGTCCAGATGTATCCGATCATGACGATGTGGCAATCGGAACGCCAAGCGACCCAGCCATTGTCGGCATGAATCTCATCTGGCAGGATGAATTTAGCGGTACAGTGCTCGATACGAACAAATGGAACTATGAAACTGGCTATTATATCGGTAACGATCCCAATAGCTGGGGCTGGGGCAATGCAGAGCTGGAGCACTATACCAATAGTACACAAAATGTATTTGTACAGGACGGCAAGCTGAATATCCGGGCGTTGAACGATCCAAAATCGTTCCCGCAGGATCCAAGCCGGTATGCTCTATATTCCTCAGGCAAAATAAATACCAAAGATCATCTATCCTTCCAGTACGGCAGAGTGGATATTCGCGCGAAGCTGCCTACAGGCAATGGTGTATGGCCTGCGCTCTGGATGCTTCCAGAAGATTCGGCTTATGGCGCATGGGCAGCATCCGGTGAAATCGATATTATGGAAGCCAAAGGACGCTTGCCAGGCACAACTAGCGGCGCCGTGCACTTTGGCGGACAATGGCCAGTGAATCGATATATTGCTGGGGAATATCATTTCTCGGAAGGGCAAACCTTTGCCAATGATTATCATGTGTATACGATGATCTGGGAAGAGGATAACATTAAATGGTACGTGGATGGGGAATTCTTCTTTAAGGTCTCCAGAGACCAATGGTACTCCGTAGCTGCACCGAACAATCCGAACGCTCCATTCGACCAGCCTTTCTACATCATTATGAATCTCGCGATCGGCGGTCATTTTGATGGCGGTTTAGCACCAAGTCCATCTGATATTCCTGCGACGATGCTGGTGGATTATGTGCGGGTTTATAAAGAAAACGGTGGCCAAAATCCTACGAACGTGCCTGTTACCGGTGTAACTTTAAACCAGAGCGCTGCACAGCTGCAAGTAGGACAGAGTGTACAGTTAAACGCCACTGTTGCACCCTCTAATGCAACAAATAAACAGGTCACTTGGAGCGTTTCGGGCGCCAGCATCGCTTCCGTAAATCAGAACGGTGTGGTGACAGGGCTCGCTCCAGGAACAACAACGGTTACGGCAACAACGGCTGACGGCAACAAAACAGCCAGCTCTACCATCACGGTTGTACCTGCGCCATCAACCGTTATCGTCATTGGCGATGCGGTGCGGGGCCTGAAAAAAGCGGGCAATAACTTGACGTTTTATGTAAATGGCGCAACCTTTGCCGATTTGCACTATAAGATAAATAACGGTGCACAGCAAAACGTAGCTATGACCTCAGCAGGAAACGGCAACTATACTTACCCTGTAAACAACCTGCAGTCTGGGGATACCGTCGAATACTTCTTTACCTATAATCCAGGGCAAGGCGCGCTGGACACTCCTTGGCTCACCTATATTCATGGGGTAACTCAAGGGACACCGGAGTAAACCGGAGAATCCTGGCTAGACAATTCTTTATTGGCCTGCTAGTAGTAACACGCGAGGTCATTTGATAGGTTCTTTAACAGGCGAGGGTGAGTCTTCCCCTCGCCTGTTACTTTGCAGCCATCTCTCTCATTGGAGGCCAATGAGCAACTAAACATGGAGCAATCTCTTTTATAGAACCGAATTATCTGTCACTTGGAGATTGCGGTTGGCTGGATGCCCTTAGAGGAAAAGCATGCAACGAACGTCAATTATATCTAAGCACTGTTCGCTGTATCACTTATTTTTTTTTGAAAAAAGGCAACCAATGGGTGCCTTTTTTATCATTCTAGTTCCCAACCCGGCAGCCGTGTATCCATGCACTCATAATTCTTCAGGACTGCTCCCTGTTCGCAATCTGCTCTTGGGCGAGACGGATCATTTCCCGAACCATGGAACCGCCAATTTTACCACCGACATGGCCCACTGATTCCGTAGTCAAATGACCATTGTTTCCTGGATGCAAAGGCACTCCAAGCTCCTTCGCCACTTCGTATTTTACGTCGTCCGGTTGATTCGGATTCACGGCATAGCCTTCGCGTTTCATTACATCTGCTTTGAAAGCTTGCATCCCCTGTTCAACCCCAGGCACCGCATATTTTCTCCTTCTTCTTGCCATCATACAACACTCCCCTCGATATTTTCTCTCTAACTTGCCCGGAAGCACAAAAATTCATCCCTCTTCCGCATCAGCACGAGAAATGCAGGACCATCAAACAGTTGATAAACTGTTGAAATTTATACGCACGACCGCAGTGGAAAATATCTTGGAGAATCTTTGTTTTCCTCTATACTCGACTTCTATTGGCCACCTACCATGAAACATAGAAATTCGACCTACTTAGAGCACAGCTCAGCTTAACGGATCAATCGTCGAAAATTATAAAAGGAGCAGCCGCAGCATGCTCCTTTGTTAGTGTTCTAATGAATTCTTACTTCATTTTGCAAGAGCTTTATCCATTCATTTCGAGACAAAGATTAAATTTATTTTTCCAATAATCTCCTCATTCAATTTGACAGATGTATCTGCTAATAATTGGAGGAGCACGGATTCAACAAATCTTTGCGGTTGGCCTTCCTCGTCCAGAAGTACTAAGTTCTTGAAGCCGTGAATGATGCTGGGGAAACTCTAGGTTAATGCTGGTGCTTTGTCGGGTTCGACGCTAATCAAGCAGACGCTCGGCTCGTCAATGTTACCATGCCAGAGTCGGTCATCCTCCTTACGTAAAAATCGCCGTCCGATTCCCATCAGAGAACGTGAACGGCAACAATTTTGGAGTCATCACGTAAGTGGCAGTCCTTTAATAGACCAATTCCGCCAGCACCTTGCCAAGCCGGTCAAGCAACTGCTCATTAGCTTCTATGCAGATTGGCTTAGATTTTTCAAACTCTTCTTTATCCTTGAAACGTTGACGGAAGGTGACTCTGGTGCTGCCTTCAATGCTCTCGAAGGTAGCCGTTATCCGAAATTCGTGACCGGACACATGATCAATCACAATCCGCTCTGACGGTACGATTTCAACAAAGACGTTATGGTTAGGATAATCCACTCCATCCGGTCCATGCATGATGAACCGCCATGTGCCTCCCGGCCTGATATCACACACTTGATTCGTATTCGTGAAGCCTTGCGGCCCCCACCACTGGGCTATCAAATCGGGGGTTGTCCAAGCTCGAAACACGAGCTCCCGCGGGAAATTGTATTCGCGAGTAGTCATAAGTTCATTTTCAACTTTTGTCATGTTCCTACTCCCCGTCTACTGTTTTTCCAAGTGCGTCCAACATGATGTTTGTACCATGCTCCCGTATTTCTAGCGTATCGTGTCCGTCAAAGAACGCACCTTGCTCCGTGAAAATAAGCTTTGTACCGTCCTCCACTTTAATAAGCTCTATCGTTGTAATCGAGACGGAGATGCGCGTGCTTCCTGAATCCAGCGTGTACGTGTAAACAATGCGCTGCTCTGGAACAAGCTCCTGATAGTAGGCATCGAAGGTAAAGACCGGCCCTTCCGGCGGCCCGCCGCTGCTGTACTCACGCCCGCCGACCTGAAAATCGAAGATCTCTGGCTTCGAAAACCACTTCGCTTTGGCAATTGGATCGGCCCATGCGTGATAAACCCTCTCCGGTGAAGCAGCATAAGTCCGCTCGACGACAAAAGTTCCATGTTTGACAAATCGTTCGTTCATTGATTTTCCTCCTTATGTTCTGGACTTCCGCTCTCTTTGGCAAGAAAGTCCCCTAACAGGTTCAAATGTAGCTCCCAACTCGTTTGCCGTTCAATGACCGGTTTCTCGAATTCCATTTTCATCGCTTGCAGAAGGCTCGTGAAATCTTCAACTGTTAATTCCGCTTGACCTTGCATTAGCTTGGATACATGTCTGAGCTGCTCCAATAGTTTCTGCTGTCGTTTGATCTGTTCTTTGATTTGATTAATCTGCAGATTGACGATCTCAAGCGGGCTGATCTGCCCGCCACTTAAGGCCAGCTTAATCTCCTCGAGAGATAACCCCAGCTCCTTAAGCGATAATATCTGGTGCAAGCGTGATAAGTTCGATTCACTATATAGCCGATGACCCGATTCTGTCTGGTCGGATGGCGATAACAAACCGATTTGATCATAAAAGCGCAGTGTTCTTACGGTCAGCCCCGTCAGGTTGGCGAGGTCCCCGACCTTCCAATGTTTCTTCATTAACCATCTCCGATCTTTGGCGCTAGCTATATACCGGTAGCTCTATTGTAAAACATTACGTTACGTAAGGTGCAAGTGGAATTGTATTTCTCTCCCAATCTTTTTTGCGTCGCTGATTTTAAACACATGTTATTATTTTGTCTAATGGCGAAAACTCCGCCGCGGCGCTATTTTATGCAATTGTAATAGAAAAATACGCTTGGGGTTCCAAGCGTATTTTTGAGTGTTTTTTTAATTTTCGCCCTGCTTCAAACGAATATCGCCGCTGCTCGTTCCGCTCGATTTACTTCTGACTTTCCTGTTGGTTCAGCAAATAAAACAAATAATCGGTCGGGAACCCCGCATATCCTTGCTGCCTCAGCATCGCAGTCACATTGCCCCGATGATACGTCCCGTGATTGACCACATGCTGCAGAATCTCAGAGAACCGCGTATTGAGACGACCGTAGTTCGGATGCTCGATTGTCATCTCCTTGTCCGGGTCTGGCGTTCGCTGCAGCAAATCTCGGTACTGTTCGGCGACGCCGGCGAACAGCTGCCGTGTCTCGTCCACTGTTTTGCCTTGCGCTTGCTCCGCCCAGACCGACATCCTCGGAAAAATGTTCTCGTTCGGAACTCCCGCGAGCACACACAGATAAAGCTGTTCGAACAAGTACATATGCCCGAACGTTTGTGACACGGACGGGAAAACGCTCGTTACTTCCGCATGGAACACATTCTTCGGAAGCTGCTCTAGATGTCCGAATAAACGCTCGTTCGCCCAAACGTGATAATCGTACAATTGATGAGATTGTTTAAGCATGGATAAATCCACCTTCCTTTATTCATCGTCGTTTGGCTGCTGCAGCCTTTCCACTATCATACACCGGGTTCGCTGACAACTGTTGTCAGCGAAGTACAATTGGAATCGTCTGCATAATGATTTGCGATTCCTATCGCTAATTCCTGAATGCGATATTTCAGATCCAGCGGTTCCCGGATGCGAATGGCCGTGCCGAACGTCATCAAATACATTGGAAGGTACTTGTTCATTGTTGGGGTATCGAGCAGGAACTGCGCCTCTCGGTCGGTCCGTTCCGTCAAATAGTGGCGCATATGCCAGTGGCCGCAAACTGCGTTCAACGTGACGGGGTCCCCCTCGATGCGAATGACTGTCAACGGTCCGTCCGCTTCTCGTTCCCGCTTGGACTGGTCATGGAAATAGGCGGACGCAGAGAAGTGCTCCGGTTTTTCGAACCGCATATCGGTCGGCTCCAGCCGTGCGATACGATCCACGCGGAACGTCCGAGCCGCTTGCGACCGATGGCAGAACGCGACAGCGTACCATTCGTTTCGGACATAAGCCAGCCCGTAGGGATCGATGTTACGTTCGTCGGCCTGTTCCGTATTTGGTTTGCGATAGGTGATGCGCATTGTTTGTCCGTCATCCGCCGCCTGCTCCAGGTCTCGCAACAACGGAACGACGGAAGGTGGACGCGACGGAGCAATCACATCCATGCCGCTCGTCTGACGGGTTAGATCGTGAAGCTGATCTTCGTGCAGCCCGTTCTCCACCTTCTTCAACGCGCTTTCCAGCTGTTCTGTATACGGATAGCCAGCGCCTTGCGTAAATTTAAACGCGTCTACAAGCGCCTTCAGCTCTAAGGGATTGAAGAACAATGGTGTCTCCTTGAAGCTTTCCATAATGCGAATGCCGCCGTCATGGCCCGATTCCGCGACGACCGGCACTCCGCTGGCGCATAGTGCGTCGATATACCGGTACACGGTGCGGACGCTGATCTCCAAACTGTCTGCAATCTGCGCGGCGGTGAGCTTCCTTCCGGATCGCAGCATCCACAGCATAGACAGCATGTTATCCCATTTTGCCATAGTGGCAGCCTCTTTTCATCGCGTAATTGAACCTCATTTCACTTTGTAAAAACTAAATATTTCGTTCCTCATACTCAAAGGGTGCTTCGCAAGAGTACATTTCATGAAAAAACCCTTTGTACGGGATATCGTCTTCCAAACATTTTATAAGATACGACAGCTCCTCATCACACTTTGGTTCCTCACCGTTGTTCTGCATGACCTCGAATGCGTCAATAATATTTTCCAAGAGATTTGCTTTGATAAATAAAGGCACCTTATCCAACGTCGAATCTTCGAGCTTGGTCTCGGATCTGTATCCTGCGAGGACTGTTTCAAAATAATCATCCATAAACTTTTTACGTTTACCGGCGTCTGGCTCAAATTGTATCCAGCCCACTCCGCTTGTCCAAAGGCCTGCCAAGTCAAACATATACCAACCGAAACATGAATTATCGAAATCATATACGGTTATTTGTCCGGTATCAAAATCGATGGAATAATTCCCATCGTTGTAATCAAAATGGAGCATTCCGAAAGTATCCTGGTTGCTGTCTAATCCTTTTAAGGTATTAAGGAGCTCTACCAGCTTCTCTTTAAGCAGAGGTAAGGAGTCTGGTATCCGTTTATCAATATATTCAGCATTGTATTTGTCAAAAAAACTATGCCGGCGATGGACAGGCATATACCTTTTTGATATTTGATGCAGTTTTCCCAGAACTTTGCCGCAATTATAATAATATTCGGTAATTGGAGCTCCTTCTCGGTACTGATAATTATTTTCTACAAGCATTTTTCCCTTAGCCTTTTCAAACAGACAGACAAAAAAGGTGTGGTTATTATGTGTAATCTCCTCCAGCAGATTCCCCTTCTGGGAGCTGATTACATTTGAGACACTTCCCCCATGCTCGAATAAATATCTAACATACTCAACTTCTCCCAGAAAATCTTCCCGGCTCCTGTCAGGTAAAAAAGCGATTCTAAGTATTTTGGCGTCGGCGCCCTCTTTCACACAGGTATATACGACATTCCTTCCTCCAGCATGTGCCGGAATCAGCTGAATTTCATAGCCTTCTAATCCGAACAGCTCCGATACTACTGTAAGCAAATAGGTATCACCGATTGAAACAACCTCGTTATAATTCATACAAGTTCCTTTCCGCACAAACATTTATTTTTTCTTACTCTATAAAAAGAACGTACCACAATAGCGGCACGCTCAATGGACTTTTTTGATCATTTTACTCTGATGGGCGCAAACCATTCCATCTGACAGTACTCGCCATCGTATGCATCCGTGTCGATTTTTTCTACGAAAAATTCGCGATCCAGAAGCTCATATTTCCCTTCGTTCTCCTTTGCAAGCCTATCGATAGCATGATATAGCGCCTCTGCGCGCAGTTCACTAATCTCCTCATAATGATGGTTCCCTATATAACGAAAACCGACGCATAAGGAAGCAGGGACGGTGTCACCTGAAAAGCCGTCAGGAATATCGTTCAGATTCTGTACGCGTATAGACGGTAGATAGTGCGTCCAACTAAGTGATGGATCAAGTGTCTTTGTTAGACCATAATAAATATTGGGTTCTACTGGATTTGGCACTTTATGCCGATTGTTCCACCAAAACTGCTTAGCAGCCTCGGGCGCTTTTGTCGGCGCTTCAGCAATTTCAATTCGATACATTTGCCCAATTAAATGAAACGATGGCATCATGACCATATTCGGCCCGTATACCAAGTTTCCGCAAACATTGTTTTTCGGAAATAGATGAAGTGGAGCTGTTATATGAATGTTTCTTCCGGAATGTCTGCATTCGCCAGGCGTAAGCCCATATTCGCGTTTAAACGCGCGTATGTAGGTTTGCTCATGTTCATAACCACATTCGATTGCAATGTCGAGAATTCGTTTCTCGGTAAGCATCAAATGCTCCAAGCTCGCGGCAAGCTTTCGAGAGCGGATATAGCTTTGTAGCGGCACGCCGAAAGCGAACTTGAAGAGTCGACGCAAATGAACAATGGAAATCGGGAGATCGACCAGATATTCTGCCTCCCTAGTACCAGAAACATTTTCTTCTATTCGTGATAGAAGCTCAGACAAAAGCTTGTATAATTCCATGCAACACTCCTAGGATATTATTGTTCCTTATCATTAAAATACATAAGGACTATTAGCAAAATTATACCATGATATGGAAAACGTTGTTGTTTTCTGCATATAAAAAAGCCCTTAAGTTAATTAAGGGCTAAACATTCTTATTACGATTCGAGTTTACAGGCCTCAAGCCCTCTACAGTCCAAATTTTCGCTGTTGCTTATTTAATATTCTTTTTTAATTACAAAAAACGAACCTCGGATTGTTCCAGCTAGTTTAGACTTCTGCCTCGCAAACTTAAATTTTCCTTCTAACTCGTTTGGTACTTCCATCCCCTCAGAGAGCTTAAAGCCAACGGCCCGCTTCTTAGCGTCATCGACCGTATACATGACATTGATTCCAAGACCGTCTTCATAAAATACGTAAGCAAATTTAATATTCTCCACTTGAAAACGCGACGTTTCTAAAGGCTTGGCCGCAAACGCAATATCACGCTCTTTCAAAACTTGGTTCACATAATCAAGTGTATCCTGACTTTGTCTAGCTGGCACAACCGTAAATTCATGTTTGTATTTATTCATAAAGTAACGGGCTTCATTAGCGCGCAAACCAGCAAGCGCTTCTGCTACAGGTGAAGACTCTAAACCAACCGTAGACACATTTTTAAAATCAACGATATAAGACATGTCCATCTCTCCTTTTATAACATTATTTCCAACAAAACTTGTCATTATTTATAATATCATTCCTTATCCCCACCATTCTACTACGCAAAGCGGAGAAAACAGAAATGATAGGCGGTGCGGGTTCAAAAGCCTTCTTTACCTGCTTCAGTTCATAAATATGGACGAATCGTCACTTATGCTGATCACTAATTTGACTTAGAATTACCGTATAAGATTGAAAAAGGCTGTGATTATAATGTTAATCAAAAGAGACAAATGGTTGCAATATTGCATCTTTCGCAGCAGGTCCTCTCTCGCCGGACGGTTGCCACAAACACAGTTACTTAAGAAGAAAACCTTATCGAAAATGCTGCTTCAATATCAAAGCGTCGTACTGAAACCTCGCAACGGGAGTTACGGAAGGGATATCGTGTTCATCAAACGGAACGGTACGAATACCTATCGTATTCATAACGAACAGAATGCAGTTACCATGAGAGACACTGATAAAATACTCAAATGGCTCCGTAAAAAAAACAGTGCTCATGGATATATTGTCCAAAGACGTCTGCAGCTTGCTCAAATTGGGCACAAGCCATTCGATATTCGCATAATAACTCAGCGGAAAAAAGGCTCTTCATCCCCCTGGAACGTGACAGGCTCATACGCAAAAGTAGCGGCGCAAGGATATCTAGTCACAAATGTGACTAGCCGCACCATTCCAGTGCTTGAGGCGCTAAAATTAGCCCGAATCGGAGATCGGAGCTTGCTTTTCAAAGCGGAACGGATCGCACTATTGGCTGCCAAAAGACTTGGAGAGCGTTACCCCAAGCTTAGACAAGTCGGGTTCGATATAGGCATCGACAGAAAGCATCGAATTTGGATCATTGAAGGCAATTATCAACCGGACTTGCGCCCTTTTCGGCTCTTGAAAGATTCCTCGATGCAGCGCAGAATATCATGGTATAAGAAACATTAGAGCGAAAAAAAGACGACCAGCCTTTTATCCTTGGCTTGTCGTCTTTTCATTTTTATAACCTATTTTTGATCATGCCCCGATTGGGATTTTACTTGCGTCTACTTGTACTTACAACACGCGTCACTTGGAACTTATTTACCCCTACCTGTATAATGGCAAACTTGCTGAAAGATGTGCCGGAAGAAGTATACGGCTCCGCTTCAATATTTCCACTCGGTGTTCTAACCGTTGCGGTGATTCTAGTCACCAAGCAAACTCCGCGGCTAGAAGCTGTCCAAGTCTCGTCACGCTGAACCGCATAATTGTCGTCACTACAAAAGATGGATGCATATTCAACTTTTCCAAACGCATTAAACGATGTGGAGTTAAATATCTGAACAGGATCGTAACCCGTAGGTCTTCTATTTCCCATCTCCAAAACCTCCTTGATATTGGTATCGTTCATTAAATGCAAATTAATAGATTTTGGTAAGGTATAAATGTGGACAAGGAAAAAAAAGCACGTTTGTCCAATGGTCGCGAGGATACGGCAGCATATGATGATGCACCTCAAACAAAAAAAAGAACCACCCTCGTAGTTAAACAGGTGGTTCGAGACTATAGGTTTAAAACAGCGAGCGCTATTACTATGCTTCGTAAGGCTTCTCGAAAGAGTTTTGCCCTACTTATGTTACGGTTCGCCTTAACGGGTCTACCGAATTGGACTAATCACCACTCATAAAAGTTTTCCTCGACCAGCAACTCAAATGAATCCGCTACTAACTTGATCTCCCCGGTATCATGATAACAGATGAGTACCTTTCCTGACCGATCGATGATAATCGGGTCGCCGGAGCCATCCATAGAAATGACATAACTAGTTCGTAAAACCTCTGCGCAGGGAAGCTCCTTATATTGCTCTCGAAACTCCAGCGTCAAATCAATAACCGTTTCATTTCCGAGACTAGACCCATTAGAGAATGCATGTACCGCAAGACCTGCATATGCTCCGCCAAACGTCCTTATAAAATGTACGTAATCTTCATGAAAGCTTACATTCAGCCGTTGCTGTGCCTTAGCAATTTCCTCTTGGCTCGCCGGAATGCCTACTAGTGTGCTATTATCCTCCCGATGAAGGAAATTCTTTAATCTTTCCATTAACGCATCCTTCATAAGTTAATCTCCTTTGTACACTTTCTCTTCTACTAGTGTGACAAATAGCTATAACTCTCCCTCAAGAAACTTAATGAGGTACATTTCAGGCTGCACGAGGAACTCTGTAAAGCTGCACAAATCCGCATACTCCTGGTGCTCCACGTCATAACAGCCTACCAAGCCTTTTTTCTTCGGATTCCACACTAGCTGCAGACCAGAGTAATTGTCGATCTCGGCTGACAGACGCAACAGCTTTTGCCTGCCAACTTTCATCTCAATCGTATCAGTTAATGTAAAAAAATCGATATACCCGATTTTATATTCATTTTGCGCTAGCTCAAGGCGCAGCTTGTCTCCAGTAAGAAAGCTAACCAGTTCATCGGTCAGTTTATATTTTTTTAGCTCAAACTTTTTATTTTCCATATTATGAAGCTCTGCCGGCTCCAGCGATTTCAAATAGTCAGCCAAGATTGTATTCTTATTGCTGACCGCAATCGTATACGGGCGCTCACCGTCCTTTTCCGCAAAAGTCACGTCCGCACCGTGTTCAATCAAAAATTTGACCATGGCCAAATTACTCATGCGCGCGGCAACGGTTAACGGAGTCGCTTGATAAGGATAGACCATATCCGGTTTATTATAGTTGATGTCCACCCCATGATCGAGCAAATAGGTGAGTGTCTTATAGTCATGATTCGATACAGCTTGACGCAATACAGCACCGCCATGCAACTTTATATCTAATCCCAGCTCATGAATGAGCCGGATATTGTTTTTGTTGCCATAGTAAGCCTGTGAATAAGCGCCAGACCCGATTTGATTGAGCTTGTCCAGCTTGGCTCCTTGCGCTGCAATGTAGCGAATGATGTCTTCCTTGCAATAGCGAACTGCTCGCAAAAAGGCCGGATTATGATTGACATTCAGGTTGACGCCATGCGCTACCAGCAGCTTTACAACATCCATTTGCTGCAATATAAGCGCCAGATCAAGCGGACTTAACGTGTTATGCTTGCTAAGTATGATGCCAGCTTCAATATTCCAGCCTGCTGTAATTGCAGCTTGCAAAGCAGGAATATTTCCTTTGTAAATGTGCATCGCGATTTCCGGCAGATCCTCGAACTTCCCGATATCTTTTAGATTTATCATCCATTAATCGCTCCTACACCTAGTTCAACTGTTATTTTCTGAAATTGCTTCGCACCCTTTTGACAAGAGCCACTGCTTCATAACGGCAAACGCCTGTTGTACATCCTGTTCATAGAAAACAGCCACCTCTTGTTGGTAGGCATAATTCAATCGTACATAGCCACCTAGTTGCCGGTAGAACAGGAAGCATGCATATGGGGTCTCAATGGACAAATCCGGTGGAAAATCTGCTTGGCACATTCCGGCCAGATCGGGCAACGAAAGTCGGTTCTGCCCTTGTGGCAAACGTAAAAAGAGATGGCTCCGAGTGCCCGTCCACGGTTCATAATAGACAGCCTCCTCTTGACTAATTCCATACACCTGACGATATATTTCGTCCAGCACCAAGGCGTACATCCCTTCGTCTTCCTGCTCCCGTTCCTGCAGTGAAATCGCCTTAACGTGCTCCGCATGCCGAGGCAGCCAGAGAAGTAAAGCCGTCTGGGGATGCACGGCCAGAAAATCACCGTCCACTGTTGTGCCTATAACGGTACACTCACCAATCTGTTGCTCAGTAATGGGGCTGTCTTCGTCATGCTCCCATAACCCGTACTCAGCAAAGGGTTTAAGCACCTCCGTATCCGGCAGTTGGACATTCAACCACCCTCTGTAAGTCCCTTCGCCAAATCGCCGCAAAAACCGGAGGTAGCCCGGTGGATAAACAGCGGCGTCTTCCTTCGCAAGTGCTTGGTTTTGACCATCTGAYAGCGGTTTTGGCCGAGATACAATGTACATAAATACTCCCCCCTATTTGGACTATTAAGTCTGCCGCTGTTGGCAGTCGAATTTACTTCATGGAAAATTCTTTTCAAAATTCATATGTCCCAAATTGTTTTCTGAGAGATTCTTCGTGCGGTATCCACTCGGAATCACTCCATAAAGACATTTTTACGAGTTCTGACAGCTTATCTACGGCTTGTACTGGACTCGTAATGCTAATGAAGTCGTCAAAATCCTCATTACGAATATCCAACGCTATCCGCAGGTAGTCATCATTAATACACTCTTCTTTGAGTTGTTCATATTCATCCCTCATCCACTGTTCACAAAAGATTTTTTCGGCCCTAATATCTCCATTCTCGAAAAACGACAACTCGAATAATTCCTCATTCATATATCCGGCGGTCATCACTGGCTCTTCGATAAGCCGGGACAATGTTTTGCCAACCTCCTTCACCGTACCCCATACAAAATAATCGTGGAGCACGCTGATCCAGTTTTCATTGCTTTTGCTTATGTACATGACGACTTTGATCTCTTGAGTCTCATTATTTGGCTCGCCTAATACTGTGGCATACCCTTCACTTAGCTCTCTTAATGCATCGACAGTCTTCTCAAGGTTTTTCGACTTAATATGCAAATTCGCAAATGATCTTCCCACGAGATCGCCTCCTCTAATCGCTTTCTTACTCAGCCTGATTCTTGTTTATATCCAATAGATTGGTTCTATATATGTATCTTATTTCCATTATAGTGATCGCATGTCCTGAGTCTACCTACTTTTCACCTGAATTTTGGAAATAAAGTTTCCTACAATACTCTCCAACTTTCCACAACAAAGTTTTTCGCCGTCACATATGGCATGGTTCCCCGCTTTGTCTGTAACGGCCAGCTTTTGAACAAAGACCATCCCGATAAAAGGATGGTCTTTGGAATCTCTAATTTATTTTAATTGCCTCAATATAAAGTTCGATTATCACTTCATTTCCGACAATAATTCCACCCGTTTCAAGAGGCGAGTTGAATTTCAAACCAAATTCATTACGATCAATACTGGCTGTTGAATGAAAGCCTACACGTTCCCGACCGCGAGGGTCTTTGTTTAGTCCTTCAAAAACGGTATGAAAAGTGACAGGTTTGGTTACTCCATGCAGAGTTAGATTGCCCGTAAGTTCATACTGCCTTTCGCCAGTATAGACGCAGTTGGTGCTTTGAAACGCAATAGTTGGATACTTGTCAGCATGAAGAAAGTCGTCGCTCCTCAAATGTTCATCTCGTTGTGCTTGACGAGTTGTGATACTATTTGCTTCTATGGAAGCCTGGATACCCATGGTTGTTAACTCGTTGGGATCAAAACTTAAAATCGCTTGGAAACGCTCAAATACTCCTTTAATTTTATTAATCATTAAATGCGTCACCGAAAATTCGACGGAGCTGTGGTCCGGATCCACTTCCCATTTGATATTACTCATGAATAAATTCCACCTCTATAATAAGATTATGAGAAAGGTCACCCTATCTCTAAAACACTGCGCTATTCTCATACACCTAATATACAAAAACGCTACTGACAACGTAATGTCAGTAGCGTTTAAGCATTTTTTCGGCTTCCTCGTAAATCCGATTTCGGAATGATTCAGGCTCTACTACCCTTACGTTCCCTCCCCAGCTCAGAACCCATTGCATCAAATCGTCCAGATGACGAACGCGTAATACTACATCCAATCCATCTTGATTCTCTTCCATACCCTCAATAAATCGATTATTCGATTCCTTCACTTTATCTACGACATTATGATTAAATCGGAGGTGCACTCGCAGATGCCGATCATCTGTAGGGTGATACTCCCTTAAGTTAAAATGGGCAGGCGGTTCGAATCGATCTTCCAGATCGACAAGTTCGGTTATTCGGGATAAACGGAAATGGCGAATGTCTTGGCGTAAGTCGCAATGCGCCACGAGCATCCATAACCCTTCAACGAGTACGAGGCCATAGGGAGCGACAGTACGATCGCTATGGCGATTCCCCGTGGTTCCGTAGTTCCTTTCGAATAATGAAATCTGATCTTTCGTCCATCTAATATCGCTCGGCGAATCTTATCAAGGTTTTCCTTTTCATTTGACGGAGCTGCCTGTTTGCCTGGAGCGAGCAATCGCAGCGCCCTGCGTATACGGGAGGTCTCATTGCGTACACTGTCTGATAGAATGGCCTCGATTTTCCTCTTAGCTACTTTAGCTCTGTCACGATAATCATCATCAAATCGTTGCTCGATAAAGTCCGTTCCTATAAGCAAGGTCACGGCTTCCCCTATCGTGAAACTGATCGGCGGTAAAAAATATCCCTCCATTAAGGAATACCCTGTGCCTGTAGTGCCTATAATCGGCACGCCCGCTTCGCTGAGCGCCTGAATATCACGATAGATCGTCCGCACGCTAATTTCAAATAGGGCCGCCAAATCTTCGGCACGTACCACTTGTCTACCTTGCAGCTCCAGCACGATGGCTAATAAACGATCTGTTTTGTTCATTGACTGCCCCCTTGAAACGTAGTGCTGTACAACAGATACTTACCCCTACTTATGGTACGGTTCAGCATATCACAAGTAAGGCGAAAATATTAGGAGTTCATCGCCACTTATAACTCCAAATTTCGAACTTATTACTCATTCAAATTTTATCATTAACGTTACTGTTAAGAGTGATGGGCTATTCCTTATAAATATAATCGCTTAAAAAGCCAAAAGCCTGCCATTTTGGCAGGCTTCTTTCATTATGACGTTACTTTCTCTAGGTTCACAAACATTAATGACCCTCGTTTTCTCAACCAGCCAGTACATTGGCTATTCAATCAAGTTTACTTAAGCTTCTGTAAGAGGCTCTGTCCAAACTGCGGCATTTTCACATCAAAGTTATCTGCAACCGTTGCCCCAATATCCGAAAATGTCTTACTTACAGGTAGCTCACTTTGCTCAGTGAAACTCTTGCTGTAGAGGAGTAAAGGAACATATTCACGGGTATGATCTGTACCCACATGAACAGGATCATTGCCATGGTCTGCTGTAATCATGAGAAGATCATCTTCGCTCAGCTCGGCAAGAACTTCATTTAATCGAGCATCAAATTCTTCTAGCGCTTTCCCATACCCGATCGGGTCTCTACGATGTCCATAAAGTGCATCAAAGTCAACAAGATTCAAAAAGCTAAGTCCTGCAAAATCAGTATGAATGGTCTCCATGAGTTTATCCATACCATCCATGTTTGATACTGTGCGCAATGACTTGGTGACACCTTCACCATCATATATATCTGAAATTTTGCCAATCGCTAATACATCGAACCCAGCATCCTTGAGCTCATTCATCACGGTTCTTCCATAAGGCTTCAAGGCATAATCATGACGGTTCGATGTTCTCTTGAATTTTCCAGACTCTCCGAGGAATGGCCTGGCGATCACTCTGCCTAACATGTATTCCTCGCGTAACGTAATTTCTCTAGCTATCTCACAGATTTGATAAAGCTCTTCCACAGGGACAACCTCTTCATGAGCCGCAATCTGAATCACTGAATCTGCTGAAGTATAGACAATGAGTGCACCAGTGTTCATATGCTCTTGCCCAAGTTCATCCAGAATAGCTGTACCGCTAGCTGGTTTATTGCCAATAACCTTTCGCCCCGTTTTTTGTTCTAATTCGTTAATTAATTCATTTGGAAACCCTTCAGGAAACACTTTGAAAGGAACATCGATTTTCATGCCCATAATCTCCCAGTGACCAGTCATTGTATCCTTCCCGTTCGAAGCCTCCTGCATTTTGGTGAAATAAGCTAAAGGCTGCTCTACTTTGGGTACTCCGGGTATTTGGTCAATATGGCTTAACCCTAACTTAGATAAAACAGGAACATGCAGCCCATTCATTTTTTCTGCAATATGCCGTAATGTATGTGATCCTGTATCCCCAAACTTTTCAGCATCCGGAGCTTCACCGATGCCTACAGAATCCATAACGATGACGATAATCCGCTTAAACCGAGGTGTTTGTTTCATGTTAATGCTCCTTCTATTTTAGCTGTACTCAACTAAAATATGATTCCGATAACGATGGCTGATAAAACGCTTACAAGTGTCGCGCCATATAACAACTTTAATCCAAATCGAGCAACCACATTACCTTGTTTTTCATTCAAGCCTTTTACGGCACCCACGATTGTACCAATGGACCCAAAGTTAGCAAATGAGATTAGAAATACAGAGACGATGGCTGTCGTACGATCACTAAAGCCGTCTTGAATTTTCACAAAATCAAGCATAGCCACAAATTCATTCGCCACTAATTTGGTCGCCATGATACTGCCTGCACTAACAGCCTCAGACCATGGCACACCCATAACAAAGGCGATTGGTGCAAAGACATAACCTAATGCTTCTTGGAACGAGATACCGAATATTCCAGCGAAGACGCCGTTAATTAAAGCAATCAACCCAACGAAACCAACCAACATAACCCCAACCACGACGGCTACCTTAAAGCCATCCATGATATACTCGCCCAGCATTTCGAAAAACGTTTGTTTTTCTTGTTCCTGAACTTCAACAATATCCTCTTCAGGTTTAACCTCATATGGGTTGATGATGGATGCAATAATAAAGCCGCCAAATAGGTTTAGTATTAATGCAGCTACAACATATCTAGGCTCCAGCATCGTCATATAAGAACCAACGATTGACATGGATACCGTCGACATTGCTGATGCACATAATGTGTACAGCCGCTGCTTAGATAATAATCCGAGTTGGTTTTTCACGGAAATAAACACTTCATTTTGTCCGACAATGGCAGCCGCAACCGCATTATAGGATTCCAATTTCCCCATACCATTTATTTTACTTAGGACCAAGCCAATATACTTTATAATAAACGGCAGTATTTTATAATGTTGCAGAATCCCGATAATTGCTGACATAAATACGATAGGCATCAATACAAAGAGGAAAAATGTGTGTGCCCCTTCGTTTGCCATTCCACCAAAAATAAAGTTAATCCCTTCATTTGCATATCCCAGTAATTTATCAAAACTATTGGCAAAGCCCTTAATTAATAATTCCCCTATACTCGTTTTTAGTAGAAGTATTCCTAAAACAATCTGAACCACAATCATGACAATAATTGGTCGATATTTAATCTTTTTCTTATCATTACTTGCAAGCCATGCCAGTATTAGAACAAGAATTAGACCAGCAACAGAGATGAGATAATGCATCTTTACCCCTCCAAATTTTTGTTTATTGTCTTACCTTACTCCGCTGTTTTTCCCTCCACATGAACCCCTGTTCCAAAATAATCGCTAACAGGCTTCCGCATATTAACCCATTATTTAAAATGGCGATCAGAATTGGAGATAAATGCATTGTGGCTGATGAAGGGATAAACATTAAACCCACACCCACTAGCAGGGAAACTCCACTAACAATAAAAGGTCGCTCTTCATGAATGACCTTTCGCAATTCCCTCAACGATATTCCAACCATCTTCACAAAAATAACGAATGTAACAGCATAGCCAATCGGAGCTGGAATGCCGGATATGACATTCATAATTGGCGGAAACAAGGATATAACAATTACTAAGCTGCACCCTATTAAGAACGGCCTACGCTCTCTCATATCTGTCTGTTCAACATATCCCGCTGCTCCCGAAATAGGCACCGAGCCAATCGCCCCTATAGAGCCGCCAATAAAATGTGTAATTCCGGATATAATTCCAGCACGCCAATAACGGCGATGATCCGTGGATTGCTTTTGCTCTATCACGGTTTCCATCAACCGGATGGAGGCAATCGCATTGGTTATTAACAGCAGTGTTAATAACAACGCTGTAGTGATGGTCCCACCGTCAAATCGCGGCCATCCAAATGGCAACATTTCGGGTAGATTAACTAGGTTTTTTGATTGTGAAAAAACCGGTGTATTACCAAAAACTATAAATAATAGCCAACCTAACAATATACTAATGATCACCGAAAATTGTCGAAGTAACGCGATGCGGCAGCTCCCTAACCAAAAGGTAATGCAAACCACAATCACACTAAGCAAAAACACTTTAACATCTAACGTCGTATGGCTAGATGTAATTCCCATCATCCCTTTCATAAAAGAACCGCTTAATTGAAAGATCAATAACAATAAATATATAAAAGTGATGGTTGGTGTAAATAATCGGGCTATTTTATCCATTAGCTTAAAGGCTGAAATGAGGATAAATAAGACACCGCTAATGATCATTCCTCCACTTAAAGCTTGCAGAGCATCAATGTTAGAAGAATATAATACCCCCACTAAACTCGCGTAAATGGTAAAAATGCTCCACCATAACCCTGCCGGACCTTCATGAATAGGAAGTTTATGACCAATCAGGCCTTGTAAAAAGCCCGCTATCCCCAAAGTAATAATGGTACTCTGGATGAGTCCAGCAGTCTCAATGGGTGTTAAGTTATATAAATCTGCGATAGCAATTGGTGCAGCAATTGCGCCTGCGATCATAAAAATCATCCACTGCAATCCGGACAGAATTACTCTCATTTCTTTCTCACTCTCTTTTCCTAACCCTTAAACCTATAAACTAGTGCCATCAATGATTGTATTAAGAGCTATTTCTACCATTTCATAAAAGGACTGTTCACTTTCTTGATGAGTTAAGTGCTCCTGCGTTAATAATTGACTGCCCACGGTCAAAATGGATAGTGCTTTTACACCATATTTAGCAGCCAAAGTATAGAGTGAGGTGCTTTCCATTTCTACTGCTAATACGCCAAAGTCCATAAATTTGTGAAGTCGATCCAACGTTTCACGATAAAATTCATCAGAATTATAAATGTTGCCAACAAAGACTTTCGCTTGCTTACCTTGTGTGTGTTGATATGCTTTCATTAGCAATGAGAAATCCGCCGTAGGCGCATAGTTGCAGCCATGGAAAATCTTCTCTGTCAGATTGCTGTCTGAAGACACGGCTTGGGCTAATACAATATCACGGATATTTACTTCTTCTTGCATCGCGCCACATGTGCCAATGCGAATCAATTTCTTCACTTCGTAATCGATGATCAGTTCCGTTGCATATATGCTCATCGATGGGTTACCCATCCCTGTCCCTTGAACCGATACGGGCACACCTTTGTATAACCCAGTGTATCCATACATACCTCTTACTTCGTTATAGCAATAGGCTTCCTCTAAAAAATTCTCTGCTACAAATTTTGCACGCAAAGGATCTCCTGGAAGCAAAACACGCTCTGCTATTTCTCCTTTTTTTGCACCTAAATGCCTGCTCATATGGTTTCCTCCAATAATCTGAATACTGCACTCAGATTTTCCGAAATCGCTTCCATTTACCGACGGGAAAATAGATGCTTTAGTATTTTCCAAACGAATTTCCTTAAGGAAGGTCAGCCTTTATCGTTTAGAACCTGCTTTGAGCATAAGGTTTTTTATCATCGCAAACTAGACCAAAATCTTACGTAGGGTACGGAAAATAATTGGTCAAATTATAAAAGTAATTCTTTACGAATATTGTCCAGATCTCTTTTAGATGGAATCGTAGAAATCGTAACAACAGGTACTGACTTTAATGAAACCGGGAAATTACTAATGACGAAATCGATTTGATGCTGCTGCACCATTTCGTCGGTTAGTCCTTTCATAATGGAAGTATTAACGATCAACTGATCCCCAATTTCCTTTTTAATCAAATCCGCTATGTAATGGCGAATTGAAAATTCTTCACCGATCACTAAAAAGGCCTTTTTTCTTTTATAACGTAAGCTTGAACGAACAATTAAGGTTAGTTTTGTTAAATGGAAATCATTATACAAGACAGAGGGATAAGCTTCATTCCACGTTTTCATGCAGTCTTGCAATTGTTGATATATCTGCTGGCACTCTTTTTGAACATATGTCGATAAATTGCTTTTTGAAATCATCATCCATTCAGGAATGGCATTATCCATTAAAAGCTTGTCAATGAAGTCATATACCTCCAATGTAAATCGTTCTTCCATATCCATATTCGGATATACCTTTGCCAGTAATGTAAAAAGCAGATTACCCATTTGATACTCTTCTTTATCCTTGTATAATTCGAATTCTTTTATCGGTGTCATTTCCGATCCTTCGTAATAATGGTATTGGCTGAGTCTCACTCTTGATTGCATAAAGAATAGTTCACTTTCAGGAAATTCTATAGAAAGCTGTTCTTCTAGACTCTTCGCAAGAGCTTTCACCGGCAAATAAAACATCCCTTTTTCCCAGGGATATCTGACCTCGTCGACTTTTACACATTTCCCTCTCGTAACTCTATCGACTACAATCGCCAGCAAAAAGGATAATTTCCTTTTGGAATTGATAAAATAAACTATATTTTTCTCATTCTCTATATTTGTGATTAACTCATTAATATAAGCAAAGTTAATATTCTCAAAGGGCCATCCTGTAAAGTCATAGGCATCACAATATAGCTTCCAATAAAAATACCGTATATTCATTTCATTCCCTTTGATCTTAGGGCTGGAATAAGTAATGTGCAGCTTATACGGTTTCAGATCATTATTATTTAAATTTACAATCAACTTCTTCAAAGACGAGGTACTCATAAACATTTCACCAGCAAGCTCCTCCACTGAGAATCGTCCGTCAGTGGTAAACAATAGATTCATCAGCCGATAAAAGGTGGTTTGCCTGAGCATAAAAGAAACCACTTCACTAATCGTCTTCCCTCGTCCATCACGTCGAAGAAATACTCCCTTTCCTCTAGTCACCTCAATGGTGATATCAGGTGGCAGCTGCTTGCTTATCTCTTCAACCATCTTACGTATGGTTTTATCTGAGATTCCTAGACTTTTCTCAACTTCGGCCAAGGTAAACCATCTTTGTTCCGTATCAAGAAGTGTTAATAATTGGCTAGCTAATTTATATTCCTTATCCATACTCCCACCCTATTTCAATTTAATTTGAATGTTATAGGATAAACAAGGACAATTCCTCTTGCCCTTTTTGTCGTTCTTTTCCCGTAATTCCAACAAGCCCCTCTAACGAAAAATCGATTCTCCCAAAAGGAAGAATCGGCTTTTTGATCTGCTTAAATAATATCTATGTTAAGTCTCACCCTAACTCAATTGTGCTATTCAGTATCAAATAAGAGTTTTGTTCAAAATAATTCGGTTTACTTATGGTAAGGCTCACCGCGCTGTCAGTAATGGCATATTTTTTCGGCACCTTAATAGAGGCTCTTTGCGTTCATTATCCTCAAGCAGACAGCTTCCGCTTACTATAGTTTCCGTCCAGATTAATTCCCTGATTGATCAATTCCATACAGCTTATTCATATGTTCAATATGGGAAACTCCCCAATCGTTTAATACCTGTAGCACAGTACTTAAACCTTTGCCGTATTCCGAAATTGAATATTCTACTTTCGGAGGTATTTGGTTGTATACCTCGCGATGTACGATATCGTTATATTCAAGTTCTCTTAATTGTTGGGTAAGCATCTTCTTGTTTATGTCCGGAATTGATTTTTGAAGCTCGCTAAATCTCATTGTGCCGTTTGAAATAAGTTGAAGCAGAATGATAGCTTTCCATTTCCCAACTAGTATATCCAACGCTGATTCAAACTTACAATACGACTTTATTGTCCACACCACCCTTTGCTTTATTAAGGTAACTTTTTATTTACTATGTTTAGTTAAAGTGCCTACTTCCTTGAGTTGCCTCATAGGGACTATTATACCTTTAGTGGATCACGAATAAGTAATCAGGAGGATGGCATAATTAATGAATATCGCGTTATGGGTCGTACAAGGTGTTGTAATACTAGGTTTTGTTTACTCAGGCTGGTTGAAGGCGTTTCAGTATGAAAAAGCGAAAGCGTCTTGGGGATGGGTAAAAGACGTTCCAAAAGTGTTTGTGGTCCTTATCGGGTTAGCAGAATTATTAGGTGCACTTGGAATCATAATACCACAAGTGACGAATATCGCACCTGTATTAGCGCCAATTGCCGCAACCGGACTTGCCGTGATCGTCCTTTGTGGTGCCCTTTTCCATGTTAAACGTAAGGAATATCGGGGAATCGGCGTGAACATCATCTTCATCGCGTTAGCTGTAATTGTTGTGAGCAGTCGTTTTTAGACCGAAGTTTTAATTTTGTTATTCTAGGGACACCCGCTAGTGATGTCCCTGACATTCAGATCTTAATCTTTTGGTTATCAAATGGTAATTATGATCCTCTACTTGTTAGATCAATGGTTTGCTGCTTTTACTTGTAAGAGTATCTTACTTTGTTCATAAACTTGCCGTTATTTATGGTACAGTTCACCGTAACATCTATATTGCGAATTTTGGGTATACCCCCTTAGCAATATTTCTCCCAACTTGTGATATGTTTGTCTGTACCATCTGTTGGGCGACATCAAAAGGCACCCGAAATCGGGTGCCCCAATCCAAAAGAAAAGTGCTGTAAGATGAAGGAAAAGAAAGAACTCAAACATGGGCTAACCCTGATTTTGACGATTCAGCTAACGACAATTTCCCATCTTCCATTCGGTATACCTTGTCGCAATATTCAAGCATACGCTCATCATGGGTAACCATAATCGCCGCTTTCTGGCGTGACTTCACCTCATGCGCAATTAGACTGACCACTTCATGGGCGCGTTTGGTATCCAAACTTGCTGTCGGCTCATCTGCCAAGATGATGTTGGGATTATTAATTAAAGCACGAGCAATCGCTGTCCGTTGCTTCTCACCACCTGATAGCTCTTCCGGAGGGCTTTTTAACTTCGAGCCCAGACCCAGCTCTTCCAGCAACTTAGTGGCGAATTCCTTATCCTCCCTTTTAACCTTTCCTGACATCCTTTTTACTATTAGCAATTGATCAAGAACATTTAAATAGGGAACCAAATTCGATGATTGCATAATAAATCCGATTTCTCGTAACCTTATATTAGATAGTTCCTTCGCAGTAAGCGTAGAGATATTATACCCATTCAGCTTAATATCTCCTTCGGAGGCTCTAAGCAGCGCTCCAGCAATGGATAAGAACGTACTTTTACCAGACCCGGACGGTCCAACTACAGCAACAAACTCACCCGGCTCCACTGATATTGACACATGATCGAGTGCCGCGATCCGATTGCTTCCTTCAGCATAATATTTTGTGACTTCACTCATTTGCAATCCCTTAGTCATTATTCAATCCTCCCGAGCGCTTTGAGCGGATCAATCTTTGTAATCTTGCGAACAGATACGATCGAACTTAACATAGCGATAATTAGCAAGATAACAGAATACGTGACGACAAGACTAGTTTCCAGCTTGAATGGCATACCCTTCGGCATAATGGCAGCTGTTCCATAAGTCAGTAAGATTCCAACTACAATACTAGTCAGCGAAAGCACAAACACTTGTGATACAATAGCTTTGCCCAAAAATCTGTTACTAGCACCAATAGCTTTCATAATGCCGAACTGGTTGGTCTTCTGCATCGTAATGACATAAAAGAACACCCCAAGCACGAATGCGGAGATAGCGAGCAAAAATGCAAGCATCATTAAAATAGTACCGTTCTCTTCTTTGTACCCTGGCATTCCTTGAACGGCTGCCGCTCGGGTAACCGTATCCGTATTTGATAGCTTACTATTAATTAAATCTGGATCGATATTCTTGCCTTGTAACATAATCGCATTAACGGGCTCTGCAACTCCTTTATCCGAACCCGGAGCCGCGAAGGTAATCTTCCGCCATTCAGCCATTGGAGTAAATACTGATGCAACGTGGTTATAGGTCTGGTTCTCGACATATCCGATAATTGTCAATGATTCCGTCGTTCCATCTAACTGAAAAGTGTCACCAATATTATAGCCCTCGTCCTTCATGGTAGAATTCACCACGACACCTGTAGGGTTACCGGAAGATAGGCTTTCCCCTTCGACGATAGCCGGTTCCAAGAAGCTTCCTGGGATAATTCCTATAATCGCTATGTCCACCTTATCTTCATTTTTGGTGCTTTGCTCCTTAAGCGCCGTTGCCATCGTTGTTCCCATGGGTGCGGCAGCACCCACATTTGGTAGCAGCTCCACTTCCGTCATCAATTGATCAGACAGTAACGACTTGCTCATTGAAGACTGCGACCCTTCTTCAAATATGACATAATCAGCCTTCATTGTCTTAAATGTTGACGCAGCTAGCGTAGATAATCCATTCCCCAAACCTGATAAGATGAATACCAACCAGGCTATTAGTACAAAAATAATGACGATCATTAAAAATCTCATTTTACTATGCATCAATTCCTTCATAGCTAAAAACATTTTCTTATCAACTCCTTACCTCTATTTTTTGACACTTGTGCCATTTTTGGAACACAATCGCGCTTGTCTCATTAATTAAACATCATAAATGACACTTGTGTCAAATTAATTCCAAGACTGAGGCTAGCTCTTTGCTCCCCCGATCCACATTTGAAACAACAGCTTTCCCCAATCAGGCATAGGGATATTCAGCATATTAGGCGTATTAATTAAGTTAAAAAAAACACCAATAAGTACAGGTAATGGGATATCTTTCCGTAGGCCTTTATCCTGTTGTGCGCGTTCAAACAAGCGTGATAATTGAATTTTAAGGGTCATATGTGCTTCCTCAATAAATTCAATATCTCTCGCTGCTGCAGAAGAATTAGCAGTATTAATTTTACCGGAATCTCCCAGAAGTTGATGGAGCGTAGATTCTTCTGCGTAAATGAGAAGTAACTGCTCGAGAGCGTCCATAGGATCAGTCTCATCAATTGCTGAACAATTTTCTAATACCTTTGCTATTACGCGTTTCATACAAGCAGCAACTATCTCTTCTTTATTAGAGTAATATTGATAAATAGTGCTCCGGGCTCCGGACAGATGCTGTGAGAGCAGCTTGAGATGAAAACCGTCGTAGCCATGCTCAAGCACTAATTTTTTTGTCGTATCCAGCAGCTCTGTCTCAGTAAAAGATTGTTTTCTTCCCACTGAATCTCTTCCTTTTCATCAATTAAGATCTGTTTTATAAGTGAAAGCATAAAATATTTTGTGTAAATAGATAAATGGAAAAAGAAGACCCATTCTTGTAGAATTGAGTTACCACACAACTTCGCTACACGTTGTCATATTGGCTTTATCACAATTGCTGAACTCCAAACCATGTTTACCACCACGGACTAACGCAGTCTTCTACAAGAGAGGTTTTCTTCACTTACACAAAATTCTTGACGCCACCTTAAAAGTTATCTTCACGTAATGGATCAATATCATAAATTTAAAAGAATCCTACCTCTGATTTTATTTATTATCACTATAGCATATGTTTATAGGCATTGACCGAAACAAGACCACCAATTTCAGTAAATGGATGTGATTCCATCAAAAAACGAACTTGAACGTGAATCTTGCCAATCAGTTCAGTATCCAATTCTGCTACGTAAATAACATGAATAGTTAATATCCTAAAGTCTCACTAAAGATAATAAAACTTCATACTTTCTAAAATAATCCATTAAAATAGCGGAGAAGGATAAGCAAGCATAGATTAAATAATAGACCTAGCTTCATAATTCATTCTCCACTTACTTTTTAAGTGTTTTAGTTTTATCAAGTGTTTATATTATCAGTTTTTCGCAGCATATCCTAAATATTTCGCCCTACTTATGATACGGTTCACCTTATCATCTATAGGGTGAAACTTAAGGTCACCCAATTTGGTGACCTCATCCACAAATATTCTGTATTAATTCTGACTAACATTCAACTCTGGGACCTGTTTCAGATATTTTCCCTTAAATGCAGCATCAAATACTAATTCTTTAAACTTCTCCATAAGTTTTAGAATCTCATGATATAGATTTTCAAATTCTTCTTTCGCCCTTTTTTCTTCATCGTTTTTATCTTTCCTAGGGTCCACAATTAACACATATTCACCATGAGCAATTTTGTTTCGCTCAAGCACTAGATTTTCCTTTATAAAGTTATCCTTCATCTCAAAATCTTCACAGTCTAAACCCAAACTAAATAATATATCTTCTAATATTTCGTAAGTTAAGTTTGAATCAGTATCTACAATAAGCTTATCCATTTCATTAACATTAAATATTTTTTCGGATTCATATAATAACTCACTTATAATCTCAGAATGTGATAAGCATCTATTCGATTGCCTCGAGTTAACTATTGTTTTCTTCATTGATAGGGTGATGAAATTATCCTTCATATCAATACATTTTATATTTAGACTGTTTAAATATTTTAAATACTCTCGAGCAGTTGTTTTAATAAACCCTTCCCAATGACCATACAATAATGTTATTCCTGATCTTATTGAGGTAACTAATAGGCTCTCCTCTGCTCCATCAACATTATTTTTAAGTATTGTAAGCTCACGTTTTCTCCAAGAGATGTTTTTATCAAGTTTTGTTTGGAACTTCTCGAGTGAGTACTCAGCCATTCATAAATACTCCCTTGCTTAAAGTAGCTAGGTCTTTTAACCTCGTGATAGGGCGAGCGCCCCCTCGAGTTGTAACACTTAGATATTGAGTAGAATTATATATCTCTTTAATTATCTGACTCATTTCCTCTGGGGCCTTCGTATTTATTTCATCTATATTCTCACTTACACCTGCAATAATCACTTCAAATGCTGGCATCAAAAAAGCGCCCCTAAATTTGCCCTTTTCATGATCAAATTTCCTAAATATATCATCAGAGAGAATTCTATCAAGGTAATCAAAGGTCTTATAGAATATCTCTTCTTCTTTTTGTAGATCTAATGCTCCACTTTCAGCTATATTAATAATTTCCTCCGAAATATAATCTCCAATATCTTCGTTACCTTTAATTTTACTTAAATCTGCATGTCGAATAACTAAATAACGCATTAAAATTTCCATATTGAACTGTTCTAATTGTTGTTTTTCTGAAAGAGGTATGCAATTTACAAATGACTGATGTTTCACAAGTTCTGCTGCCCACAAATAAAAGTCCCTATTAACCATTATTAATAGACAATTTCTAACTTCTTGGTCTGATAACTTTGAGCCGCCTGTGTTAATTCTTTGAAAGAGTTCATACTTCGCATCTTTATATCAAATTTTGATCTTTTAAAATCAATTCTTAATTCTTGAGTAAAAGAATTTTCTAGATCATCAGGGTTTTCCCACATTTTATTCTCTAAAGACGGTAGAAACTTTGTACCTAATAATTTACTAGGCGGCTTCAAAGTATCATCAGGGGATTTTAATAAACCCATAAATTCAAATATTGTCGATAGTCTCTGCAGCCCATCAATAACATCCCATATTCCCTTCTCACCATGAGCGACAAATATCGGCGGTATCGGTATTCCTAGAAGGATTGATTCTATTAATTTAGTTTTTTGGGAGTCCGACCATCTAAAAAACCTTTGAAATTCTGGATTAACTTTTAATTCGCCATCCTTATACATATTCGCTAACTCTCCAATTGACATTGGATATCCATCAGCTTGAATTTCTTTTGCTTTTTTATCTATCTCTTCTTGTAATGACATTGCTTATCCCTCCCATTTGTTTATGCATATAACCACTGTTTTTAGAATAATTCATTTATCATTAAGTCAATTTGATCTTGTTCAGGTAATTGAGTACCTATTCTTTTGCCTATTTCCTCTAGTTGTTCTATACGAGGATATTTAAGATTTCTTAAATCGGTTGCATTTACTTGAGTGTGGCCATTGAACTGACGTAAATATGAGTCAATTAATGAAGAATTTAAAAACACAGCTAATCCTTTAGCTATTCTCTCAGTTAACCCTTCTCCGTTAATATGATAGTAGTTTACATGATTTTCAAATCCGACTTTTGAAAACATCACTCTTCCAGGGTCATAGATAGCTGCAACTACTCTTCTGCGTTCCTCTTTTGAAGAAAATCGCTTAACTAAAACATAAAAACCAGATGGTAGTAATAGACTATCTGTCACACAGTTCTGAAGAATAGAATCTGGTTTTTTACTATTTAGTTTAGGCCATTTTACAAATCCGTCCTCAAAGTGAATAGAATAAATTAGTGGCACTGTTCCATGTAATGACTCATTATGCAGATAATCTTTAGATCTAAAGTCTACTACTTTACCCGTAGATACTGAAATCCCCAGGTCTTCTATTGTATTTCCTAACCTATCTATTTGATCTGAGATTTGATATCCTGAATCATTTTTTAATATTCTTATAAACATCTCTTTATCATTGGGATGTACAAATTGATCATAACGTATATTATATTTAGCAATTTCATCTGTGTTTGCAAAACTAGATGAAATAGTTACATCATAGTTATTTTGTGATTTTCCTTTTATTAATTTAAAAATTATGTTTTCTTGTTGTACTCCATCATCACTGAATGTACTCCTTCTCGAATCAAAGGTATGAATTTGGCAAAAAGTTGTTTCGTTCAACATTTCTTTTCGAAAAGATTTGAAATACGGACCATTACAGAAGCTTCTAGGTGTAATAGCTACCAACTCACCATTACTCTTTAAAAGACGTATTGCTAAAATTACAAAGGCAGAGTATAAATTAGAAGTTTCTATTGCGATTCCTTTTAATAATTTCCGTTCTAACGAATTACTATGGATTTTACGATAAGGTGGATTCAAAATTGCACAATCAAAACGTTGAAATTCTAGATCTTCCACTTCACTATTCTCCAAAAGACCTATACTTTCCTTAATAAAATCGCGATTCAATATCTCCCAGTTCAACTTTATTCCTAAACGCTTGCAAGCATTGTTACAGATTTCTCTAGTTTTAAATAAATAAGACAATAATGCTGAGTCTTTTTCATATGCAACAATTGAAATCTCCTTAGGTTTAACTTTTTTACAACACATTTCTGCAATAAATGCTGCACTTAAGGAGCCTACTCCAGCTCCTGCATCGAGTAATCTAACCGTACTTTTACCTTCATTAAACATAGATGCCATAAGGCTTGCAATTTTAGAGTTAGTAAAGAACTGTCCTAGTTCAATTTGTTTATCAGTTTCTATCGAAACACTAGACTCTTTACGAATTTTATCAACTAATTCAAGTAAATTATTCTTATCAAAAATATTATCTTTTAAGTGCATAATTAACCTTCTCCTTACAGACAAAGAACCATTATTATTATACACTAAACATAAATTTTCAGCATTTGTAAATTTGACTTGACAAAATACAATTTCGCCCTATTTATGATACGGTTCCCCCCGATTTATCTTCACTCCGCGATAAATCTGCTCAATCAGCACCAGACGCATGAGCTGGTGCGGCAAGGTCATGCGCCCAAAGCTCAGCTTCTGCTGGGCGCGCTTCATCACAGCGGGAGACAATCCCGTACTCCCGCCAATAACAAAAGCCACGTGGCTGCGCCCATACGTGGCTAATTTATCGAGCTGGCCCGCGAGATCCTCGCTTGACCAGAGCTCGCCATCCAGCGCGAGCGCGACAACATGCGCATCAGGCTTCAGCTGCGCTAGAAGCCTCTCGCCCTCTCGCTCGCGCACAATCGCTTCCTCCGCCGCACTCATCGTCTCCGGCGCCTTCTCATCGGGCACTTCCGTGAGCGTAAGCTTCACGTAAGGCCCTAACCGCTTGGCATATTCCGCTATGCCAAGCACTAAGTACTTTTCCTTCAGCTTACCAACAGCAGCTATCTGTATATGCAATCCTTACACTTCCCTTTATCATCTCGGATCTATATTTCAATCCGCAGCGCTTTCGTCCTTTAAATCCTCTATATCTCGGATCTTCTCTTCAGTGCGATAAGCTCTTCGGACATAAAGTCCTATATACCCTCAATATTCGTGTCTTTCTTCATACCTTCACACTATACGGACATAACTCTATAGATCCTGCTCTACGGTCAGTTAAACCACCAAAAAAGTAGCTGGCTCTTCACAAAAATCACATTTGCGCGGTGGATCCCAGTCTGCGAATTGTGTTTCCTTCAGATCTACTACGTCTGGTGCATCCTCATACTCATCTACAAAACGGTCCAATGCTTTCTCAATATGCTCTTTACATACACAATACATCGTCTGCACGCTTCCTATCCCTAGTTGATGGTCGTCCTTATTGTCTATACACAGCATATCAGAAAACGCCTCTCCATGTGAAGACGACAATTTCCGTATCTCATCGCTAATATCTGACTGGCGGTCTTTCTTTTCATTTCTCGGTCTATTTACCTAAACACAACTCTTTTCCCACTAACTTCGCCTATTTACCTACACGCACCACTTTTTGCCACTAGCTTTATTAACCTATTTTTCACCATTCTCCTCTTAACATTATCTCCGCACGATCCCCTTCCCAGTATGCTCCCCACATCCACGCACAAAAAAAACCGCAGCACACAAATGGGCTACCATTTGCATACCGCGGCTCCTTCGAGCTAATCCTAACATTCCATCTCAATAAGCTTGAACTAACCAAGCTTTATCCAGCTTATGCACTCGAACTTATTCCTCATCTGTCTTCTCAGCCAGCTTAAACTTCGTAACCTTCAGCTTCCCATCACGGTAAAAGCTAATTTCAATCTCGTCACCAATCTTCTTCTGTTGGTATAAATATTTGCGAAGGTCCATCGTACTGCCGATCGGATGGCGATCCAGCTTAACGATCACGTCGTTGAACAGCAAACCTGCATCCTTAGCAGGGCCAACCGCTTCAAGCACGATTACACCATCGTAAACCTCATCTGGCAGCGTAAGCTTCTGTCCGCCCTCAAGAATCTGATCATCACCTGGGTTAGCCTCTTCTTCGTCATGAGGAACATCGCCCTCCGGCAAAATCCCGCCTTCGCCAGGGTTGCTGTACGCATCCTCAAAGTCCTGCTGCTCCCAATATTGCTCCAAATCCATCGTGTATACGCCAAGATATGGTCGCGGCACATGGCCCAGCTTAATTAAGCTTTCAACAATCGGCATAGCCAGATTGATGGGGATAGCAAAGCCAATGCCCTCTACGCCAAGATCAGCTATTTTCATGCTATTGATGCCAACTACACGTCCATTCAAATCGATAAGCGGTCCGCCGCTGTTTCCTTGGTTTATGGATGCATCAATCTGAATAACCTCTTGTTCCCAGTCGTACACGCCATCTTGATTAAGTGATACCGGTACAATTTGTCTTGTCTTGCTCACGCTGCCCGTTGTCACAGACTCTCCGAGTCCGAGCGGGTTGCCGATCGCAATAATATATTCAGCAGGGCGAAGCGCAGACGAATCGCCAATTTCTGCAACGACTTCGATTCCTTTTGCGTCAATTTCTAGCACAGCAAGATCCGTAATTTGATCTTTACCGACAATACGTGCCTCACGCGCTTCTCCATTCATCAGTACGACCTTTACCGCTTGTGCCTGATCAATGACGTGATAATTCGTAATAATAATCGCTTTGCCATCTTTCTTGCTAATGATGACACCTGAGCCCACACCCGCTTCACGAAGCGTACCTTTGCCTTCTTCTTTTTCCGGCTGCGATTTGTCTTTTCCAATTCCAAGAGAGAACATTTGCTGATTAATGACGCTTACGACGGCCGGTCTTACTTTCGCTGAAGCCTGTATAGGACGCTCAAGCGGATCAATCACTTGTATACCACCCGTTACCGGTGCACCGCCGCCGCCGCTGGTCGTACCACTGCCTCCGCCGCCAAACACAGCACCGAACAACAACGTTGCAGCTACCGCGCTCGTGATAGAAGATACAAATGCAATACGAACGTTGGACCACTTGCGTCCACCGCTCTTATATCGAAATGCAAAGTCTCCTTTCTTACTCTCGCGAGCAGCACGCTTGGATACTTTGGTTGAATAAAAATCGTCGTCGAATAAGCTCATTACTATCGCCCCTCTCAATGCCTCGGACATCAAGACTATTTTTTTGAATCTAGGAATGTTTTCGGAAGAAATGACTAAAATAATAATAGAATCATGCGATGCTTATCAAAAGTTTTTTGTTGCGCTTCAAAAGTCGTTCCACTAAAGGAGAAATGCTAATATGAAAGCCAAAACGCCTGTCGCTTGGGAACATGTTCAGCTTGCTGCAAAGCTAGCAGATTTAAAGGATGATCACTACCGTACCGTTCTCACCTTAAGTGCGATGCTAGAATTATTTATAGATAAGGGCATACTTACTAGAGAAGAGCTAAGTGCTAAAGCGGATGCGCTTGATGCACAGCTGGAATCCCTTATTTCTGCTTCACTACATCCCATGACGTAGGTCGGTCGTGATAGGTTGCGCGTAGAGGGTGTTCTTCTTTCTTATAAAATATTCCATGGTCCTCTAATATAGTATTCACAGTCAGCATTGCCAAATCCATTAAATTATGGTCAAGGCTCAAATGAGCCAAATAAACGCGTTTTGTTCGATCTGTCATGAGCTCTAGCAGCGCTTCGCCTGCAGCCACATTGGATAAATGGCCAACATCGCTCAATATTCGGCGCTTCGTATTCCACGGGTAACGCCCCATACGAAGCATTTCCGTATCATGATTGGCCTCAAGCACAAGCACATCGGAATCAATAATTTGACGTTTGACCTTTTCACTTACATACCCTAGGTCAGTAGCTAGACTCAGCTTCTCGCCATTCTCTACAAAGCAATAACCTACAGGCTCTGCCGCATCATGCGAGATCGGATACGATTGAATGGCCATTGAACCGAGGTTTACCTCTTCACCTGTCTCCATAAACACTCGCTTCTCTGGAGCAATCGTGCCAACATGCCTCTCCATTGCAGCCCACGTTGCCTCATTGGCATAAATGGGCAAATCATATTTCCTTGCAAAAGCACCCAATCCCTTAATATGATCGGAATGCTCATGTGTGACGAACAGCCCGTCCAATTGATGACCCATTACTCCGCGCTCGCGCATGAGTTCATCCAGCTTCTTCGCGCTCATACCGGCATCTACAATGACCATCTTGTCATTCCCCTGCACGATGGTTGCATTGCCAGTCGAACCGCTTCCTAGTACTGTAAATCGAAGTCCCATAATTGCTTTTTCCTGTCCCTTCTCCTGCTCCCGTTAACGTAAACCGTTCGCTGCCGCTTCCCCTTGCTCATCATCCGTTGCAACCTCGCCGCTGATGGCATGCACGTAAAACAGATGGCCGTCCTCCAGCATAACACGCCATGACGGCACCGACACTTGACGCTCCGAATCAAAGATTTGACCTTTATAGCCAAGCTGGATATCGGTAATGACCGCACCATCGGGTAAATAAGTTTCAATCAAGCTCGCTACCACCTTGGCAGCTGGCAGCACCTGCTTGGCTTCGCCTGATCCGAGCAGCTCTACACGATCCTGCAAAAAGGAAGTAATCTTCTGATCCTTAATATAAAGCTTCAGCTTCACATCAAACATCGGACGTCCTTCTACTACCCGATAAAAAACAGACTCGCCTACGCTGCTGTTCAGCAAATCAAATGCATATTGATCAAGCTCAGGAATACGATCTCCCAGTGTCTTTATTAATTCTTTTTTGGAATAGATGATCGTACTATCCACCGGCTCTTTCAATATGACTGGCTCCGCATTTTTGCGGCTGTCAGAGTGGAGCAAATAAGTTAAGTCTTTGAGCTCAGGTGTTTCCAGCGACAGATTGGCTTCTAACGAAATTCGCTTCTGCTGCATGAGCAGTAACTTATCCTGCGGCAGCTCCGCCGTGTTTACATTAATGTTCAACTGTTCCCTGATATCCAGCCATAGCTGATAACCAAGTAATACATTGAGCAGCAAAAACGAAATAATAAGCACGTTTTTCGCTCGTCCCCAATCCAATCGCCTTCACCTCCTGCTTTCGTATCCTATTTCTATGGTCCATTAAGCGAACGAATCTGGCTCGCACCCACTGATAAGCTTACGGCTCCTGCAGCATTAGCTGCTGTTGCTGTCGTATCATTTGGCTTATCTGAATTGCCATCAGCCTCACCTTGCACAGCGTCCTCATCCTTTTGCTCAGGCGGTGTAAATCCGCTTCGATAAGCCTCCACCAATATTTCTTCCGTACCGTCTTTCAAGCGAACAGCCCATACCGGTATGAACCGAAGTCTGTTCTCATCGATCGGAGCTGCTTGCAGCGCTGGGAACAATGCTGTCACTTCGCTGCGTCTATCGTAATTACTGAGCGTTTTCTCCAGCTCTTCCCCGCCTGACAACCAACGAACATTCCTCGATTCCGACTGCGCTCCAAGCGTAATAAGTGTTCTCGAATATTCGGTTACGACACCTTGCTGAAGCCTTAATCTCATGTACCCATAGCGGAACGGCTTCGTGTCCATAACAGGATACTGCTCGACATATTGCTTAAATCTAATATCCTTGCCTTCGCTGCCTGGCATAGCATTCACAAAACGATGTGTCCCGTCCCATCCTCCATGCTGATTGACAAAATCTACTGAAGCATACACATTGTCGCTAAGCAAGTTTTCCGTAATTTGCGGAGCGCTTGGATCTGTATAGCTGATCCACTTGCCGTTCTGTTCTACCTGCAATCCGCGCTTGCCGTCTGTATAAATTTGCGAACCGCCTCGGTCTTCAATTGCTCTTGTTGTGCTTTGATCGAAAAATAAGCTTCGTTTCATCAAATCCGGCGAATACGTCTCGTAAGGAAATACGATTTCAGTTGACTGAATCGGCGCAACCGGAATATAAAGACCGTCTGCTGTCATGGTGTATTTAGGCTGGAACTGTCCGAACCCCACATAGTCCTGCACATCGCGTACCGTCAGATCCGCACGAACGGACTCATAAACCATCTCGCCATCAGCGCTAAAAAAGAACGTTCGAATTTCCTCGGTGCCCGACGTCTTGAAAATCCAGATGCGGTCAATTGTTTCGTTCAAGAACAGCAAATCGCCTTCCAGCTTAAGCAGCTTCTGCAGCAGCTCTACTGGAATGCCGTTATCAAAGCGAAGCTCGATACCGATATCGTTTTTGCGAATTTCTTCCCAGTTGAGCACATCTGAAGGGCTTCGCTGGAACCCTTTAAATTCTCTACCCTGAATGCGCTGGTTAAGAATCATCTCGTAGAACTGTGTCCCCGGATAGATGATGGTATGTTTATTGCCGCCTAAGTGGATAACTAACGCTTCTGGAAAAATAACACTCTCTACGCTTGTCGGTTTTCCTATTGGTTCCGAATTAACATAATCCTGATCGCTTCTTACTGTAGCGCCAAGACCAGGCATGCTGTATGCAAGCAAATAGCTTTGAAGGAGACTAAGCACGACTAGAAGGATAAGCGTTGTTGTCTTTATTTTTTCTTTCATGCCAGCTCGCCCCCTTCCTGTAGAAGTGGAAGAGTGAATGTAACCGTAGTTCCTTCATTTAGCTCGGAATCAAGTGAAATCGTACCGCTATGTGCCTTCACAATTTCCCGGGCAATCGAAAGCCCAAGGCCTGTTCCGCCCATATTGCGTGAGCGTGCTTTATCTACACGATAGAAGCGGTCAAAAATACGATTTAAATCCTTTTTCGGAATTCCAATGCCAGTATCCTTCACACTAATTGAAAGTGATGCCGAATCGGCCGGCTTCTTCGCCGTTAATTCAATCGTCCCACCGTCCAGCGTATATTTGATTGCATTGGAGAATAAATTATCAAGCACCTGATCAATCTGATCGCGATCCAGCCAAGCGGACTCCAGCCCTTGATCAACGCTCACTGCGGCTTTAATAGACTTCTGCCTAAGCTGAAATGAGAAACGATCAGCCACTTCATCAAGCATGTCATGAACATTTGTCTGTCTGCGGCGCAGCGGCGCTTGGTTTGAATCGAGCCGCGACAAATGCAGCAGATCAGTAACGAGCCGAATCATCCGCTCCGTTTCATTGCGAATAACGCCAACAAAGCGCTCGGATAACTCCCGTTCATCCAGCGCACCGTCATTAAGTGCTTCTGCATAACTCTTAATTGTAGTAAGCGGTGTACGCAGCTCATGCGATACATTCGCGACAAACTGACGCCGCGATTGCTCAAGCTTCTCTTGCTCTGTCACATCCTGCAAGACAGCTATCGTTCCGGTAATGCCCTTATCCCGACGATGAATAGGCGTAAATGTTACTTTAAGCAGCCCCTCATCATTATCGTTCATCTCCTGCCCATCCTCATCACGTTCAATAAGCAGTGTCTGACCGCGCCCTTGCTGCAGCTCTTCGAGCCGTTCCTCGGATAGATCGAACAGCTCGGACAACTCAAGTCCTTCACAGGAGCGTACGTCGAGCAATTCTAGTGCTCTCCTATTCCATACGATGACCTTGCCGTTCTCATCCGCTGCAACAACGCCATCGCTCATGTTGGAGAGAACGGAATTCAGCTTCTCATTTTCCTCTTCATTTACCGATAGAGCTTCTTTCAGCCGAATCGTCATATCGTTGAAGGCAACGCTCAAGCTGCCAATCTCATCATCGCCAAGCACGGGCACCTGAAGATCGAATTTCCCTTGTGAAATCGCCTCTGCTTGCCTCGTCAGACCTTGAATCGGGCTCGTAATGGTGTGAGCAAGCAATATGCCAAGCACACCCGTGAGACCAAGCGCAATAAGTGTCCCTGAGAAAAAGATCTGATTGACCCTGTTGACGGTCTCATACAGCTCGTTCATCGACGCAACAACATATACAACCCCAACCACCTTGTTGTCATTAATCGTCACTGGCTGGGCAATCATCTTTTTGCGTGTATTATCATCATCTATAATTTCTTGCTCATTGTCTGTAATGTTCTGAAGTGCCCGGCTTACAGCAAGCGATTTGTTCTTCTGGCCAATATAGGTCTCGTTGCTTTGAACGGACGTTGCTACCATCTTCCCGTTCGAATCAAGCACCTGCACCTCGGCGCCGCTAATGCTGAACAGATTGCGAACGACCAAACTAAGATCCTCTGTCGTGCTTTCCGCAGAATCACCCTCAGTATCTGGTTTAGCCGCTAAGCTCGGAGCTGCAAACTTAGATAAAATATCCGCTTGCTCCTTCAAATTTTTCGTGAAGCTGTCAATTAAGGAGTTTTTGACCGTACTTATAAAATAAACACCGATCAACTGCATAGCCACCAATATAAGCAGCAAATAGATGATGACCAGCTTTACTTGGATTGTGCGAAAAAAACTTTTGCCCTTCATCCTGGGCCGAAGCCTCCGGACTTGGAGTTGCGCATCATATAACCGAGACCGCGCCGTGTCATAATATACTCTGGGCGACTTGGATCATCCTCAATCTTCTCGCGCAATCTTCTAATCGTAACATCAACCGTTCGCACGTCTCCGAAATACTCAAATCCCCATACTGCTTGAAGCAAATGCTCCCGCGTCATCACCTTGCCGCTGTTGCGGGCCATATAATAAACGAGCTCATACTCACGATGAGTCAAATCAAGCGGTACGCCGTCTTTATAAACGACATACATATCTGTATCCACAAATAGGTTGAACAGCTTAAAGCCCTGCTGCTCCTGTTCGGCGGAATGATCGGCAGTGCCAGCATGATCACCGCTTGCAGCTTCTTCTGTCTTTTGCTGCCTGCGCAGATGCGCCTTCACTCGTGCGAGCAATTCCCTTGTGCTAAATGGTTTTGTCACATAATCATCAGCGCCCAGCTCAAGCCCAAGCACCTTATCAATTTCCGTATCCTTGGCCGTCAGCATAATGATTGGCATTTGCAGCTTGGCGCGAACCTCGCGGCATACATCCATACCGTCCTTTACAGGCAGCATCAGGTCCAGCAAAATAAGATCAGGAAGCTCCTCGAACGCAAGCCGAACCGCCTCGCCGCCATCGAAAGCGCAAATAACTTGATGCCCTTCCTTCTCCAAATTAAACTTTATAATATCTGCAATCGGCTGTTCGTCATCGACCACTAATATTTTTCCGTGCATCGCTACACCCGCCCGTCGCTTGTCCTTTTTATTACCTTCTATTTTAACACTGTTATCCCTTGCTTCACAATGAAACTTCCCTCATGTTGAAAGGTTTTTCCTCAGTCCGCCATCACTGCATGAATCAGTTAAATACTCCATGTCCATACACATCATTTATATACGCAAAAAAAAGAAACACTTCGCTTATAGCAAAAGTGTTTCTCTCTAGTAAATTATGGGTATATGTTATAAGTACTTTAATGGATTTTGCAAGACGCCGTCCTTGTGTACTTCAAAATGCAAATGAACGCCAGTAGAGTTTCCTGTACTGCCCATGATAGCAATCTTTTCACCCTTCTCAACAATATCCCCTACTTTGGTATTGTAAGAGCTAAGGTGACCGTATACGGTTTTGTAGCCGTTCTTATGATTGATAATAACCGTTTTGCCTAGACCTGGCTTCGTTCCAACAAACTCAACTTTTCCTGTATCGGATGCAAGAATGTTCTTGTTGCCAGTAAGGTCAATACCGTTATGCATGCGTCCCCAACGTTTCCCGAACTTACTAGTCATTCTAGATCCGGAGACAGGCATTGCAAAACGTCCTGATCCTTCTCCCAAAACAACCTTCGTTCCTCGTTCAACAATTTTTGGAGTCGCTTCTTTAATTACTTCTTTCGTGAGAAGCTCTTCGGATACGACGTAACCGTTTTGCTTCACGATGCGATAAGTCATTCGTTTGGATCCAGCCGTACCATTTGCTATCGTCTTCGACTCGCCTACACGCATGCTCGCATTTTTCTTAATTTCAACGGGTGGTTCTATCGTTTCAACTTCAACTAAATTCTCGGTTGTCTTTACTGTGAGCTCCGGTTGGAGCACCGTTAGATCAAGAACATCACCAATCGTTATCTTATCATCTTTAATCCATGCGTTATTCTTATAAACAACCTCTGGGGAAATATCAAATTTCTGTGCGATACAGCCGACGCAATCGCCTGCTTGTACCGTATATTTAGTTGGTTGAATACTGCCTTGAACGAGCATCTTATAAATAGCTTCTGCTTCCATGATCTGTTCTGGATCGGTATCGATTGATTCCATCATTACCGCTTCGATGAATTCAACTTCTGTCACTTCACGCCCAGGCTGCTTAGAGGCTGCCTTCGAATCAAGCGCTGGCGGCTTTGCATCCTTTGCATTGAACGAAAGCGACTTCACTTCCTTTGCTTCCTTCTTCGCTGCGGCAAGCTTCGGTGCAAACTTGCTTTGCACACGCAATAAAACTTCATCTGCTGTCTGTTGGTCTTTCACTATGCCGATGACTTTTCCATCAACCTTCACTTCGACACCAACCGCATGAGAGGTAAACAACCCTTCAAGCTTGTCCAGCGTACCAGCAGTTTCTGGAGTTCCTTTGAATGCATGATCAGGCTCATAGGTAATTGTTCCTGTATCAAGCACCATGTTAATGCCCGGGTTAGCTTGCTGAACCTCTTCGGTTTCCAGCAAAACTAGCTGCTCTACTTCTTGTGGATCACTTACGGTTCCAACGGCTGTTCCATTCATATATACGTTATAAAATTCGACTGTGTTTGCTTGAACATATTGGATTCCGCTAAATCCGGCTACTGTGAGGAGTACGAGCGCCCCGCCCGCTAACTGAACCGGCTTTTTTCGCCAAAATGGCTTGTTTGCCTGATCACTTGCGGATTGTTGCTGTGTCTTGCCATCCAGTTGTTGCGATCGGTCATGCCGAAAGTACTGAATCGCTTGATTCCATACTTTCTGAATCCGACCCTTGTCCCTGAAAACGGTCATGATTGTCTCCTTTTCGCGCTAATGCAACTTTTTTTCCGATTTCCGACATAAAAAAAGACGAATTATCCTGTCGGATCGTTCGCCTAATACTGTAACATATGCCCAACAATTGGAGCAACCTTTACACCCTATTCACAATATTAATATTTTTTCAGAATCTCCATCATTTGCCCATATTCGGTCTTGTCGAGGTGCTGTGCCATTATTTGTTGAATCTCTGTCAACTCTTGTTCTGTCAGCCCGTTTTCGATATATTGAGAGATTGTTTGCCACGATTCTTGCGGTAATTTTGTCATAAGCAGACTGAATAGTTTTTCCTTATCCTCATCGCTCATTTGATCCTTTACTTCAGTCAAATCATCCGTTGTCATCGCTGTTTCGGTATCATCAACACCAGCTGTTCCCTCTTCAACACTACCATCTTCAGGTTTTGCACCACTTCCTGCTTCGGTGCCCCCGCCAATGCCCATATCGGTAAGCGGAGCATCCGTTGCTTGCCCAAAGGCGTCGATGGCTGCCGGTGGATCAGCCTGCTCATTTTCACCTGCATCTGTTGCTGGAGTATCCTCACCATCAACTATAGTCTTCTTCTCTTCTTTATCTGCAATATCCGTCGTTACTAGCGGATCTGCTCCCCATAGTTTGCCCCATACGCCTGACATTGCCATCGGCGGCACTTCAAGCGGTAAATTGAATTGTTTTAATATCGTTTCCACATAGCTGGTTACAATATATCCCGTCGTCCAAATGGATAAGAAACTTACGATTAATCCTGCTGCTACAATTTTCGCCAGCCATTCTACTTTTTTCAACATTGCCGCACCAATCCCTTCGTCCAGCAGCTGACAAATTGTTATTTAGCAGCCGCAATTGCCATAATCTGTTATATATCATTATGGTCAACATTAGGGACAACCATTCTTCTAAACTCTATTAATTTCCTATAATTGAGTGTTTTAAAGCGAGTTTTCAACATTTATATACAAAAAAAAGGATGGCCCGCAGGCCACCCTTTGTAAAAAACATTTTATTCGTAAATCGGACGAACCGGATTTGTTTGCTCGCGGTTACGGCCAACGGAGAAGATCGCAATTGGAATACCTGTAAGCTCGGATACACGGTTCAAGTAATTGCGTGTATTCACTGGAAGATCCTCAAGTGTTTTTGCGCCAGAGATATCCTCTGACCAGCCTGGGTGCTCCTCGTAAATCGCTTCGCACTCTGATACCATTTTGAGGCTTGCTGGGTAAGTATCAATCACTTCGCCGCGCAATTTGTAGCCTGTGCAAATTTTAACTGTTTCAAGGCCTGTAAGAACGTCTAGCGAGTTCAGAGAAAGACCTGTAATACCGCTAACGCGGCGTGCATGACGAACAACTACCGTATCGAACCAGCCAACGCGGCGTGGACGACCTGTTACTGTACCGTATTCATGGCCTTTGTCACGAATCATTTGACCGATTTCGTTGTCTTGCTCTGTTGGGAAAGGACCATCGCCTACACGAGTTGTGTATGCTTTTGCAACACCAATAACTTGCTGGATTTTTGACGGACCAACGCCAGAACCGATACAAACTCCGCCAGCTGATGGGTTGGATGATGTTACGTACGGATAAGTTCCTTGGTCAATATCGAGCATAACGCCTTGAGCGCCTTCGAACAAAACCTTCTGACCAGCATCGATAGCATCGTTTAGAATAACTGAAGTATCTGTTACATATTTGCGAAGCACTTCTGCAAAACCAAGATAGTCGGCAACGATGGAATCCGCATTAAGATGCGCTCCGCCATATACTTGCTCAATCAATTGGTTTTTCTCGATGATAATGCTGCGAACTCTGGATTCAAATTCCTCAGCATCCATCAAATCAGCAATACGAATGCCGTTGCGTGCCGCTTTATCCATGTAGCAAGGGCCGATCCCTTTGCGAGTTGTGCCGATTTTATTATCGCCTTTACGATCCTCTTCAAGACCGTCAAGTACAAGGTGATAAGGCATAATGACATGAGCGCGATCGCTAATTTTCAAATTATCAGTAGAGAAGCCATTTTCGTGAATATAGTTAATTTCGTCAATCAGAGCTTCCGGATTAATAACCATTCCGTTACCGATGACGCAAGTTTTATCATGATTGAAAATACCCGATGGAATCATCGTCAATTTATATTTTTTGTTATCAATAAGGATGGTGTGTCCGGCATTGTTTCCTCCTTGGTAACGAGCGACGACGTCGGCTCCCTCTGCCAAGTAATCAGTGATTTTGCCTTTACCTTCGTCTCCCCACTGTGTACCAACTACAACAACCGTAGACATAATTATACCCCCGTCCGGTGTTTATAAGCACCGAAAATTACCGTCCCAATGCTTTATACACCAGCAAACCTTTTATAAAAGGGCCCGTGTCACAAGTCAAAAGACAGCATTAATAGTGTAGCAGTCCAACATCGAGAAGTCAAACGAAAAACGAACAATTGCATAACTACACATGCAATTGTTCGGATATTCACGACGCTTGCATCGGATCTTGATGCGCGCGATCGATACTTACAAATTTATTGTACTTTTTGAGAAACACGAGCTCAACCGTACCTACCGGTCCATTCCGCTGCTTAGCGATAATGATCTCGATAATATCTTTTTTCTCAGACTCTTTGTCATAATAATCATCCCGGTAAAGGAACGATACGATATCAGCATCTTGCTCGATAGATCCCGATTCCCGAAGGTCGGACATCATCGGACGTTTGTCTTGCCGCTGCTCAACACCCCGGCTTAGCTGAGAAAGTGCAATAACGGGAACTTCAAGCTCACGCGCAATTTGCTTCAGTGTACGTGAAATTTCGGAGACCTCTTGCTGCCTATTCTCGCCCGCTTTGCCGCGGCCGGAGATGAGCTGCAAATAGTCTATCATGATCATGCCTAACCCTTTTTCCTTCTTCAAGCGACGGCATTTGGCGCGAATTTCTGCGACCGTAATGCCCGGTGTGTCATCAATAAAGATTTGTGCCTCCGAAAGCGACCCAATCGCCATCGTCAGCTTTTCCCAGTCATCGCCTTCAAGGTGCCCTGTCCGCATCCGCTGGGCGTCTACATTTGCTTCTGCGCAAATCATACGCTGTACAAGCTGTGCCGCTGACATCTCCAGACTAAAGATCGCGACGGTCTCGCGTGCGCGAACGCCGACATTTTGTGCAACGTTAAGCGCGAATGCCGTTTTACCTACAGAAGGACGGGCAGCAACGATGATCAAGTCGCTTCGCTGGAAGCCGGCTGTCATCCGATCCAGATCGGTAAACCCGGATGGAATGCCTGTTGTGCCGCCTTTATCCTGGTACAGCTGCTCTACCTTCTCGAATACCTCCATCAATACGTCTCTTATGGAGATGAACCCGCTGCCGGAGCGGCGGTTCGATATTTCGAGAATTTGTTTCTCTGCATCTCCGAGAAGTACACCTACATCCTCCGAATTCGCATAACCATCGGATACGATATTTGTTGCTGTGCGAATAAGGCGCCTCAGCATCGACTTCTCTTCTACAATTTGTGCATAGTAGTCAACGTTTGCTGCGGTTGGCACCGAGTTGGCAAGCTTCGCCAAATAGCTGACTCCGCCAATTTCCTCAAGCAAATGCTGATCCTGCAAATGCGCAGTCAAAGTCACGAGATCAACCGGCTGGTTGTTCTCCGCGATTTCAACCATCGCCTCATATATTTGTCTGTGAGGACCGCTGTAGAAGTCTTCACTGCGCACGCGCTCCATCGCTGTAATCAAGGCTTCTGATTGCAGCAATATCGCTCCGATAACAGCTTGTTCCGCTTCTAAGTTTTGCGGTGGAACACGATCAAACATCAATTCAGTGCTCATGGGTCCCTCCTAAAAGGTTTGCGTAGCAAACCTACTTCGTAAGCATACGCTAAGGTTTTCGAAGAAAACCTACATCGTAAGCATATAGCTAAGTTTTTCATAAAAGCCTACTTCGTAAGCATAAGCCAAGGTTCTGTAACAAACCTTGGCTTATACTTTAGACTGCTCTATTCTTCAGACGCCTGCACGTTCAGCTTCGCTTTCACTTCAGGGTGAAGCTTCACAACGACTTGTGTAACACCCAGCGTACGGATTGGATCATCAAGCTCGATTTTGCGTTTATCTACTTTAATGCCTTTCGCCGCTAATGCTTCTCCAATTTGTTTGCTCGTAATGGCACCAAATAGTCTGCCGCCCTCGCCTGCTTTTGTCTTAATTACGATGGTCATCTCTTCAAGCTTCTTGCCTAGTTCTTGCGCGTCCTGCTTTTCTTTATCCTTGCGCTTCTGTTCAGAAGCATGCTGTACTTCAAGCGTCTTCAGGTTGCCGTCGGATGCCAGCTTCGCAAGCCCTTGCGGCAATAGAAAATTACGTACATACCCTTCGGACAGATCCTTTACTTGCCCTTTTTTCCCTTGTCCTTTAACATCCTGCAAAAAGATTACTTTCATTCAAATAACCCCTCTTCCTTTTCAATTTCTTCTAACACTTGTTTCAAACGTTCCGCTACTTCCACCACAGAGCCTTCCAGCTGAGCGGCAGCATTCGTCAAATGTCCGCCTCCGCCCATTCTCTCCATGACGACCTGTACATTCATATGGCCTAGTGAACGCGCACTAATGCCAATAAGCCCATCTTGGCGCTCTCCGATAACGAAGGAAGCGAGTATATCCGTCATATTCAGCAGCGTATCCGCTGATTGCGCGATGAGCAGCTGCGAATATTTACGACCGCTTTCGGTTACTGCAATGGCGACATGCTCATAAAGCACCTCAGCATGCTTAATAATTTCAGCCTTGCGCACGTATTCTTCAAGATCCTCTTTCAGCATCCGCTGAATCATCATCGAATCTGCCCCATTACGGCGCAGGAATGATGCCGCTTCAAACGTTCTCGCACCAGTGCGAAGCGAGAAGCTCTTTGTATCTACCGTAATACCGGCAAGCAAAGCTGTTGATTCCCGTACATCGAGTACTACTCGATCATGGATGTATTGCAGCAGCTCCGTTACGAGCTCACATGTTGATGAAGCGTAAGGCTCCATATAAATTAATATCGCATTTGCGATAAATTCCTCACTGCGGCGGTGATGATCGACAACGACAATACGGTCGGTCTGTGTGAGCAGCTTAGGCTCCTTAACCATCGACACCTTGTGCGTATCAACAACGACAGCGAGCGTCTGAGGTGTAATTAATGCCGAGGCCTGCTCTGGTGAGACAAAGCGTTTGGACAGCTTCTCGTCTTCGCGGATGAGCTCCATCATTTTCTGAATGGCTGGATTTACGCCTTCTAACACAATATAAGCTTCCTTGCCGAACAGCTGCGCCGCCTTCATAACACCGATAGCTGCTCCAATCGCATCCATATCGGGCATTTTGTGCCCCATAATGACTACGTTATGGCTCTCGCGTATCAGATCACGTAATGCATGTGCGACCACCCGGGCGCGCACGCGTGTCCGTTTCTCCACCGCATTCGACTTGCCGCCATAGAAGGATTGCCGACTGCCAACCTTCACCGCTGCTTGGTCGCCGCCTCGTCCGAGCGCGATATCAAGACTCATATGCGCCCATTGACCGAGCTCGATTATATGCTCAGCCCCTGCCGCAAAACCGATGCTCAGCGTAACCGGAATTTTGTGATCGCCGGTAATATCTCTAACCTCGTCCAGCACGACAAAACGAGACTGTTCAAGCTGCTTTAACGTTTTTTGATCCGTTACGAGCAGAAAACGATCCGACGTGAGCCTCTTCAAATAAATATGATACTTTTGAGCCCACTCGGTAATTTCCGTCGTCACCTTCGAGAGCATAGAGCTGCGCTGGTGATCGTCGAGGCCCTGCGTAACTTCTTCAAGATTATCGATCATTACAATGCCGATAACGAGCTTCTCATCATCGTATTTGCGGCCAAGCTGCCACAGATCCGTAATGTTCTTCACATAAAGAATACGTTCCTTCTGCTTGAAGATCAGCTGGTAAACTTGCGAGCCTACTGTAGCTTCAATCGTTCCTTCGCGTTCCTTCACTTGCTGCAATGATGGGAACAGCTCCGCAAGCGGAACGCCAATGACGGTTTCCCGCTCCACCATATTAGCAATATAAGGATTATGCCATTCCACCATACGATCTTCGTTATATAAAATAATTCCGAAAGGAAGCTCGCTGACGACATCGTTTCCTGCCTTTTTAACCCGGTAGGACAACGTGCCTAGATACGATTTCAAATCTTTGCGGAAAGCACGTTCTGCCATTATGGTATAAAACAATACCAAGGCCGTGAGCAGTAATCCGAGCAGCCCAAGCAGCCACTCGAACCATGCAAGTCCCACTGACATGAGCACCATCAATGCAAAGGCCCACATTTGATGCATTCCGTGCCATCGTGTAACCAAAAACTTCGGCATTTCCTATCCGCTCCTGTGCTATGGTTTCGTAAACGACTTGCGGATTGGAAAAGCAGTATCCAGCACGCCGATCAAGCTAAGCGGCGGGATCAATAGCACCGGAATCGCAATAAGAATCGGTACCGCTTTGTTCCATCCTCGCTGATGAGCAAGGAAAAAGAAAAATCCGACAGCCTGAAACGCAAAAACATAACTAAGCAGAGGTACCAAGTTCATCAAAGCCACTGCAAAAAAAGAATCGCTCGTCGTCGACGAGAACAGCTCGATTACATAAGTAATTAAATAAAGCACAACGAGTATACGAGGCAAACGCCAATCTTTGGCACGCGTAAACCTAGGTACTTCCGGGCCGCCGCTCCACTTTACAGCTCTGCGAGCTATAAATTGCGATATAGCAGTGAGTACGAAAGCGATAATAATAAAGGTTACAGGAATAGAATTGACCATCGTACGAGCAACAACCTCAGTTAGATCCGAATTCCATTCTGTAGGAAGCAGCTGCTTTGTCATCAGTTCATCGACTGTTGACCTTATAAATGTTCTGAGCTCTTTAATGAGCGAAATATTCAAGAACGCCTCGAATATGATCAACTCAAGCATCAACTGAGCAAGAACGACGACGCTGACCGTCCGAAGAACCTTTGAGGCAGGCGCTTGTTTCATATACAAGTGGCCCATCACAATAGACGGTATGAGGAAAAATAATCCGATAATAAGTGTAGCTGGCCCGCCGATAATAAATGCCAGTGCCCATACCGGAAGCAGATGCAGCACAAAAGACTTTGGCGACAGTATCGTATACAGCACGACATACGGCACCATAAGCAGCAGCATGGTAATTACATTAAATAGCGGTACTAGAAGGGACAATAATAAAAGGAGTGCCGCAAAGCTCCACAGCACTGGTTTCAAGCCGGTTCTCAAACCGTTCACCTCTTGCTTATATAATCTGGTTTCTTACGAAACTTTTACAACTCATTATAGCATAAAAGCTAAACATATCACTCACATTCCAGCAGGCTCACTCTTTAGTCGAACTGTCGGCTTAGGCGCTTCCTATAAAAGAAAAAGACGGAACAGCAAGCTTATTCCGTCTTATTGCTTATTATATTGCCCTGCCTAGTTTGAAAATAGTACCTGAAGACGATCCCAATCGCTGCCGTTTCTTATTTATCCTGCAGCACATTATGCTGCTCCATAATAATTTTTTGGCAATAATCAATGATCTCGCTTCTGCGTACAATGCCAATAAAACGGTTCATATCATCGACAACCGGTACAAAGTTTTGCACCTTCGCCAGCGAGATCAGATCATCCATATTGGCATCAATTCGTACCGTCTTGTTGTTCATTCGAAGCGGTACATCAATTAGCTTCACCTTATTGGTTTGTTCCAGTGATAAGTCAGCATGATTTTTAAAATACCATAACAAATCGCCTTCCGTAACCGTACCTGCATAACCGCCATCATCATTAATGATAGGAACCGCCGTATAGCGATGATACTCCATACGCTCTAGCGTTTGTCTTAACGTTACATCCTGAGTAACACACACGACCTCTTGCTTCGGCAACAAAAAAAACGCGATATTCATTTTTCTTAAACCACTCCGTTCCGTTTGCTCTTTCCATTCCTATTGGTCCTAAAGCAGCAAGACGGAGCGGAGCAAACAGCATTAAGGCTGCTTAGTCGTCGTTTCGCTGCTTGATAATGCACCTACATCTTTGACCTTATCTTCATTGTACTTATCAGGCAATATTAGACTGGAAGCAGGTGTATCTGCATTTAACCAGTTTTTAATCATGGTTTGTACCTTCGACAAATCTTCCTCATCGGCAAAATAATACCAAGCTCCGCCGCTCTTCAAGCGATGTCCGTCACCAAGCAGCGAATGGCTGTAGATTTTGCGATCCTTCGCCATGAGCATGATTTGACCTAAATCGACTAGCTGCTGTGGACGCATATCCGTACTGAAATTATCGCCCATAATATCCATAAGCTCAGGAATTTTGGACCATTGATTCATTTGTTTCGCTTTATCCATAAGAAGATTCAAGAAAATCTGATGACGCTCTGTACGATTGATATCGCCGCCAGCATCCTCACGATAACGAACATAGTTCAGTGTATCCTTACCGTTGTAAGTTTCCTGGCCAGCTTTAATGACAAATTTCTCATGATCAGCATCCTTATTCACAATATCCTCTTCGATAGGAAGCGAAATTCCGCCAAGCGTGTCGATCACGTTACGGAATCCTTCAAAGTTAATTGAAGCGTAATATTGAATAGGTGTGTCTAGAAACTTCTCAACCGTGTTCATTGCCATTCCCGCACCGCCAAAAGCGTATGCATGCGTAATCTTGTCCTCTTTATTTTTACCGACGATATCTACATACGTATCACGCGGTATGGAAACCATGAGCATCTCGCCGTCATTTGGACGAACGACTGTATAGATCATCGTATCCGATCGTCCAGTCTCCTTGCCGCGTTGGTCAATGCCGAGCAGCAGGATGGAGAATGGATCTTGTTTCTTATTAATTGTACTCACTGGAACGGGTTCCCGTCCATCGATAGGTTTATAAGATTGCTCGAGCTGCTTCTTTACCTGACCTTCCAGAAACCAATCAAACCCTAGCATAGCCAATGTTCCTCTGTTGAAAAAACCAACAACACCAAGAAGCACTACTGCAGCTGATGCAGCAATTAACCATCTACGTTTATTCATTTTATTCATAATATGATGACTTCTCCTATCTTATCAATTCTTTTATAAATACGCATTCTTTAGTTTAGACGATAATTTGTCGAAACAGGTTACAAACCTTTTACAAAGTTTTGATACCAATTTTGGATAATATTTTATAAAATAAAGAGGTCTACTGAAAATGTATGACGAATACAATCATTGCAAGTATAGGTAAAATAGAAAGGGTGAATCTCTTGAATCAACCTCCATCCTTACAACCAGACAGCTCATCAACGGGACTTGATCCGAAAGTAGCAGGCTTGCTTTGCTACCTGGCAGGTTTTATAACCGGCATTATATTCCTTGTGCTAGAGAAGAAGAGCCGCTTCGTTAGATTGCATGCTGTACAGTCTATCGTCTTATCGGTCGCTTTCATCGCCGCTAATATTTTGTTAGGCTTTATCCCGATAATTGGTTGGCTGCTAGGGATATTGCTTGGTCTAGCCGCTTTCATTGCATGGATTGGCCTCATGCTGCTCACGCTGCAAGGGAAGCTGAATAAGCTGCCTGTCATCGGTGAGTGGTCAGAGCAGCAAGCAAATAAGTTTTAATATCGCCTAGACTACGAAATATAAGGTGAGTAACAGTAAATCATATCCTTTCTTATATTTCAAAAAAAATGGACGGCCTGCTGCCGTTCTTTTTTTTATTGATTTCGAGTTCATAAGAACTATTCATTAAACCAGACAAATAATCTCGTAATCGCTAGGTATCGGCTAATATTGTTCTACTGGCTTCTCTAAATCGGTAAAATTGGGCTTTTGCAGCCGTATAACCCTTTTTCAGCGGTTTGATGAATTGGCAGAAAGTTCGTACTATTAAATAACATCAATTAAATACGAATAAGAAGGATTGTGAACATTTATTATGGGTATAGGACTTAATCTGCTCTTAGTTGCTTTACTAATTGTGTTAACCGCTTTTTTCGTAGCTACTGAATTTGCAATCATTAAGCTTCGTTCCAGCCGTGTCGACCAGTTAGTAGTTGAAGGCAAGAAAAACGCAATTGCCGTTCAACGTGTTGTAAGCAATTTGGATGGTTACCTATCTGCCTGTCAGCTCGGCATTACAATTACAGCGCTCGGACTTGGTTGGTTAGGAGAACCTACCGTTGAAAAACTGCTTCTCCCTCTATTCGAGCAATGGAATCTAAACAGTAATTTGAGTCACATTTTGTCATTTCTAATCGCCTTTTTATTCATCACATTTATCCATGTGGTCGTTGGTGAGCTTGCTCCTAAGAGCATTGCCATCCAGAAGGCAGAGCTTGTCAGCTTCACTGTCGTGAAACCGATTATTCTTTTCTACAAAGTCATGTACCCCTTCATCTGGGTCTTGAATGGATCTGCCAATGCGTTGGTTCGTTTGTTTGGCTTAAAGCCAGCGAAGGAGCATGAGAACGCCCATTCCGAAGAAGAAATTCAAATTATTTTAACAGACAGCTTAGAGAGCGGTAAAATCAACAATACGGAATATGGTTACGTAAATCGGATCTTTGCTTTTGATGAAATTTTAGCTAAAGAAATTATGGTTCCGCGTACAGACATGACCGTCTTATATAAGAACAATACACTGCAAGAAAACATGGATATCATTCGCAAGGAACAATATACCCGCTTCCCTGTTGCCGGCGACAGCAAAGACCATATCGTCGGGATGATCAACACGAAGCAATTGTTTCTTCAATATCAAGTAAACAAAGAAATTGATTTGCAAACACTTATACAGCCTGTCATGTCCGTATCCGAGGTGATGCCTGTCAAGACATTGCTAAAACGAATGCAGCAGGAACGCGTACACTTTGCGATCGTCGTAGATGAGTATGGCGGCACTTCCGGCCTTGTAACGATTGAGGATATTTTGGAGGAAATTGTCGGCGATATCAGAGATGAATTTGATGCCGATGAACGCAAAGATATCGAGATGCTGTCGGATACATCTTATATGCTGGATGGCAAGGTATCGCTTACTGAGCTGGGCGACCTTATAGGAGCTGAGCTTGAGCATGAAGAGGTTGATACGGTCGGCGGCTGGCTGTACAGTGAAATGGAAGAAGCTAAGCCAGGCAAACAATTTGGCTTTCATAATTTGACCTTTACCGTTCGTGAAGTAAGCAAACATCGCATTAATAAAGTTGAGCTGACGATCGGTCCACCTATTCGACTGCTCAAACCAGAGGTAGGTTAAAACAAAAAGGAAGGCGCACTTGGCGCCTTCCTTTTTTCTTTTTCACGCATGCTGAACTGGATTCAGGACATTCTAATAAAAAATGTTCAAGAAAGGAACTTATAATGCTTATCAATACTATATTTGGGTTCTTTGTTCCTTGGATTGCCGGTATATATTTGGGCATAAAAAGCCCCAAAACCTTGCTTCTTATTTTCCCTATCGGAGCGGTCTCCTCTTTAGTCATCAACTCAATTGGTTTTCAATTAAAGTTTTGGGATTTCACTCCTCTTATCCCCAATGACGAGTCCGTTTCCGCTTTGCCGCTTGATATCGGTCTTTACCCGCTACTAGCATGCTTTATGATCTGGTTGATCAACTCACGCCCCGTATTAACTATGCTAATCTTGTTCTTGTTCATACTGGGCACTACACTGCTTGAGTTTATGGCTCTAATCTTTGGCAAAGTATCCTACGGCAACGGCTGGAATATAGGGTATACCTTTTTATCCTACCTGCTGGCTTTCGGTATTGTATTTATATATTTCAAGCTGCTTAAGCGAAATCGGTTATTATAGCACGTTTTCGCCTTTCTTATCTGCTTCATAAAGAATCGAGCGGCTTCTAAACCATTCGAACAGATGAATCACAACGACCTTGATGACTGCATAACCCGGTACCGCGAGTACAATCCCTGCAAGGCCAAACAAGTTGCCTGCTGTCAAAATAACAAAAATAATGGTAATCGGATGGATATGCAGCGTTTTGCCCATGATTTGCGGCGAGATGAACTTGCCTTCGATTAATTGAACAATCGTCCATATAACCACCATCTTCAGGAGCATGACAGGCGAAGTCACCATAGCAACAATTAAAGCTGGTGTAATCGCAATGGCAGGCCCTAGATATGGAATAACGCTTGTGCACGCAGCTACCAGCGCAAGCACAAGTGAGTATTCGAGCCCAATAATTAAGTAACCGATATATAATAAAAGCCCAATACAGAAGCTTACTATAATTTGACCTCGGATATAGCTGCTGACTTGTCCGTTCATCTCTGCCATAATTCGTTTCGTATGCGGCTGAAGCTTGTTAGGCAGGACACTAACGATCGTTTCCGGCAGCTTTTTCCCGTCTTTTAGCAAATAGAACAAAATAAACGGAAGCGTCAATATCGCAAGAATAACCTCTTTAAGTGCTCCCACAAAGGAACCCACGCTAGTTAACGTTCCATTCAAAATGGACGTGGCTTGCTCTGTAATATTCGACGTCAGCTTCTCCGGATTTAAATTAAACCACTCTTGTACTTGAATAAATCCAGCGCTATCCATAAACTGCTCAAATTTAACCCGCAATTGCTCGCCGTATTTAGGAAAGCTGTTCACGAAGCTCACGGCTTGCCCATTTAATAATGGAATGACGATGACCAGCAAAATTGTAATCAGTCCTGCGCCAACCAGAAACAGCATAATAATAGAATATATCCGTTTGACTCCCTTTCGTTCTAAGAAGTCGACGACTGGATTAAGTAAGTAATAAGCTATTCCCGCCAATATGACCGGCAGCAGCAAGGTCTTGAGCAGCACGGTTAAAGGCGTGAAAATGTATGAAATTTTCGTCAGCACCATAATATTTAGTCCAACAAGCAACAAAACAAGCAGAAATAATACGAATTTATTGTTCAAAATAAATCGCTTAAACCGCTCCGTTCCAGTTTTGCTATTTTCCATGGTTATGCTCCCTCTTTTCTTCTCATACAGGTGATCATTTTGGTTTATTGTAGCATTTCTTTAAATATAAACGCGAATGGCAGCGATTCTGCATTTACTTGCAACGACTCGCTTGCTCTTCGCGTATTATGACTTATGCGTACTACGATTCTAGGAGGGATTTCATTGTCCATATTTAAACGACTGCGTGATCTTACTTTATCGAATGTATATGCTCTAATTGAGAAAGCGGAAGACCCTGTTAAGTTGACCGATCAATATATTCGCGACATGCAAGAGGATCTAGCCGATGCCGAGAAAGCAGTCGCAGCACAAATTGCCATTGAGAAAAAATTCAAGCAGCTTTATGAAGAGCAAGCACAGCTGGTAGAGAAGCGCAGTGAGCAAGCCCATCTGGCAGCACAAGCGCAAAACATTGAGCTCGCTCGTCGTGCCTTGGAAGAGAAGAAAACAGCCGAACAAAAATCAACGGAGTACAAAACGAGCTTCGATCAGAATAAATTGCTCGCAGACAATCTGCGCGGCAAGCTGGATCAGATGCGCCAGCAGCTCACTGAGCTTAAAAACAAACGTGAGACACTCGTCGCTCGTTATAATGCAGCCAAGGCACAAACGGAAATCAATAAAGCAATGTCTGGCTTCGGTACCGATTCAGCTGCTTCAGGCATGAAGCGTATGGAAGAGAAGATGCTGCAAATGGAAGCGCAAGCTGAAGCCAGTAACGAATTAAGCGCCAAAGGAAAATCGCTTGATGCTGAGTTTGAGAAGCTCGGCAAGGATAAAGCGGTCGATGATGAGCTTGCCGCCTTGATGAAGCAATACGAGAAACAGTAATAGCTTAGTCACTTCATAAATATTATCTAGTGTAGCCGCTTATGTTACGAATCGGAGGACCGGTTTTAACGGAAGCGGTCTTTTTTATAAATTGAACCATTGGAGGAACTGACGATGTCTTGGATTGACCTTATTCGAATTCCGATTTGGACAGGTGCTGGAGCAATTTTGTTAATCATCATCATGTTTTTAGACTCGCGTTTTACGAAGTACAATGATTTGCAGGAAATTAAAAAAGGAAATACTGCGGTAACGACCCGCTTCGTACTCAAATTATTTGCTCAAGCGTACATACTGTCCCAATCCATCAGTAAATCAAGTGAAATGTGGGAAGCTCTACTCATCTCGCTCATCTCCTTCGTGCTGTTGCTCATACTGGAGTGGATCGTAGAGAAAATCGTCATTGCTGTCAGCGGTATGAAGCTGGAGCAAGGTATTCATGAGGGTAAAGTCAACTACGCGTTATTCGCAGGCTCTCTGCATGTTGCAGGCGCACTAATTATCGGGTCTATCTAATTATTCAGAAGGAGTATATACGATGAGCTTGTTCAAACGGATCAAAAACCTGATTGCTACTTCTCCTCCGCCCATTGCTGAGAAGAGCATAATGACATTGTCACCTGGCGATGCTTGTGAGGTTTCCTTAATAACTTATAACGTCACAGGCAGAACTCATAATCGTGCACGCAACGCGATTGTCCTCACGCTTCAGGATGGCATAACCATTCGTTATTTAACGATAGAGGAGCGAGAAAGAACCGTATTTGCGCTTTATGACCCTATAGACGGGCGCTTGGAATCAATTGACGAGGTGCCTACCATTTTGGAGCTGGATGAACGTACATATCATATGGAGGAGCAATTCTCCGGTTTAATTACGGCGACCGGCAAAACGCCATATATGCAGGGAGGCGAACAGTCTGTCTGGCAATATCAATCAGATGATATGAAGCTGCTTCGTATCGAATGGCAAAACGGGCGCTTCATGCTCTATGAAGGAGAAAGCGTGCTGCCTGCAGATGTTCGCGTGCTGCGCGGCGGCTAGGAGGATAACAATGAACAAATGGTGGCATCAATCTTTGAAATACCTGCTTCTGCTTAGCTTTATCATCCCGCTTCTCACAGCATGCACCATTTCAGATACAGTTAAGGAGCAGTACCCGTTAGAATCAGTCAACGGCTCTGGCAATCAAACCTCTTACGTCTATCGTGCCGCAAATCGTTCCGTTCCTGATGTCGCTTCTGATTTTAACGAGCAGCGTAAACCGAAGCAGCAGAGCGAGACAAGTACAGAGCGGATGTTTCTCGTCTATTCCGATGAAGTCATCGATTTGCAGCAGGCTCCTGATGCACCGGAAGATACACTGATCGAAATTAACTCAACGGAATATGTACGTCAGAATTATAGCTCAAGCTTTCTCCAAGCCTACTTAATCGCGAGTGTTCTTGATGATCTGTTCGATAAGGGCAAATACGGCAGCGGCAAATACCGAGGTTATTCGTCAAAGGATACCTACAAGCCTAAGACAACGTACCGCATACCTACCGTTGATGATAAGAAGCTTGCACCACCAGTTACCGTTAATCGTACCGGCTCGGTTATGAGACGCTCCAAAGAGGCGGGTGTTTCCTCCTCCTCCAAAGCAAGCACGAATACAATCACCACAAAGCCAGCGACCAAAGGCAAGATTGTGAAAGACATTAAGCAAAAGAATAGCTCAAGCAAAGTATTCACCAAGCCGCGAACGTCTAAACCTTCCATTAAAGTGGGCAAAAGCAGAATTTCACGGCGACGCTGAAGTTGATACTAGCCCCTTTGGCAGAGAAATATAAGATAACAGCAGCAAACGATCTGCTTTCTAAGATATCAAAATCAGGGCAGTATCCTCTACTTGGGTACTGCTCTTTTATTATGCTTGACTGGAATCTCCTTTATCGCTTATTGTGAATATAAAATAAAATTATTCATAAAATCATAAAAAAGAAAAGAGAATCCTTATGCCCAAAAAATTCAGTGAGCAAGAGAAACAATGGATTAGCAAAAAGCTGTTCGAAGAAGGCAAACGCTGCTTCGAAGCTGCTGGTCTTCGCAAAACAAGCATTGAAGATTTAACGAAAGCTTGCGGCATTGCACAAGGCTCCTTCTATATGTTCTTCAATTCGAAGGAGGAGCTCTTTTATCACATTCTGCTTGAAGAGGAGGCTTTAATCCGCAATCGTCTGCTTGCTTCGCTAAATCGGAGTGAACTCGTAACCAAAGAGAGTATTCATCAATTTCTTATTGAATCCTTCCGTCTATTAGGAGAAAGCCCTATGGTTCGTCAAATGTACTTGGAAGGTGAATTTGCTCAGCTTGTACGCAAGCTGCCTCCAGAGCTCTTGGAACATAATTTCTCTGATGATGCAGATGCCTTAATGCCAATTATTCACCATTGGCAAGCAGCTGGCATTCTCACTCATACAAAGCCTGAGCTTATCGTTAGTATGATCAGAGCGCTTGTCCTTCTTACCTTGCATAAGGGGGAAATCGGGCCAGGCATTTATTCCGATACCATTTCATTTATGCTTGATATTGTTGCGGAAGGTATGTATGCAAAGCGTGATTTAGGAGGGGAAATTATCGAATGATCGAAGTGAATCAGCTTGAGTACAAGTATCCCGGTACCACAAATACGATTCTGCACGGCCTTACCTTTTCAATCGCGCCAGGAGAAGTATTTGGTTTTCTCGGTCCATCAGGTGCTGGAAAGAGCACCACGCAAAAAATATTGATCGGTGCACTTAAAGGTTACGCAGGCAGTGTGCGTGTTTTGGATCATGAAATCAAGAGCACTGGTCCCGACTATTATGAACAAATCGGCGTTGCTTTTGAATTCCCCAACTTCTACAGCAAGTTTACAGTCCTTGAAAACTTAAAATTGTTTCGTTCTCTTTATGCAGGCGTTACCTTGGACCCTATGCAGCTCCTCTCCCAGGTTGGACTGCAGGATGCCGCGAATATGAAGGTGTCACAGCTATCCAAAGGCATGAAGATGAGGTTGAATTTTTGTCGTGCATTGCTGCATCAACCAAACATTTTGTTTCTCGACGAACCGACCTCCGGCCTTGATCCCGTAAATGCAAAGCGGATGAAAGAGTTGATTTTGGAGAGGAAAGCTGCGGGTACTACCATTGTCATCACAACACATAACATGCAAGCAGCCGAGGAGCTTTGCGACCGTGTTGCTTTTATTGTCGATGGTCAGATTAAGCTTATTGATTCTCCTAGAGAGCTAAGACTGCGACATGGCCAAAACAGTGTTCGAATTGAATATTTAAAGCAGCATGAGCTGATAACCGAACACTTTTCTATGGATGGGCTTGCGGGGAATCAGCAATTTATGAACCTTATCCATCATGAAAAAATCGAAACGATTCATTCCTTAGAAGCAACTCTTGAACAAATATTTATTGATGTGACAGGCAGGGCTTTAGTATGAGAATGTGGATGACCGTATGTCATGATCTTCGTTTCCAGTGGCGCCATAAATTTTACCTGATCTACATGCTCGTCTGCACAATATATCTCCTATTGCTCCACTCTATTCCCACAGACTACAAAACAACCGTTGCTCTATTGCTTACCTTCTCTGATCCAAGTGCGTTAGGATTAATTCTAGCCGGCGGCATTGTCTTGCTTGAGAAAGACCAAGGCATTCATGACAGTCTGTTCGTTACCCCGCTTCGTGTAACCGAATATTTGCTTGCCAAAGCTTGTTCTCTTGCCTTACTCTCAATCTCATCTGCCTGGGCTATACATCTATTTTCCATTGGTGTACCCGCTTCACCTTTTCATTTCACGATTGGCATCCTGCTTACATCCAGCTTTTTCACTTTGTTATCCATTGGCGTAGTTGTACGCTCGCAATCGGTAAACGGTTTTATTCTACTCTCACAGCTCTATGCTCTGCCGTTTGCGCTTCCTCTACTCGGTTTCTTTCAGATTGGCAATCCATATTTATACATGATCATCCCTACGGAAGGAACCCTCTTATTGTTAAAATCGATGATCAAACAGCCATCTGTCGCAGAAACGATGTATGCCATTTTCATTTTATTATTAGGCAACACACTCGTTTTCTTATGGGCTAAACGGTCATTTCAGCAGGTCATTCTTATGAAAATAGGAAAGAGGGATTCATGATGATACTGAAAATTAAAGCTTTTATGAGGAATGATGCGAGGCAAATTAGGATGGATCCTATGCTTATGGCCAGTTTATTTGGTCCCCTAGCCATTATCGTGGTTGCTCGTTATGCCCTCCCTCCATTATCCGATTGGATACATGAGCAGTACGGCTTTTTATTGATGGATTATTCCAATTTCGCGGTAACGTTCCTTATGCTTGTCATACCGCTTCTTCCAGGGACAATGGCTGGACTTCTTATGCTCGATGAACGGGATGAAAATATGATTGCTTATTATGCGATTACCCCTTTCACACGTAAAGGCTATTTTTTGTATCGATTACTGCTGCCATGCGCTCTTGCAATAAGCTTGGCCAGTTTATTCATCCTATTATCGGGCATTGCAAAGCTTCAAATCGAAAGTTTGTATACCATCGTATTGCTAACCCTAGAGGCCCCATGTTTGGCTTTGTTTCTAGCGACTTTTGCATCAAATAAGGTCGAAGGCTTAGCCTTGTCCAAGATAAGCGGTTTACTTTTTGCAGGACCTATTATTGCTGCCTTCACCCCCCTGCCATGGCAGTATTTAGGAGCATGGATTCCAAGCTACTGGCCTGCCAAAAGCTATTTATTAGGCATAGCAGGCGAGCCTTTAGCTGCTTTAGGGGCATTTGGCATCGGGCTCGCCTATCATCTTATTTTATTAAAGATCATGTTTCATTCCTTTTTGAAGCGGATCGATTAGAAAGGTATGCTGTCCTTTGTTGGCAATTATCCCTGTTCCTCTTTAGAGGCGTCCTTCAAATCATCCTGTACGCTTTTATTCCATAGCGGTACGCCTGAACGATAGGCCGCTCTTCCATTTAAATGCCCGGCTACCGGACCTGTGATGAATACGAACACAATACCTAACAGCAGCTTGGCGCTCGTATGCTCCAAATAAATCATAAAGTATAGGAAAGCGGCTACCAAAATGAACAACACCCCAAGCGTCGCGCTTTTGGTTGCCGCATGTGATCGTAAATAAACGTCAGGAAGCCGAATTAAGCCAAAAGCACTTAGAGCACCAATTAATGCACCAAACAGAACCATCAGACCAATAATCAGCTCTCCTGCTTTACTTATCATCTCCATGTTCAAAGACGACACCCCTTTCAATATATCTTGCAAAAGCGGTTGTCCCGATAAAGGTCAATATGCCGATCAATAATATGATATCGAAATAATTTTGTGTTTTTAACAGCATGCAAATGACTGCAATCATCGATAATAAAATGACGCCAATCGTATCCAAAGCAGCAATCCGATCCGTTATGGATGGACCTTTGAGCAGCCTGTACATACAACCCAAAATAGCTAGTGACAGTATAACTAATGATGCAATAAGCAAAGGGGACAGCATTACCGAGTCACCTCCATAATCGCTTTTTCAAAAGAATCCTTGATCTGCTGTGAGAGCAGCTCCGCATCATCCATATCCATCGCATGAATATATAATGTTCGTCCATCCTTGGATACGTCGAGCGTCAGCGTCCCTGGTGTCAAACAGATTAGGCAGGACAGCACTGTGATTTCCCAGTCTGTTTTGAGCTCGGTTTGCAGAGCAAAAATCCCTGGACGTATGGCGAGCCTAGGACGAACGATTAGTCCAATCACAACGAAGCTGGATACAAACAATTCTTTTATGAACAGGACAAGCAGCTGAAAGATTGCCCATACTCTCTTCATATAAAAGTCATGCGGCCAAAAGCGGCTGAGCAGCCCTATAAATAAAATACCAATGATATAACCTACGATAAACCGCGGAGCCGACCAGTCATTGTGAAGAAACATCCATACGAACGAAATGATTAAGTTTAATAAGATTTGCAACGCCATCTCATCTACTCCTTTAATACGGCATCGATATACTGCGCCGGATTGATAAGCGTATGCCCTGCTTCAGAAACGTATTGGTACACCCATTCCGATCCTATGCCCATCGCAACGACGATCAAGCATAACCCTGCTGTGGAAACAATAAATCCTTTATTAACGGCAGGCAGCGATTCGGCGTTTTTCATTTCTGCACCCCAGAAAGCCGCCATAAATATTTTGATCAAGGAATAGAGCACGATGAAGCTTGATGCTAGCGACACAGCTGTAAGCCAGAAATATTTTTCCTGAAAGCCGCCCATAATGATCAGCAATTTTCCTGTGAATCCACTAAGTGGAGGAATGCCTGCAATGGCTAACGCTGTGATAAAAAACATCCAGCCCATAAACGGATAACGCTTGATCAAACCTCCCATTTCCTTTAAACGCCCCGTACCAGCAATATACATAAGCATTCCTCCAATGATAAAAAGGAGTGCCTTGGCAACCATATCGTGCAGCAAATAGAACACGACTCCATCTAGCGCTTCCTTTGAGCTCACTGCTAACCCAAAAGCTAGAAAACCAACGCTGATGATGACATTGTAGTTCAAAATACGGCCAATATCGGAATAAGCGGCTGCCCCGAAAGCGCCTAAAACCATCGTTGCAGCGGCCATCCAAGCCATCCAATGATGCGTAATCGCAGGTTCGTGATAAAAGATAAGCGTAAATGTCCGTATGAGAGCATATAAGCCTACTTTCGTGAGCAGCGCACCAAACAATGCGGATACCGCTGCCGGAGGCGCACTATAAGAGCCGGGCAGCCAGAAAAATAGGAACAGTCCCGCCTTTAAAGAAAATACGATCATGAACAGTATCGCTATGACGTTCAAGACGCCGCTCTGACCTACTTCAGCTATGCGCTGTGATAAATCCGCCATATTCAAAGTGCCTACAACTCCGTACAAATAGGCGACTGCTGCTACAAATAGTGTTGAGGATAAAATATTAATTAAAATATATTTCAACGTTTCGCGGAGCTGCTTCTTCGTCCCTCCAAGCACGATAAGCGCATAGGAGGAAATAAGCATAACCTCGAAGCAAACAAATAAATTAAACAAATCTCCCGTAAGAAACGATCCGCTCACACCGACGAGCAGAAACTGATAAAACGGATAAAAATAATATTTTTCTCTCTCCTTGCCGATCGTTCCGAATGCAAAGAACAAACAGAAGGTGCCGACAATCGAAGTAGCCAAAACAAGCAATGCGGCAAGCATATCCCCAACGAACACAATACCATACGGCGGCAGCCAGCCTCCCATATGCAGCGTTTGAATGCCCTCCGTTTTTACTTGATAGATAAGGACAATAGCTGCAGCCAGATTAAAAAGCATACCAATCGCACTTATCCAACGCTGCCCGATCACACTATTTTTAAAAAACAAAAGAATAACTGCCGTACACAAAGGAATGAGAAGCGGGAATACAAGCAGATTATTCATCGTCATTCCCCCTTAACTGCTCCATATCGTCAGTACCCAGCTTCTGATAAGCCTTATACGCGAGTACAAAGAAAAAAGAGGTTACGCCAAAGCTAATGACGATAGAAGTTAGAATCAGAGCCTGCGGCAGCGGATCAACATACGTTTCCGCCTTTTCGCCAAGCAGCGGCGCAGCTCCTGTTTTCAGCTTGGACATCGTAAGCAGCAGCAAATGAACACCATGGGTAAGGATAGAGGTTCCCAAAATGATACGCAGCAGGCTTTTGGACAAGATCAGATAGACCCCGACTGTAAAAATAACACCGATTGCGAGTGACATATACAATTCCATAGCTACTTATCCCTCCCTATCGTTAAAATGATGGTCATCGTCACGCCAATAACGGTCAAATATACCCCTAAATCAAACAGCATTGCCGTAGCAAGCTCCGTATCGCCCAATAGCGGCAGCTCGAAGTGACCAAAGGCATGACTGAGGAATGGTGCATCAAATATAAAAGATCCTACTCCCGTCAAAATAGCAATCGACAGCCCAATCGCTGTTAATACTCGGAAATCGATAGGAATGACCTCTCGCATCGTCTGCAATCCAAAGGCCATCGTAAGCAAAATAAATGCAGCCGACGCCATTAATGCCCCGATAAATCCTCCGCCTGGGTGGTTATGCCCTGCGAACATCAAATACACTGAGAACGTTAATATAATGAAGATAACGACTTTCGCTATCGTTTTCAGAATAACATCGTTGCTTCTTACTACTGGAAACGCCAGCTTTCCTCTATTGCTTTGCTTAGGCAGAAACACTCTTTCATCCTCTGTATCCAGCTTCAGCTTAATCATGGAATAAATACCTAACGATGCGATGGCAAGGACAACAATTTCAAGCATCGTATCAAAGCCGCGGAAATCAACGAGGATGACGTTAACCACATTTTTGCCGCCCGCTAATTCGTAGCTCTCTTTTAAGAAAAAGTCTGATATAGAATCAAACGCGCGATTTCCGCTTGCACCAAGCGCAATTAATGTCATTATAATTCCCACACTAAGCGCAATAACGAAATTAGATAGTCGAAAACGCAGGGCGGCTATTTCCTTGCTCAGCTTCGGCAAATGATAGAAACATAAGAGGAACAGCGTCACCGATACTGTCTCGACGATCATCTGAGTCAAAGCTAGATCAGGCGCCTGTAGGATGACAAAAAACAAGGTGACCATATAACCTGCCGCACCCGTTAAAATGATAGCCATCATTCTCGACTTCGTAAACGGTATGGCAATAACCGATATGACTAAGACGATAATAATAACCGCCTCATATACGGATATTGGAGCATAATCCGAGAACTGAAACACATTCACTTTCTCTTGGATCATCGTTAACCCAAGCGACACAATTAGAAATACAAAAATGTACATCAAGTAGTGGCGAATGGAACCCGTCATATAACGGTTGGTCAACCGATTGGAGCCTCTATCCAATACTCGAAGCCCTCCATCATACATTTGGTTCAATGAGATGTGCTGGAAGAGCGGTTGATTGATCCACTGGATACGTTGATGAAACTTGAACAAAAGTGTCCCTGCAATAACGACGCCCATCGTCATAAATATTTCAGCTGTCCAGCCATGCCAGAATTGAATATGCACGAGGAAACGCTCGCCGGGCAGCAGCACATTCGGATGAATCGCAGCCATGGCAGGTTCAATTAAAGAGTACGCAAGCAGATTTGGGAACAAACCGATAACGACAGCTAAAGAAGCAAGAATGACCGGGGAAATAAGCATGCCGAGCGGCGCTTCATGCGGCTTCTTCGCCAACTTTTCAAACTGTGCTGGTCCCATAAACGTTCTAAATAGCAAAATCATGCTGTATACAAATGTAAATATACTTGCAACCCATGCGATAACGGGAATGATAGCCAGCATAAATGAAACGTTGAAAAAGTCCAGCTGCCTAATATTAAGAGCCGCTGTAAAAAACATTTCCTTGCTCAAAAAGCCATTAAACGGTGGCAGGCCCGCCATCGAGAAGGCTCCAATAAGCGCAATGGAGAAGGTTATTGGCATTAGAGCCATAAGACCGCCTAGCTTGCGAATGTCTCTCGTCCCTGTTTCATGGTCAACGATCCCGACAACCATGAACAAAGCACCTTTAAACACAGCATGGTTGATCAAATGAAAGATGGCCGCCATCGTTGCTTTTGCATAAAAGAGTGAATCTGTACCTCCTGTATAGAAAGCCGCCGCCGATCCAAGTCCAAATAAACTCATCAGCAAGCCGAGCTGGCTAATCGTTGAGAACGCGAGTAATGATTTTAAATCCGTCTGCTTCATCGCTCGGAAAGAGCCATAAATCATCGTCACAAGACCAAAGAACGAAACGAGCCAGAACCAAGCCGACTCTCCAGAGAAGATTGGACTGAACCTTGCGACTAAATATAAACCTGCCTTAACCATCGTCGCTGAGTGCAGATACGCACTTACAGGGGTTGGAGCCTCCATCGCATCGGGCAGCCAAATATGGAATGGAAACTGCGCCGATTTCGTAAACGCTCCGACTAGAATAAGCAGCATTGCGGGCAAAAACAATACATGGCCGCTTAGCGTATCAACGCTGCCGATGATCTCACGAATGCTAAAGGTACCTGACATCACATACAGCAGTACAAAACCAGCCAGCATAGAAAGGCCGCCGAATACTGTAATGAGCATAGATTTTAATGCGCCATATCTCGATTTCTCTCTATGGTTCCAGAAAGCGATCAGCAAGAACGAGGAAATGCTCGTCAGCTCCCAGAAACCATACAGCACAATAAGGTTATCTGATAGGACAACCCCGAGCATAGCCCCCATAAATAGAAGCAAATAAACATAAAAGGATGTTATCGCTTCCTTATTTTTATCCAAATAATAAATCGAATAAAGGACGACTAACGCGCCAATTCCCGTAATTAATAAGGCAAATAATAAACCTAAACCATCCAAATAAACGGTGAAATTGACTCCTAATGAAGGTATCCATGGGATGGTTGCTGTTATGGTTTCACCGCTTTGAATCGCTGGTATTTTCCATAGAAAATAACTAAACAGCAAAATTGGCAAAGGCAGAATAATCCAACCCGTATGAAGTCCATGCAGCAGCTTTCGCAGCAAAGGACTAATAGCAGCCATAATAAATGGTAAAATGATGATGACAGATAGCAAAAACACTCTCCCCTTCCTCTACAAATGACTTCCATAGCTTTTCCCTATTTCTATAAAAGTACTTCCATTTCTGCCGGAGCCTTAAAAAAACGCAAAAAGAGCCCGCTGTTGGCAGGCTCCTCCGATAAAAAAGTTAATTTAGTTGTTTTTTGACTACACTTTAGTATATCGTTCAAGTCTAAAATTGTCAAAAGAATTGAGATGACAAAGCGGGGAGAATGAAAATAGTTAAAATGGGGATTACTCTTACTAAAGGAGTGATCATCATGCGGCATACAAAAATAGCGATCAGCTCATTCATTTTCATTCTGATTTTAGCTGGCGCATGGCATTTGGATCAGCAAATGGACCAGCAGCGGAGCAAACAGCTGCTGCAGCCTGCATCCTTACTCCAATACAAAATATATTCAGCGCATGATTCTAACCATCATTTGGAGCCATATTCCCCTTACTTGCCTCGTGAATATATGCGTATCATTCGATTAGAAATACAAAAAAAGCCTACTGAGAAACCTCAGTAGGCTTTTTGATTCCAGACATCAACCTATTCAGTCGTGTAAGGAAGCAATGCGATTTGACGTGAACGTTTAATTGCGATTGTAAGCAAGCGTTGGTATTTCGCGCTTGTACCAGTCACACGACGTGGCAAGATTTTGCCGCGCTCGCTAATAAACTTTTTCAACAAATCAACATCTTTATAGTCAATTTTAGAAATTTTGTTTACAGTGAAGAAACAAACTTTACGGCGTTTGTTGCGTCCGCCTTTACGTCCGCTGAACTTACGTTCTGGACGCTCGTCGCCACCGTTATCTCTTTGCTTGAAAGCCATGATAGGTATCCTCCTTATCGTTGAAAATATTACAATTACACAACAGCTAAAGGCTGTGCAACTGCTCCATTGACATGTGCAGCCTGAGCTACACCATTATCAAAATGGCAAATCATCCTCTGATATATCAATCGGGCGTCCGTCATCCTGAAACGGATCACGGCTGTCGTTACGTGAGTTATTACCAGATGGACGGTTACCGCTGCTTTGGGACGCATTGCCGCCGAAATTGCTTCCGCCGGTGCTTGTACCGCCGCTGTAGCTGCTTCCACCCTCTTCACGCGATCCACCGCCATCTTTGTTGGATTCCAAGAACCGAACGTTATCAGCGATAACTTCCGTCACGTAGACGCGTTTGCCTTCGTTGTTCTCGTAATTCCGAACTTGAATGCGACCTTCAACCGCTGTTAAGCGGCCTTTGCGCAAATAGTTGGCGCAAGTCTCGGCCAGTTGACGCCATGTTACAACCGGAATAAAATCCGCTTCACGCTCACCTTGACCACCGCTTGTAAACGGACGATCTACCGCTAACGTAAATTGTGTAACTGCGACACCTGCAGGTGTATAGCGAAGCTCTGGGTCTCTCGTCAATCTACCAATTAGTATAACACGATTCAACATCGTTTCTGACCTCCCAATCGAACAATCCAGCTTGGATTAAGCGGCGTCTCTGACGATCAACGAACGGATAACTTCATCCGTAATCTTCATGATACGGTCAAGTTCATTTACAACTTCAGTAGTTGCATTGAAATGAACGAGTACAAAATAACCATCACGAAGCTTGTTGATTTCATACGCAAGACGACGTTTTCCGCTCACATCTTGCTTTGTGACTTCTCCGCCATTGGAGATAATGCCATGGAATTTGTCAACGATCGCTTGCAAGGCTTCTTGCTCAACGTCTGGACGAACGATGTACATTACTTCATATTTGCGCATATTGTTTCACCTCCTCTTGGACTAACGGCCCCATAAATGGAGCAAGGAACGAGCTTCTGCTCGCATCTCTATACTATATCAAATCTGAACGCCTATGACAAGCGAAAATAGATGATGGTGCTGCGCAAGCAAGTTCTGGCGATGATTCATCCATTTATAGCCGTTATCTGCTACTCATGCAAATTCCATTGCCCGCTAATACTACAACTTGAAGGGATAGATCTTGTGTATTTATCTATCCGCTCTAAATATAAGCTGGAGGCTGATCATAATGGGTGAAGGTACAATGTTTTCGCCGGGCGACAAAGCTCCGAATGATGGCACATACATCGAGGACGGTGTGAACTCATTTCATATGGGAATCAATAATCCGAAGAAGGTTAAGCTCAGCAAAGGGCAGCGTTTTCCTGACACCTCTAACCACGAGCGTAAATGGAAACGAATGGGCCATTAATTTTTCTACATGGTTTTGAATAATAAAACATCAGTTTGGCCATTCTAATTTTTGACGGTGCAAGAGAGGTGTGGTTCCATTGAACCATTTCGGCAAACGCGGAGACACTATACCCGTCTAAAAACGGATTAGCTCTCATCGCGTGAGGATTTCGTCCACTCAGGAGAGAAGCGGAGGGTTGTGCCAAAGACACTTGTCTGTAACACACGCGCATTCGAGCATTGATACACGTTACCGTTCAATCGGCCGTGTATGATTGTGCTCAAAAGGATTTAATGAAGCTTTAGCTGATTTGTTCCGATTGACGAATGATGTTTCAACAGCTTGCAGTGAGAATTGATCGACTCAGCCATTATTCACCGTCAGGAAGAGAGCTCGCAAGAGCTCTCTTTTCTATTTTATTTATTCCTTTGTATTTCCTAATCTATTAAAAAGACATAAAAAAACGGTTCCTCTGAAGGAACCGTAAATGTTTAATATAATGGCGGAGAAGGTGGGATTCGAACCCACGCACGGTTTGACCCGCCTAGCTGATTTCGAGTCAGCCCCCTTGGGCCTCTTGGGTACCTCTCCGCATGTAAAAATTATTGTATCACAGTGCTTGTCAACGCGCAAGTATTTCCTTAAAACCCCTCAGCCGTTCATACTTCTGCTTACGTTAAGCCTTCTTCAGAGGCTTTGGAGCGCAGCACCTTTTTCATGTTTTTTTCAAATTTAGCTCTAGGGATTAGAACGCTGTGCTTACAACCGACGCATTTAATGCGGATGTCCATCCCCATTCGAATGACTTCCATTTCATTAGAGCCGCATGGATGCTGTTTTTTCATTTGAACAACATCACCTAGCTCAAATTGCTTACGCTCCATCTTTTTCGCCTCCCTTTCCATTGCGATGATAAGTGACCATTCGAGGATACGGAATTTCAATACCACTCGCATCTAATGCCTTTTTCAGCTCCATATTTAACTTGCGTGATACAATGGGATGCGTATTCGGTCGACATTCAGCAATCACTCGAAGCGTTACCCCTGTTGGAGCAATAGCCTGAATACCTAGCACTTCCGGTGCATTAATTAAATTCTCATCCTTCATCGTGATCATCGTATGTCGAATGACCTCTAGCGCACGATTGACTTCTTCCTCAAAAGCAATCGAAATATCAACAACCGCTATGCTATTATTAATCGAGAAGTTTGTAACCTCATTGATCATGCCATTGGGAACAATATGAACCTCCCCGGTCCAGCTCTGAATACGGGTTGTCCTAAGTCCAATGACTTCTACGGTCCCTTTGAATTGCCCTGTCTGAATCACATCGCCAACAGCGAATTGATCTTCGAGTACAATAAAAAATCCCGTAATAATATCCTTCACCAGGCTTTGCGCACCAAACCCGACAGCAAGTCCTAGTACACCTGCTCCTGCGAGCAATGGCCCTAAATTAATCCCGAATTCAGACAATATGAGCATAATGGTTATAAAATAGACGACGTAAGAAGTTACATTTTTCATCAGCTTGCCTACGGTTGTCATTCGCCTTGTGTGGTTGATCAACATCTTGTTCTCACGCTCTAAAATAATTCGATCAATGGTTTTATGGATTACCCATACAACTACACGGCCAATGAATAAGAACATAACGATTCGCAGCGCAGAACTACCAAATGCTTGCCATAATTCATTGTTTGTCAACCAATCAACAAATTCATCATATCGTTCTCTGATTGACATCACAATTCCTCCTCATTAACTTTGAATATATTTACATGTCGATTTGCTCATAACCGGCTTCAATCGGCTTAAATATACCTCTAACTTCCACGTTTTCCTGCACAATAACTTCCTTAACCGTTATCAAATCTTCCTCAGGAAAATGAATAGATAATGCGCAGCCGGCTGTAATTTCCTTCGGTGTGGGACATATGTCAATTTCAATATCTGCGTATTCGAGCAGCATTTCTGCACGCAATGCTTGCTGAGTTGAATCGAAGGCAATTAACACAAGCAAGACCTCCATTAAATTAGCATGACAAACTTTCTTGGCAAACAAAATATCAAAACTATCTGACGTATAAAATGGTTGTCCTATCCATATACTAGTAGCATATCGGTATAATCGGAGGGATTCTATGAAGCTTTCATTTATTAAAGAGACGCCTTTGAAGGTACCCTACACCACCGCAAACGTAATTGGCATGCTAGTAAATCGACTTACAGCCATGCTCGAAGAAATGGCTGCTGCACGCCCCATCGTAGTTGTCTGCGTAGGCACGGACCGTTCAACAGGAGACTCTTTAGGACCGCTGATTGGAACCTCACTATCGAAATACCGCAGCCCTCATTTCTCACTATTTGGCACGCTTGAAAATCCGGTTCATGCTATGAATTTAGATGATACCCTTATCGAGATCAATCGGCGGTTCCACAAACCATTTGTGATTGGCATTGATGCCTGCCTTGGTCAAGTATCCAGCGTAGGCAGCATTCAAGTTGGTGTAGGCCCTGTGCGTCCTGGTGCTGGCGTCAACAAGGACCTTCCTCCTGTTGGCGACATTCATATTACTGGTATCGTTAATGTAGGCGGATTTATGGAGTATTTTGTGCTGCAAAACACTCGTCTGCATCTCGTTATGAAAATGGCCGACATTATTTCGCTCAGTTTATTTACTGCTATTGCGAACAATGCGCATATCACGACCAGCGTTCTTGAACAAACCGCAGCTTCGGATAATATTTAATAACAAATAAATTTCCTATTTTGCTTCCAAAATAGCTTTATGCTCTTCAGGGGTTAAAGGGTATACTGATTGGCCTTTTTCAAGAGGTTTTGCATAGACATAAGTATTCTCCCTGCTATGAATACCTGAAAATACGGCTCCATCTTTCTCATCATTGATAATTGCGATTGAAAAGCTGAGATCACTGCCCTGTTCAGCAAAAGCATTATAACGAATGACGCCTACTTTTCCTTTTTGCTTTGTTACAGTAGATTGCATATCAATTAGCTGAGCCTTCAGCTCCGCATTCGCTTGCTGCTGCTCGGCAAGGCCTTGCTTCAATTCAACAATGACATCTTCCATATTCGTCACACCTGTATTCCCCATAACCGCTGTATATTGCTTTCTTAGCTTTTTCAGCCGCCCGCCTAAAACCGCTATCCAAATGAATAATACGATGGCAAATAACGCAATGCCCACCGTAACTGCATTCATCGGATTTGATGTCCAATCTTCCATCTTAGCTACTCCGCCCCCAGTTCAATGCTAAACGCCATATTGCTGTGCAATCTCTCTGATTGCACCTGTTAACGCATCAATTTCTTCATTCGTTGTAAATACACCGACACTTGCTCGTATAGCTCCTGTTTCCAATGTTCCTGCACAAGCATGTGCGAGTGGAGTGCAATGAAATCCAGCTCGCACAGCAATTCGGTAATGCTGATCCAATATGAATGATAATTCAGAAGCATCAACGCCCTCTAGGTTAAAAGCTACAATACCTGTTCTTTGTTCCCCAAGCTCTGGTCCCAGTATTTTGACTCCCTTTACTGGTTCAAGGCCTTGCATTAATCTCTGAGTAAGCATCCATTCCTTAGTATGGATATTGTGCACCGTCTCATACAGAACATACTGTACACCGGTTTTGAGCCCTGCCAAGCCCGGTGTATTTTGTGTTCCCGCCTCATAACGATCTGGCCTCACTTGAGGCTGCTCTACTGCCTCAGATTGGCTTCCTGTCCCACCATGCAATAAAGGCACCAAATCAAGCTCAGGATCGATGTACAGCCCTCCTGTGCCTTGTGGGCCGAGCAACCCTTTGTGTCCCGGGAAAGCCAGCATGTGAATGCCCATTGTTCTTACATCTATAGGTAAAATACCTGCACTTTGCGCGGCATCAACTAACAATTTTATTCCATGCTTCCTTGTTAGTTCAGCTATATCTGCAACAGGCATAATTGTTCCTAACAGGTTGGAACTATGATTAACAATAGCAAGTGTTGTGTTAGAACGAATAGCTGAGGCAACATCATCTATGTTAATATTTCCACGTTCATCCGATTCTACATATGTCACTTCAATACCGATTGTCTGTTCCAGAAAATATAAAGGTCTTCTTACTGAATTATGTTCAACTGAGGTTGCGATAACATGATCACCAGGCTTCAACCAACCTTTTATCGCCATGTTTAATGACATCGTCGTATTAGAGGTGAATGCTATGTCATTCGGGTTTTTTATGTTAAATAGTTTAGCCAATTGTTTGCGCGTTTCAAATAATATTCGACTTGCTCGCACAGCCATAGCATGACTGCCTCTTCCCGGATTAGCAGCGTCATTTAACATAGCATTAACAACTGCTTCTGTTACTGCAGGCGGCTTAGGCCAAGAGGTTGCCGCATGATCCAAATAAATGAGTGATTGGTTACGATTGCTCACGAATTTCACACCTTTCCTAGCTGCCTGCTCACAACAATGGCATACCTTAGTTTAATCTTTCAAAAGCAAGATTACAACTAAGGTATGCCATTGTTTGGTATAGTCTATGCCATGTATTGAAGCAATTCTAGCAAACGTTCCAAATCCTGTTTACTATAGTATTGTAGCTCAATTTTGCCTTTATCTTTTTGCTGTTTAATTTTCACTGTCGTTTTAAATCGTTCACGAAGCGACTCCTCTAAATGGTCAATATACGGATCGCGTTTTTTCTGATTCGGCTTCGCTGTATCTTCCGGCTGCTTAGAATCAAGCTTCTGAATCGCCTCTTCAAGCTCGCGGACACTCCACTCTTGAGAAACGGTAAGATCTGCTAATTCCTTTTGCACCTTATCATCTTTAATGCCGACCAACGCTCTTGCGTGACCCATAGAAATTGTTCCACGTGAAACATTATCTTTTATTTCAGTTGGCAACGAAAGCAACCGAACGAAGTTGGCAATATGAGAACGGGACTTTCCGACCTTCATGGACAACTCTTCTTGCGTAAGCTTGAACTTATCGATAAGCGCCTGATAAGCAATTGCAACTTCAATTGCATTCAAATCCTCGCGCTGTAGGTTCTCAATTAAAGCAATCTCCATAACCTGTTGATCAGTAAACGATCTTACTACAGCAGGTATAGTCGCATTTCCACAATATTGTGAAGCACGGAAACGTCTTTCACCTGCTATGATTTCGTAACCTTTCAATACAGTACGAACAATAATAGGTTGAATGATGCCATGCTGCTTAATGGATTCTGCTAATTCTTTAATCGAATCCTCATCAAATGTTTTCCTAGGTTGATACGGATTAGGCCTTAGTTGGGATAAGGTAATTTCAATCACTTTATCATCGTCATTCACAGAAAGCGATGGGATAAGCGCATCCAGCCCTCTACCTAGCCGCTTGCTCATACATAATCACTTCCTTTGCGAGTTCAAGATAAACTTCTGCACCTTTAGAACGCGGGTCGTATGTGATAATAGCTTGTCCATGTGATGGCGCTTCACTTAAACGTACATTACGTGGAATAATCGTTTGATACACTTTTTGTTGGAAATACTTTTTCACTTCTTCAATAACTTGAATTCCCAAATTCGTTCTCGCATCAAGCATGGTCAGAAGAACACCCTCAATTTGAAGCGATGTATTTAAATGCTTTTGAACGAGTCGAACCGTATTAAGCAGTTGACTCAAACCTTCAAGAGCATAATATTCGCACTGAATAGGAATAAGAACAGAATCAGCTGCGGTTAACGAATTTATCGTTAATATCCCAAGTGACGGAGGACAATCAATAAGCACATAATCGAAATCATCCTTAACCATATGCAAAGACTTTTTCAAACGCAGCTCTCTTGATATCGTCGGCACTAATTCGATTTCGGCACCAGCCAATTGAATCGTTGCTGGAATGATTTTCAGACCTGGAACAGCCGTCTCAAACATTGCATCTTTTGGATGGACTTCATTAATAAGCACATCGTAAATACAATTCGTTACGTCCCCTTTGTTAATACCGAGACCACTTGTTGTATTCCCTTGTGGATCAATATCAACTAGCAGCACTTTTTTACCAAGTGATGCAAGACAGGCAGCTAAATTGACAGACGTTGTCGTTTTTCCGACACCGCCCTTCTGGTTGGCTATTGCAATTATCTTCGACAAAACCGGCTCACCTCTATGTGTACAACTTTTATGTGCTATTTTCTTAAGATCCATTAACGTAAAAATGCTAATAACATAAAACTAGTTAATTATCATGAATCATACATGTACAGCACATTTAATAAAAAACTAGCTACAAATGGCATCGCCGCCCTCAGTGAGGACGGCACAAATAAGCATTAAATTATACTATTTTAAGATATAACTCTATCTTTTAGGGATCTGGATCGTAATTTCATAATGATCTTCATGATCCTTTTCATTCGTCTTAATTTGCAATCCAGATCCAGAAACCATTTCAATGGATTGTCTGATTGTATTAAGGGCCAGACGTACGTCCTTAGTAAAAGAAATACGTTTCGCTTTCTTGAGTTTGGTTGACTCTTTTAGGAAAGCGATTCTAACCTCAGTCTGCTTAACATTCAAATCTTTAGTTATGATTTCATCTAATACTTTAAGCTGCAACTCTTCATTATCGAGCGACAACAAAGCCCTTGCATGTCGTTCCGTAATTTTCCGTTCCATTAAAGCCATCTTAATCGTATCATTCAACATTAACAATCTTAATTTATTGGCAATCGTCGATTGACTTTTCCCTAGACGCTGAGCCAAGCTTTCCTGTGTTAATTGATGAAGCTCGATTAATTTTTGATAAGCTATCGCTTCCTCAATTGCTGATAAACCTTCTCTTTGAAGATTCTCAATTAATGCAATGGAAGCTGTTTGTGAATCGTTGAATTCACGAACAATACCAGGGATCGTATCGTAACCTAGCTTAGTAACAGCACGCCAGCGACGTTCCCCTGCTATGATTTCATATCTTCCATTACGCATACGAACAACGATAGGCTGAATAACACCATGCGTTTTTATCGTTTGACATAATTCTTCAATTCGGTCATCATCAAAAATCGTCCGCGGCTGAAATGGGCTTGCGTCGATTTCTTGAATCGGTATTTGCCGAACTTCTTCTTGCGGTATGCGCTGCTCGGACAGGCCGAACAATCGAGAAAATTGTTCTTTCATATCGATAATTACCACCCGATCATGAGATAAACCTTGTTTTTAATCACTTCAAAAGAAACCATAACCCCCATCATAGTAATGGGAAGCATGCGTTTCACACAAAATGTCAGCATTAACACTAGTAAACTAGGAAAATGTCTCCATTCTATTAAAAAGCAATTACAAGGTTTTTGCAATAAATACGCTTCAGCAGTAAGATTGGTTCATTGCCAATTGGATTATTTCGGTTACTAGAACCTCTCTCAGGTAATAATCGTCAACTGCACGGCGAACATCCATAACAAAATTCATTCGGAAATGATAGGAGAGGCTTCAGTTAAAATATAATCAGGTATGGCTGTAAAGCTTGATACGATGCTTATATTTGCCCGTGATACGAACTTCAATGTGTCTTATGAAGACGTTTATTGGTTCGTCTATGTAACGGTATCGTCCAGTCTCTTCATCTACTATAATAATTCGACTATCACTGGACGATCTCCTGCTTGACATCATTTTAGAACAAATAATTGTTATAAGAAAATGGAAGTTCTTTTCCCCAAGTAACCATTTGCAAAATGTTTCACGTGGAACATTAGATGCCAGCTACATAAGTGGCTGTTTTAGTGGAGTGCCTGCTTTTCTAGGGTATTTACGCGGAGTAGCATCTAGCTTCTCTATTAAAACAATATGTCGCTCTGATTGCTCGTTTGGAAGTGATAACTGATGCTGTGATTTAATTTTTCCTTTGAGCTCTCTTAGGCTTAAAGCTGCCTCCCGAACTTCTTCATCCGATTGCGAGCCTTTCATAGCAGCAAACAATCCACCTTTTTTTACGAAGGGCAAACAAAATTCATTTAATACATTTAATCTCGCAACTGCCCTTGCCGTTACTAAATCATACTTGTCACGGTGGTCTGGCAATTGTGCAATATCTTCAGCCCGTCCATGCAAGCATAAAACCTGATCTAAACCAAGCTGCTCTTTCAGATGCGTTAGGAATTGTATTCTTTTATTCAAAGAATCAACAATCATGATTTGCAAATGAGGAAAACAAATTTTCAAAGGAATACTAGGAAAACCCGCTCCTGAGCCTATATCAGCAAGCTTACGAACACTGTCCATCTTCGTATAAAAAGAAAGCGATACGGAATCATAAAAATGTTTCTCGTATACAGCATCTCGTTCGGTAATGCCGGTCAAATTCATTTTCTCATTCCACTCAACGAGCAGGCGATAATAAGTTTCGAACTGTTCAAGCTGAAAGGGAGAAAGCGGAATGCCGCTCTCCTCCATTCGTTTTGTAAACCATTTTAAAGTTTCGTCCATATTATGATCCTCTCGCTGCAGTAACACGGTTGTAATGTTCCAAGTAAACAAGCAGTATAGAAATATCAGCTGGTGTAACACCGGCAATCCTTGACGCTTGACCAATAGATAGCGGTCTGATAACAGAAAGCTTTTGCTTCGCTTCAGATGCTAAGCTGCGAACATCACTATAATCAATGTCATCAGGAATACGTTTTTTCTCCATTTTGTTCAAACGTGCTACTTGCACAAGCTGCTTCTCAATATAACCTGCATATTTAATTTGAATTTCAACCTGTTCCTTCATTTCCTCTGTCATTTCTGGAACGGAAGGTACAACCGTTTCCAGCATCGCATAAGTAACTTCCGGTCGACGAAGCAACGATAACGCATCAGTGCCATGCTCCATTGGCGCTGTACCCGCTGCTATCAGCATTTCATTTGCTTGATCAGGTTTTACTTTAGTTCCGCGTAGACGTTCAATATCCATTTCAACCAATTCTTTTTTACGCAAAAATTTATTGTAACGTTCTTCCGAAATAAGACCGATTTCGTAGCCAGTTGGCGTTAGACGATAATCTGCATTGTCGTGGCGAAGCAGCAATCGATATTCCGCTCTTGAAGTGAGCAAACGATAAGGATCGTTCGTCCCCTTCGTAACAAGATCGTCGATCATTACACCGATATAGCCATCTGCACGACCGATAATAATCGGTTCTTTCCCTTGTACTTTGCGTGCAGCATTAATGCCAGCCATAACGCCTTGTCCCGCTGCTTCCTCATAACCAGAAGTTCCGTTTATTTGTCCAGCTGTGAATAAACCGTCAATCACCTTTGTCTCCAAAGATGGCCACAGCTGTGTAGGAACTACCGCATCATATTCGATCGCATATCCGTTACGCATCATCTCAACTTTTTCCAAACCTGGTATAGAACGTAAAATACCAAGCTGTACATCTTCCGGCATACTTGTGGAGAGACCTTGTACATAATACTCAGAGGTATTTTTACCTTCTGGCTCTAAGAAGATTTGGTGTTTTGGCTTATCAGCAAAACGGACGATTTTATCTTCAATAGAAGGACAATATCTTGGGCCCGTTCCCTCAATTGCACCTGAGAACATTGGCGCACGATGAAGATTGTCATTGATAATTTTGTGCGTCGCTTCAGATGTATATGTTAACCAGCAAGGCAATTGCTCGTTTGTGGAAGATTCCGTCTCATGCGAGAAAAACTTCGGTTTGTCGTCGCCAGGTTGAATTTCTGTTTTCGAAAAATCAATCGTGTCTTTGTGAACACGCGGAGGCGTACCTGTCTTGAAACGTACAAGCTCCAAACCATGCTCCTTCAAGCTTGCCGAAAGTCTGACTGACGGCTGTTGATTATTTGGTCCGCTCTCATACATCAGCTCGCCCATAATAATTTTGCCGCGCAAATAGGTGCCCGTTGTAACAACCGTTGTCTTTGCACGATACTCAGCGCCTGTTTTTGTAACGATTCCTAAGCATTTACCATCCTCAACAATAAGCTCTTCAGCCATACCTTGTCTCAGAGTCAAATGAGGTGTTTCTTCAATTGTCTTTTTCATTAAATGCTGATAATCAAACTTGTCAGCTTGCGCACGCAGTGCATGCACCGCTGGACCTTTACCTGTATTAAGCATCCTCATTTGAATGAACGTTTTATCGATATTACGTCCCATCTCACCGCCGAGCGCATCAATTTCACGCACCACATGGCCTTTTGCCGGTCCGCCGATAGATGGATTACATGGCATAAAAGCAACCATGTCTAGATTTATTGTAAGCAGCAGCGTTTCGCAGCCCATACGTGCAGCCGCAAGTGCAGCTTCACATCCTGCATGCCCCGCTCCAATGACGATCACATCATATTCACCAGCTATATATCTCATTGTCCTTTACCCTCCTAAAGGTTTTCATAGAAAACCACTTCGTAAGCATAACCGAAGGCTTTCATTGAAAACTTTCTTATGCCCCATCATTTCAGTGAAACCTATATGCTGAATAGAATAACGATTAGCTCGATATTCTATTTCCTTAATTAACACTTAGAGCTGCGCTAATCTTAAATCACAGAGACAGCTGGAAACTCTGCCTCATTAGCAAAATCACTTTTTAGCAGCGAACTAACTTTACTTCTTCATTAAAGCCACATGTTGTAAGTTTAATTCATATCGGCTGCAAAAGCCTACTTCCATCTATTTCCCTAAGCAGAACTGCGAGAAAATTTGATCGATTAATGAATCTCCAGCCTCATCACCCAAAATTTCACCAAGCGACTCCCACGCGGATCTGGCATCGATCTGAATAAGGTCAATCGGTATTCCTGTATCAGATGCTTCTATTGCATCGACTAGCGATTGCCTTGCCCGCTTCAATAAAGCAATATGTCGAACATTGCTCACATATGTCAGATCACCTGATTCAAGCTGGCCTTCAAAAAACATCTCGCTAATCGTCTTCTCTAAACGGTCTAACCCATCTTCCTCAAGAACCGACATTTTAACGATGGAATCGACCGGAATCGACTCCTCCACCACCTCAATTTCTAATTGACGCGGCAAGTCAGTCTTATTTATGATCGCAATGACTGGGCGACCCTTCATTTGCAACAAAAGTTCCCGATCATCAACTTGCAACGGCTCATTATAGTTCAGCACTAGCAAAATGAGATCCGCTTCTTCAAGCGCATTGCGAGAGCGCTCCACCCCAATTCGCTCAACAACATCCGTTGTTTCACGAATACCAGCCGTATCGAGCAGTCGAAGTGGAATTCCGTTTAGCGCTACAAATTGTTCAATGACATCACGAGTCGTACCTGGGATATCGGTAACGATAGCCTTATTCTCCTGCGTCAGTACATTCATAAGAGACGATTTACCGACATTGGGACGCCCAACGATTGCTGTTACAATACCTTCTCTTAGTATCTTGCCTTCGTTTGCGGTTTTTAACAGACGATCTATTTCATTAATAGCAGAATCGCATTGGTCACGAATAAACGAGCTCGTCATTTCCTCTACGTCATGCTCCGGATAATCGATGTTTACTTCTATATGGGCAAGCAGCTCAATGACCGTCTGCCGCAAAGCTTTAATCCGCTTCGACAGAACGCCCTCCGCTTGTTTGCGGGCAACGGAAAAAGCTCGATCAGATTTGGAACGAATCAAATCGATAACAGCCTCTGCCTGCATAAGATCGATTCGACCATTCAGGAAGGCACGCTTCGTAAACTCGCCTGGCTCCGCTGTGCGATAGCCGTCCAGCTGCAATACGACATCAAGCACCTTTTTAACAGCAATAACGCCGCCATGTGCGTTAATTTCGACAACATCCTCCGCGGTAAACGAACGGGGGCCTCTCATCAGCGTAACAAGTACTTCTTCAACCTCTTCTCCAGACCTCGGATCGAGAATATGACCATAATGCAGCGTATGTGTATCCGCATCATTTAGATTTATTTTCGAACGAAAAACACTCGCGATACCTGCAATTGCCTCAGGTCCGCTTACTCTTATTATTGCGATTCCGCCTTCTCCGACTGCTGTGGAAATGGCAGCTATCGTATCATGTACCATTGCTGTCAGCACCTCTCAAATGGAAAAACAGCAATGACCATTATGAGCCATTGCTGTGGATAGCGTATTGATTCGTATACATTTATAATGTACAGCTTATTGTCTTAATGCAATAACGACTCGCCGGTTCGGCTCATCGCCTTTACTAAACGTTTTCACCTTAGGGTGGTTCTGCAACTGCGAATGAATAACTTTGCGCTCATGCGGCGACATCGGCTCCAAGACAACTTCTTTCCTTGTGCGGATAACTCGTCCCGCCAAACGATCGGATAAATCCGCTAACGTTTTGCGGCGGCGCTCCCGAAAATCTTCTGCATCAAGTACGATACGCAAATGACTGTCTGAATAACGATTAGCCACAATATTAACCAAGTACTGTAATGCATCCAACGTTTGTCCGCGACGTCCAATCAGCATGCCAAGATCTCCACTGCCTGTTACAGCAATATGTATACCGTCTCTTGTTTGCTTTCGATCGATGTTTACTTGCAATCCCATCGTGCCAGCCACTTCACGGAGGAAATTCTCCGCTTCAAGCATGGGATCGGGAATAAGCTCAAGCTCAACTTTCGCTTCCTTTGCGCCGAACAGTCCAAAGAAACCTTTGGTTGGCTGCTCAAGCACAACTTGTTTAACGCGGTCTTCAGTTACTTGCAATTGTAATAATCCGTTACGTACAGCATCTTCTACCGTTTTCCCCGATGCAATGATTTTCTTCATTTCGCAGGGGCCTCCTTACCTTTGTCAGATGAACGAACGTATAGGAAGTAGTTTTGAATGATTGTGTAAATGTTGCTGTAAACCCAGTACAAAGGAAGAGCCGCTGGGAAAGAAAGTGCCATTACAAAAATGAGCACAGGGAAGATCGCCAGCATCATGCCCATACCTGGCATTGTTTGTGTTTGCTGCTTCTGCATCATCTTTGACTGAATGAACGTTGTAGCGGCAGCGAGAATAGGAAGAATGTAATACGGATCTTTCTCTCCAAGCTGAAGCCACAGGAATGTATGCTCACGAATATCAGGGTTTTTGTAGATTGAATTGTACAAAGCGATAAAAATCGGCATTTGAACAATTAGAGGCAAACAGCCCGCCATCGGATTTACCTTATGCGTTTGGAAAAGCTTCATTGTCTCTTCTTGCTGCTTTTGCGGATTGTCTTTGTGCTTTTTCTTAATTTCAGCCATTTGCGGCTGCAACGCTTGCATAGCTTTGGAGCTGCGGTACTGTTTTAGCGTTAACGGCAAAATCAATGTTCTTACAATGATCGTCAGGAGCAATATCGCAAGTCCGTAGGAGTCGCCAAACCAGCCTGCGAACGTATCAAGCGTTAAGGCAAAGTAATAAACGACGTTCTTCTCCCAGAAGTTCCCCTTCAATAGATCAGCAGTCTCGGTTGTCTCTGTTGATGGAGCGCCGCATCCTGCCAGCACACCCATAAGCAGAACAAGACCGAACACTAAAATCATTTTCTTGTTTTTTGTCCAAAACAACAACTTTAAAACTCCTCTCTGAAAGCCATTACATCAAGCGTCAGCGGCAATAGCCGTGCTCTTGCGGCGCAGCATATGTTTCGTGGAAAAATACAGGCATTGTATGACTAATACAATCTTATATTTTCAATCTAGACTATACCATAATTTATGGGACAAAGAAACAACGAGACTATCCATGCATCCGCTTTCTTGGCGCATGCTGTATCACGTTTTTTAGGCATGCGAAGCAAGCCGGCAAAATATCGTTAATCTGCCTGCTTCTCTTTTGAAATACTCGTGCTTTTCAGCAAACCGGCCTTCTTCAATACATGAAGAACGCTCTTCTCCATATCCTTCATCTTCATCAATGTAGCAGGCTTTCTTACTATTAGTATGAAGTCGGTTCTGGGAACGATTCGATTGGCTTGGTGACGAACAATTTCTTTAATCATTCTGCGCATGCGATTACGTACTACCGCATTGCCTATTTTTTTGCTTGCCGATACACCGAGGCGAAATGGTTCCGCCGATGGTTGCTTCGACCAATAGACGACGAATTGCCCATTCGCAAACGATTTGCCGCCTCGATAAATCCGGCTGAAGTCTTCACGATTGCGAAGACGCAATTTTCTATGCACGACTGTTGGCCACCGTTCTCTTGTTCATCTTCTAAGTATAGTCAGCAAGCGAGCAGCCTAAGCTGCTGCTCACTCACTCCTCATCCTCACAAGCAAAAAAAAAAGACCACCGGACGTGGTCTTCTGCTTATGCGCTCAGTACTTTTCTTCCTCTTTGACGACGCGCTGCCAAAACTTTACGTCCGTTCTTCGTGCTCATCCGTTTGCGGAATCCATGCACTTTCGCGCGTTTGCTTACATTAGGTCTAAATGTAGGTCTCATCGTTCTGCACCTCCTATACTGCGTGTTTCCAATCAAGCGTAAACGGCTCTCGCCGTCATAGTTTGACGGAGCAGCATCGTTTCGCGGTGTATATAAGCAGCATTATAAGCATGCACCTATAACGTCTTATATTTAAAAAAACGCTTTTTTTATTAAACCATGCCCAGCCCCAAAAGTCAATGATCAGCTCCAGCACCCTCTTGTTGATAAAAATAATTTCAAGTCAGCTGTGGATAAACGCATGAATTGACTTCATTTTTCAAAAACTAATAACATGTGCACAATCCACAGGCGGGTTAAACGAACTTTGTCGAAATCTTAACAAGATATAAACAATATGTAGTGGTGTAGATAACTTTTATGCACAAGCAGTTGAGAATGTGGATAAAATATGCGATTTCGTTGAAATATAAGGCATCTTTTGCTATGATAATTATGTTTTCATTGTGGATTAGATCAATATTGCCTCAGTTTTATCAACAGCCTGTGGATAACATTGTGAACAAACTCATCCCCTATTTATAACTCATTCACTTATTTCTCTTCATAATGTGGATGCTTTCGTTATAATACCCTTGTTTTCGACATTTTTTCTTGCAACTGCGCCACTTGTGGCGATTTGGATAAGGAGTGACAGTCTGTGGACAGCCATACCTATGATTTATGGCAGCAAGTGTTGTCGATCATACAGACGAAATTGAGCAAACCGAGCTTTGACACTTGGTTCAAAGCAACGAAAGCTAATTTTGTTGATGATTCCATGCTTGAAGTAACAGCGCCGACAACATTTGCGGCCGAATGGCTGGAGGGCCGTTATACGAAGCTAATAAGAACGACACTGTTTGAGTTTTTGGGCAGACAAGTCGATGTTCGCTTCTCTATTGAGGAACCGAAGGGTGCGGAGCCCGCATATATGTTCCCGCCGAAAGCGGTGCATTCCCCTGTCATGAATGAGGAAGCGACACCTACTCATATGCTTAACCCGAAGTATACGTTTGATACATTCGTTATCGGTGCTAACAACCGTTTTGCGCATGCAGCATCGCTTGCCGTAGCGGAAGCGCCGGCCAAAGCTTACAATCCATTGTTTTTATACGGTGGAGTTGGGCTAGGCAAAACCCACTTAATGCATGCCATTGGCCACTACATCATGGATCACAACCCGAATACGAAAGTTCTTTACATCTCGTCTGAGAAATTCACCAACGAATTCATTAACGCAATCCGTGATAATCGTGGTGAAAGCTTCCGTACGAAGTATCGCAATATCGATGTTCTGCTCATCGACGATATTCAATTTCTAGCCGGAAAAGAACAGACGCAGGAAGAGTTTTTCCACACCTTTAATGCGCTGCATGAGGAGCGGAAACAAATTGTCATTTCAAGTGACCGGCCTCCAAAGGAAATTCCTACGCTGGAAGAAAGGCTTCGCTCTCGCTTTGAATGGGGACTTATTACCGACATTCAGCCGCCGGATCTGGAGACGCGGATTGCAATACTGCGCAAGAAAGCACGCGCTGAGAATCTAGATATTCCTAACGAAGCGATGATCTATATCGCTAATCAAATCGATACAAATATTCGTGAACTGGAGGGTGCCCTTATTCGGGTAGTCGCCTATTCATCCTTGATAAATGCAGACATTACGTCGCATTTGGCGGCAGAAGCGCTTAAGGATATCATTCCTTCCAGCAGACCTAGAATGATTACGATGCATGATATTCAGACGAAGGTTGGGGAGTTCTACGGGCTGCGGCTAGAGGAATTCAAAGCGCGGAAACGAACGAAGGCGGTAGCCTATCCTAGGCAAATCGCAATGTATCTATCCAGGGAGCTCACCGATTTCTCGCTTCCGAAGATTGGCGAAGCTTTTGGCGGGCGTGACCATACAACCGTTATCCACGCACATGAGAAAATTACACAGCAGCTTAAAATAGATCAGGACCTGTACAAAATCATTCAAAACCTGACCGAAAAGATCAAAAATCATATGTGAACAACTAAGCAAGCCTATGCACAAGCTATGCACATGTGGATAGGCTTGCTTTATCGGTCTTCCAAGGGGTTATCCACATATTCAGTGCCCCTACTACTACGACTACTAAAAATCTTTAAAAAAACATCATCAAATACGGCAAAACGGCTGATGCCAGCCTTTACAGGCAAATGCTCGCTTCGCGGTCAAGTATAAGGTTTGTATAACGTTTAAAATAAACGCGAAATCATCAAAACATAACCAATTTACGCCGTTTTCAAAAAAATCGTTTGTGAGAGCTCATACTTGGATGAATTTATAAGAACGCTAGGAGTGAAATCATGAAATTAACAATCTCAAAAAATGAATTAAACGATGCGATCCAGCAAGTAGCAAAGGCTGCTTCCTCACGTCCTGCTATACCTATTCTCGGCGGTATCAAAATTGAGGTTACTCATCTAGGGGTAACACTTACAGCAAGCGATACCGATATCTCTATTCAAAGCTTCATCCCTGTGGAAAGAGATCAATTCGTTATTGCACATGTGGATAAACCGGGAAGCGTCGTTTTGCCCGCAAAGTTTTTCGTGGAGATTGTAAAAAAACTCCCATCCGAGCAAGTCGTTATCGATGTGAGCAATACTTACCAGACGATGATCCGTTCGGGCTCTACTGAAATACAAATGGTCGGACTTGATCCGGAAGAATTTCCAGTACTTCCTTCCATCGAGCAAAACGATATATTGCAAATGCCTGGCGATCTATTAAAAGCAATGATTCGCCAAACTGTGCTTGCAGCCTCAGCAAGTGAACAAACGCCTATTTTGACAGGTGTACTTTGGAACTTGCTTGAAGGGGAATTGAAATTTGTAGCAACGGACCGCCACCGTCTAGCAAGCCGTACCGCACAAGTTGAAACAGAAGCACAGCTCAAATTCAGCAATGTCGTCATTTCAGCGAAAACACTAATTGAGCTATCCAAGCTCGTTCCAGAGCAAAATGCTCTTGTCGATATCGTTGTATCAGACAACCAAGTGTTGTTTAAACTCGGAAATGTATTATTTTATACACGTATCCTTGATGGAACTTATCCCGATACTTCTAAAATTATTCCGCAAACGTTCAAAACAGAACTTGTACTTGATACAAAAAATGTGATGGACGCGATTGATCGTGCCTACCTCATGTCTCGTGAGGAAAAAACGAATATCGTACGCCTTATGACGCTTGAAGATGGAACGATTGAAATTTCATCCAGCTCGACTGAGCTTGGACGAGTAACGGAGCAGCTTGAAGCAAAAGAATTTAATGGCGAGCCTCTTCGAATCGCATTTAACTCTAAATATATGCTCGACGTCCTTAAAGTCATTGATAGCGAGCAATTGTTTATTGGCTTTACAGGCGCAATGAGCCCTATTATTATTCGTCCTATGGATCATGCATATAGCATGTATGTCATCTTGCCTTATAGAACAACGGGCTAAATCTCAAATATAAGCAAGAAAGGGCTGACCTATTTTCATGAAAGAAATCGCCATCAAGACGGAATATATAACGCTGGGCCAATTTTTGAAGCTTTCTGATTGCATTCAAACCGGCGGTCATGCGAAGTTTTTCCTTCAAGAAAACACTGTCGTTATTAACGGAGAAGCGGATAACCGCAGAGGAAGAAAATTGTATGCTGGCGATAAAGTAGAAGTTGAAGGCTGCGGCGTCTTTACGGTAGGTAGAGAGTAACGCACCAACGGACCGGGAGGTCAAAACGTGTTTTTAACGAGCATACAGCTGCAAAATTATCGGAACTACAGCGAGATTGACTTGCAAACGCCGAATAAGGTCAATATATTTCTTGGGCAAAATGCTCAAGGCAAAACTAATTTGCTAGAGGCTATATTCGTACTTGCTTTAACGAAGTCTCATCGTACCTCTAAGGATAAGGAGCTTATTGGCTGGCAAGAAAGCTCCGCTCGCATTACTGGTGAGGTCGATAAGAAGTACGGAGCGATTAAGCTGGATCTCCTTTTCTCAGCGCAAGGAAAAAAAGCGAAAATAAACGGACTTGAGCAGCGTAAGCTCAGTGATTTCATCGGTTCGGTAAATGTCGTCATGTTTGCGCCAGAGGATCTTGAAATTGTAAAAGGAACGCCGGGAGTGCGAAGACGGTTTCTCGATATGGAAATCGGACAAGTACAGCCCGGCTATTTGTATACACTCCAGCAATATGGAAAAGTGCTGCAGCAGCGCAACAATTTTTTGAAAGCCTCCTATCCTGGGGGGGCAAATCAAACGATGCTTGAGGTGTGGAATCAGCAGCTCGCAGAGCATGGTGTTAAAATCATGAAAAAAAGGAAACACTTTATACATAAATTACAAACGTTTGCAGAACGAATACATGCAGGCATAACGAACGGGACTGAGCAGCTCACGATTGACTACCGTCCTTCTTTTGATACAGATGCCCAGCAAGATGAATCTGTTTTATTTGATCAATTTATGATAAAGTTAACACAGGTGAAAGATCAGGAGATTCGCAGAGGTGTTACGCTCGTGGGTCCGCATCGCGATGATTTGGCGTTTTTTATCAACGGCAAAGAAGCGCAAGTCTACGGCTCACAGGGGCAGCAGCGAACAACGGCCCTGTCTTTAAAATTGGCAGAAATAGAACTCATTAACGAGGAAATCGGTGAGTATCCGATTTTGCTGCTTGACGATGTGCTGTCAGAGCTTGATCAGAACCGTCAGACACAGCTTATTGAGACATTTCAGAGCAAAGTACAAACCTTTATTACAACGACCGGCCTTGAAAGCGTGAATGTGAGCAGGCTTCAGGATGCCGGCATCTATCATGTGCATGACGGCCGAGTGACACGTTAAATTGCGAATAGGAGAGGTGAGGAAGAGGACATGTACATCCATTTGGGCGGCGAGAAAATAATTCGGGCTGCGGAGCTCGTGGCCATCTTTGATATTTCTATCGAGCAATCCTCTAAACTATCCAAGCAATTCGTTGCGGGAGCACGCAAGCGTAAGGACGTTGAAACGATAGGCGAGGAAGAGCCAAAATCGATCGTTGTAACGAAGCAAAAAATATATTATTCGCCTATTTCATCCTCTACGCTTAAGAAAAGAGCCCATCAGTTTGTGGCTAACGGCTAGAGCGAAGGCGATCAGGAACAGCAGTTGAGAGGAGCAGTGAAGTTGCATGTCTTTGGAACAGCATACGTATGACGAGAGTCAGATACAGGTCTTGGAAGGTTTAGAGGCGGTACGCAAACGTCCGGGGATGTATATTGGCTCCACTAGTGGCAAAGGTCTTCACCATCTCGTATGGGAGGTTGTTGATAACAGTATTGACGAGGCTTTGGCCGGTTATTGCTCAAAAATCGAAATTATCGTGCATGAGAATAACAGCGTAACGGTTATCGATAATGGACGCGGTATCCCTGTAGGAGAGAATGCGAAACTGAAAAAATCGACGCTAGAAGTCGTTATGACTGTTTTGCATGCGGGAGGTAAGTTCGGCGGAGAGGGCTATAAAGTATCCGGCGGCTTGCACGGGGTCGGCGTATCTGTCGTAAACGCACTGTCCGAGCTTGTCATTGTTCAAGTAAAACGCGAAGGCAATATCTATCAGCAAGAGTACCGCAAGGGTGCTCCGCAGTATGATATTAAAATTGTCGGCGAGACAACGGAAACAGGTACTCAAGTAACGTTTAAGCCTGATACAGAAATTTTTACGGAAACGACCGTATACGACTATGAGACGCTGCAATCGCGTATTCGCGAGCTTGCGTTTTTGAATAAAGGCATTGAAATTGTGCTTAGTGATGAGCGTACTGGCGTATCCAATACGTTTAAATATGAGGGCGGTATTATCGAGTTTGTAAAATACTTGAACCGCAATCGCGAACCTTTGCATGAGCTGCCAATTTATGTGGAAGGCTCGAAGGATCATATCCAAGTAGAAGTCGCTCTACAGTATAATGACAGCTACACCGAGAATATATACTCTTTCGCAAATAATATTAATACACATGAGGGCGGTACGCATGAGTCGGGCTTTAAGAGCGCACTTACGCGTATTATTAACGATTATGCCCGCAAATCAAATCTCATCAGGGATAATGATTCGAATTTCTCCGGCGATGATGTGCGTGAGGGCTTGACGGCTATTATTTCTGTCAAAATCCCGGAACCGCAATTTGAGGGACAAACAAAGACTAAGCTTGGCAACAGCGAAGTCCGCGGAATCGTAGAATCATTTTTTGCTGAGAAGCTGCAGGAATTTCTAGAAGAGAATCCTTCTGTTTCGCGCAAAATCGTAGAAAAAGGTCTATCTGCTGCTCGTGCTCGTGAAGCAGCGCGCAAAGCGCGTGAGCTGACTCGCCGTAAGAGCGCTCTGGAAGTTGGCTCTCTACCTGGTAAGCTTGCTGACTGCTCATCCAAGGATGCATCGATCAGCGAACTGTACATCGTAGAAGGTGACTCTGCCGGTGGATCTGCCAAGCAGGGCCGCGATCGTCATTTCCAAGCCATTTTGCCGCTTCGCGGTAAGATTTTGAACGTAGAAAAAGCGCGTCTCGATCGTATTCTTGGCAATGCTGAGATTCGGGCAATGATTACAGCGATGGGCACCGGTATAAGCGATGATTTCGATTTAACTAAAGCACGTTATCACAAAATCATCATTATGACCGATGCGGATGTCGATGGCGCTCATATTCGTACGCTCATCTTAACGTTCTTCTATCGCTATATGCGTGAAATTATAGACGCTGGCTATATTTATATTGCACAGCCTCCTCTATTCAAGATCGAGCGTAATAAGGTCATTCGCTACGCGCAAACCGAGAAGGAACGCGAGAAGATTTTGGCTGAATTTGGAGAAGGCGTAAAAGTAAACGTTCAGCGCTATAAAGGTCTTGGAGAGATGAACGCTACTCAGCTTTGGGAGACAACGATGGATCCTGAAAGCCGTACGATGCTCCAGGTAACGATTGAGGATGCAATTGAAGCGGATATCGTGTTCGACACGCTTATGGGCGATAACGTTGAACCGCGCCGCGAATTTATTCAAAAATACGCTAGATACGTAACGAATCTAGATGTTTAAAATAAAGGATCTCGTAAAGAAGCAGCCGCCCATTATGGACGACTGCTTCTTTTTTTAAATCGGCCATAGGCGACTGCATAACGATATACTTTATGAAAAACATTTTGGTCAGGCAGCTTTCGAAAGATAAATGGGTCGGGTAGTGTATTGACTTCCAAAATCCATGGATGCAGTTTTGCATCAATTGCGATGTCCACGCCTAGCTCTTTTATATTGGGGTAGGCACCTTGTAACTGGTTGGCAATCGTAATGCTGACTTTTCTTAATTTGTTTTTGAAGGCAGCAAGTTCTGAAGCATTAGCATGATCGCCCATGAGCCGCTCAAGAGCCATCGGAGTCCCGCCGCTGTGATAATTGGTTACTATTTTCGCAGGATGGGCGAGTCTACCGATAATGCCAGTGGCCTCCCATTCGTTATGAGGGTTTTTCTGAACCATAACGCGAATATCGAAGCGCCGCTTTTGATGTTTTAGCAAATGGATACCTTTTTGAACAAGATAGCTTCGCTTCTTCGTTTGTTGAGCTAGCTTATGGTATAACTGGTCGAGTGTTGAGAAAAACAAGATTTTTGTCCCTAGCTGATAGCGATATCCGAGAGCAGGTACAGTAGTTCTCTCCACGCGGATGACGCCATTGCCGAACGTACCGTTTATCGGCTTGACGTAGACCATACCATATTCACTAAGCATTGACTGAAGGCTGCCGCGTCCGAATAGTTTTGTTGGGGGCATATAAGAGCGCAAATAGTCAGATTTCAACATGACTTTTGTTTTGGCCCATTTGCTCGTAACGCGTTGTATACTCAACGATTTTTCTCCTTTCAAAATGCTGCTTTTACAGGTCATCGATTTCAAATGATGCAGGAGACAGACTTTCGATTGAGTGGTATAATGAAAGTTGGGTCTGTTTATTTTATGGCAGGTTTTCATGTATGGAGAGCGGTAATTCACCTATTTTTAGCAAGTAAAGACGAAAGTTTCGCAGGAATTCCAAAAGCATGAGCGCAAAAGGTTTATATGCTCGCTTTTTGAGAAAGTAATATAAGAGTTATGTTGATTTAAGAGTAGCTATAGATGGCGTCAGGGAGGTAAATCATGGCGGAAGAACAACGTATGTCTGTAAGAGATCGAGATATTGGTACGGAGATGCGGGATTCCTTTATGGATTACGCAATGAGTATCATCGTAAGTCGCGCTCTTCCCGATGTTAGGGATGGACTTAAACCAGTGCATCGACGTATTTTGTATGCGATGTCTGAGCTGGGCATGTCACCGGACAAGCCCCATAAGAAGTCAGCGAGAATTGTAGGAGAAGTAATCGGTAAGTATCACCCGCATGGTGATTCCGCAGTTTATGAGTCGATGGTACGGATGGCACAAGATTTCTCCATGCGTTATATGCTCGTAGATGGACATGGTAACTTTGGTTCAGTTGATGGCGACTCTGCAGCTGCCATGCGTTATACGGAAGCTCGTCTTTCGAAGATGGCAATGGAGTTGCTACGCGATATCAACAAGGAAACGATTGATTTCATTCCTAACTATGACGGTGAAGAGTCGGAACCAGTTGTATTGCCAGCACGTTATCCAAACCTTCTCGTAAACGGGGTTACTGGGATAGCGGTTGGTATGGCTACGAATATTCCACCTCATAACTTGAATGAGGTTATCGATGGAGTACAGGCGCTTATTGTTAATCCTGACATTACGCCACTCGAACTCATCGAACACATAAAAGGTCCGGATTTTCCAACAGCCGGTTTTGTAATGGGCCGTATGGGGATTCGTCAAGCTTATTTGACAGGCCGCGGTTCGGTAACAATGCGAGCAAGGGCGACGATTGAAGAAAATAACGGCAAAGCGCGCATCATTGTGCATGAACTGCCTTATCAAGTCATTAAAGCTCGTTTAGTTGAGAAAATTGCCGAGCTCGTTCGCGAGAAGAAAATTGAAGGTATTACTGATTTGCGAGATGAATCGGATCGTAACGGCATGCGCGTAGTCATTGAGCTTCGTCGTGATGTTAACCCGAGCATCGTACTTAATAATTTGTACAAGCATACACAGCTGCAATCCAACTTTGGGATTAACATGCTGGCACTCGTAAATGGTGAGCCTAAGACGCTTAACATACGCGATATGCTTTATCATTATTTACAGCATCAGATCGAGGTTATTCGTCGTCGTACGGAGTTTGATCTCAAAAAGGCTGAAGCTCGCGCACATATCTTGGAGGGCTTGCGAATAGCGCTTGACCATTTGGATGAGGTCATTGCACTCATTCGCGCTTCCCAAACAGCTGATCAAGCTCGTGAAGGCTTAATTACAAGATTCTCGCTCAGCCATGAGCAGGCGCAAGCGATTTTGGATATGCGTTTGCAGCGCCTGACTGGTCTGGAAAGAGATAAAATAGAAGCAGAGTATGCAGAACTTATGCGTAAAATTGCTGAATATAAAGCGATTCTAGCTGATGAGCAGCTTGTGCTCGATATTATTAGCACAGAGCTTGCTGAATTGAAGGATCGTTTCGGTGATGAGCGTCGTACGGAGATAATGGCAAGTGATGAGGAAATTCTCGATGAGGATCTTATTCCTCGTGAGGATGTTATCATCTCCATTACTCACACGGGCTATATCAAGCGTTTGCCGGTTGGCACTTACCGCAGCCAGAAGCGCGGCGGCAAAGGCGTTGTCGGCATGGGTACTAAGGATGATGACTTTGTTGAGCATCTATTTGTATCCAATACGCATCACTACCTGCTGTTCTTTACGAACAAAGGTAAGGTGTATAAGCTGAAAGCCTATGAGATTCCTGATCTTAACCGTACTGCACGCGGTACGCCTATTATCAACCTCATTCAAATTGAACAGGGTGAGACAATCAATGCGGTCATACCTGTACAAGAATTTGATTCGGAACATTACTTGTTCTTTGCTACAAGGCAAGGGGTTGTGAAGAAGACTCCGCTTGATGACTACGTCAACATTCGGAAAGTCGGATTGATCGCAATCTCACTTCGTGAGGACGATGATCTAATTGGCGTTAAGCTGACTGACGGTAACCAGGAAATTATTATGGGAACTGCGCAGGGCATGTCCATACGTTACTCTGAGCAGGATGTCCGTTCTATGGGACGTTCCGCTACAGGCGTGAAAGGTATCCAGCTTGATGATGAAGATACCGTTATTGATATGGATGTTATCGTACCGGATAACGATATCCTGATCGTTACCTCCAAAGGTTACGGCAAGAGGACACCAGTGGCCGATTATCGTATTCAGAACCGTGGCGGTAAAGGGATTAAGACGCTTAACGTAACCGATAAGAATGGACCGATCGTCTCACTAAAAGTGGTTGAGAATGATGAGGATCTTATGATTATGACTTCATCTGGCACGATGATTCGTACCAGCATGGAAGGCATATCTACGATGGGACGGAATACGCAAGGCGTAAGGCTGATTAATACACGCGAAGATGATACGGTAGCGACTGTTACACGTGTTGCTCGCAGTGAAGAGAATGAAGCTATAGATGAAAATGAAGAGCAAGATGGCGGCGAAACGACGCAAGAATAAATGAAAGCAGACGCAGCTGACTCCGTCGCATGACGGGTCAGCCTAGGTTTGCTTTATTTATGGGAGTACATAATTACTATTCAGGCACAAGGGGAGAGGACTCTCGTGGCAGCAGTAACATTATTACATCTCAAATTAGGCGACAAAATCATTGAAGATGTCCTCACCCCACTTGGCAGTGTTTTATTTCAAAAGGGAAAGATCGTTACCCCAAAAGAAATAGAAATATTGCAAGCATTTCTCGTCACAAGTGTCGAGATTGAATCGAATATTGATTTGAGCAAGACAAAAGAGGATACCGATGAGGATGCAAGCCAAGAACCGAGTTCAGCATTAGTCGCATCTCCCCTTCATGAAGAGTACGACAAAATGATTATTGTTTTACGCCAAGTATTTAACACTGTTGCAGCGGGTCAAGCCATGCCGATCATGGATGTACGCAAGCAGCTTGAGAAAATGCTGGAGCACATAAAGAGCTACAACTTGCTGACCTTTGTACCGCGTCAATTTTTGGAGAAAGACTATTTGCTTCATAACAGCATTACGTCTGCATTAACCTCCTATCAAATTGCACAGTGGACTGGCTTTCCTCAAAAGGATTGGATGCAAATTGCATTTGCCGGTTTATTGCATGATATCGGCAACGTCCGAATTGACAAAGCAATCTTGACGAAGCCTAATACATTATCAACAGAAGAAAAAGAAGAAATGATGCGTCATACGGTTCTTGGGTACCAATTGCTCAAGAATGTATCTGCTCTTAATGAGGGGGTAAAGATGGCGGCGCTTCAGCATCATGAGAAGGTTGACGGAACAGGTTATCCGCTCGGCATTGATGCGACGAAGATAAACCCGTACGCCAAGATCGTAGCGATTGCTGATATATTTCATGCAATGACTTTGAACAAGGCATATAGGAAAGCTGCATCTCCGTATCTCGTATTGGAACAAATCCAAAGCGATTCCTTCGGGAAGCTGGATCCTACTTATGTCCGTACATTTGTAGAGAAGGCTACTCAGTTCCATAATGGGACGGTCGTTAAGCTTAGCGATGAACGTATTGGAGAGATTGTATTCTCGGATCGTAATTATCCGACTAGGCCTTGGGTATCCATTGAAGGTGTCATTGTAAACTTAATCGTAGACAGGCATCTTCATATTAAAGAAGTGCTCAGATAAGCGAATTCGTCAAAACTTTAAGTAAGTACAGTGTAACGATAAGGAGACTAAACGAAGTCTTCTCACCGTAACATTGTACTTACTTTTTTTATTGTATAAGAAGAATAATTAATGAAAGTTAGGAAATTATATAATATGTTGTAGCAAGTTATATTTTTTAAACAAGCCATTATGGCCAGCTGCAAAGGTGAGAAGAAGGTATGAAATGCTAATGCAAAAAGTTTTTCGCAAATAATGAAAAAAAAACTTGCAATGCCATAGGCGCGTATGATATATTATCTAGGTCGCCAACGAGATACACGGCCGACAAGAGAGAAAAGATTGCTCTTTGAAAACTGAACAACGAGTAATAACTGCCTCGCAAATCCTTCGGGATAAGCGAAAAAAGCGATAAAAAAGTAATGAGCATTTCAAACACCAATTTGGAGAGTTTGATCCTGGCTCAGGACGAACGCTGGCGGCGTGCCTAATACATGCAAGTCGAGCGGAGTTGATGAGGTGCTTGCACCTCTGATGCTTAGCGGCGGACGGGTGAGTAACACGTGGGTA
>NZ_JBFTPT010000009.1:0-320839 GCF_056398625.1 Paenibacillus sp. 01T431
CCCTCAAGATGAGATTTCCCAGTATGTAAGACCCCTTGAAGACGACGAGGTTGATAGGTTCGGGGTGGAAGCACAGCAATGTGTGTAGCTGACGAATACTAATCGGTCGAGGGCTTATCCTAAACACGTTTACTGTGACCCATACATCCGGTAGACAGCAGCTAAAAAGGCTTCAGCAAGCCTAATCTTTCGTATCCAGTTTTCAGGGCGCAACTTGATTACCTGATTATAAACAATTGATCTTACATAGGATTTATGTTTATGCTTAGGGCCTTTAGCTCAGCTGGTTAGAGCGCACCCCTGATAAGGGTGAGGTCGGTGGTTCGAGTCCACTAAGGCCCACCATATTTTCCCTGATAGCTCAGTTGGTAGAGCACTCGACTGTTAATCGAGTTGTCACAGGTTCGAGTCCTGTTCGGGGAGCCAAGTTTGGAGAGATACCCAAGTGGCTCAAGGGGACCCTCTGCTAAGGGGTTAGACTGCGTAAGTGGTGCGAGGGTTCGAATCCCTCTCTCTCCGTTCCAATTTTTCAAGGCCCGTTGGTCAAGTGGTTAAGACACCTCCCTTTCACGGAGGTAACAGGGGTTCGAGTCCCCTACGGGTCACCATATTTTTCTTTCAAAATGACGCGGGGTGGAGCAGCCCGGTAGCTCGTCGGGCTCATAACCCGAAGGCCGCAGGTTCAAATCCTGCCCCCGCAACCAAAACACCTTTAAATGGTGAAAAAAATCCATATGCCGTTGTAGCTCAACTGGTAGAGCAACTGACTTGTAATCAGTAGGTTGGGGGTTCAAGTCCTCTCGACGGCACCATTTTTTCTTTCGATGCTCCTTGGTTACTGCCAGGCAAGCATCAAAACTACCTGCAAAGGTAGACATAACCGTTACGCCGTTGTAGCTCAACTGGTAGAGCAACTGACTTGTAATCAGTAGGTTGGGGGTTCAAGTCCTCTCGACGGCACCATTTTTCTTAAGATGCCTCTTGGTTATGCCAAGCAAGCATCAAAAACCACCAGCATTGGTGGACATAATCGATGTGCCGTTGTAGCTCAACTGGTAGAGCAACTGACTTGTAATCAGTAGGTTGGGGGTTCAAGTCCTCTCGACGGCACCATCTTTTCTCGGGACGTAGCTCAGCTTGGTAGAGCACCTGGTTTGGGACCAGGGGGTCGCATGTTCAAATCGTGTCGTCCCGACCATCTTTTAACAGAATGATTGACAACATAAACCGCTATTCTCAAAGTCTACAGGACTTATGGGAATAGCGGTTTTTTTATGTGTTTATGGGGAAATATAAACGCAATATGCGGATGAAGTGCAATCACTTCATTGAATAAGGAGGCTTTACTGTTGAAGCAAAGGGTTAGAGTCGCTGTCATGCTTATTGCGATCTTATGGGGCTTAATAAGTCCAGCAGCTGCATATGGGCAGCCAGGAGTATTCCACTTCGGGTTTAAGAAAAGCGTGGAGGGGCGTCTGCCTTCGATCGATGAGGAGGGCTTTAAAGAAATCGTAACGAAGCACGGGGCTTTGTTCCTAGGGGATACAACGCAAAAGGAGCTATATCTTACTTTCGATAACGGCTACGAGAATGGCTATACACCGCGTATCCTTGATGTATTAAAAGATAAACAAGTACCAGCGGTCTTTTTTGTAACGGGACATTATGTCAAAGATCAGCCGGAACTTTTAAAGCGGATGGTGCTGGAGGGGCATATTGTAGGCAACCATTCTTGGAGTCACCCGGATATGTCGACCCTCTCAGAATCAAGCATCAAAACGGAGCTCGATAAGGTCAAGGAGCATGTAGAAACGCTGACCGGCCAGAAGGAAATGAAGTATCTGAGGCCACCAAGAGGCATATTCAGCGAACGGATGCTTGCCGCTAGCAAACAATTCGGCTATACGAATGTATTTTGGTCAGTGGCGTACAAGGACTGGGATGTGAATGCGCAAAGAGGATCACAATATGCGTATAACGAGGTTGTTAAGCAGCTCCATCCCGGAGCGATCATCCTGCTGCATTCCGTTTCCAAAGACAATACTGAGGCGCTCGGCAGAATTATAGACGAGGCTCGCCGGCAAGGATATCTGTTCAAAAGCTTAGATCAGATGGGCATTGATTTAAATATCTAGTAAAGTACGTCCAAAAGCCTTAACCTCATTACAGGGGTTGAGGTTTTTTGTTATTCCGAACCATTTTATATTGCAAACGCAATGTTAAAATCTTTAGAATTCTGCCCTCATCCCTTACTTTGCCGCATGTTTAGCTATTTTAACTTCCATTATAATAAAGAAGAGTGTGCCTAAGCCCACTTAGGCGATGAGAGGTGAATGATGATGTTCAGCAAAAAAAATTGGGGAGCGTTTGTTAAAAAATTATATTATTCTCTTTCGCTCAAGCACAGAATATGGCTGACCTTCGTTGTTTTAATCATGTTTGGCCTTACAGCAACAGGAGGTATTGCCTACTGGATCGCTTCGAAGGAAATACAGAGGAATGCGCTCAAAACGAGTCAGGATACGGTCAACCAATCTGCTCAAATCGTAAATGAACGGCTTAAGAACATTGGTATTGCCGTTCGTGCGCTTATGTTCAGCGACCCGTTCAAGCAGGTGATGACCGATGCACAAAACAATGACCGAGACCACTATTACAATACATGGACCTCACTTCAAGGTGTTTTCTCGCAGGTGAAATTCAATGACTCGATGATTGACAGCATTTTGATTGCTTCGCCGATCGGCGATTATTATCATACGTCCAATGTCCGGGACACGGCAAACTCATTTTATAATTCGGATTTGTATACGCATTTCAAGGAAATAAGGCGGGGCTTTTGGACGAAAGGGCATAAGGATGCCTTCTTTATGGATAAACAAGATGTGATTTCCCTTGTTGTGGAGGGAGTCAATGAGCTGGGCGAGAAGCGATCGGATGTTTATGTGGTCATTAATGTGAAGCAAGATGATTTGTATGAGCTGTTCATGGAAAATCTGTCGACAGCAGAGAAACAGTATTATTTTGTAGATTCAGAGGGCGAAGATGTGAATTTAGATAATCGATCGAGTCAGGAGAACCAGTTGACAAAGCACTCGGCGTTCACGAAGCAGTTGACCGCAGAAATGATGGGCTCGTTTTTTTATAAGGACAGGAAAAAGGAATATCTGGTGAACTACGCAAGGCTGGAAGTAAAGGATGATTGGATGATTGTTGGTATCCAGTCGAAGAGCGACCTGCTAGCGAAACTGAACGGCATCAAGAAAGCAACGATCTACGTCATACTTGGGTTGATGGTGCTGTCATTATTCATAGCGAACAACATGATCTATTTATTGTTAAAACCATTGTTCAGTCTCCAAAGGCTGATGAAACGGGTGGAAGAAAATGATTTGAATGTGCGTTTCGAAAGCGAATACAAGGATGAGGTATCCCAGGTGGGGTTTCGCTTTAATCGGATGTTGGACGAAATCAAGCAGCTGATTGAAGATGTCAAGGTACGGGAGAGTGAGAAGCGAAAGGCCGAGATCAAGGCGCTTTCCGCACAGATGGACCCTCATTTTTTTTACAATACGCTGAATACGATCTATTGCAAATCAGTGCTTGGCGAGAACAAGGACGTTAATGAGATGATTCTGGCTTTATCCCAAATGTTTCAGCTTAGCCTCAGCGGGGGGAGAGACTTGATTACGCTGGAGGATGAGCTTGATCATGTGCGCCAATATTTAGCCATTCAGCAGATTTCTTACGAGGAGCTGTTCGTTTGCCATATCGAGGTGCATCCGGAGCTGCTTGCCTGCGGAATTCCAAAAGTCGTCATTCAGCCGCTTGTAGAAAATAGCATTTTGCATGGTTTTCAAGATCGTGAATCAGGTGGTGAAATTTATATTAATGCGCAATCGGATGAGGACTGGCTGCATTTGACGGTAGAGGATAATGGGACGGGGCTCATTCCCGAGCAGCTCATGGCTTCGATTATTCATCCAACGACGATGGATGAGGGATATGCTCTCCGCAATATTTATCATCGGCTCCAGCTGTACTACGGCGACCAGCAGCGCATGATCATAAGCAATAATGATAGTGGCTGAGCCCGGATTGAAATTTGGATTCCGAAGCAGACGGAAGGGATGGGGTAACATGGGTCAACCGGTCAAATTGTGCATTGTAGACGATATTCGAAGTGTAGTAGATATGCTGAAGCACAAAATCCCTTGGGCGGAGCATGGTATCGAGGTGGTCGGCAGCGCCACGAATGGCGAGGAGGGGCTTGCGGTTATCCGGCAAACGTCGCCGGACATAATTTTGACCGATATTCGAATGCCGAAGATGGACGGGCTAGAAATGACACGAAGTATTGTGGAAATGCTGCCTCATAGCAAAATTATTATTTTGAGCGCTTACACCGATTTTGAATATGCGAAAAAAGCGATCCAGTACGGGGCGCTTGATTATGTGAAAAAGCCGTTTTCAATCGAGGATATTATCAAAGTGGTCTTAAAGGCGAAAGAAGCATCGGAGCAAGACAAACGGGACCGTTCGCATGTCATTGGGCTGGAGAAGAAGATTAAGGAAAGCCTGCCTGCGCTGCGGCAGGAGTATATGTCACTGCTTGTCCATCATCAGACCGAAGAGGCGGATATTTCACAGTGGTGGGGATTTCTAGATCTGCCGCCTTTGCAGGCTCCGCTTGCGGTAATGGTAATTCAAATTGACCAATTTACGGACAAATATGGCGGCTTGGTTGTGAAAGAGCTGGAGCTGGCGCGTTTCTCCCTGCAAAATATCGTCGAGGAGACGATCAAGGAGCATACATCGGCGGTTATCTTCCGGGAGGCGCTTAATCGCTACGTCTGCATTATTCAGGCGCAGCCGAGAGATCGTTTGATGCGGATTGCTGATTCCTGCTGTGAAAATATCGCAAGCTACACGAAGTTTACTATTTCCATCGGCATCGGGATGGAGGCAGGGAGTGTACGTGAGCTCCCGAAGAGTTATCAGCAAGCGCTCAGCGCCTTGTCTTATCATTTCTATACCGGGGGAAATGGCGCATTTAGCTCCCAGCAAGAAGCGCAGGACAGCGCCGCTGGATGGATTTATACGACAGAGAGTGAAAACGAATTTTTATTCGGGTTTCGCTCGGGCAACAAAGAGAAGACACTAGAGTGGCTTGCTTCCATTTTTGATGAAATGCAAAGCTCCTCCGTGCTCCCCGAGCCGAGCGATGTCGAGCATCTCTTTCACGGCCTATCCCTGAGAATGCTCAGGGTGCTGCTGGAGAAGTTTCCACGCAGCAGCCTGAAGGAGTTTGAGTCGAAGGTGCAGGAGGCGAGACGGGGAAGCCGTTCGTCGCTGCAGGATTATAGGCAATGGTTGACTGAGCTTTGCGAAATCGGCTGCAGGCTGATCGATAAGGAGAGGGCAAGCGAATCGCAAAAAATTATATATAGATCGATCGATTATATTAAATCGCATTTGCAGCTTGACCTAACTTTGGAGCATTGCGCAAGGCAGGCGAATTTAAGCTGGGGCTATTATTCCAATCTATTCAAGAAAGTGTCGGGAACGACCTTCCAGCAATTCGTCACGCAGGCCAAAATCGAACGGGCGAAATCGATGCTAATCGAGGACTTTCAAGTGCAGGAAATCGCGCAGGAGCTTGGCTATGAACACAGGCGCTATTTCAGCGAGGTATTCAAAAAGCAGACTGGCCTTACGCCGACCGAGTTTAAGGAAATCTCCTTAGGCAGGTCTCCGAAGCCGTAGAAGCAAGGTTTTGATAATCATGAAATATCTGCCCTTATTCGCAAGGTAGCCACATTACCTATGTGGGTCTGATCTCTTATAGTTAAGAAGCAAGCAAACGGTTTCACCTACAAAGGGAGGATCACCAATGTACAAAAAACTCGGAACGATCGTGCTGAGCTCATTTCTTGCCTTATCACTGGCAGCCTGCGGAAGCACAAACAACAATTCGCCAGGGGCGGAGAGCGGAGCTTCCAACAAGCCTGCGGAATCGGACGGCGCTACAACACCAGAGAAAAGCGGCAAAAAGACAAAAATCGTGTATTGGACCGGAGATCGCCACGATATGGACTATATCAAGGAGGTTGTTCAAAGCTTTAATGACACGAATACGGACAACATCGAGGTGGAAATGGTCGTCAAGACGGATGATTACGATCAGGCAATCGACTTGGCGTTTGCTTCCGGACAAGGGCCGGATGTGTTCAGAGTGAAGGAGAATACGATCAAGACTTATGTAACTAAGGGTTATCTTGCACCGATTGATGCTATGCTGACAGACAAGATGAAGGAGCAGTTCCCGGTCATTCAGGACTTTAACCAAATTGATGGCAAAATGTACAGCCTGCCGAACTATGGCTCGACATTAAGGCTGGTGTACAACAAGGATCTGTTTGCCAAAGCAGGCATTGCCGCTCCTCCAACAAGCCTTGCGGAAATGGTCGACGCAGCCAAGAAAATAACGGCTGTCGGCAAGGCAGAGGGCGCTTACGGCTTCGCGCAAAACTTCAAAAATGCGGATAGCGCGTTTGGCCGCTCTGCACGTGTCATTGCTGAAGTGAGCGGTTACGGCGGCTTCGGATATGATTTTAAAACCGGAAAATACGACTTTGCAGGCTTCAAAGACATTATTCAATCCTTCAAACAAATGTATGACGACGGAAGCACGCTGCCGGGCATGGAGTCGCTTGATATCGATCCGCTGCGCGCGCATTTTGCGGAAGGCAAGCTAGGCATGTACCTTTCCTTCTCTTCCGAGCCGGGTGTATACAAAAACCAATTCCCAGCGAAAATTGATTGGGCTGCGGCACCTGTGCCAACAATTGATGGAACAGTCAAAGGTGCAAGCTCGTTCCTTGGCGGCCAATGGCTGGCGCTAAGCAGCTTCTCCAAAAACCAAGAAGCGGCGTGGAAGTTCATGGAATATATGTACGGCGATGAAATTTTGAAAACGTATCATGAAAAAGGCTTTGGCATCTCGATGGTACCTTCAATTTCGGCAGTTGCCGCGAAACCGGACATCAATGGCATTGATGGTTTCCTGCCAAGCGACAACGATGCTACATGGCCATTAAGTCCGGCTGTTACGATTGAGGGCATTAAGTACAATGATGCATTCTTTAAATATATGCTGGGCGGCGGGGATCTGGATGCGATCATTCAGGATCTGAACACAAGGTACAATGCGGCGCTTGATAAAGCGATTGCTAGCGGCGATGTGACCACGGCAGCAAAACCAGATTTTGATCCAACGAAGCTGGGTGCGAAATAACGGCTTAACTATAGGAACAGCAATGCGGGGTGGAGTGCAGACTCCACCCTTTGCTTTCCCCTAAGACAGAGTGTACGGGAGTGGAAACGATGAACAAAGCGCGTCAAATGAGTTTTTCTTATCTTTTTTTATTTCCAAGCCTGCTGCTAACGGTTGTACTAGGCATCTATCCGCTAGGCTGGGCTATCCGGTATATGTTTTTTGATTATAAAGGCTACGGCGAAGCTAGATTTACCGGCTTGTACAACTTCCGCAGGCTGCTTGCTGATACCCAGTACTGGGACTCCGTAGTGAATACGTTCATTTATGCGGGCGGCAAGCTGATTGTGACAATACCGCTATGCCTGCTGCTAGCCGTTATTTTGAACCAGAAGCTTAAAGGCCGCAATGTACTTCGTGCGATCTATTTTATGCCAACGGTCATCAGCTCCGCGGTTATGGCTGTCGTGTTCTTTATTATTTTTAATTCGTATAACGGGGTGTTGAATCAGTATTTGCTTAAGTTCCATATTATCTCCGAGCGGATTGACTGGCTTGGACCCAAAAACGCAATGATGACTACGATTATTATTGCCATCTGGGGCGCTGTGGGCAACTATATGCTGTTGTTCTTGGCCGGACTCCAGAATATTCCAAATGATGTGTATGAGAGTGCTTCACTAGACGGTGCAAACAAAAGACAGCAGTTTTGGTATTTGACGATTCCGATGCTTGGACCTGTTCTGCAAATCGTCATTATGCTGGCAATTATCAACTCGCTTAAAGGTTATGAAACGATTATGGTACTGACCGAGGGCGGCCCGATTGGAAAAACTGAAGTTATGTATTTATACGTATATAAGCTATTTTTCCCTACGCCTTCCTCCGGTGCGGTCGTTGACCAGCAGTTCGGCTACGGAAGCGCAGTCGGCTTCACTACAGCCGTAATTGTAGGCATCATTACGCTTGTCTACCATCTGCTGTCTAATCGCATGAATAAAATGCAATGAGGGAGGATGCTATGAAGACGGAAGTTATACCCCATGTTCAAACGAACCAGAAACGAAAACCGCTTCGCACAGGGAAATTAGGCGGGCAGCTGCTGCTCTGGATTTTCTTGCTTGCAACGGCGCTCCTGATCTTGTTTCCCATAATCGTAACGTTGTTTGGTTCATTTATGTCGAATGCAGAGATCGCTACGGGCGGCAACATTTTGCCATCGGTGTGGCATTTTGAAAATTATGCGGAGGCGTGGGTGCAAGCGAACTTTTCCCGCTTTACTTGGAACAGTCTCATGCTTAGCGGCATGACAACGATCGGTACGCTTATCGTCGCTTCGATGGCTGCTTATGTTGTAGAACGGATGAATTTTCCGGGCAAAGCTTTGTTCGTGGCGATACAAGCATCGACGATGTTTATCTCGATAGGTGCGGTCGTCATTCGCCCCCAATACGAGCTGATGATCAAGCTGCATTTGCATACCTCTTTATGGGGCGTTATTTTGATATTAATCAGCGGGCACGCTTATATTTTTTTCATCCTGCTTAGTTTCCTGAAAGGAATATCCAGAGAGCTGGATGAAGCGGCACGGATTGACGGCTGTTCTAATGCAGGCATCTTTTGGAAAATTATTTTGCCGCTCCTTAGACCGGGTCTTGGAGTGGGAGCGTTGTTCACGTTCTGCGGGGCGTGGAACGAGTATTTGAGGCCGCTCGTCTTTACGATGAATACGCCCGAGCTGCAAACATTAACGGTGGGACTCTCCTACCTACGCTATGGAGCATCGGCGGCGGTTCAGACGCATTATATGCTAGCCGGGGCTTGCTTGTCGATTTTACCGCTGCTTATCGTCTACATGCTCGCGAACAAATCGTTTATGCAGATGACGGCAGGATCACTGAAAGGGTAGGGAAAGAGGCATGCGTTATGAATGATAAACGGCTGGTGAAAATGAGAACAAACGCATGTCTACCGCAGTTTGAGGCGGCTATGCGGCTGCTGCGACAGGAAGCGGAAGAGGCATCACGCATCTCGTATACGATAGGTCCGGTGGAATATGGAGAATGGATGCATCAGTATTACTGCCATCATGACGGGGCGAAGCTCTCCTTTGATTGGGGGCAGCCGCACACGCATGTCTGTCCGGTATGCGGCACAGTATGGTCTGGCGAACCCTTTGACTCTGCATGGACATCTTTTGTGCATGCGAATATAGGCCGCGCGGTTTATCATATGGCGATGCTTCACGCTATAGAGCCGGATGAAGCGCTGCTCCATCAAACGAAGCAGTTTCTTCTGTCTTATGCAGACAATTACGAAGGGTAAAAGATTCACGGGAGCATCCCGTACAACGGTCCGGGTAAGTTGTTTGCACAGACGCTTGACGAGGCGCACTGGATTATTGATTTGTCCGTAGGCTTTCAATTCATTCGGGCTTCGTTGTCTGAAGAGGAAGAGGCGCATATCCGTTATGGCTTGCTGGAGCCATGCGTACATTTTCTAATCGCGCACAAAGAGGAGCAAATCCATAACCATGCGGTGCTGATTACTTCCGCGATCGCGTCCATTGGCATTTTGCTGAACGATGAGGGGATTATTCATGCCGGACTCTCAGGAGAGTATGGGCTGCATGACCAAATGAAGCGGGGCCGCTTTGCTGACGGACTGTGGTATGAGGGGAATGTTCAGTATCATTTTTATGCGTTCAAGTCGCTGCTGAACTACGCGCTTATGGCGGAAGGAACGCCTTGGGATATTTGGCAAGAGTCTGGCCTCCAATCGATGTTTGATTATCCGGTTCACTGGATAGTGCCAAATGGCTATATGCCTTCTTTCAATGATGCAGGAAGCGCGGGCGGCATTCATACTTATGCGCCTTATTATGAAATAGCGCTGGATATTTTTGGTGATGAGCTCTATCGTTCGCTGCTGAATACGGCCTATGGCACGCAGTGGGCGGAAAAGGCATTTACAGGTGTGAAGACAGTGGAGCGAGACTCTATTCTGGCGTTACTGTTTGGCTGTGAGCTTGCACCTGTGGACGCTTCTGAAGGTGAACAGCTGTGGAAGGCATCACACCGTTCAGTATCCATGCCCGTGAGTGGGATAACGAAGCTGGTCAATGCGAAGCGCTGGCAGGCGTTCATTAAGCACAGCAAGTTCGGCGGCGAGCATGACCATATGGACCGGCTCGGCTTGTCCGTCGTATGCGGGGAAGTGCCGCTGCTCGTTGATCCGGGCACGACCGCTTACGGCGTGCCTGCACATTATGGGTGGTTTAAGCATACCTTCTCGCATAATACGGTGTGCCTGAATGGCGCTGACCAGCCTCCCGCGGATGGGCGGGTTATTCGTTTTGAGCAGCACCCATGGGGAACATGGACAGAAACGATGGTAGATTGGAAAGCGGAAGCGTATGAGATGAAGGACCGGATTATTTTGCCCCCGGAGCTTAGTCCATGGGATCTCTTGGCTTACGAAGGTGCCTCTATTAGAAGAATAAATGTGCTGACTGAGCATTATTTGCTTGATATGGTCAAGGTAGATGTAAGCGAGCCGCGGGAAATCAGCTGGATGAATCATTTTAGCGGGATTCTTGAAGAGGAAGAGGATAAGGTCTGGCAATCGACAGATGTATGCTTAAGCAGGCTTGATCAGCAATGGTTTAAGCACAAAAGTAGGTTTATGGCTGGTGGAGTTTCGGAAGGAACGCTAACTTTTCGCTATAAAATGGAGAATGGGAGCTTGAGGCAGCATCTGTGGAGTTCTCAGCCTGTGGAGATCTATTCGGCTTTGACGCCGGATAACCCGCCGGATCGGGACCGGACCTCACTTATTATGCAGGTGAAAACCAGCCAAACGATCGTTTTTGCGCAAGTGCTATTTTATGATTCGGAGCAAGAGCCGTTGTCCGAAGGAGCAAAGCTGGTGGGGAACGTTGAATCAGTAGATTATGCTGATACAATAGAGTCAATAGAAACAGTAGAGTCTATAGAAACAATAGGGAAAACGGAAACGTTTGTGAATACGGAAACTTTGCAGATTACTGAAATGTCGGATCAGAGCTACCGAATGACAATCACAGCAGATGGGGTCAGGGATGAGTACTCGCTGATGTGGGACGATGGCGGAGCATGGCTAGACAAATGCTAAAGGAGGAACTCGGATGAGCAATATCGGAGTATGGGAAAATGCGGAGCCTGGCGTTACACGTAAAATTTTGCAACCGGGAAAAACGCTGATGCTGATGGAGGTTCATTTTGAGCCTGATGCGGTTGGTTATGAGCATGCTCACCCGCATGAGCAGCTGAGCTATTGCTTGAGGGGCGCCATTGAATTTACAATTGACGGCGAGAAGCAAGTGATCCGGCAGGGAGAGTCCATCGTTATACCAAGCGGGGCGAGGCACGGAGTAACCGCATTGGAAGCCTCGGCGCTGCTCGATTCCTTCACGCCGCTGCGCGATGATTTGATTAAGTAAGGGTGAGTATACGGTTATAGAGAGAAGAGCGATTCCATGGCTGAGCGAGCATGGGTGCTCTTCTTTTTTTGCAGGATGGTTGTTGCCGCCTTGTAGAGGGTATATTCTTTGTAATAGGGCTGCAATCATTAGAAACTTTGAAAACGTGGTAATATAGAGTAGGATATCCATACAAATAGAAAATGCCGCCTAGTCAAATAGAGCTTGAGCATAGGGTAAGGGGTTTACATATGAGTAAAATGACATTGCTGCGCGAGCCGAAACAGCGGAAACTGTTGTTTAGCGCGGGGCTTAGCTGGCTTTTTGATGCGATGGAGGTCGGAATGATCTCCTTTATCGTAGCTGCTTTGGCAGTAGAATGGCAGCTTGGTTCACAACAAGTTGGGTTACTGATGGCAATTAATTCGATCGGTATGGCAGTTGGAGCCGCTGTATCCGGTTTGATGGCCGATCGATACGGACGCAGGGCGATCCTGCTCTGGACACTGCTGATCTTCTCCATTGCGAGCGGTCTGTCCGCTCTGGCAACGAGCTTTATCGTCTTATGCGCGCTGCGTTTCATAGCCGGATTTGGGCTTGGCGGGGAGCTGCCAGTTGCGTCGACGCTTGTATCGGAATCTGTGCCTGCCAAGGAGCGGGGCCGGGCAGTCGTCCTATTGGAGAGCTTCTGGGCGATCGGCTGGATTGCTGCGGCTTTGATTGCCTACTTCATCATTCCTGATTACGGATGGAGGATGGCGTTTGCGCTCGGTGCTGTTCCTGCACTTTTTGCCCTATATTTGAGAAGAGCCATTAAAGACTCGCCCAGCTTCAATGCGCAGCAGAGCCGCAAGCTGAGTCTGAGCGATAGAATGAAATCCATATGGTCCTTGCGCTACCGAAAAACGACAGTAACATTGTGGATCTTATGGTTTACAGTCGTATTTTCCTATTACGGCATGTTCCTGTGGCTGCCTTCCGTCATGGTGCTCAAGGGCTTTGATTTGGTGAAAAGCTTTCAATATGTTCTGATTATGACACTCGCCCAGCTGCCGGGTTATTTCACTGCTGCTTATTTTATCGAGAAGTTTGGGCGAAAATTTGTGCTGGTGGTTTATTTGCTGCTAACCGCGGGCAGCGCCCTTTGGTTCGGCAGCGCAGAAACAGAAGGGGTACTGCTGGCTGCGGGCATTTGTCTCTCATTCTTTAACCTTGGAGCGTGGGGAGGGATGTACGCCTATACGCCGGAGCTGTATCCAGCCGCAGTTCGTGGAACTGGCGTCGGCTTTGCCGCCTCATTCGGCCGTGTCGGGGGTATTATTGGTCCTTATCTTGTTGGTATGCTAGTTGCTAAACAAGTCGCGATACCGTCTATTTTTATGATCTTTTTTGTAACGATTGTCATAGGCGCGCTAACGGTTTTATTCTTTGGCAAAGAAACGAAAGGGATCGATCCGGATAAAGAGGGCTCTGATTCTGCTCTTACAAGTTGAAGGGATGTTTATTCAAAATGCGAAAAAGCCGTCCAGAATGGGTTGAACCCATCGGGACGGCTTTTTTCTGTGTTTTTATTACGCACCGGTCACTTGCTTGGAGAAAAAGGTTTTAAGCGCTTTGTACACTTCGCCTTTTTCCTTAATTACCGAATACATAAACTTTTTGTGGTTGATGTGTTTGTAGGCGGACATCAGAGTACTGCTTCGATTGTATTGATTGACCTCTCCGTATCCGAACATATTGCTTCTCTCCATCAGCTGACCGATTAGCTTCACACAGCGTTCGTTGTCTGAAGTTAGGTTGTCGCCATCAGAGAAGTGGAACGGGTATATATTCCAATTGGGAGTCGGATACCGGCTATCGATGATGTCGATCGCTTTCTGATAAGCGGACGAACAGATGGTGCCGCCGCTTTCCCCACGATTGAAAAATTCCTCCTCAGTAACTTCCTTTGCTTCCGTATGATGCGCGATAAACACAATTTCCACATGCTCATATTTGCGCCTTAAGAAGCGTGTCATCCAGAAGAAAAAGCTGCGCGCGCAATATTTCTCGAACGAGCCCATGCTTCCCGATGTGTCCATGAGGGCAAGAATGACCGCGTTGGATTGGGGTTTGATGACTTCATTCCATGTTTTGTAACGAAGATCGTCAGGTGAAATGCCGCCAATGCCGGATTTGCCCGCATTGGCGTTGCGGCGCAGATTTTCGATTAATGTTCGCTTCTTGTCGATATTGGACATAATGCCTTTTTTCCGAATATCGTGAAAAACGATTTCGGTAGTTTGCAGCTGATCTTTTTGCTTTTGTTCCAGATTAGGAAGCTCCAGCTCCTCAAACAGCATATCCTCCAATTGATCGATACTTATCTCGGTATCAACAACGTCTTCTCCAGGCTGATCGCCTGCATCCTGACCCTTGCCGGGCCCCTTAGCAGCTTGTGGATCGACGCCAAGCACATCCCCAACCTGAGAGTCGCCATCGCCTTGTCCGACGTGCTGCTTCTTGTTGTAGTTGTATATAAAGTGGGACTCGTCGAGACTTTTAATAGGGACCTTGATCGTTCGCCTGCCATCGGACAATACGATGCTTTCATCGGAAACCAGATCGGGAAGATTTTGCTTAATGGCTTCGTGCACCTTCTCCTGATGTCGCGCTTGATCCTCATAACCTTTGCGGTGGAGCGACCAATCTTCCCTTGAAACAATAAATAGCGGCTCTGACTCCATTTCCCTCACCTCATTCCATTATGTTAACGCTGCAGAATGAAAAAAAGCCTTACATGCTAATCGCTTATTTCTTGTCTGTTACTCAATATATTCAAGAGCAGAGCGGTTATGTGAGGGAAAATGAACAGGGATCACATGAATTTATCCCCATAAACAGCTTCTAGAAGATTAACTCCGCAGAAAAATAGGTATCTTTTCCGAGCATCCTGCCTTGCTTTACGATGTTATTTTTGAGTCATGGCAGCAATCTCAGAAACAATTTGGAAGATGCAGCGAAGAAGCCGCATACGCTAGTCTATAAGGATCGTTGATGGTCTCATCCACGGTTCATTCTATTATAGAAGCGGCAGCCGCGAAGGAGGAAAGGCAGGCATGGGCGTGAATGAGGCAGCAATGAATGAAGAAGACAAAGCAGCGCTGTTAGAGAAGGACCGGAACTATTTATGGCATCATATTTCTCCTCATAATGAGAATCCAATGGTTATCGTGTCGGGAGAAGGAAGCTGGCTAACGGATATGGACGGGAATCGCTATTTCGACGGCATGTCCGGGATGTGGTGCGTCAATGTCGGTCATGGCCGGGTCGAAATAGCTGAAGCGGCTGCGGAACAGATGAAGACAGTAGCTTATGCGACGCTCATTCAATCTCATGTTCCGGCAATTGAGCTGGCTGCGAAGCTGAATGAATGGCTCATTGGGGATTATCGATTTTTTTTCTCCAACTCAGGTTCAGATGCCAATGAAGTCGCCTTCAAAATCGGCCGCCAGTATCATCATCAACGTGGGAAAGGCTCTAAGTACAAATACATTTCACGCCACCGCGCCTATCACGGCAATTCTATGGGGGCACTTAGCGCCACAGGGCAGGCGCAGCGCAAGCTGAAATACGAGCCGCTAGGTGTGGGATTTTCCCATGTGCCTCCGCCCTATTGCTATCGTTGTCCTTTCGGGCAAACGAAAGGCTCCTGCAAAATGCAATGCGCTCAAGCCTATGAGGATGCCATCCTATGGGAGGGGGCAGATTCGGTCGCTGGCATTATCGTTGAGCCAGTTATTACCGGAGGTGGAATGATTGTGCCGCCTGATCCATATTTAGCTCGGCTGCGAAAGATCTGCGATAAGCATGATGTCCTGCTCATTGTTGATGAGGTCATTTGCGGCTTTGGCCGCTCAGGAGAGAAATTTGGGCATCAGAACTTCGGGGTAAGGCCGGATATAGTGACGATGGCGAAAGGGCTGACAAGCGCATATTCTCCATTATCTGCAACGGCAGTGTCCGCCGAAATGTATGAAAGCTTCAAAGAAAGCGGAGCAGACAATCACTTCCGTCATGTGAATACCTTCGGAGGCAATCCTGTTTCCTGCGCGGTGGCGCTAAAAAATATAGAAATTATAGAACGTGAAAATTTAGTCAGCCGTTCTGCCTATATTGGCAAAGAACTGTTTAGCCGAATCAAGCCGCTTGAATCACATCAGTACGTAGGCGAGCTTCGAATTTTCGGCTCGGCTATCGGTATCGAGCTGGTTGAGGATAAACGAACAAAGGAGCCGGCATCTGCTGCTAGAGTTGCTGCTATTATTGCGGAGTGCAAGCAAAAAGGACTGCTCATTAGCAAAAATGGCGATACAGTGCCGGGTTTTATGAATATTTTGACGCTGAGCCCGCCTTTGTCGACTACGGATGATGAGATTGTATTTATCGCCGAAACGCTGCTTCAGGTTTTCGGTGTCTGAGGGAGGCGGATAAAAGAGTGGAGAAAGAACTCAGCATTAATGCGGAGCGGCTGCACAGGCGTATTGATGAGCTCGCTCAGATTGGCAAAATCGGTGATACAGGCGTTTGCAGGTTGGCGCTGTCGACGGAGGATTTGGCAGGTGTAGAGCTTGTGCGGAGCTGGATGCTTGAAGCGGGGATGGAGGCGCGGATTGATCCGTTCGGCAATTTGATCGGCGTGCTAGTGGGAGCTGACTCGGCAGCACCGGTACTTATGCTTGGCTCCCATATTGATTCGCAGCCGTACGGCGGGCGATTCGATGGCGTGATTGGCGTACTAGGGGCAATTGAAGCCGTTCAAACGATGGTTGAAAAAGGCTTTAAACCAGCTAGAAATATTGAAGTTGTCGCTTTTTGTGATGAAGAAGGCTGCCGGTTTAACAAAGGGTTGTTTGGCGCAAGGGGAATGACCGGGAAGCTTGAGGAGGGGGAGCTTGATCGGACGGATAAAAATGGTGTGACTCGCAGGGAGGCATTGATCGCGTTTGGATGTGATCCTGCTGCATTTGAAGGTTATGTCTTTGATGAAGGGCGGATAGCTGCTTTTCTGGAGCTGCATATTGAACAAGGTCCAGTGCTGGAGTCGCTCCATGAACCGATTGGAATCGTCAGCGGCATATCCGGCCCTGTCTGGTGGACGGTAGAAATGACAGGTTTCGCAGGACATGCGGGTTCCGTGCCAATGTCTATGCGCCAGGATGCATTGGTCGGCAGCGCTAAGGTTATCATCGCACTCCATGAATTAGCTAGCGCTGAACCTGGCGCACCGACGGTAGGAACGGTTGGTTCGCTGTCGGTATTTCCGGACTCGCGCAACATTATTGCAGAGAAAGTAAGCTTCACCGTTGATTTCCGTGATATTGATCGGAGTCGCAGGAACAGGCTGGAGGAACAGCTTCTTGCGAGGATAGATGCTGTTTGTTTAGAGCATGGCTTGACGTACACGATTCGTGAGGATACGAGGAGTGATCCGCGTTACTGCGCGCCTGAGCTTAGGGAGCTAATGCAGGAGGAAGCGGCGAAAATAGGTCTTGCCCCGCCCGTTCTGATGAGCGGCCCGTTCCATGATTCGTTAACGATGTCTTATGTTTGCAACTACGGAATGATATTTGTTCGCTGCAAGGACGGGATAAGTCATAATCCGAAGGAGTATTCATCGCCGGAAGATATCGAACTCGGTGTAGAGCTTCTATACCGAACAGCGCACAGATTAAGTGACTAAAAGTGAACGATTATAGTAGACCAGTAACTCTTGCCCAGGTTATAGACCTGTAAAGCTTTCAGCGTGACTGAATACTTGAAACCTATAAAAATATTGAAGTTGAATAAGGAGGAGATGGGCATGGGCGCAATAGGAAAGGCGGTGTTTATTCCGGTCGAATCACTGCGGCGAAACTTTGCAGAAGTGAAGGCAGGCATGCGGCCAAAGGAAGCTATAGAGGAATCGAACCGCTGTTTGTACTGTTACGATGCTCCGTGCATAAAAGCGTGCCCGACGGGCATCAACATTCCTTCTTTTATCAAAAAAATTGCTTCCGGCAATATGAAGGGATCTGCTCGCGTCATTATGGATGCCAATCCCGTTGGAGCGACCTGCGCCAGAGTGTGTCCGACTGAGGAGCTGTGCGAGGGCGCATGCGTAATGAACGAATCTTCAAAGCCGATTATGATCGGCAGGCTGCAGCGCTATGCCACGGATTGGGCGATAAAAAATAATCAACAGCTGTTCGAACCTGGTCAAAGCAACGGCAAATCGGTGGCAATTATAGGCGGCGGACCAGCAGGTCTGTCTGCTGCGCGCGAGCTTGCAAGATTCGGATTCGCCGTTACGATATTCGAAGCGAAGGAACAAGCGGGCGGTCTTGATACATATGGCATCGTTTCGTTTCGTTTGCCGCAGAGCATCGCTCTGTGGGAGGTTGAACAGGTGAAGAAGCTGGGCGTTGATATTCGGACGAATACAGCAATTGGTTCTGACGTAGCCACAGATTCGCTGCTTGCGCAGTATGATGCGGTTTTACTTGCGATAGGAATGTCGAAGGTGCCTTATCTTAACATCGAGGGCGAACAATTAACCGGTGTGTATGACGCCATTGATTTTGTAGAAGCGACCAAAAGGGAGCTTACAAATGACTTTGCTGGTAAACGTGTAGCGGTAATCGGTGCGGGCAATACGGCGGTTGATGCGGCCACCTGCTCGGTGAGGCTCGGGGCTGCAAAGGTGAAGATGGTATACCGAAGGACGAGAGAGGAAATGACCGCCTACGATTTTGAATTCGAATTCGCGAAGCAAGATGGTGTGGAGTTTGAATGGTTAAGCGCTCCCAGCCGGATTATCGGAGATGCTGATGGAAATGTCGAGGCGCTTGAATGCATGAGGATGCAGCTTGAAGAGGATGAACAAGGAGGAAGAAAAAAGGTGACACCGGTAGAAGGCTCCTCTTTCCTGCTTGATGTTGATGTTGTCATTAAGGCAATTGGTCAGACACGTCACTTTCCGCTAATTGAGCAGCTGGGCTTGCATCATAAGCGAGGAATGGTGATGGTGAATACGGAAACCTATCAGACCTCTAATCCCAAAATTTACGCTGCTGGCGACGTTATTTTCGGTGAAGGTCAAGGTGATGCGATGGTGGTTGCCGCCGCGCAGCAAGGCAAGCTGGCAGCTTATTCGATTTACAAAACGCTAGTTGCAGGGAGGGAAAATGATGGCTGATCTGCGCATTCAATTAGCAGGCATAGCTTCTCCGAATCCTTTTTGGCTTGCATCAGCGCCGCCAACGAACACCGGCTATCAAGTTCAGCGAGCATTTGAAGCGGGCTGGGGCGGAGCGGTATGGAAGACGCTGGGCGATCCAATTATTAATACATCCTCGCGATTTGCAGCTATTCATTTCAATGGCCAACGAGTAGCAGGATTCAACAACATTGAGCTGATTTCGGATCGCCCGCTTGAAGTGAACTTAAAGGAAATTTACGAGACAAAGAAGCGATTTCCGGAGCATGCGCTTGTCGTTTCATTGATGGTGGAGCCTAAACGCGAGAAATGGCATGAAATTGTAAAAAAAGTAGAGGCTGTCGGTGTGGATGGATTGGAATTGAACTTCGGATGTCCCCATGGCATGGCGGAGCGGGGGATGGGCGCTGCTTCCGGACAACAGCCGGACCTGGTTGAAATGCAGACAATGTGGGTCAAGGAGGCAGCGAGGACGCCAGTCATAGTCAAGCTTACGCCCAATATTACGGACATTACCGCGACAGCGAAAGCAGCTGTTCGCGGAGGAGCGGATGCGATCTCGCTGATCAATACCATTAATTCACTAGCTGGAGTTGATATCGATACATGGAATACGATTCCGCATGTTGGCGGAAAAGGCGCGCATGGGGGCTACTGCGGGCCTGCAGTTAAGCCGATTGCGCTTAATATGGTTGCGGAATGTGCCCGAAATCCTTTAGTTGGCGTACCCATTTCCGGGATAGGCGGAATATCGAGCTGGCGGGATGCGGTTGAGTTTATTTTGATGGGATCAACTGGCGTTCAAGTATGTACAGCTGCCATGCATCATGGCTTTAGCATCGTAGAGGATATGATCGATGGTTTGAACAATTATTTGGATGAAAAGGGTTTGAAATCAGTCAATGAGCTAATAGGCAAATCGGTAGAGCGCTATTCGGATTGGGGAGATCTAGACCTTAATTACGCGGTCGTTGCACGAATTGAACAGGATACTTGCATCGTTTGCAATAAATGCCATATCGCTTGCGAGGATACTTCGCATCAGTGTATTGAGCGGCATATAGACGATACTGGCGCAGCATACCTGAAGGTTCGCGAGGAAGATTGTGTAGGCTGCAACCTTTGTTCTATTGTTTGCCCGGTTGAAGGTGCGATTGAGATGGTAGAGGTTCCCTCGACGGAGCCGGCTCTAAGCTGGAATCAACGGCAAGCGGCAATTGCGTCACTAGGAAAAAGCAATGATTCTGACGATGGCGATAAGAAGGAGGCTGTATAGGATGACGGTGAGGCTCATTAAAAATGGGGTTATTGTAACGGCAGCCGACACATATAAAGCTGATGTGCYGATTAAGGAAGGCATCATCGCCAAAATCGGTATTGACCTCGAATCGGAAGCGGATGAGATTATCGATGCAACAGGCAAATACGTATTTCCAGGCGGCATTGATCCACATACCCATCTTGATATGCCGTTTGGCGGCACGGTTACGGCGGATGATTTTGAGACAGGCACAAAAGCTGCAGCTTTCGGAGGAACTACAACGATTGTTGATTTCTGCTTGACGACGAAAGGGAAACCACTGAAGGAATCCATTGCGGCATGGCATCAAAAATCAGACAGTAAAGCCGTTATCGATTATGGCTTTCACCTCATGATTAGTGAAATAAACGATGCAGTGCTTGCCGAGCTTCCATCGATTATTCGTGAAGAGGGCATTACCTCGTTGAAGGTGTTTATGGCGTACAAAAACGTGTTTCAAGCGGATGACGGCACGTTGTTTCGGACGATGCTCGCAGCCAAGGAGCATGGAGCGATGGTAATGGTGCATGCTGAGAATGGAGATGTCATCGATTTTCTCATTCATAAAGCGTTGGAGGAAGGCAACACCGATCCTATTTATCATGCGCTTACGAGACCGTCGATTATTGAAGGAGAGGCAACTGGACGGGCAGCAAAACTAGCCGAGCTTGCTGGAGCGAGACTGTATGTTGTGCATGTGACATGCGCCGAAGCCGTCCAGCAAATCGCAGAGGCGCGCAATCAAGGCGTGGACGTGTGGGGCGAAACCTGTCCGCAATATTTGGTGCTCGATCAGTCGCAGCTGGAGAAGCCGGATTTTGAAGGGGCAAAATACGTTTGGTCGCCGCCTCTTCGTGAAGCGCATCATCAAGAGATTCTTTGGAATGCACTGAAGAGCGGCCAGCTGCAAACGCTGGGTTCGGACCACTGCTCTTTTAATTTTGACGGACAGAAGGATTTGGGGCGGGGGGATTTCAGTAAAATTCCAAATGGCGGCCCCGTTATAGAGGATCGATTCTCGCTATTTTATTCGGAGGGCGTTCATCAAGGGCGCATTACGCTTAATCAATTCGTAGACATTGTATCGACGCGCAGCGCCAAGCTGTTTGGTCTTTTTCCCCAGAAGGGGACGATTGCCGTTGGCAGTGATGCGGATATCGTCATCTTTGATCCGCTAGCAGAGCGTATTCTCTCAGCTGAAACACATCATATGAATGTCGATTATAACCCGTTTGAAGGATTGAAGGTGACAGGCTTGCCCGTTAGCGTGCTATCACGCGGTGAATTTGTCATTCAAGATTGTCAATTTGTTGGCTCTCTAGGGGCTGGACGATATGTGAAGCGGGCTCCTTACAAGGGGGATAATCGATAGCTGCTTGTCCCAACGCTGCTTCGCGACATGAGGGATAAAGGGAAGCCATAGCGCCAAAGGAGGAAGAGAAATGTCCGCCTATGAGCAATTCGTCGAGGAGAAAAACAAGATTGATGCGTATTTGAATCAGGAGTATGTCATTACTGGCGTGCGTGAAGGGCTGAGCGGCGATTGGCTGGAGCTTAAGCACCCCGGCGGTGATGAAGCTTCGCTGCTCATTGAGACGGCGGATGCTCGCAAATATTTTGTTAATGTGCTTCTTAAACAAGATGTTAGAGAACAAAAAGACGTGCAGTAAAAATTTGAGCATAGATTTCCAAAAGGAGATAGCTCCTTGAGTGCGACAAAGGATAAAAGGTTTGTTCCCAACGATAATTAACAAACATAGGAGCTGATAGGATGGCTATAGAACCTATTTCCCTACAGGATCCGCTTAAATTACGTAATTTTATAAACGGTGTTTGGGTGGAGTCTGTAAATGGACGAACAGATAAAGTGATAAATCCGGCTACAGGCGCAGTAATCGCTTATGTCCCATTATCCGTTCAAGAGGATGTTGAAGCTGCTGTGCATGCTGCGGAGCAGGCTTATCCAGCATGGAGCAAAACCCCTGTTCCACGCAGGGCGAGGGTGCTGTTTCGTTACTGGCAGCTTCTGCAGGAGCATGCGGAGGAGCTGGCGGAGATTATAACGATGGAGAACGGAAAAAGCTACAAAGAAGCGGTCGGAGAAGTGCAGCGCGGCATCGAAAATGTGGAGTTTGCGGCAGGAGCGCCGACGCATATGATGGGCGCAACGCTTGCAAACATTGCAACGGACATAGATTCGGAGCTGTTCCGGGTGCCGCTTGGTGTAGTGGGAGGCATCACGCCATTTAATTTTCCGATGATGGTACCCTGCTGGATGTTCCCGCTTGCCATCGCGCTTGGCAACACTTTTGTGCTCAAGCCATCAGAACGTACGCCGCTTACCGTTAACAAGCTTGCGGAGCTAATGCGGGAAGCGGGATTGCCGGATGGTGTACTGAATGTGGTGCATGGCGCTAACGATGTTGTAGATGTATTGACGAGCAGTCCCAGTGTTAAGGCCATTTCATTTGTCGGCTCGCAGCCTGTTGCCAAATACGTATATGAACGTGCTGCGTATAACGGCAAAAGAGTTCAAGCGCTTGCCGGCGCCAAGAACATCCATATTGTAATGCCGGACGCGCATATCGATAAAACGGTTGAGAACATCATTGCCTCATCCTTTGGCAGTGCTGGTGAGCGATGCATGGCTTGCTCTGCTGTCGTTGCAGTCGGTGATGGGAGCAGCTTTATGAAGGCGCTGCAAGCTGCAGCGGAAGCGATGATCATCGGTTCGGGAATGCGCGATGACGTCACCTTAACGCCAGTCATACGCGATGAGCATCGCAAGCGCATCGAAAAGTATATTGCGAGCGGGATTGCTGAAGGGGCTGCGCTTCTACTTGATGGCAGGCTTGCAACGGAGCGCAGCGGCGAAGGATATTTTCTTGGACCGACGATTTTTGACCAAGTGAAGCCTGAAATGACGATTGCCACGGAGGAAATATTTGGTCCAGTATTATCTGTCCTGCGCGCGGAAGATTTAAATGAGGCGCTTACTATAGTGAATAGTTCTAGATTTGGTAATTCAGCAGTCATTTATACGGAAAATGCTAAGGCGGTTCGAAAGTTCCGCGAGGAAGCGGAAGCCGGTATGCTGGGTGTTAATGTAGGCGTGCCAGCACCAATGGCTTTTTTTCCATTTTCGGGCTGGAAGGACTCTTTCTACGGAGATTTGCATGCCAATGGAAAGGATGGAGTGGAATTTTATACGAAGAAAAAAATGATAACATCGAGATATTTTTGATAAGGCTGCCTAGTATAAAAAATGCCCCCGCAGCGTGCTGAGCTTCAGCACTGGCAGGGGCATTTCTATTTACAATATTGCATTCCTATTTCTAAGCATGCGATAAAGAATGATCGAAGTGACCGAGCAGGCAAGCGCACATGCCCCGATGAATAGATAACCGCCTTGCAGACCTGCAACGAGGCTGGCATGTGAGTTTTCACTTCCGGCAAACAGCTGCTTCGTCCATTCTGTAATGGCGCCGATAGCGAGGTTGCCGATGACACTCGCTATACCCATTAAGGTTACGGTAAAGGTAATAGCGGTATCGGCGTTGTTTGGGTAACGTTTGGCAAGCAGGGCCATGACGGTTGGATAGATTGGGGCGATACCAACTCCTGCGAGTGCAAACAAAAAGGCACCTGGTTCACCGATGATAATGGCTGCAACTGAGCATAACCCAGAAAAAGCAGATAGTAAAATGAGCGATCTCGTGTAGCCAATTTTGTCAGTGACGGGACCGAGAACGAGCCTTGCGAGCATAAAGCAGAAGAAAAAGGCAGATAGCATTTTAGCCGAAGCATCGCCGCTCCAACCGTAAGCCTTCTCCAAAAAGTTAACGAGCCAACCGCCAACAGCAAGCTCCGATATTACTCCGAAAGATAGCACGACGACAATGAGCCAAGCGATCTTGTCACGAGCAAATTCCTTTAAAGTGATTCGTTCCTCGTGTTTTTGCTCATCACCGGCATATTTTGCGAAAAGTCCTGGAAGCATGGGCAAAATCGAGAGCGCGAGCATAAGCATGTACATTCCCCGCCAGCCTAGCGCAGAGCCAAATACTTGAACACCTATCAGCGAAGCAGCAATGATCGGGGCAAAGGTTGAGCTGAGCCCATAAAAAAAGTGTGCGAGGTTCATCATTGTGCCTGTGTTTTTGATGAAAATTCGAGCGGCAAGGATGGCTAGCGCGATTTCCAGCATCCCATTTCCGACATACATGAGGAAATAAGCGGATGAAAGTGAGGTGTAATTGGCTGCAAAATAGATGCAAACACCCGATACCGCCATAGAGCCAAATGTGAGCACCAAGGTGAGCTTCATTCCTGCTTTGCGGGTAAGCCACCCGGTAAAGCTGCATGCAAGCAAATAGCCAAGGGAGTTAAATGCTAACAAAATTCCGACTTGCAGCTCGTCAAGCTTCAACTCACTCTGCATTCTAGGAAGCGCAGGCCCTTTAATATTTTCAGAGAAGCCAAAGATGAGAAAACCTCCGAATACGACAGTAAGCAGCAGTATGTAGTTTTTGGATAAAGTAGATGTGAAACGAGACAATTTGGTAGTCCTCCATCGTTGTCATTATAATAGGAATAGAGTTTGATAAACGTATGCCGTGTCTAACTTTATCGTGTATTTATGTGATGTGCAATAGATAGCGGAAAGCAATTTCAGCTTTACTATGCGGCATGATGAATCGGATGTTAAAATAAATGATAGACCAATAACGTGTTAAGATAGATAGAAATGCAAGGAAGGGATGTTTGTGACGAATGAAGCTATTTCATACTGCGGACTGGCATTTGGGCAAGCTCGTTCAAGGCGTATATATGACAGAGGATCAGCGTTATGTTCTGATGCAGCTGCTGCAAGCGATCGAAATCGAACGGCCGGATGCGGTCATTATTGCTGGCGATCTCTATGATCGGGCTGTACCGCCTACGGAAGCGGTAGAATTGCTTGATGAGCTGCTCAGCCGGATCGTCATCGATTTAGGTACGCCAGTGCTTGCAATATCAGGGAATCACGACAGTCCAGACCGTATTAATTTTGGTACAAAAATGATGGAAAATCGCGGTTTATATTTGGCGGGACAGCTTCGCAAAACGCTCGGACCAGTCGTGCTAAATGATGAATTCGGCGAGGTTCACTTCCATCTTGTTCCGTTCGCAGATCCTGCGCAAGTACGCTACGTGTTTGGCGATGAATCCATAAAAACGCATGACGATGCGATGCGGGCAGTTACAGCAAACATTGCTGAGTCTATGAATCCAGAAGCTCGGCATGTGTTTGTCGGGCACGCTTTTGTTACGGCAACCGGAGAGCCGGAGCTTAATACAAGCGACTCCGAGCGGCCATTGTCTGTTGGCGGAGCTGAACATGTGAGTGCGGCTTATTTTGAGAAATTTAATTATACAGCGCTTGGACATTTGCATCAGGCCCATTTCGTTCGCAATCACAAGATAAGGTATGCGGGTTCCCCGCTTAAATATTCGATTTCTGAGGAGAACCATGCGAAGGGTTATTTCGTCATTGAGCTTAATGAAGCGGGTGAAGTGGAGATCGAGAAGCGCGAGCTGCTTCCGCTTCGCAATATGCGCCGTGTAACTGCTACTATTGAAGAGATAACAAAGCATGAAATAAACGAGGATTATGTTTTTGTTACTCTTTTGAATGATAATCCCGTATTGTTTCCAATGGAGAAGGTGCGTGCGGTTTATCCGAATGCGCTTCATGTGGAACGCAGGCCATTATCTTCAGGCAGCCATTCGAGCGATGGCAGCAGCTTGGACGCTGGAGTGGCAAAAGGACGGCGTGAGGCTGATCCAATCGAGCTGTTCGCAGCTTTTTATCAAGAAGTAAAGCAGCAGCCACTCTCGGAAGCGAAAAAACAGTTGTTTGCGAATACGTATGCAGAGCTGCTGCGTGAGGAAGGAGGTATGCTATGAGGCCAATCAAATTAACAATGACAGCTTTCGGCTCCTATCGAGACACGGAAACGATTGATTTCAGCATGCTGGAGGATCGACGCCTGTTTGTTATTTCAGGCAATACAGGCGCAGGGAAAACGTCAATTTTTGATGCGATTTGTTTTGCTATCTATGGAACGGCTAGTGGAGAGGATCGAGCTGATCCCCGTATGCTTCGCAGTCATTTTGCTGCAGAAGAAATACACACCGCGGTTCATTTCGATTTCGCTATCGGTCGGAGAAGCTACTTGGTCCTTAGGCAGATGCCTCATCGCAAGGGCGGGAACAAAAGTGAAACAGGCGGTAAATGCGAGCTGTACGAGACGACTAGCGGGGAACCCATTCCAGCTGTAGACCGTTTTATTTTGTCTGACGTGAATGCTAGGCTGGAGCAGATTATTGGCCTCACCAAGGAGCAATTCAGTCAGATTGTCATGCTTCCGCAGGGAGAGTTTCGAAAGCTGCTGACTTCCGATACGGATAATAAGGAAGAGATTTTGCGCCGAATTTTTCGGACAGAGCTGTATGAGCGTTTGGAAAATCGTTTTCAGCAAAAAAACCGTGCGCTGCAGGATCAATTGAAAGAAGCAAAAGCGACTCTTAATGCTTATATGAAGCAAGTACAAGAGGCGCTGCCAGAGCGAGAAAATAGTAAGCTTGTTGAAACCTTTGAGCAGGAAGTATATAGTGCGACGCAAGTGACGGACGCTTTGGCGCTGGAGTTCGAATTTTATATGAAGCTTGCAGGAGAAGCGGAAGAGCAAAAGGAGCTGCTTGCAGGAAGGCTTGAAGCGGCAGAAGTGCAGCTGAGGCTTGCGATGACGCTGAATAGCAAGTACGAGGAGCATGCGAGGAAGCGGACGCAGCTTGAGCAGCTGGATGGTCAGAAGCCGGAATATGGCTTGAAGGAGCAGCGACTGGCGCTTGCTGAAAAAGCAGCCCATTTGGCACCATATCAGGAGCATGCTGAACGAACCGCTGCTGATGCGAAGTTGAAGCGGGAACAATTTGCTACGAGGCAAGCGGAGCTGGAAACCGCGGAGCGCGACTTTAAGGTTGCAGTTGAGAGGTTTGCAGTAGAAGAGCAGCGCGGCGACGAACGGCGAGAAGCGGAACGTGAGCTCAGCAAATTGCAAGAGATGGCTCCAATCGTAAGAACGCTCGCTAGCCAGCAGCAAGCGATCGACAAGCTCGTACTTGCGGAGAAGGGTTGTACAACTAAGCTTGAGGCATTGGATGCAGAGCTAATAAAGCTGCGAGAAGCGAAGCTCGCTGCAAATGCACAAGTGAAGGAAACAGAGCTTGAAACGGCAGAGCTGACAGATAAGCTGGATCAGTTGCGTCTTATTGAGCAGCAGGGGAAACAATTAAAGCGAGTAGTTGACGTCGAGAAAGAAATGACGAGAATCGCTCTATTAGAGAAAGAATTCGCTCAAACTCTCAGCAAAACAAAAGACAACCACGATCTGCTTGAGGCTGCATGGCTTGAGGGGCAAGCGTCACTGCTGGCTGCCCATCTGCATGAGGGCATGCCTTGTCCTGTGTGCGGCAGTGAGGAGCATCCAGCAAAGTCGGTCATACATTCAGAGATTCCTTCTCGTGAACGGCTGCAAGAGGCAAAGTTACAATTAGCTGCAGTGGAGCGGGAATGGCTTGAAGCGCGAGCACAAGCAGCTGCAGCACAAGCAACACGCGAGGACGGTGCTAAAGAGCTGGCGGAATTTGGATTGAAAGCCGTCATGCTGGAGGAGCAACGAGCGCAGCTGCTGCAGCTTTGGCGCGGCCTTAAGGAAGAAACGGACAAGCTTCTATTGAAAGTGAAGCAGCTTCCTGAGCTCAAGCAGTTGATCGAACGTCAGGAGCAGCAGCTCGAGAAGCAACAGCTTAGTAAGGAACAACTACAGCAGGAGCAGCAGCGCTTAATCGTTGAGCGAACGTCACAGCAATCGGCGCTGCAGCAGGAGCTGGGCCGCATCCCAGAAACGCTGCGTACTCCTGAGAAGCTGACTGAAAAACTAAACGAGCAGCAGGTAGTTTATGACCGAATGTCAGCTGCTTGGAAATCTGTTCAAGAGCAGCAGCAAAAAATGACAGCGAAGCTGGCCGAACAGAAAGCATATGCCGTGCAATCCGAGCAGCAGCAGCAAGAATCCGAAAAAAACAAGCAGCTAGCAGAGCAGCGATTGCTGGATGAGCTCGTGAAAGCGGGTTTTGACACGGTTCAGCAATATCGAGAAGCAGCTTTGCCTGACTCAGCTAGAGAACAGTTGAAAAAAGAAATTGCTGCATACCAAGCAGCCGTTGCTTCACTTATGCAGCAGCTGGTTGAACTGCAAAGCGAGCTTGCAGGCAAACCTAGAGTTGATCTGTCGCAGCTTCAGGAGCAGCTTGCTGCTTTGAAGCAGCAGCAGGAGAAACTATTTGCCGCCGCACAAACGGCAATGCGGACGGGTCAAGTTGCTGAGCGGCTCGCTGTTTCAATTGGAAAGGCCAATGATTATGTGAGCGAACTAGAGGCTAAGCTAGAAGAGGTCATGGATATATTCCAGATGCTGAAAGGGGATAATGCGCTTAAGGTATCGTTCGAGCGCTATATTCTAATTGAGTTTTTGGAGCAGATTCTCTTTGCTGCCAATACGCGTTTGCATGATTTATCGAATGGGCAATTTATGCTGCAAAGAAGTGATCGCCTTGAAACTCGCGGCAAGCAAAGCGGACTAGGCCTCGATGTCTATGATGCGTATACAGGTCAGAATCGTGACGTGAAAACATTGTCTGGCGGTGAGAAGTTTAACGCCTCGTTATGTCTTGCGCTTGGAATGACGGATGTTATTCAATCCCACATGGGCGGCGTGACGATTGAAATGATGTTCATTGATGAGGGTTTTGGTTCACTGGATGAGGAATCGCTTCAGAAAGCAATTACAGCGCTTGTTGATTTGCAGAAATCGGGAAGAATGATCGGAGTTATATCACACGTTCAGGAGCTGAAGGATGCATTCCCGGCTTGCCTTGAGGTTAATAAGACGAAGGAAGGTTTTAGTCGGACGAAATTAACGGTGAGATAAGCGGCTTGAATAAGAAAAGCCTGCTTCGAGCGCTCCATTGAGGCTGAGACAGACTTTTTACAGCTGGCCGAAATTTAATTAGGCAACAGATGACGCAATAGAAGCAGAGCCTACAAAAAATAAGGCAATACCGCCTACAAATACGACAACGTTAAGTACAATGCCAATAACGCCAAACGTTTTACGACGCTTGCTGGAAACGGCACCGATAATAGCTAATATAAGACCTGCAAGGGAGAGTAGTCCTGCTCCAAAAATACAAACGATAGTAAGCATCATAGAAACAAGAACTTCTTGACCAAGCGCTTCGATTGAGGCTTGAAAGGCTGCTTTATCAGAAGGGTCTGCTATAACGATGTCTGTATTTGCGATCTGATCAGCGAATGAGAAGCCTGAGACGATTGCAATAATAAGCAATACGGCTGAGAGCAGCCCAATGATGAAGGATGTAATGCCAATTCCTGAATGTTTCTTAGGACCTTCATAGATGGTTTGGTCATTGGAGAAAACGGGTCTTGAACCGTAAGGCTCATTGCTGGAAGATGGATTAGCATTGTTATTGGTTTCATTTTCCATTTATATCAGCTCCTTTACTAATTACGGTAAAATTATACACAAATACGAGAGGATTGAAAACAAATGTTTCCAAAATATTTTGCAATCGGAGCAATAAACGCGGCTTTAGCCATTGCTTTAGGCGCATTCGGAGCACATGGATTAGAAAAACAATTGAGTGATCATTATTTAGAGGTTTTTGAAACAGGCGTTCGTTATCACATGTACAGCGCACTCGGTTTAATGCTAATTTCCTTGTTCGCCAAACAAATGGGGACGAGCAAGCTTGCTTTAAATGGCGGTCGATTAATTCTAACAGGAATGATCATTTTTAGCGGCAGTTTGTACGTATTATCGCTTACGAGCTTCAGCAAGCTTGGCATGATCACACCTATTGGCGGCGTTGCGATTATAGCTGGATGGATATGTATTATTACTGCAGCACTTAAGAAAGAAAGTAATTAGTTAGAAATAAATAATGAATTGACGACATATTACTCTGTATTACAACAAAAAAACAAGTTGCTTTAGTAAATATTTCTATACCAGAACGCGTACATCGTTTATAATAAAGCGAACACTGACTTGACTCGAAATAGAGGAAGGACGTTTGTGCGTGACGAAACGGATAGATGGTTTTCCTGATAGAAAGCGACAACTCCTCAAGCAATCATTGAATGGATCGTTGGTTATTAGCTGTTTGCTGGCAGCACTCGGGTTGGTCTGGATTATCGTATCATTTATATTAATTTCTAGCACGATGTACAAATGGACCGCTTTGGCCATCGCTGCATCGTTAATCGTAACTGCAGTAATTGTTTATATAAAGCGAAATGTGACGTTTAGCTTCCAAAATTATCATACGGCAATTGTAGAGACCTTGCTTCGTTCAGATGCCGTTCCGCTGGCGATATTGGATAAAAACGGGATTGTCATGGAGTTGAACGAGGCGTCCGGCCGTACACTTGGTTATGACCGAACCGAGCTTCTCGGTGAAACGATCTTGACATTAGTCGAACCGGGCAGCCGGCAATTGCTGCAAGAAACATTTGAGCAGGCTTTGCTTGGTGAAACGAAACAGATCAATATTAACATTACACATGGTTCAGGTTTTCCGCTCGAGCTTCAAGTTGTTTGCTCTCCTATGATACAGATGGAAGAAGTCATCGGAACGGTAGTGATAAGCCAAGATTTAAGCGATCGCAAACGAAATGTTGAACGAATTCGCTACATGGCCTATCACGACGATATGACCGGATTGCCGAATCGCACTTTGTTTCAAATGAAACTGACGGAGACGTTGACAAGGGCGAAGGAAGAAGAACGTATCGTTGGTATTTGTTATTTGGATTTGGATCGCTTTAAGCTGGTTAACGCATCCTTTGGACGCGAATTCGGTGATATTCTTCTCATGCAAGTTGCTGAAAGACTAAATCGAGATCTTGATGACAATGATTTTGCAGCGCGTATGGAAGGCGATGAATTTGCTTTATTATTTTGCAATTTACGATCGGAGAAGCATTTGCTTGAGCTGTGCAGAAATCTCCTCAAGTCGATTGAAGAGCCCTATGAGCTGAGCGGCTTCCCGTTACATATTACAGCGAGCATTGGTTTGGTTACAAACCGCAACGCGGATGATGATAGTTATTCGCTTATCAAGAAAGCAGATATGGCGCTTGTCAAAGTGAAGGAAAGCGGGAAAAATGATTGCCTGCTTTATTCGGAGGACTGGAGCAATTCGTCATTGGAGCGACTTACGCTGCAGCATGAGATGTATCGCGCGATTCAGCGCGAGGAATTTATTTTGCATTATCAACCGCAATATGATTTGAGTTCAGGTACTATGGTTGGCGTAGAAGCGCTTGTAAGATGGAATCATCCGCTTAAAGGCATGATACCGCCAGGGAACTTTATCCCGTTAGCTGAAGAGAGCGGCATGATTGTCCAAATTGGCGATTGGGTGCTGGAAGAGGCTTGCCGTCAAAACAAAGCATGGCAAGACGCTGGATTGCCATTAATGCCGGTATCCGTCAATTTATCGATTAGGCAATTTGTTCAAACGGATCTCGCAGGCAAGGTAGCGGCAGTACTTGAGAAAACAGGCCTCGATCCAAAATATTTGGATCTGGAAATCACGGAGTCGATGACGATGGATGTTAGCCATGTGTCTCGCTGTTTGCTCGACTTAACGGAATTAGGCGTTAATATTAGCGTTGATGATTTTGGCACGGGCTATAGTTCATTTCATTATTTGAAAAACTTCCCGATTGATCGGTTGAAAATTGACCGCTCCTTCGTACGTGATATTCAGCAGGACCCGAGTGATGCAGAAATCGTTGCAGCAATTATTGCAATGGCTCATAACCTGAATATTCAGGTTATCGCAGAAGGCGTGGAAACTGAAGGGCAAATGGAGTTTCTTCGCAAGCATAAATGCGATGAAATGCAAGGCTTCTTCTGGAGTCCGCCTGTATCAAGTGACAACATTGAACAAATGTTATCTCCGGGTTATGCATAAAAAAACCGTTCTATGGCTGATAAACAGTCACTGGAACGGTTTTTTTCTTCATGCGTGGATTAGTATGAGAAGTCTTCAATTTCGTTCATTCGAAACGTATACACTTGCTTCTCGTCGACATGATAAACGGTAATAATATTTTCCGACTCATCCATATTAATGATTCGGCAAGGAATGCTGAGCGTAATACCTAAGCCTTTATTAACGAGGAGCCGGATTAAGGTATTGTTTTTCATGAGTGCCCTTATTTTGTCGTAATAGCTTAAAGCTTCTAGAGCATCTGCTGCTGGTTTGTCGGCCTTTTTAGCTTCTTTTGTTTTCTCAGGAGTGGTGGTTGAAGTTCTGTTAGGTTGTACGTTGTCAGCATCTTTAGTTAAGTTAGGCGGCAAAGGGATTTCTCGGGTGGAGCTTGTATTATTCTTGCGATGTTCGATTTGCTCTCCAAGTTGGATGCCGGATAATATACGGAAATCAACAAAGTCAGAACCATTTAGCGAATGAAGCAATTGCTCAAGCGCTGCAGCGTTGTTTTTCCCTTCTACAAGCACCTCAATATTAAAAATAAAGGATGCTCGGTCTTGTGAAGAGTTATGTTTTTCCATAGGACCTCCGGACGATTCGATATAGTACTAATATACCACTAAATCGATTTTTCATGTAGTAGTGAGCAGCGATAACTCGAGTGATGCAAGAAAATGTATCCGCATTCAAATGGATAGGTACAGGATTTAGATTAAATCTGTGCTATACGGTATAAAGACCTAACTACTTATAATAAAGTTATAGCTGATCTATTTTAGCATATATTATTATTTCTTTGAAACATTAAACGGAAGTTGTGATGTAAAGATTAAATGCAAAATAAATGTAAAATTTTATAAAAAATAAAAAATGGATTGTTGGTCTCGATATATTATATGGTCTTTGTATGGGAAGGGTTAGACAGGTTAAAAGTAGTGAAAATGATAGAGTCACTTTGCCTTATTGAAGGTAGAGGTGGCTCTATTTTTAGGTATGCTCCAAATGACTATTATTTGGAAAATAAGGCTTGAGTACAATCAATAACTGAGGAAAATTCATTTACTATTAATAGAGTCTGCCGATAGAGGGGTAGAATGTTTTCTGTTTCTGGGTGAATTTTTATTTTAAATGATAAGTTTTATATAGATTTAATGATAGGGAAATTGGAATTGAAAATTTTCATCGATTCTGATTTTTAATGATATATGATTCAAGATTGTTGTACAAAGGATGGGGCTAATGGATATGAATTGTGGCAGCTCAAAACTTAACAGATCGCAATGTTCAAGTAGCAATTGTTCCTGCTCCGGCTCTTTAAGCTGCGACGGGACGCGTAAGAAGGGGATAACTGGGGCGACGGGGGCGACAGGTGAAACAGGGGCGACAGGAGCAACGGGAGTAACAGGGGCGACGGGGACGGTAGGAGCAACCGGAGCTACAGGTGCGACAGGAGCGACGGGAGTAGGAGTGACGGGTGCAACTGGTGCAACGGGCACGACAGGAGCAACGGGAGTAGGAGTGACGGGTGCAACAGGAGTAACCGGAGCTACAGGAGCGACGGGAGTGGGAGTGACAGGAGCAACTGGGGCTACCGGCGCTACAGGAGCGACGGGAGTGGGAGTAACGGGTGCAACGGGAGCAACCGGAGCTACAGGTGCGACGGGAGTAGGAGTGACGGGTGCAACTGGGGCGACAGGAGCTACGGGAGTAGGAGTGACCGGAGCAACCGGGGCAACCGGCGCTACAGGAGCTACGGGAGTGGGAGTGACCGGAGCTACTGGGGCAACCGGCGCTACAGGAGCGACAGGGGTAGGAGTGACGGGTGCAACAGGGGCAACCGGTACGACAGGAGCAACAGGAGTAGGAGTAACGGGTGCAACTGGGGCAACAGGCACGACAGGAGCGACGGGAGTAGGAGTGACCGGAGCAACCGGGGCAACCGGAGCTACAGGAGCAACGGGAGTAGGGGTGACAGGAGCAACTGGCGCTACAGGAGCGACGGGAGTGGGAGTGACAGGAGCAACCGGCGCTACAGGAGCGACGGGAGTAGGAGTGACAGGAGCAACAGGGGCAACAGGCACGACAGGAGCTACGGGTGCAACAGGAACAACCGGTACGACAGGAGCCACAGGAGCTACTGGCCCGAACTTTGCTGCTGAAGGGTTTTCGGCATATTTGTCTACTCTTACTTTATCAGCAACAGGTCAGCTTATTAACTGGTCTGTAGCGAATCCTTATTATGGAAATGCGAATTTCAATGCTACAACTGGCAATTACACGATACCGGTCACTGGTAGATATTCTATTTTAGCAACAGTAAATTATATAACCACTGCAGCTATTGGCGTAAGCCTCGGAGCTGGAGTAAACCCTTTCTTTCTAGTTCAAAGAACATCGCCTACTACAACAAGTTTGGTTACTGGATTATTACCTATTTTGAATGTTAATATTGCATTGCTTCTAACCTTAAGAGCTGTACTTGGTAATGGAACAGTAACTTTGGCAGGTGAGGTTACGCTCTCCGCTGGAGATGTTATTGGGCTTTACTACAATGCGAACGGTCTGACAATATCACTTAATATAGGCGGCGGTTCTACAAATGGTGTAGTTTGGTCTATGCACGAACTTACGTAATATTCAATCATTCATTTCGTTAATGGAGGTCAAATCTACTAGGCATATGACTTCTTTTGGAATAAATTCAGATAATGTATAACCATGTGCCGGAAAGATACATTTAATATAAGTATGAACTGGAATATGGTTTTTTTGAAAGAGGGGGGAATATGCTGAAAAGGAGATTCTGTTCAAAGAAAAAGCCCTTATTTGAATCAATGAATGTTCTCATGGTGAAACCCTCTTTTATTCAAATAAATAAGCAAAAATCAAAATATATAATAAAGAAAAAATGCTGTAAAAAAAGAGCCCGAAGGAAGAGATGTTTCCCGATATTTCCGTGTCCTCCTAAGCGATGTCACAGGCCAAGACCGAGACCATGTCCAAGGCCTAGGCCGTGTCCTTGCCCGGATTCACCTTGCGTTGATCCTGCGACTATGCTGGTCGAAAAAGAATGCTGTGGAAATATATTACTTCAAGGTAAACTAACGGGACTTCAAATATGGGAAACAGATATTGAAGCAAAAGTTAAGGTGGCGCAAATTACTATATACTCGAGTCCATCGAGCACAGATCCTTTGGAAGTAGAAATTGTTGGTACAGAAACTAAACTAATGATTGTACCACCTGGTAATACGGTTAATTTTATTGGTGAAGGCATTAAATCTGTAAAAGTTTCTGCAAAAGGTAATGAGTTACTTTATATTGAAGGAAAATATGTAATTTCAACTACGATTGGTCTGCATTCAAACCCCATTCCATTAAATGAACAATAATAAAGGGTGGTTCTTCAATAAATGAAGAACCACCCTTTATTATTAAGTTATAAGATTAAAGACTATAACGGACAGTAATACAAAACTCCCCTTGTGCTGCTGCCGTCGTAGTTAAGGAAATGGTATTAAATCGTGCTACCGTAAATGATGCACTGCCTCCAACAGGAATAACTATGGTTTGAATAGCTGCTACGATTCCTGTTCTGAAGAAGTTTACTGTTAATGGTGCTGTACCGGTTTCATATTTAACATATCCTGTACCATTGATGGTTTGTGATATATTGTCCGAATAAATGATTTGGGTCCCAGCTGCAGCTAATTGCCAATTTGAGCACACTTTATCTTGCACAATGACTTTATCTGAGCAACAACTAAGTGTAGAATTTGTTTCACACATATTCCTTTATCCCTCCACTCATTATTTTATTGGACAGGGTAACGGGTAGTTATGCAGAACTCCCCTTGATAGGTACCTGGTGAAGCTGCTGGAAGCGTTATTTGAATGGCACTGAAGCGCCTATACGTAAAAGCAAGACTCGTTCCGGGAGAGAGTGTAAATGGAGCAGCATTGATTGGATTTCCCGTGCTGTCGAGAAAATCAAATGTAATATCATCTGGACCGATGTCGTATTGCAAATATCCAGTACCAACTATATTTTGGTTAATATTATTTGTGAAGACGACAACTAGGACATCAGCAGCGACAACGGTGCCACTCCATGGTGTACATACTTTATCTTGTACAAAGTTTTTATCAGCACAACAAGTTAAAGCAGTTGCAGAATTATTACAACCCATACCTAAATCCCTCCTATTTATAATTTCTAACTATTTAATGCAGGCATTAACCTGCCCGCTTGGACATCTGCCTGAGGTGAGAAATATCTTTTAAACAAGACGACATACGATCATGCAATTTCTATGGGTAATAGACTAGAGAGAGAAGAAGAACCATACAAAATGAAGATCGAAGGGATTTGTCATTGGAGAAACATAATTAGAGCCTAGCATTTTCAGAAGAATGCAGGAGCATAAATAAGCAAACATCCAATAATGCCAACTTACTTTTGCATATACTGATGTTGCAGTGCCTTGCTTTTTACATTATGTAAAAGAAGGGGGTCCAAAACCCTCGAAAAACACAAAAAAGCCCTATCATGACAGGCTTTCATTTGGTTTTTCATGATTATTATCTTAAATGAAAATTAAGTGTAAACTTTTTTAAATGACTAGTTTTTTACTAATCTTGAGACCAGTTTGTGAGTTTGTTGAGTTGAATTGTGATTGTGAGAAATATATGTAGCTGGCTTTCCACGTTTGAGGGGAGTCTTTTTTTGATTAATTTTGTTTCGACATAGTTTGAGACAAATTATATGCCAAATTGTATAATTATTGGAAAGTTAGGAAGGTTTGGTGAAATGGTTATTTCATAGGGAGGAGAAATGTTTTGAATGATGTAGATACATATAAAGGGTGCTGAGGAGCTTGAGTGAAGGTGACGATGTTGTAGTTATAGGAGGCCATAGGACGGCTTCTATATTGGTTATCAATTAGATGGGCATAAATTCTGGGAATTAACTGGTGTCTCTTTTTCGACTGAAGTATCTTCGTTAGAAGTCCGTAAATACAAATACCATTTAGCAGGACATTTGCATCATGCCATATTGCCGATTAGTAGGCTGCTATAAGTTAAAATGAAAAACATCCGAGTTTGTTAACCTGTTGATTTTCTTTTTTGAAGAGGTAAGGTGCAGGAGTGCCTGACGTATAAGTATAAGGATAGTAAGTATCCGTTTTGTTGTGATTAGTTTGATTAGAAAGGCAAGGAAAGGTTAATTTCAAAGGGAGAGGTTCGAGATGAAAAAAGAAGAAGTTTGTCCCGAATGTGGAGGAACCAACTTTGGGAAAGGTAAATCGCACGGTGAAGCCAGAGTATACCCTATGAAAAAAATACTAACATTAGGATCAGATGTTACTCATGTAATTTGTATGAAGTGTGGATATATTTTAAAAAGTTTTGTTATTGAGCCACATAAATTTGAGGATAAATAAAGTGAATATCGACATTTGCGAATATATTAAAACAAGTGTTTCATCGAAAACTCAACATGAAAGGAAATTATTGATGTAAGCAGGAGTTACGATAGATCATTGGGTCAATTTTCTCCCAATCATATAATGCAGATAGATAACTTCATTTGGACTTCAGTCGGGAGAGGTATATATCACGGTTTCATTTTAGGGAGATGAGGAGATGAAAATCAATAAGAAGTATAATTATTGGTTATTTTATTTTGACGAATCAAATGATGATGATAGGCAGCGTGTTGCTGCGATTTGGGATGGAGAATGGCGTGGCATAGAATTGCTGGATAAGTCTGATGCCGAATTGAAGGAATATCTGACAGAAGTAATTGATGATTACAATGTATACACAGGTGAAAAAATCAATAGAAATTTGATTGAACATGCTATAAATGAGATAAAGAAAATTAAAGAAGAGTTGAATTTTTTATGGTAATGAAAACTCTGTTTCATGTGGCTCCCAACATGCAACAAGAGCCGACAGTGCAGATTGATTCACTTATCAACTTGTGACCACATTTGTGATTTCACCCCTCAACCACTGCATAAATAAGCAAACATCCAACACTGCAAACTTACTTTTGCATATACTGATGTTGCAGTGCATTGCCTTTTACATTATGTAAAAGAAGGGGGTGGATCCTATATGATGCGGATGGTTCCTTTCACACTGGAGAATGGAGAAACCGTTCTTGGCGTTGAAGTGAAGCTGCCCAAAACAACTTTGCTCGCTATCATGACGGACAAAGGATATATTATGTGCGGTGCGCTTGATGTTTCTCTGCTTAATGAGCGACTCAAAGACCGGGAAATTATAGCTGGCAGAGCTGTCGGAGTAAAAACGTTGGAAGAGTTGATGGAAGCCCCTTTGGAATCCGTTACTTTAACAGCAGAGACAAAGGGTGTTGTAGTAGGCATGAAGGGCTCGGAAGCGCTCCAATTGATGCTTTAACCAAAAGAAAACAAAGAGCCCCAATCAAGCTGTACGCGTGAATGCCGCGAACAACAGATTAGGGCTTTTATTCTCTAATGATTATTCAAAAAGTTTGCGAAGATTAACATCGTATGGCGCTTGGACGATGCCTTTTTCAGTAATAATGGCTGTTACATATTCATTAGGCGTTACGTCGAAGGCCGGATTGTATACTTTAATGCCCTGAGGGGCTGTACGCTTGCCGAAGCCTTCTGTAATTTCTTCCGCATTGCGCTCTTCAATTGGAATTTCAGAACCAGTCGGCGTATTCAAATCAATTGTGGAAAGAGGACTCGCTACATAAAAAGGAATGCCGTGAGCTTTAGCTAGTACAGCTACGCTGTACGTTCCGATTTTGTTAGCTACATCACCGTTTGCAGCAACGCGGTCAGTACCTACGATAACCGCATCTACCCAGCCCTTAGCCATAATCATACCCGCCATGTTGTCGCAAATAAGCGTAACATCGACGCCTGCCTGCTGTAATTCAAATGCAGTTAACCGAGCGCCTTGAAGGACAGGACGCGTCTCGTCAGCATATACACGCAGTGTAATACCGCGTTCCAAGGCTAAGTAGAAGGGTGCAAGAGCTGTGCCGTATTTAGCCGTAGCCAAGCCGCCAGCATTACAGTGTGTCAATACACCCATATCATCTTTAAACAATGATAGTGCATGTTCACCGATCATTCTGTTTGTTTCTTCATCTTCGCTTTGAATCGCGATTGCTTCCGTTAGCAAAGCGGCTTTGCTTTCCTCAAGCGACAAGCCTTTCTCGATGTAAGAAGCGGCAGCTGCTTTCATGCGATCAAGTGCCCAGAACAAGTTAACAGCGGTTGGTCTTGAAGTCGCAAGATATTCTGCTTGCTTGACGACTTGCGCGAGCCATGCCTCAGTGGTTTGCTCATCTCGGCTGCCTAGAACGACTCCGTAAGCTGCTGAAATGCCGATGGCTGGAGCTCCGCGTACTTTTAAGTGGCGAATCGCTTCCCATACATCCTCTGCAGTCGTTAAAGGCAAATAAACGATTTCTTCTGGCAAAAGCCGTTGGTCAAGTAAATCAAGCCTGTCATCGGTCCAGATAACCGATTGCAAGCCAGCATAATTATTTGTTGTCATGGTGTCATTTCCTCTCTGTGTTCAATCATTTATTTGCAAGTGATAAGGTAACGTCAATAATTTCCTCAATGGATTGCGTATTGCGGTTGTTGCGAATCAGCGATGTTCCAATAGCAAGAGCGAGGCGCTGAGCTTTCTCTTTAGCAGCTGCATCAGGGATACGATCTACATCGATTACATGAGACAAACCAACGATTCGGCGTACGATTTTGCAGCCTGCAAAACCAACAGCGTCCTGCAGCAAACGATTCATATAGTAATCTTGATAGCCTGGTGTTGAAGAAGCAATACGATCAAGACCATGCTCATCCCATAATGCACGGAATTTTTGATCGAATAGATTCCACACATCACGCACCGAATCGGTCAAATAACGACGGAAGTCATTTCTCGTTTTTGTATCCGTGCTCCAATGCTCTTGCCCTGCAAAGTTGAGAAGCAAATTCGCAATAACAGCACCAATGTCGAAGCCAATTGGACCATAATAAGCGAATTCAGGATCGATGACCTTTGTAGATTCAGGCGTTACGAAAACACTGCCCGTATGAAGATCGCCATGCAACAGCGCTTGTGCATTTGTTAAAAATTTGTCACGCAGAATCGCTACTTCAAAATGAAGCTGTGAATCCTGCCAGAGCGCCTCAGCAGCATCTTGAATAGCTGGATCAAAGCTGTTGTTAGGCGAATTCGTATAAGGATCGTCGAATATAAGATCCTCTGTTATTTTACATAACTCAGGATTAATAAAAGCTTTTACGCGCTGCTTCTTTTCCTGCTGGTTCATGCCAAGATCAGAGGTGAAAAATAAAGTCCGCGCCATAAATGTTGAAATATCGTCCGCGAATTTAGGATAGCGTGTTCCGCCAATCAACCCTTGACGCATAATAATATGATCGCTGAGATCCTCCATTATGGTGAGATAGAGCTCTGGGTCATATTTATAAACGTTTGGAACAAGTCCAGGAGCAAGCTCGCCTTCCAAAATAAGCTTATCACTTTCAATACGTGCACGATCGAGTGTAAGCGGCCAAGACTCACCAACAACTTTAGCATAAGGAAGCGCCTGTTTCATAATAAGGCTCTTGCCGCTGCTAGAATCAACGATGTGGAAAACCAAGTTTAAATTACCGTCCCCAATTTCTCGGCTGGTTAAACTTGCTCCCTCTGGGAAATAACCGTCAAGCGAAAGAGCTATTTGAATGGCTTCTTGTTCTGATAATGGATGATATGCAGACACGGCTGTCCACCTCCGGTTTATAGTAGTTGGGCAGCAATGCCCAGTATTCATCTCAACATAGTATAATGTATATTATTTCGCCTTGGAATACCCTCATTTGATATAATGTTATCAATTATAGACAAGTTGGATGGAGGAAGTATAGTGACTGCACAAAAAGAACAACAGTCGATCGCTTTGAAAGAGTGGGCTGTCAGTGTAAAAGCGCTCGCAGAGGGGCAGCAAATTATCGTTATGCGTAAAGGCGGAATCATTGAAGAAACGCGAGATTTTCAGCTTATTAGCCCTAGCTTTTATTTAATGCCTGCTTACGAGCACCAGAAGAAACATCTTCTAAAGGAGCAATATGTTGACGGTTTGGATGAAACGTTAGCGAATTGGTCGATAGACATGGAAACGATTAAGCTAGAAGCTTACGCTGAGGTCGTTGAAGATATTGAAGTAACGGATCAAGAAACACTCGATCGTTTACGCGATTTGCATATATGGACAGATACGTTTGCAGAGGAAAGATTGCGCTGGAAAAAAACCAAGCCGCTGCATGTTTTATTGCTCCGTGTTTACCGATTGGAGACGCCTTTGGAAATTTCGATGAGGCCTGCTTATAATGGATGCAAATCTTGGGTAAGAATGGAAGATGAAATGCCATCTCCAAAAATGTTGCCTGTACTGGATGAAGAAACATTTCTGTCAGAAGTTCAAAAAATTAAAAATGCATTGGCATAAAAGATTTATTTTGATCAAAGGATCTTACGAGGAAAACCCATCTAATTGCCGATTAAAGGTGAAATAGGAGAAATATAAGCCGAAATCAACCTTTAGCTTTTCGTTTTATATCTACAATAAAAAGACATTATCAATGAATCAAAGACATCTCACATTGATTTATAACAAAAACTATATTAAAATGATTATTGAGAATCATTGAGAATCACTCTATAATAGAAAGTCTATTATTTATAGAAGTGACTGAGCGAATTAAACCAACCTTGGAGGGATCAGCATATTATGTCTACTCATTTTGTCATTGATGGTCTGAAAGCGGCTATCGACGGAAAAGAGATTTTGAAAGGTATTAACCTAGAAATTAAAGGTGGAGAAATTCACGCGATCATGGGCCCGAACGGTACCGGTAAATCTACACTGGCATCCGCTTTGATGGGACATCCTAAATATGAAGTAACAGAAGGAACGGCAGTACTAGATGGCGCTGACATCCTTGAAATGGGTGTTGACGAGCGCGCGCTTGCTGGTTTGTTTCTTGCAATGCAATATCCAAGTGAAATTCCAGGCGTAACGAACTCTGACTTTCTACGCAGTGCGCTAAATGCACGTCTTGGCGAAGGCAATGAAATCTCGTTGATTAAATTCATTCGCAAAATGGAAAGCAAAATGAAAGAGCTTGAAATGAATGCTGAATTCGCTCACCGTTACCTTAACGAAGGTTTCTCAGGCGGCGAGAAAAAACGTAACGAAATTTTGCAAATGATGCTTCTTGATCCAAAAATCGTTGTTCTTGATGAGATCGATTCAGGTCTTGACATAGATGCACTTCGTATCGTATCACAAGGCGTAAATGCTATGCGTTCGGAAGATCGCGGTTTCCTTATCATCACTCACTATCAGCGTTTGCTTAACTATATTACTCCGGACTATGTACATGTTATGATGCAAGGCCGCATCGTTAAATCGGGTGGTCCTGAGCTGGCTGAGCGTTTGGAAAACGAAGGTTATGATTGGGTAAAAGAAGAGCTTGGAATCGAAGATGAAACGGTCGGTCAGGCTTAAGCAGAGAAGGGGGCAAAACGGATGAGTACACAACTATCAACGCAGGCCAACCGTCAAGCTGCTGAAGCGCTGGCACGTAGTAAAGGCGAGTCGAACTGGCTTGTTGAACTGCGCGGAGAAGCGGCAGACCTTGCCGGAACACTCGGATGGCCTAAGCCGGAGAAGGTTCGTATTGAACGGTGGAATTTGACGGCACTAGGAAACTACGAGCAACCGACAACGGTTGGAGCAATTAGCGAACTTCCACAAGCTATTCGTGAATTGATCACAGAAGGAACTGAAAATTTGCTTGTTCAACGTAATTCCGGCATCGTATGGAATCAGTTTTCAAACGAATTGGCTAGCAAAGGCGTTATTTTCACAGATTTGGAGACGGCATGCAAAGAGCATGGCGACCTCGTTCAAAAATATTTGTTCCAAGCAGTAGCGAAGGACGAAGATAAGCTTACAGCACTTCATGCAGCACTTTGGAACGGCGGCGTATTCGTTTACGTTCCTAAAGATGTTGAAGTTGAGCTGCCGCTACAAGCGATTTTCTACAATGATAATGCTGAAGCGACATTTGCTCCGCATATCTTGATCGTAGCGGACAATAATAGCCGAGTGACATATGTGGATTGTGTTGTATCCGAACCGGGAGCAAGCAGTGCTCCTTTCGTACATCCATCTGTTGTTGAAGTGTTCGTGAAGCCAGGCGCTCATGTTCGTTTCAGCTCCATTCACCATATGGCTGAGACTGGCGTGGATATGTCAATCCGTCGTTCGGTTATTGAAAATGACGGCCAAATGGAATGGATTATCGGTGATTTGAATGACGGAAATACGTTGTCAGACACGAAATCCATGTTGAAGGGCACAGGCTCTACTTCTGATGCAAAAGTAATCAGCGTAGGCAAAAACGCTCAACAAAACAGCTTGACGACGCAAGCTGTTCACTTCGGCAAAAGCTCCGACAGCAACATGGTAACACGTGCAGTAATGAAGGATTCCGCTTCAGCGATCATTAACGGAATTACAAAAATCGAGAAGGGTGCGACGAAAGCGAACGGTGTACAAACCGAGAAGGTGCTCATGCTGAGCCCTAAAGCGCGCGGCGATGCCAATCCGATTTTGCTTATAGATGAAGATGATGTAACAGCAGGCCACGCAGCAAGCGTGGGGCAAGTAAACCCTGAGCAGGTATATTACCTAATGTCTCGCGGTATATCTAAGCAAGACGCTGAACGTCTAATTATTTACGGCTTTTTGGCTCCAGTCGTATCGGAAATTCCAGTCGAGGCGGTACGCGGTCAGCTTCAGCGTTTGCTCGAAAGGAAGCTAGAGGGATGAATATAAATGCGATTCGGGAGCAGTTCCCGATATTGCATCAAGAAATAAACGGGCACCCGCTCGTTTATCTGGACAGCGCGGCATCTTCGCAGAAGCCGCGCTCCGTCATTGATGCGGTTAATCGGTACTATGAGCTGGATAACGCGAACGTTCATCGCGGTGTGCATACACTTGGTTCCAGGGCGACTGATGCCTATGAGGGAGCGCGCGAGAAGGTAGCGAAGTTTCTGAATGCGGGAGCACCGGAGCAAATTATTTTCACACGCGGTACTACAACAGCACTAAACTTGGTTGCTTCAAGCTATGCACGCAGTGTATGCGGTGAAGGTGATGAAATTGTCATCACACCGATGGAGCATCACAGTAATTTAATTCCGTGGCAGCAGGCTGCTAAGGCCACTGGCGCAACGTTGAAATATATCCCGATGCAGCCCGATGGTACCATTTCTCTTGAGGATATTGAGAAAACGATCACTCCACAGACGAAGGTGGTTTCCATCACTTACGTCTCGAACGTGCTCGGTCTCATAAATCCGATTAAAGAAATTACCCGAATTGCGCATCGTAACGGTGCCATTATGGTCGTGGATGGTGCTCAGAGCACACCGCATATGAAGATCGATCTCCAAGATTTGGATGTTGATTTTTATGCTTTTTCTGGTCATAAAATGTGTGGTCCTACCGGCATCGGCGCATTATATGGCAAGAAGGCACTGCTTAACAAGATGGAGCCGATTGAGTATGGCGGCGAGATGATTGATTTTGTTGATCTTTATGAGTCTACGTGGAAAGAGATTCCGTACCGCTTTGAAGGAGGCACTCCCATTATTGCGGGTGCGGTTGGACTCGGTGCTGCAATTGACTTCCTACAAGAAATTGGACTAGATGAAATTGATCAGCATGAGAGACGTTTAGCCACATATGCTTACGAGAAGCTATCTTCGCTGGAAGGCATCACATTGTACGGTCCGAAGCAAAATCGTGTAGGACTCATCACATTCAACTTGGATGATGTACATCCGCATGATGTTGCGACCGTGCTTGATTCCAAAGGCATTGCGATTCGTGCAGGCCATCACTGCTGCCAGCCGCTAATGCGTTGGTTGAATGTATCGGCAACGGCAAGAGCAAGCTTTTATTTATATAATACTGAAGATGAAATTGACCGCTTAGCCGATGCCTTACTACAAACAAAGGAGTTCTTCGGTCATGCAATTGGATGATTTATATCGCAGAGTCATTATGGATCATTATAAAAACCCTCGAAATCGCGGTACCTTGGATGAAGAATCAGTTACCATCAACCTGAATAACCCTACCTGTGGCGATCGTATTTCGCTGCAGCTGCAGGTCGTAGACGGCCAAGTTGCCAATGCGAAGTTCAGTGGTGAAGGCTGTTCGATCAGCATGAGCTCTGCATCGATGATGACAGAGGCGATAAAAGGAAAAACATTTGATGAGGCGCTTGCCATGGCTGAGAAATTCTCAGCTCTAATGAAAGGCGAACCGGTTGAATTTGATGAATATGAGGAATTGGATGCACTTTCTGGTGTGAACAAATTTCCTGCAAGAATTAAGTGTGCGACACTAGCGTGGAACGCCTTACGCAAAGGGATCGAGCAGCAAGAATCACATTAAACTAGATTTATGAGGAGCGTGAATGACCATGGCTAAATCAATGCCGGAAATGGAAGATTATAAGTATGGTTTCCGTGACGAGCACAAAGCCGTATTCGAATCAGGCAAAGGTTTAACGGAAGAAATCGTACGTACGATTTCGGATATTAAAGGTGAGCCGGAGTGGATGCTGGATTTCCGCTTGAAATCACTGGAGCAATTTTTCAAAATGCCGATGCCTAAATGGGGCGGCAACATGGATGAGCTTGATTTTGACGACATCCAATATTATGTTCGTGCTTCAGACAAGCAAGGGAAAACATGGGAGGAAGTTCCTTCCGAAATTAAAGAAACATTCGACAAGCTGGGTATTCCAGAAGCTGAGCAAAAGTTTCTAGCCGGCGTATCGGCTCAATATGAGTCCGAGGTCGTTTATCACAGCATGCAAGAGGATCTTGAGAAGCAAGGCGTTATCTTCACAGATACGGATACTGCGCTTCGTGAGTATCCTGAGCTTATGAAAGAATATTTCGGAACGATTATTCCTCCGAATGACAATAAATTTGCTGCTTTGAACAGTGCGGTATGGTCAGGCGGAAGCTTTATCTACGTACCAAAAGGCGTAAAATGCGAAGTGCCTTTGCAGGCATACTTCCGTATTAACTCCGAGAACATGGGTCAATTTGAGCGTACGCTTATTATTGCCGATGAAGACAGCTCCGTTCACTATGTAGAAGGCTGTACAGCTCCCGTTTACAGCACAAACTCTTTGCACAGTGCGGTAGTTGAAATCTTGGTTAAGAAAAATGCACGCGTTCGTTACACTACGATTCAAAACTGGGCACCGAATATCTACAACCTGGTTACTAAACGTGCGGTAGCTGATGAGAATGCTACGATGGAATGGGTAGATGGAAACATCGGCTCCAAGCTGACGATGAAGTACCCAGCTGTTGTCCTTCGCGGTCGCGGCGCAAAAGGTATGGTATTGTCCATTGCCGTTGCCGGCAAAGGCCAGCATCAGGATGCAGGGGCAAAAATGACTCACCTTGCACCAGATACGAGCTCGACAATTATTTCCAAATCAATCAGTAAGCACGGCGGTAAAGTAACATACCGTGGTCTTGCATCCTTCGGACGCAACTCCGACGGCGCGAAAGCTAATATCAAATGTGATACGCTTATTCTCGATAACGAATCAACGTCAGATACGATTCCTTATAACGAGATTTTGAACGATAACATCACACTTGAGCATGAAGCAACAGTGTCGAAGGTTTCTGAAGATCAACTGTTCTACCTCATGAGCCGTGGTCTGAGCGAAGCGGAAGCAACGCAAATGATCGTAATGGGCTTCATCGAGCCGTTCACGAAAGAACTGCCGATGGAATATGCGGTAGAGATGAACCGTTTGATCAAGTTCGAGATGGAAGGCAGTATAGGGTAATACCCCAAAACCCTTGCTACAACAAGGGTTTTGGGTTTTAAATACAACGGCTGAAATTGTTTGTGCCGATTTCATGCCGATACAAAATTATCTTTTAGTGTAGGAGGCGAACTTTTTCAGTTCGTCTTCTTCTATTTTTTGGGTGATTGAAAGGTAAGTATCTGCAGTTGTTTTGATTGACTTGTGTCCCAGTCGCTTTGAGACGAAGACTAGGCTTGCACCAGCTTCTAAAAGGAGGACCGCGTGGGTATGCCTGAATCCGTGAGTCCCTTTGTACTCAACGTCCGCTTTTCTACAATAATCTTTGATACAATCTCGAATTGTCGAAGGCGTTAAATAGTTACCCAAATAATTTTGGAAGATTATTTGATCGCTGTTTTGTTGGAAGGACACATCCCCTAAAATCAATTCGTTTTGTTTAACTTTAAACTTTCTAAGTTCCTTTAAAATACTATCGTTCAAACCAATTGTTCTGTATGATGATGTGTTTTTAAGAGAGGTTAGTTCTAGGTTGTTATTATCATCTCTGCTTGTTTGCCTTTCAACTTTTAATTGATTCCCCTCTATGTCAGACCAACGTAATGCTAATGCTTCACTTATTCTTAAACCCGACTGACTCAAAAAACACATTAAAGTGTAGTATATTGAATAGTCTTCAAACCTTTGATGTTTGTAATTTCTCATAAATTCAAGAAGCTTGTTTAACTCTTCTAGTGAGAAAAACTTAATCTTCTGTTTTTGCTCCGTTGAGTCTTTAACAGGAACTTTAAGTCGATCAGAGGGACTCTTCTCTAAAATTTCTAGTTCATGGACAGCATAATAGAAGATGCTTTTCATGACGGATAAAAATTTTAGGCATGACCCAAACGAGTATTTTCGCTTACCATCTGTATCGAGTTTATCCACATAAGTTTGAATCCAACTCTTAATATCGCTTCTACGAATCTTCATAATTCGTTTGTTCTCAAAACTCGGCTTTATGTGGAGGCGAATAATAACCGCAAGCTGCTTGAGAGTAGATCCTTTAAGTTCGTGACTTTTATGATTGAAATACTCGTCGACCACTTCTCCAAAAAGCATATTACGATCATTGAGATTTTGACCGTAATAGATTCTTTCCTCGACCTTCCCTGCTTCTATTTCTGCTTCTTTTTTTGTTCGAAATGTGCCGATACTAAATTCTTCTCCGTCTTTCGAAACGCGAGCTTGCCATTTACCGCTGGGTAACTTACGAAAAGTTGCCATTTTAACACTCCTTAAGAACGTATGTTCTATTTTATTCGTATATAAACAGCCTTACGACTGATAAGCGCGAAAGGTTAGATTTATGTATATTGATAGTTTTTTAGAGAATTATTCCGGGGGGTTTTTTTAAGTAAACAACTTCTTCAGGAACCCCGCAATATGCAGCAGCCTCGTAAATGGTCATCCCTTCAAGCAGTAATTCATCTTGTAAAAGTAATTCAACAGCAAATTGATTTGCTTGCTTTTCAATTTTATCTACAGATTGTAGTGTGTTAGCCCGAAGAAAAGGGGTGCTAATCTCTTTATGTAGGAGCCGATGACCCAGTTCGTGAGCAGATGCGTAAATTTGGTTAGGTTTGGATATCGTATTGTTAATATGAATACATGGAATACGAAAGATATTTGTATAGTAGCCCCAAGTGTTAATTCCAAGATTTTCAAAAAGCAAAACAATACCCAAATTGTGAATTAGTTTAATCGGGTCGTTCGTCTTATATCGTTTGATTAGCCGAGTAGCTAAACGCTTCTCCATTGATTTCCCCCCACAGGCTATCCTTCATCTCTGTATTTCTTAGGTGTGAATTTTTTTTTCGCCATCTGTTTTGACATACGAAGCGTATTTTCCAGAGAAATACGTAACAATTCTCTATCCTCTTCGTCCATAGGTTCGCCCATGAACTGGAATGATTGCTTGTTGCTCCCTAAACCTTCCATCATCTCTTCTAACATTTTAGCTATATCATGCTCGTCTTTGTCATTTAAAGAATAATAGGGTTTTGGTGTCTGAATATGATTATCTTCTTCTTTTCCAAGAAGGTAGTCCACTGATACATTAAATATTTTAGCCAATTGAACAGCGTTATCAGCACTTAGATTTTTCTTTCCTTTTTCTATGTCGTAGTAGTATTGAGGCGAAATTCCTAGTTTCTCTGCAACTTCAACACCACTCAGCTTCTTCTGATTACGTATTTCTCTAATTCTGTATTCAGGCTGTACCACTTATAACATCTCCTTAAACCGATTGATTAAACTATATCAACTAATAGCTTAAAAAACAACAATCAAATAGCTGAATAATTGAGCATATTAGAGTATTTTAAAGCAAATAGATTAAACAATAGGCTTAATGCTTAAAAATGGTCAAATATTAATCAATTTGCTTAATTATGCTATTTGATTAAATTAATCTATTAGATTAATATTTACTTAGGAGGTGATGACGATGAGATTCTCATCCAAAGTAAAAAAAGTTTTAACAGAGAAAGATATGAACCCTTCTGCGCTGGCGAGATTGACAGGTTATTCTCCTCAATACATCCACGATTTACTCAAGGGCGGAAAGCGGTGGAACGAGGATTCTATGAGTAAAGTTTGTGATGCATTGGGTCTTGAAATGACTTTCTCCCAGAAAATATAAATCGTGATGAGACAATTAGCGTAGGAGGTGCAACCTTATGTTCAAAATTGAAGTGGACGAATCTGAAATTGCTAATATGATTCGTGAACAGGTCTCGAAGGTTGTTCAACAAATCGATAATGAACTTGTATATTGGGATACTGCCGAATTAAAGCGGAGGACATGTATGAGTTGGAATACCATTCAAGATAATTTCTTTTTTGATCCTCGCTTCCCAAAACATAAAGTTGGCACAAAGTGGTATTATCCCGTTCGTGAATTAAGAATCTTTTTGGAACAGTGGATAAAAGAACAGACGTAACAAATTCGTTATCATTTTGTTTTCCTTTTCAAAGAAACCTCGTATTTATGCCGCGGTAATCAAACCTTCAAGGCTCCCAGCCGCTTTTGTGTTTAGAGTGAAAGTAACTTAAGGAGGGGTAATGTGTCGCTAGAAGTATTGGCGCGGCTGTGGTTTGAGCGTAGCCCTTCACAACACACTGTAATCGTTAAAAATCTCATTCGGAAATCGAGAGGAGGGTTAAAGTGGGAAAACTCAGAAAAGTAAGTGAGTGTGAGCTGCGAGAGGCGCTTAAAGGCGATGATGAATTAAGCAGACGCTTTAAAGGTTACACAACCAAAGTGCAAAAGAAGATTATTGAAATCGGAGTTTTGATAAGCGATGTCTTTGAATCAGAAGAAGAGTTTAATAGTTTTTTTCAACAACATCTGAACGAAAAAAATCACAATCACGCCCCGTCCAAGGAAATGTGTTTGTGATTATCCAACAGACCGCAAAGGCCCTTATATGCCCTTATTCTACATAATATCAGTCATGAAAGCAAGAGGGTTCTTTGCGGATAACCGAAGGGAAGGTTGTCCATGCAGATGAAAACGGAAGCGGATGGATATGATATCCTCCTTAATTGCTATAGAACGCCTGTATTTAAAGCACAAGGTAATCCTGGAAAGTTAGCTACCTGTTTCAAGACGGTATCTCATGCACTGGATGAAACCTTTTATAATTTTGATGAAGAAAGCTTTAAAGCAGACGTTCATCGCGTATCCCTTGCTGCATTTATTGGAGCATGTAAAGAGTACTATGCCGAGGCTGAACAATCAGCAACAATCATTGCAGCAGTCGATATGCGAACGGGTTTAAGTAAAATATCATTCAGATTCAACTGCAACAATACAATCAATTTTGACCTATGCGATGGTGTGGAATCAGATTGGGTCCATTAATATGAATCTCTGTAAGTAGGTGAAAACCATTGACAGAACCTTTAATACCAGGCGGATGTATCCTGCTGGCTAGGAAAGTCATCGAAAGTGAAATCTGGGAGAAACCGCCTTTGTACTTAAAGGTTTGGATATTTCTCCTCACTACGGCACAACACTCGAATTACAAGAGTTTAAAGCGCGGACAGGTGTCTACGTCCATTCCCGAAATCATTGAGGGAGTGAAGTGGAAGGTCGGGGCCCGCGTTGAAAGACCGACAAAAGATCAGGTTTTTCAGGTTTTAGAGTTTTTACGCGGTAAAGCGATGAAATCTAAACGAAGCCCCGACGAAGACAACTTGAAAGCAACGATGATTACGACAACGAAAGCAACGCACTCGTTGCTTGTAACTATTGATAACTACAACGTTTATCAGGATTTCAAGAGTTACGAAAGCAACGACGAGGGCAATGACGAAACAGGTGCGAAAGCAACGCGAAAGCAACGACAACCCTCCAATATAAACAAGAATGTAAAGAATGAAAAGAATGTTAAAGATAAAAAGACTTCTTCTCGGCAATCAAAATCGTATGCCGAGGACGATAGCTATTATTTGATGGCAGTCTACTTTTACGAAAAGCTAATGTCGTATGTGGAGAAGATTGGCAAGGCACATCTGATTCGAAATTCAAACATGCAAAAGTGGGCGGACGATTTTCGGAAGATCATCGAGATTGACGAGCGACCAAAACAGGAAGTTGGAGAGGTAATCAACTGGGCACTTGCAGATTCGTTTTGGCAGCAGAACATTTTAAGTCCAGACAAGCTTCGGAAGAAGTACACGGAGCTATGCGTAAAAACAAGCGCTGCTGGCGCTAAAAAGCCGACACCGCTAGACGCGAATGAGAAACACTTTGAAAAAAATAAAGAACAGGTTCGAAAACTCAAGGAGGCGATGGAGCGTGAAGGAATCGGAGATCAGAATGCTATTCATAAAGATCAGCAATTTTTATAATACCTTCGCTTACGACGATCTCAAGGTTCAGGAATGGCAAGAGATTCTCGAAGGCGTAACATACAACCGCGCGGTAGCTAACTTGAAAAAGCATACGCTTAACCCATCGAATGAGTTTCCTCCACACCCTGGAAAGTTGGCTGTCATGCCAGCGCAACAAAATTCAGGTCCAGCTATTCCAAACGCCGAGGAAACACGTCAGATGCTCAAGGATCGCGACGAGGCGTACAGTTTGAAGGCCATTATAATGCCTGATTTTGTAAAGGAGGCAGCTAAGCAAATTGGACAATCTACAAGCCCAGCCGGTCATAAAACCACTTCCTGAGAACTTCGAGGCGGAGCAAGCTGTTTTAGGTGCAATTCTCATTGACTCTCAATCATCCGTTGATGAGTGCATGTCGAGACTTCGCGGAAGCGAATTTACAAATATCAAACATCGAAGAATATTCAAGGCGATTCAAGAGGTTTTTGAGGATGGACAACCTGTTGACCTAGTGACCATCGTAGAGCGATTGCGAGTTAAAGGTTGGCTCGAAGAGGACTCTGTCAGTTACCTGACCAAAGTAGCTAATGCAACGCCAACAGCGTCAAATGTCGGGTATTACATCGGCATCGTGAAAGAAGTGGATGCTCAGCGTCATCTCATAACAGAGCTTGAAGAGCAGCTGGAGCAAGCAAGAAACTTAGTCCGTCCGAACGAGGTTATAGCGTCAGCACAGTCTAGATTGGAAGCCATAGCCGAGCAAACCACGGTCAAGAAGAAATATCGGAAAATCAAAGATATACTGCCAGAGGTTTTCGAAGACCTAGAACATAAGTTCACCAATCAAGGAAATGGCGGGATCACAGGTGTATCATCTGGCTTTACTGATTTAGATAAAATGACATCAGGGTTCCAAAAGAGCGACTTAATCATTATGGGTGCTCGTCCATCAGTGGGCAAAACAGCTCTTGCTCTTAACGTAGCAGCAAATGCAGCAGTAGCGCTAAAAATGATTAGTAAAGCAGCAGTCGCTGTGTTTAGTCTCGAAATGTCCGAGAAACAATTGGTAAACCGTATGTTATGTGCAGAAGGACTTGTTGATGCTTCAAGATTCAGAACTGGGCATTTACAAGGCGATGACTGGGAAAAGGTCACAATGGCAATGGGCATGCTTTCGGAGCTTCCAATTATTATTGACGACACGCCAGCTATAACCGTGGCAGAGATCAGATCCAAGTGCCGCAAAATCAAGAGGGAGCAAGGACTTGGGTTAATTGTCATAGATTATTTGCAGCTTGTTGCAGGGCGAGGTAGGGCAGGGGAGAGCCGTAACGAGGAAGTCAGTTATATTTCACGGACGCTCAAGCTCATTGCTAGAGAACTTGATTGTCCAGTTATAGCGTTATCGCAACTAAGTCGAGCAGTAGAGCAGCGGCAGGACAAACGTCCAATGCTTTCAGACCTTCGTGACTCAGGTTCAATCGAGCAGGACGCAGATATAATAACTTTCTTGTACCGAGATGACTATTACGATAAAGAATCTGAGAAGAAGGGCATAATCGAAATCATCATTGCGAAACAGCGCAATGGACCTACTGGGACAGTGGAACTTGTATTCCTTAAACAATTCAATAAATTCGTGAGCTTGAATAGATCGCACCAAGAAGAATCAACATTCACTTCACCGCCAGCAAAGCAACAGAATAACAATTCTAATGTTTCACCATTCAATTCGAAAAGGAGATAACCAATATGATCAATCAATTTAAACCGGCTACAAAAATCGCTATGACAACAAAGATAATTGCCGATCTAAGAGTCTTTAACGATGGTGGATTTGTTCATATAGGCGATGTTATCAAACATGCCTTAACTACAGAGTTTAGCTCTGAACAAGCCATTAACGGCGTAAATCAATTTCGAGTCCGTGTACAGCAAATGCCCGATATAGATGATTTGATTTACGAGCTTTGCAAACGGGTGTATGAAGTGGCCGAAATCGAAAGAGTCGATTTTAACGGTGCACCCCTAGCAGATAAAATTCAGCTCATACAGCAACTAGTACCATTCGCTCACGCTGCAGCGTTATCTTCAGGCGTATTCGAATACCATCAATCTCGGAAGAGTTGGCCGATGAATTATATGGTGGATTCAGAGGACGAACTGAGAAGAGAGTCATTATGAAAGATGGGGAACTATTCAATCCAGCAACAGCGACCCAGCGCATTTATGACCTTACTAGCGAAGCCAAGCGGAGATTTGAAGAAAATGAACGCATGGTAGGTTACTACGATAAAGAATTAACAGACCTCAATCATTTGATTGAACTCGCGCCATTCAACGCTAAAGAAGGATACAAGCTCATAAAGCTAGTGAAAGCGAATCGCCTTAATCGGCGAAAATGCAAGGATGAAAATATTATGCTCAAACCGCTTTATGACTTCCTTACCTATAACAATGCTAACCAGCTCAAAGCGATTGGAGGCGTGAACAAGGATACCAAAAAAGCCATTGAAATTGCCGCGAATCAGGAATATCACCCACGGACAAGCATTATTCCCACGGAGTCGTTTCCCAAGAGGGTTAAGTAATTGGATGAATAGGTGGTGAACGTGGTGGAATTGATAACTTTTGAGGAATGTTTAGCGCCGCCTGGTCAGAACAGGAAAGCGAATATAACCGAGAGGGGCATGACTTTCGAGTGCGTTCGGTGCGGTGTTATGATGCCTAAATTGTTCAAAAAGGATTTTCGGAAGGCGAAAGGGTTCTATAACCAAATTTGCGAATGCGGCTGCAATAACCGCATTATCCAAGGTTTTGGCTATTCATGGTATGACTACGAAGCAGCTCAAGAGCGTGAACGGAAATTTAAACTCTACCAGCAGCAACAATACGGCGTAACACAATGAATATTCAAGAACATGAGGTGGATATTAAATAAGCGAGATAAAAAATAAAGCACCGTACAGGCTACGGCGCTCGCTTAGAATTATTGAGGTGGATTATAGAAAATCTCTACATGACTACAACTATTACACATGTAAACACGAACAGGAATAAAGTTTGACACATCTACTAAAAGTCCTGTTTCCTGCGCCTGATCCTTACGAACAGTGATGATTCCACTCATCTCGGTTTCACCATTGTTCCCTGGAGTAAACTCTTTACCTCCACAGTTTGTACATCCTCTAATATTATGATTTGCCATTGGTTATTTTCACCTCCGTTGTAATAAAATAGACGATTATTATACCACGAATTAGGAGAATTGGTAAAGGCAGAATGCAAACTTGGTAGACTAAGTAAACAAGCGTACCGTTTAAATAATATGTATCGTTATGGGGTGGTTACGAATGGGATATAAACAGCAGCCCAGCAAAGAAGACAAGAGGATCATTAGCATTCAGATGGAACTATTTCCTTCGGCTAATGAAAAGGATATGAAAAAGGGTCTCGCTATACTCAAGAGCTATCCAGAACTGAAAATAGTAGTCGATGACTACAACAACCATAAAGAAGAAATTATTAACACTATTCATGAAGGAGAAATTGCTAGGCGGATAGAAGCGGACGAATTATATGCAAACAAAACCGCAAACGCCATTCTTCTTGCCCAGAATCAAAAGAGTGCTGCCGAGGAGTGTGAGTTGTTACAAAAATCCATTGAACGTGCGGTAAATCTCATCAGAAACGAAGAAGCTAAGACGGCTGTTACTTGTCGATACATCAAAGGTTACACCTACAGCGAAACATTGTTATTCATGCATCGTGGTGATAAGAGCGCGACCATTGATAGAAGGTTGGGTCTTGGAATAGCCTCCGTGGTCAACACGCTAAAAATGTGGGGGTTACTTGATCAAAAAGTGAGGGTAATATGAGGGTTTTTTGAGGAACACTTGAGGAAAAATCCGTGCTATGCTTTAAACGTAGAAATTTATCGAGACGGTTGTCCCATTTCATATTGGGACTGCCGTCTTTTTCATTTTATAAGGCGGTGGGATGATGACGCAGAAACCAAAGTTACCGCCGCCAATCATTCAGCCGGTTAAATGTCGGGGCTGCATTTGGGGGCGCTGGCAGAATATAGTTCAAATATGTGCTTTTCCAACATGTTTGAAAGACAAGAAACAACAAATTCCCAAGCGTTTGGGATTATGAAGAGAGGTGACTATTATTGAACTTCGTGCAGCCCATAAGGGATACGGAAGTGCTTGCTGATATAAAGGCATATCTCAAAGAAACAAACATCAGGAATTTTATATTTTTCATGCTCGGTATATTCACAGGGCTTCGTGTCAGTGACTTATTGCGGTTGCGCGTTAAGGATGTTACTGGGACACATATTTCTATTCGTGAGAAGAAGACAAAGAAGCAAAGACGTATCTTAATTGCTCCAGAACTCAAAAAAGAGTTGCAGAGTTACATTGAAGGGAAATCGCCCAATGAGTATTTGATCAAAAGCCGCGAAGGGACAAATCGTCCTATATGCAGAGAAATGGCTTATAAGATTATACGAGGGATCGGTGAAGAGTTCGGACTATCAGAGCTCGGTTGTCATTCTCTTCGAAAAACGTTCGGATACATCTTCTATAACGAAACAACAGATAAGGACATTGCCATGCTCATGAATCACTTTAACCATGCTTCGGTCAAGGTCACGATGCGTTATATAGGTATGGAGCAAGACAGCATGGATATGGCTTTAAAACGCCATCGTGTGTAATGAGTTTCACATATTAAGGATACGTGGAACTCGATTTTTGAAAGAGTCATGAATCCTTATACAACGTGGCTTAGCTGCTTATATACGAATTACACACAATGTACGTTTAGTGTAATTCAAATGTGAACGAATGACAAAATAACATAAGAAAAAAAGGAGTGTTTTTAGATGATATATGGAGAGTCGGTACCCGTTGATCAAGTTGCGAGTGAGCTTCTTCCTTTCTCGGCCGAGAGTACCAAACCGCTGTCGTACAAGTTGGCGTATCTTGCAGAGTTGAGACAAATATTTGAAGCGATGAAAGTATACAGAGCAAAGGAAGATATGGGAGATCGGATTGATGCAGTATGTGACAGCATAGAGAAGGAGCTAGGTATTGATAGCCGCTGTTGTATTGGGGCCGAGGACTTCTAATGGCTCGGCATCCTGAGATATATGCAGCGCCAGAGTGGGAGAAGGCACGGAAGTATGTTATCTCCAGAGCTGATGGGCTGTGTGAGGAGTGTAGGCGGCAGGGAATGGTTAAGCTTGGCAAGGATGTTGACCATATCATTGAGCTTACGGATGAGAACAAACAGGACTGGGATATAGCTTACAATCCTGCGAACCTTCAATACCTTTGCACCGATTGTCACAATCATAAACATGCACGAAGTATTGGATTGCAAAATTTCCTTTCTCCTCCAAAGAAATAAAAAAATATTTTTTTATTTCAAATCCCCCCGGCCCAAAAAATTTAAAAAAGTATTTCAGGGACCGTCGGGGGAAGTTTCGAATTTACTCGCGGGTCAATCGTATAGGCCCCTCCCCTAAATAACGAAAGGTTGTGATATAAATGGCGATTACGTCTGGAGCTTCGAGAGAAGAGCGGATAAAGCGGGAATATAATCGCCTGAAGCGGCTACTGAAAGGTTTGCCGAAGGAAAAGCTGGCGGCAGCTGATGGCATTATTCATAGAGTTTCATTTATGGCTATTACTTTAGAGGACCTCGAGGAAGACATCAACATCAATGGAACAATCGAAGAGTTTACCCAGGGCGACAACACATATGATAGGCAGAGACCAGCGGCAACTATTTACAACGCGACCATTAAAAACTATTCGATGGCTTGCAAGCAGCTCACCGATTTAATTCCGGCCGGCATACCGAAACCAACTGGCGAAGACCCATTTCAGAAAATCATGGGGCGCGGTGGTTAAATGCACCTACCTTCCGAATATATTTTAGATTGGCATGAGTATGTAGAGCGTGAGCCGGAGAAGCACGGTAAAGATATTAAGGATTTAAAGAAATTGGTAGAGAAGCTGCTTAAAAATAAAAACGTTCGCTATGACCCGACCGATGTTGAAGGATTTATAGATTTTTGCCGATTGATCAAACATAGAGAGGGACGCTGGTCAGGTCAGCTGTTTGAACTGACGATTGAGCAGAAGTATATTGTCGCTTGCATATTCGGCTTTAAGATGTTTGATAAAGAGCTCGGCATGGAGGTTCGCTATTTCAGGGAACTCGTTTTGTTCGTTGCCCGGAAATGGGGGAAATCATTTTTCATTTCAGCGATTGGACTGTTTCTTCTCATGGCCGATCGCGAAGCGGCAGCGCAAGTGTGGTGCTTGGCAACAATCAAATCACAAGCGGGAATTGTTTATGATAATGCAAAGGCTCTTCTCATGTCTAGCGATGTATTAACGCCAGAAAAGAATCCTCGGCAATACTGGCGAACAAAACGGGATAAGGACAATGCAGAGAAGCTGTTGTTCCCAGCGACAGACAGCTATATGAAAGCTGGTAGCAAGAACAGCAATTCTCAAGATGGTCTGAATCCGCATGCGTATATCATCGATGAGTGTCATGCAATAACGCAGCGTAACACCTATGATGTATTTTCCTCAGCAGTCGGAGCGAGAGCGCAGCCGATGGGTGTTATCATTTCGACGTTTGGCTTTGTGCGCGAGGGGATCTTCGACAGTATCCTAGACCGCTGTAAGAAGGTGTTGTCTGGTCAAAGCAAAGAGCGATTATTTCCAATGATCTTCCGAATTGATGATGACGACAAGCCTGAGGATCGTTCAACATGGATTAAAGCTAATCCCGGTCTTGGCAGTCATCCGACAATGAGTTATTTGGAAGGCGAGTATCAGAAGGCGCTCGAAGATCCGGCAATGATGCCAAATTTTCTTTCCAAACATTTAAATCGCGCTAGCGGCTTGAGCGTCATCTATTTTGACTTAATGGAAGTAGATGCCTGTGCGGTGGATATGTCGATAGACATGATTCAAGACATGTACGCAGTCGGCGGCGTGGACATGGCAGAGACAACAGACCTTTGTTGTGCGTCGGCGCTAGTTTCGATTAATGGTAAGCTTCGATTATTTCAGAAATACTTTATTGCCAGTCAGCGTATTGAACAGAACAGTAAAGCGGACAAAATGGCCTATGAGAGTTTCTGTCATACTAATGCTTCCGATCCGCTGAACAAAGAACTATTGCACATTTGTGAGGGCAGCATGGTTAGGAAGTCAGACGTTACCGCCTGGTATGTTGAACTAGCCGAGCAATACGGCGTAACCTTTTGGAAAATTGGATATGACCGCTGGCATGGTGGTGATTGGGTAGACGATATGGAAATGAACGGCTTCCCTAAAGAAGACACGAACGGCCGTGGCGTTACGTTTCCCGTAGCCATGGGTGCCAAATCATTATCAGCTCCCATGAAGGAAACGAAGGTTCTCTTCAAAGATGGCATCATTGAATTTAGTGAGTATAACGGTTTGTTTCGTTGGTGCACAACAAACACCGCAGCCAAAATTGATGTCAATACGAATATACAGCCGGATAAGGCAAAGAGCAGGGCGCGTATCGATGGATACGTGTCTTTTTTGATTGCCTATATCGCCTATCAAAAGGTTAAGGATCAATTCGAAGAATACCAACCGTGAGAGGGGGTGAAGTATTGGGGATATTTCAGCGAGCGCTAAACTATTTCAAAAAGGAAGAAGTAACGGCTGCACAAATTATTGACTTGCTTAATCAAGGTGCGCCGCTAGGCTTCTTTGGTCGAGAGCTTTACAACATTCCAGAAGTACGAACAGCGATTAACTTCGTAGCCGAGAAGATCGGCAGCGTTCCTTTCTATCATGCTCGTGCCGACAGTGAGGGAAACGCACAGCTCATTGATGATAGGCTGCAATATGTGCTAGAGGTTCGCGCTAATCCGTACCAATCACCACAGGTGTTCTGGACCTACGTTGCGACGCGATTGATGATGCACAACAACGTGTTCATTTATCCAGATTGGAACGACCGGGGCGAGGTTCAGGCGCTCTATACGCTGCCCTTTACACAGTTTGATTTCCAGCAGAGTGAAGATGGGCAAATCGTCATTCATTTTCCCTATGCGAAGAATTACGACTTTTACTATGACGACATTATCCACTTACAGCGATTTCCAACACAAACTGGAGGCGCACAGCGACAGGCGACAGGCTCTTATGTGCAAATGGTTAACACGATGCAAGCGCAGGCGGTGAAGGACAGCGAGAACAGTCAGCGAATTGCGGCGCTATTGCAAGTCAAATCAGCGCTTAAAGGAAGTGACATGAAAAAGAAGCTCGACGAATTTAAGGAGCTCTTTTTGACTTCTGAAAATACTACAGGCTTCGGGATGATTGGCGCGGAGTATGACTTACACAAGCTGGATATGAAGATTAGTCCGTTGAACAAGGACTTGCTGGAATCCATCATTGGGTATTTGCATAACTATTTCGGCGTTTCAAAAGAGATTATTACGCATACAGCATCGGATATTGAGTATGAGCAGTTCATCGATAACACGATTAAGCCAATTGTATTCCAGATTGAAGAAGAGCTAACCTACAAGCTTTTTACGTATGGCGAAATTACGCATAAAAATAAAGTTTTGGCTGAAATGATCGACTTGGAAATCAGTACCCTTTCAGCGAAGACAACGTTCTTTAAAGAATTGTTATTTGGCGGGGTACTTAATCGAAATGAGATCCGAAAGCGGATCGGCATGCCGCGAGGCCCGGCTGCACTTGATCAATTCATGGAAAGTAAAAACTTTCAATCATTGCCGCCTGGCAATTACAGCGTAGAGGGAGGTGAGAAGGATGGAGAAGGAAAATAAACAATCCCGATTAACAGGCCAAACCAAACGCAAACTGAAATTTGCAAATGACGCTTCTAACTTCCGAGCCGTTACAGAGGAAGTCGATGGAAAGGTCATCCGCCGTTTGCGTGGCTATCCAATTTTGTTCGACGTACCCGGTAAACCATGGATGGGTAGCGATTGGATTGAGAAGATCGATAAAAAAGCACTCGACGGTGTAGATTTTTCAAACCTTGTCATGCTGCTTGATCACAGCACCACATGGGTACTTGGCCGCACAGGCTCGGATATGCGTGCGGTGGTCGATGACACAGGTCTGTTTGTCGAGGTCACACTAGGAGACACATGGATTGATGATTACGCTTTTGATCGCGTGAAGCGGGAGATCATTGAGGGCATGTCATTTTGGTTTGACCATAACGCCGTAATTGCTACGGATTGGGAAAATAAAATTGATGTTGTTTTGAAAATAAATGCCGTGTATGAAGTTAGCTTGGTCACGTTCCCAGCTTATGAGGAAACGGTGATTATTGCTGAGAACGTCGAGGAGACAAACAATCCCGTTGAGTCAACAGATGAAGAAACGCGAAAGCAGGCCCTTTTACAGCTAATTGAACAATTATAAGAATCCGAGGAGGAAATGAATCATGGCATTGACACAAAAACAGGTAGCGGAACTGAAAAGGAAAAAAGGGGATTTGGAACAAAAGCGTTTGGCGCTTAAGGAAAAGGTCAAGAACCATCGGAATATGTCATCCGATGATGTAAGTGCGACAGCTGAGGAGCTTCGTGACCTAGGCGAAGAAATTGACGATATTAATGCGCAGCTTGTGGATGCGCCAGAGCCACAAACTAGAGGAGGATTTCAATCCATGCGAACAAATGAATTGACGCAAGAGAATTTCCGCAGCTCCAGCCAGTACCGGGATGCCTTTTTTCGTAGCTACATCAATCGGAATGTATCAACGGACGATGAGCCAATCATGGATATGGGTAAACGGTCCATTACGGATATGAACGGTGGCAGCATCTCAAGCGGTGCTGCTTTTTTAGTGCCACAAACCACGTTGGATGTGATTCAAACCATTATCCAAAAATATGGTCAAGTTTATGCTGCTGTCACGAAATACGGATTTACAGGTGACGTTACGCTTCCGATTGGTACGGCGGGCGCGGTGACAACGAATGACGATGGCACAGTTTCGCTTAACTTCTCGTTCACGGAAGCGAAGCTTTCACAGTCGGCCATTGTTGCAACCATCAAAGTCAAAAACTTGCTGCTTAAAAACAGTATTTCAGCGCTGGAGACTTACTTAGCAACAGAAATGGGTAAGTACCTGGGTGTTTATTTGGATAGCGCCGTTATCAATGGCGATGGTGCAGGGGGAACATTCACAGGTATTGTACCGGCTATTAAAGTTGCACCATCGGAAGAAAAAAACTATGCCAAAATGGATTGGGGAATCCTAATGGACATTGAGGGCGATGTGGATTCCCCATATGGGGATGAGGCTGTTTTCATCATGCGCCGGAAGACTTTCTTTAATCGCTTCCGCAAGATGACAGACGCAGCGGGTGCGCCAATCACCACATCGATTCCAGTCATTACTGGAAACGGTAAAACGCAATTTGTATTGGACGGCCATCAAGTTATCTTTACCTCTGCCATGGCGCTAGATGACATTTTGTTTGGCGACATTAAGCAGTATGTTGTAAACGAATCACAAGAGATCGTTATTGAATCCTCCAGCGTAGGCGATGACACGTTTGGTAAAGATCAAACGATGTGGAGAGGGAAGGTATACAGCGGCGGTAAGCCAATGTTTGCGAAGGAAACCTTCACACTCTGGACTTTTGATGAAGAAGCAGCAGGGTAATATTGAGGCAAGGGGGACAAGCTTCGGCTTGTTCCTTTCTGCATGAATCGGGGCGATTGAATGACGGACGAACAATTGCTAGAGAAGGTTAAAGAAGGACTACGGGCAGGAGATTCGAATAACGGTACGCTTCTTATCAAAACGATAGCGGTGAAAGAGTACATGCTAGGTGCTGGTATTAGCCAGGAGCTAATTGAATCGAGTCTTGGAATCGCTACGCTTACGATTGGCGTTTCAGATCTTTGGAGTCTCCAGGCTGGCGAAATAAAATTTTCAGATGCCTTCAAGGATATGCTGATGCCCCAATTAATGGCACGAAGTATCGGAGTGTGAGAACATGCGTCTTGATTATATGATTTACTTGATAAGTACGACGATCAGCAAAAACGCGATAGCCAATTCCATTACCATCAAGACTAAGAAAGAAACCTATGCCGAAAAAAATTCTATTCGTCAGTCGGAGCATTATCAAGCTGCTGCAAGTGGTTTGAAGCCGGAAATCATGTTCACGATTAGAGCCGAGGAATACAAAGATGAATCGCTCCTAGAGTTCGAGGGAAAAGAATACAAAATTATTCGGACTTATGAAAAGAATAACGGCTTGGTGGAGCTCGTTTGCACTGGCCTTGTGATCGGAGCGGGATAAAATGGCACTTATGCCTCGTGCCGTGAGGACGACACGTAATGGTGTTGAATTCATATCTAATGTTGATCGTACGCAATTCACCATGAAGCGTCTTCAATCGGCAGCACTTTCAAATGTAGCAAGTCTGCTTCGCAAAAAAATATTGGAGAAGGCTAAACTTCGACCCAATATGAAACGGTCCAAAAGGAATGCGCAAGCATTCCAATATTGGAATCGTAAGCGCGAAGGCGACTTGCAAATCGGTATTAAGCATAATACTTGGTATGGTGTGCAGCAGGAGCTTGGAACGCGCAATCAGCCCAAGAAGGCAATACTCATGAATACGGTCATTGAAAACATGGATGACATTCGTCGAATCATGGGCATTTACATTGCTTCAATTGAGGATCAGAATAAAGCGGATGGTTTGATTCGTGAGGATGGAGGGTGGTAACGATGAGTAAAGTGATTGTCCTCAGTACCGCCATTGTTACGCTGCTCACGGCTAAACATCCACACATATACTGTGAGATCGCGCCAGAGCATGCCCCTTATCCATTCGCCACTTACAATTTAGAAAACAGTGTAGACGATGGCACGATGGAGAATTTCGTTTTAGAAATTGATGGTTGGGATGCACCAGAAAACGGAGATACCATACCTCTTGAGATGCTGATGCATGAATTGGATCTAGCACTAAATAAACAAGTCATCCGATCTAATGGGATGGCTTTTGTTATTTACCGGGACAACCGCCTGCCGCTTACCGATCCCGATAAGCGATTACGAGGCAGGCGGATTAGATATCAAGTACGTACATTTGGAGGGGATTAGCTATGGGAGTGCAATCAGGCTTTACAAATCAAACGGCAGAACATTTGGTGATCGATGCCGGAGCATTTTATAAAAATTTTGATCTTGTCACAGGACAAGGCACACTTTTAGGAGCAACGCGAGGCGGTGGGGAATTTAAGGCTGTGCCATCGGTCAGGTCTATTGAGATTGATGGGGTTAAAGGTCGGGCCAAAGGTTTGAACACGATTGACTCATGGGAAGTTACGATTGTTGCTAATATGCTGGAGATTACGCCGCAATTGCTTGCTGCTGCACTAGCGACAGGAACAGTAGATTCCGCGACCAATGCCATGTATGACATTATCACCGCCAGCAACACCATTGCACTGGCAAACTACTTGGATAATATCACTTGGGTGGGACGCTTGAGCGGCAGCAACAACCCGGTCATTATTCAGATTTTCAATGCGCTGAATACCGAAGGTGTAACACTAAAGACAGAGGATAAAGGCGAGAGCGTGCTGCCGGTTACTTTTGCTGCTCACTATGATGCAACTGATTTGGATATGGTACCGTTCAAAATCTATTATCCGAAACTATCAGGGGATACCACGCCGCCAACGGTTACGGTTGTGCCAGCTGATGCAGCAACGGCTATTGCGGTGGGTGCTAGTGTGGTTTGGACGTTTAACGAGGCCATCAATCCGACGCTCGTTAATCTGTCGAACTTCTTGCTTGTCAAAGCAACAGACGGTACTAACGTACCGGGTGCGCTGACAATCAATGCTGCTAAGACGGTGGTTACACTTAAACCGTCGGCCAATTTGACAGCGGCTACGGATTACATCGCCATTGCATCATCCAACATCAAGGATGTAAACGGCAATTCACTTGCACAGAAAGTAATCAAATTCAGAACGGCCTAATAACAAAGCGGAGAGGGTAGCGATGCCCTCTTTCGTCATATAACGGAGGGTTAACATGGAAACGATTAAACCAATCAAACTTAGAAAGCTACAGCTTAAAGATATTTTCCCTATGTCCCGCATCATCAAGAAGATTGGAATCAAAGAAATCATGAAGCAAGCAGCAGCGGCGCTAGAGAATAAGAAGCCAAAAGTGAGCGAGAAGGAGCAGCTAACCGAAGCTAAGCAAATGCAGGCGGGTATGGAGATGCTGGCAGTCGTGCTGGAGAATATTCATCTTGCAGAGAAAGAAGTCACGGACTTTTTGGCAAGCTTGGCTGGCATGGAACCCGAAGCGTTCGCGTCGCTTAATATTGAGCAACTCGGCAGCGTCTTTGAACAATTTAAAGAATTGCCAGGTCTGTCAAGTTTTTTGAAGCAAGCAAGTCAATAGATGAGGTAGAGGTCATTGACTTGTTGCTCAAACGATACGGCCAGATCGATTATGTGCTGCAAATGGATGTGGAAGCGGGTATCGAGCAAATCAGCAAAGTATATGAGATGGAACAAAAACAGCAGAACTGGGAAATGTATTTGACCAGATACGCAAATATGACCGAAAAGAATTATGTCTCATTTGATGATTTCTATAAGCCTAAGCGTCCGGCACCTCCTCCGGCATCCAAGAAAACGAAACAAGAAATCATCGACGATGCTGAGGAGATCCTAGCAGCTTTTCGGAAGGCGGGTGGGTAATCGATGGAAATATTTCGCCTCTTCGGTACGATTCTCGTAAATAACAATGCCGACGAGGTGCTTGACGATGTAGACACGAAAGGGCGCAAGGCGCAAGAGCGATTGGGAACAATTGCAAAGGCGGCAGGCGCTCTTATTTTGTCGTTAGCGGCTGTGGGAGCGGCAGCGGCGCTTGCATTAGGTGTGAAGTCCGTACAGGTGGCTGATGAATTTCGGAAGGCTATGAATGGGCTTGCAGCTGAAACAGGGCTAACCGCTGATGAAATGAAAGAATACGAGGAAATAACCAAACGGATTTACAACCGAAATCTAGGCGAAAACTTTGAGGACATCGCCAAGGCGATGGCGAAGGTCAAGCAGATTACGGGTGAATCCGGCGCGGAGCTTGAAGGGCTTACCGCAACGGCCTTGATGCTGCGAGATACATTCGAGTTTGAGGTCGAGGGATCAATTAACACGGTTAACAGTATGATGCAGCATTTTGGGATCACGGGCGAGCAGGCGTATACGCTCATTGCTCAAGGTGCACAGCAAGGAGCCAATAAAAATGGCGATTTGCTAGAGGTCTTAAATGAGTACAGCGCGCAATTCTCTGCTCTTGGATTCTCAGCAGAACAATTTACAGACATATTGATTCAAGGCGCACAAGATGGCGCATTTCAAGTTGATAAGATTGGGGATGCGATTAAAGAATTTACCATCCGATCCAAGGACGGTTCGACGGCCAGCGCAGAAGCTTTCGCAGCGCTTGGCTTAAGTGCATCCGATATGACGAATGCTTTTGCTGCTGGCGGGGAGACGGCACAAATTGCTTTTAGTCAAGTGGTCGGCGCATTGGATGCCATTAGTGATCCAGTAGCAAAGAATACAATTGGCGTTGCTTTATTTGGTACGCAATTTGAGGATTTGGAAGCCAAGGCGATTACTTCCCTAGCTAGTGTCAAAAGCTCCACGGACTCGACAGCCAACACGCTTGAAGAAATTAACAAGATTAAATATGATTCATTCTCGCAGGCGATCAAAGGCATTGGCCGTATGTTTGAGACAGGTGTCATGATTCCCATTGGGGAGAAGATCCTGCCGAAGCTGAACGAGTTTGCGGAATGGTTCAAAGGCAAGATGCCAGAAATCGAAAAGGTTACATTAGCGGTAGCAGATGCCATCATTGCCGGATTTACTCTGTTTGGGGATGCGCTGCAATGGGTAGTGGACAAAGCTAATATTTTGCTCCCAATCCTCGGCTTTATTACTACCGCTTTAGCAGCTCAGATGATTATTAATACCATTGTAACCATCTATAAGGCTTGGAAACTCGCTACAGCGACCATGACAACCGCACAATGGCTCCTTAACCTTGCAATGGCTGCAAACCCTATTGGGCTTGTAGCAGCCGCAATAGCGCTTCTGATAGCGGCTGGGATAGCACTGTACATGAATTGGGACAAGGTGTCTAGTTTCTTGCTAGGGACATGGACGGCGATCAAAGAGGCAGCTGTAGCCATCTGGGATGGGCTTGTTACTTTTTTCAAGGAATGGGGACCGAATATCCTCATTGCCATAACGGGACCAATCGGCATGACAGTCGGGTTGATCGTCAAGTATTGGGATGAGATCAAGGCGTTTACGCTCAATGTTTGGAATGCGATTATGAGCTTCTTCACCAATGACGTTCCAAACGCATTTAACCAATTTGTTACTTTCTTTTCAGAGCTGCCGGGCAAGATTCTTGGCTTCCTCAATGATTTGTTTATGGTGAAGATTCCGTATGCTATCGGTTATGTCATTGGTTACATGATTACAGCGGTTTCTGAGGGTATACCGAAGATCATTCAGTTTTTCGCGGAGCTGCCGCAAAAGGTCTGGACGTGGCTTGTGCAATTGATTTCGAATGTTAATCAATGGCGAAATGATATGATTGCTGCCGCTATACAGTTGGGCACGGAATTTGTTACTAATGTGGTTAAGTTTTTCGCGCAGCTGCCAGAGAAGGTATGGACGTGGCTTGTAAATACGTTTAATCGGATCGTGCAATGGCATCAAAACGCAGTAACGCAGGCTGCGGAGGCAGGCAGAGGGATTATCAATGCCATCGTTGATTTTATTAGGCAATTGCCTCAAATGATCATGGATTGGTTCCTAACGGGTATCAACGTCATTGTTTCTTTTGGGAAAAGCGTCTATGAAGCTGCTGGAGCCATCGGGAAGAACATCATAGACGGTATTGTCGATTTTATCAAAGGCATCCCGGATAAAATCATGGAGTTTGTTGGCGGGATCGTCGGTAAAGTAACCGAGATTGCGGGGAAAGTAAAAGATGCCATTGCCGGAATCTTTAAGAGCGGGAGCGAGGGAATCCAGGCAGGCGTACAAGCTTCGGGATCGACAGCAACGATTACGATTCCGGCGCATGCGGATGGCACGTTGTACGCGCCAGGCGGTTTGTCGCTCGTAGGAGAGAAAGGACCTGAGCTTGTGAATATGCCGCGAGGTAGCCAAGTTTACAACGCTAACGAAACGCGAGATATGCTTAGCGGCGCAGGTAACGGCGTGACTATCGTCCACACCCATATCCACATGGATGGCCGTGAGATCGCTAGTAGCGTCAGCCACCACCAAAATGAAAATATGCAGACAAGGGGGAGAGCGCTTGGCAATTTATAATGGCGGTTTTACCTTGCGTCCGGTAGATGATCCGCTTGATGTGCGCACAGCCTTGCAACTGGGCATGCATATGACGCGATCAGCAAAGCGTCCGATCTTAGCTGGCACAGTGGATAGTACATCTGCTATTGCAGGCAAGCACGGCGCTTTTTATTTTGGTGCGAAGCTCACGCCGCTGCAATTTGGCCTTGATTGTGCCATGTTCATGAATAATCCCGTTGAGCTGCAGCTGGCCGCAGATCGTTTGGCAGAGTTTATCTTGGACGTTGCGGGTTCGCCCCGCGAGCTGGAGTTGGTCTTTGATATCAAGCCGGGCAAGAAATACAACGTGTACTATTCCGGTGGCCTCGACATTGGGCGAGTGGTCGGGTTCGGGCAATTTACTTTGCCGTTCACAGCTTTCGATCCGTTTAGTTATCAGACGGATCTCTCCAATACGTTGACATGGGATAGTGAGGTGCTGATGGACAATGATCAACTCACATTTGAGGATGGATTTGATTTTGCTATATTGGGTCCACAGACGGTTGAGGTCGTTAATTATGGTGCGCTGGAGATTTGGCCAACGATTCAAATTCTCGGCAGCTTCGTTTCGTTGTTTATCAAAATCGGGGATCGTACCTTAGTTTACGGCGAAGCGGTTTCCGCTGGCACGGTTACGATTGACAACGAGCGCATGCAGGCAAGGCTCAGCGCGACCAACAAAAACAATAAAGTATCCGGCCGCTGGGTAAAGCTTGCGCCGGGACGTAATAGCGTAGAGATCGGCGGCACGGGGCTTCATTGCTCGGTGTCGTTTATTTTTGCAGCAAAGTATACGTGAGGTGATTAAATGTCTGAGTTAATACCGCCAGGCTCGACGCTTCGAGCAGGCAAAGAAGCGATTAACGGGAAGATTGCAGCGCTGGAGGAAGTTGATGCTTTAAGGCAAACCCAAATCACGGAGGAGCAGCAGGCGCGTATTGCAGCTGATGGCGCTCATGCTGCTGCTCCGGTAGCCCATACAGCGGAGCAGATCCAATTTGTCGAAGGCCAGAGCGTAAAACAGAAGGTCGAGGCGCAGCAAGCACAAATCAATAACATCATTGGCGGTCCCACATCGAGCGCAGCCGAGGTCATTGATGGCCGTATGGGTGCGGATGGAACGGCAAGAGCTACGCTTGGAACGATGATCAGGGAATTGCACAGCAAGCAGCTTGCGCAGGCCGATCAGACGGCGACCATTAAGCGAGGGCTAAACCTACTAAACACTTCTCAAGCATCAGGAGCAGAGGTGAAGGTGCAGGGCCGAACACTAGTTAACTTGCTTGGCATTGATGGGAATTTCGAAAATGATTCTAATGGCGATGGAGTAGCAGACAGGTGGCAAACCGCTGGGCCGGGAACTAGAAATACTGACTACGCTAGCGCAAAATACGGAAGAAGCGCACAGAGAATTTCTTCGCTGTCCGGGGATTCGCACACCGGGAGGAATGTAAGATATCCTACGCCTAATTTAAAAGCGGGCAAGTATTTATATTTGGTTGATGCGATTACAGATGGTGTGTCAATTGCTCGTGTAACAGTGGCTAAATTGGATGGAAATCCTATTTCAAACGGAACTGTCACTACTATGCAAACAACGAGTAATAAAACGCTTTATTCGAAGGTTGACGCAACATCAGAATTAGCAGACGCCTCTGTATGGATTCAAAATACTTCTGCAGTTGGCACAGTTGGTTGGGTTTCGTTCGACGGTGCTAGGTTGTATGAAATATCAGCAGCGGAGTACGCGAAAATTGACTTAGATCCAGAATACACGGGCGAAAAGCTGGCAGAGAAGTTCCCTTACGTCGATAGCGTGCAGCACTTGCAGGGTGGGGCTGTGCGTAAGGTCGGGAAAAACGTACTCCCTCCATTCTCGGAGTGGAAATTGCACGCAAACGCAACTATCAGTTCACCATATGAAATGACATTAAATGCCACCAATGTCGCCCAAGATAATTGGTTAAGCGTTCCGGTAGTGGTCGGGGCAACCTACACAATCAAACTTAATAACGGTGGAAATGCGAATGCTGTTTCCCGCATTTATAAAACTCAACTAAATACACACGATGTATCAAAGATGCTAACAGGTACGCTTGACACACCTATCACATTTACGGTAGACAGCTCTTACAATGGGTACGTTTCACTAAGACTTACGTCTGGAGCGGCGGGAATTTGTATATTTACCAATCCACAACTAGAACTAGGCTCTGTTGCTACCCAGTGGGAGCCGCGCAACGACGATTACATTAACTTCCCTATGCTCGTAAGCAATGTGGATCGGACTATAGCTGATAGTTACGATACGGCCACGGGTCGTACATTTAGACGTTGGTATACTGGCGTTGTATTGGATGGTTCTCTGCCTTGGTTGTTTCACGTAAACAATACTGGGAATAAGGTAGTTAAAGTTACGCTTCCTACTCCGGCAGGAACGTTTAGAACTGGGCTTGTACAAAAGTCAGATGGGACGATACTCTCACAAAACACTGGAGGTACAGCAACTTATTTACCAGACAATCAAGTATTTGATTCAGGGAATTTATTGTATGTGAGTGTTGGAACAGCAGATAGTGGTTGGGGGGATTCCTACAATCCATCAGTAGCAGAAATTAAAGCGTATTTTAATGGGTGGCGGATGAATAATGGTACCGTAGGGACTCCTTACAATGGGACGGGAACTAAAAGCTGGACTCCCATTGTAACTCCTAATGCTAATTTTGTTGGCAAGGTGAGTGGTAGTGTAGTCGAAAACCCAAATACGTATAAAACGCTGCTTATGACGACGTTGCTACCTCCGGCTTCAATTACGACCGAGTTTGCGACATCATCATACAGTAACATAGCGACTTTGAACGCAGTGACGCAACCGACCGGACGCAGCGGAGCTGGAGAAATAGCGGTACAAATATTTTCATTTAATTTGCTCGAACATGAAATTCGTAATCACGGTGTCGGCGTTTTCGGAACAGCGACAACAACTGCGGAGCGTGTGGCGTGGCTAAAGGCAGGAAACATCCCTAAGTTCAACTTTAACTGGTATGGGAACGGAAGTGGACCGAATGGGAATAAGGCTACTGTATCTATTTGGAATGGTGTGGCGTGGTCGGGCGCTGCAACCAACTTGACAGGCTCCGTTGCTAAAGTAAATATCAATTTAACAGTGACGGCAGGCTGGATCGACACAAACGGTTTCGTCCATCTTCTTGCTTATGCTGACGCTTCTAACGGTACGATAGCATCAACGATCAATACCGATTTCATAGATTTAGAGGCCCCTCTAAACCTGACTACTATACCAACAACGGGCTATGCAACGGTGTCATACACTCCATATAAACTCGACTATGTGCTAGCTCAAGGCTTTGAAGAACCATTTGTTGGAGACACAGGGGCCATCGCTTTGCAGGCTGGCGGTAATCAATTGGAATTAATGGAGAGTGTTGTAGTTCGCGAGAAGGTAACGCCTGTGCTATTTAGTAATACGAATTATTTACTAAATAATACGGCTTATCCTGTTAGTTATTTTAAATATGTGCCCGACAAGGTGTTAGCTGTTTATAAAAACGGCATAATCGATAACAGATGGATAATCAGCTTTAGCAGCCTTTATCGTAACAATGTTCAAGTTTATATAAATGCTAGCGACTATGACACGACAGCAGAATACACCGTGACCTATCAAGTGTTGGACAAGTATCTCTATACATCCAACGCAATCAATGCCGTTGTCCAGTACAAAAGCAATCCCAAGATGGTGCAGGATCAGCTCGTGCAAGATATGGCCGATATGGAGACGCAGAGCGCGGTCAATGTCCGAGCCATTGCAGAGCTTTACAAAAAAGTGAAAGCGCTAGGAGGCTAGGCCATGGATTTAGAAACGTTGCGAGAATGGTTGATAGCTAACGGGATACCGGCTAATGAACTGGACGATGTGGCCGAGCCTCCCGTTATCCGAGACATCGGGGAGGCGCTAACCTTGTCTTTACAAAATGATGACATGATTGGCACAGTCCTGGTCGAAATGATGATGCAGATCGCGGAGCTTCAAGGTGAGATTGCGGCATTGAAAGGAGGTAATGCCTAATGCTGACATTCTATAAATTTAGGGTAGATAATGGAATGCTCCAGCTCTCTGATGTACCTAACCCTTACCAAAATCAAATGAGGCTTCTAGGGTACAAGGATGAGGAAGCGAGCGAGGCAGGCGAGGAAGAATGACAGATAACATCATCGTAATCTATGACAAGATGGAGACGGATTTTAACCATTTCGGTCTTGCTGTGATTAAAAACACAATTGATCCGGGGCCGCGCATCTTCCAACGGATCAATGCTGATTATACCGTCGAGTTTTCTGTACCATTCACCGATGAGGCGGTACAGTATCTAGCGGAGGAAAATATCGTTAAAGTATCCGGCCAGCTGTTTATTATCCGAACCATTAACGAGAGCCGGGACGCAAGCGGCAAGCTGCTTGCAGCTGTCTTTGCCGAGCATATATGCACGGAGCTGCTTACCGAGTATATACCGTTGCTCCAGTATACCAATGCAACAGCTCCTGCGATATTGAATGGCATACTTGCAGGCACTCGGTTTACTGGCAATGCGCTCGCCGTTCCAACATCACATGATTTCACGGTAGAGCGGAACAGCGTGGTATGGGGGCTGAGTCATTTCATAGCCTTGTCAAAGGCAGAGATGCAGCGTGACAACTTCAATATTACTTTTCGTCCGCAAATTGGTGCTGACAATGGCGTGCGGATCAGCTACCGCAAGAATCTAAGAAGCATTACACGAACCAAAGAAAGCCGAGGTGTTATTACTCGGCTTTTTGTTTTCGGCAAAGACGGTATTACGCTGCCTCAGCCGATTGATAGCCCGAATATCGGGCTTTATCCGCGCCCAAAATGCGGAGAAGTAACGTTTGATGAGGTTGAGGACTTACTGGAGCTGCGTACTAAAGGCGAGGCTTATTTAGCCACAGTAGATACGCATTTGCTATCCTATGTCGCGGATGTGGCCGAGCTTAAAGGCGTAAAAGGTTACGGGGAAAGCGAGGCTTTTGCAATTGGCGATACGGTACACGTCGATGAGGAGGACTTAAACATCGAAGTGACGGCCCGAATCGTTGAATATGAAGAGTATCCCAATGCGCCAGAGCGTTCGCGTGTGGTGCTGGCTAATTTCCTTCCTAGCTTGACTGATACGCTAAACAAGATGCAAAACGCATCCAAGACCATAGAGCGTGTAACGACAGGCGGCGGCAGGGTTAGCACCAATTGGATTGACGGCAAGATTAATACGCTCAAAAATCAGCTTGTCGCTTCAGGCGCATATGCTTCCGCTGAGGTGCTACCAAATGAGGGATTCTTGCTTGAAAATACGGACATCAGCAGCCCGGACTATGGGGCGTTGTATCTTGGTCCTGGTATCTTCGCGATTGCAAGCGAAAAGGTTGGAGGCAACTGGAACTGGCGCACATTTGGCAAAGGGACAGGCTTTACCGCTGACGTAATCAATGCGGGTATCCTTAACGCCAGCTTGATACGAATCAACTCTTCAACAAGTTTTGATGCAGGGTATGATCCATCGACAAAGGAAACGCCGGGAGGCGCACAAGAAAAGGCAAATGATGCGAAGCAAGCAGCCATAGCAGCAGCCGCTACGGATGCTCAAGAAAAAGCGGATGCGGCTCTTGAAGCTGCGGAGCTGGTCGCAATTGCACAAGCGCAGCTCGCACAAGAAGAAGCGTTAGCTTATGCGGATGGTATCGTTTCAGCAGAGGAACAGGCGCGGATCAACCAGGCAGCAACCAATCTTTCAACAGCAAAAGCAGACGCAACGACTAAAGCCAATGCTGCCGAGACAGCTGCTAAAAACGCCAGCGTGCTTAAGGGAGTCAAATACAAATCGGTATATACTGATGCTGACGGCTTCCATGTTGATGGCCCAAACGGAGAGGTGCTTCGTATGGGGGAATTCGCTGCGGGGCAGTTCGGTGTCATCGCTTATCATTCAGATGGTTCCACTACAGCCCTAACGCCAGCAGGATTAATTAGGAAAACGGCAGCAGGAGATAAGCCTTATAACTACTTGGTTGCTGCCGGTAGTAACTCTACTGGAGCAAACGGTGCTTACTTTGGCACTGGAGAAATTCCAGACGTAACAATAACCTTGCCTTCGGATTTCAAGGGTAAGGATTTCAAAATATTCTTAGCTCTCAAGCGAGATTCGTTTTATGCGCAGGAGCTTAAGCAGAATCCTGGTGCAAATCTCAGGGTGTTAAATTATGCGCCGGCTATTACTCAGCTTGAAGTCGTTAGTATTGATAAGGCTAACGGTACTTTTACTGTAAAAGGATTTGGTCGGCTGTATCGCTGGAATGTATCTTATACGGTATCTGGTTCAACGGTAAATGCAAATTATACGAATCTTACACAGTATGATTATGCATTAGATTTTACTTGGATTGCCTTAGTATAGCCCACATCAGTGGGCTATTTGTTTACACAGAGAGTGATAATAGGGGGAAGAATAGGCATGTATAAACAATGGTTTTCGGTAGAGGTAACGGAAGGTAGGGCAATTGCAGCAGGGATTGGAGCAGTGCTGGCTCCGTGGGTATCTCTAATTTATGGAGATGGCCGTTTATTGCCGATTGCGCTTTTGATCCTCATCATCGGATTGGACTGGATTACAGGGATTTCGGCAGCAAAAAAGGATAAGACATTCTCTAGCGAATACGGCTTAAGGCAGGGGTTGCCACGTACGCTGTTTCTTGTATCACTGCCAGCGATTGCGAATCTCTTAGATTCCATGCTGGGCGTGCCAGGCTTATTATTTTATGGCTTAACGCTCGGCATCATCTATCATACTTGGCAGTCGTTAACAGCCAATGCCTACCGCGCGGGTTGGGGCAAATGGATACCTCAGTCGGTTATGTCACATATCGAATCCGAGCTTAAAGCAAAGGTGGAAAGAGCATCTAAGATCAGCTTAAAAAAAACAGTAGAGGAGCCTGAAAATGGCGAAGCTAAGTAGAAATGAATTTATCGCAAAGCTCGCGCCTATTGTGCAGCGAGTGAGGGGGGAGGGATCACCATTGCTCCCCTCTGTGCGATTGGCTCAAAACATATTGGAGACAGGCTGTGTTATTCATTCTTGGTACAACTTGGGTGGGATCAAGGTCGGCAGCGGCAAGCCGAATGGATATTGGAAAGGGCGTAGCATCAACAAGGGAACATGGGAGGAGTACGGCGGGATTGCGGTCAGCACGAGTGCCAATTTCCGAGTGTACGACAGCCTGTATGATTTTTACAAGGATCAGGATCTATTATTCCTACTGCCGCGCTATGATCGGGTGCGCTCGGCTAAGTCGCCAGAAGCGCAAGCTGTCATGCTTTATTCTTGCGGCTATGCAACAGATTCGGCTTATGCCAGTAAGATATTGTCGATTATCAAAGCTCATGAATTGACTAAATTTGATGTAATCGAAGAGGAGGACGAGAATGTGATTAACCTAACGGATGCAGAATGGACCGCACTGGCGGCAGCGGTTCAGCGGCTTATTGAGGCAAAAGTGATTTCGGATAAGGCTTGGCTGGATAAGGTAAAGTCGAAGAAGCTGACGCTATCTGAGCTGACGTGGTTTAACACTATTGCAATATCCCGAAAATAAGTAAGAGCCCACTAACCATAGCGGTTGGTGGGCTGTTTTTCTATTTTCCCAAGCGCTTGGGATTATCCATTTTATTTAATTACTGTTAACATTGTACTGGAAAGGTTCGAAATCTAAATCCCAATCTTCCGAGCTACCTTCTAAAAGTAGTTTAATTTCTCCTGCACTAGGATCGAGTTTGCCAAACAGAATAACACCATCCGTCATAACTTCTGGAAGAATCTCAGATTGAATATCCTTGTAATCTGCTTCATAGTTATCAGTCGGTTCAAACTGAGTACTATTTTGAATTAATTTAGCATTGAAATCATAAAAAGATATTTTACTTGCTGTGTTATTCTTAATTGAAATGTAAAACCGTGTTTCTTTTTCGGCAAATTCTACTTTTTCAAGATTAATAACATAACCATGTTGATCAATTTCTTGATTGACAGTAATTGTTTGCAATGTCGGAGACAAAGCACTTATATAGTCAGCTAATTCAACGGAGCTTGCAGTTATTAGTGGTGCAATTATTTTCCCGCCAAACGCATTTTCGCCTTCATATACATCATGCACCGTACCTTGCACATGTACTAAGTCTCCGTTTTTGACTTGAAAGGAGGGATCGTTATAACCAATAATGGCATTTTTTTCAGAGCTCTCTGGGTCTGCCCAGACTTGAAGGTAAACGCCATCTTCATCTTTTTCGGGTTCTGTAAATACTTTTGCAAAAAAATCAGTAGATCTTCCTTTGAATTTTTTAGGATCAGTGAACATTTGTTCAAACTCGGTTGAATTCAATAATTCAGAACTGGATGATTCATTTGTTGATGTCTTTGTCTCACTGGATTTCTCGGTACTCTCATTAGAAGCATTTGTACCACATCCTGAAATCAAAAGGACTGTTAAAAAGCAACCGATAAGCATTTTCTTCATTTTCTCTACTCTCCCCTATCACTATGTAAAAATCCTCCATTCAGTTTACTATATTAGTCGTATTTTGGCGATATGTGGAATAAAAAAACACCCTAATGGCGTATGTTGTCATCAGGGTGATAATTTAGTTTATTACTCCCATAGCTCGGAGCTTTCGTTTGATTTCATTTATTCTTACTTGTTTGAGGACCTCTTCAAAAGACAGCTGCTGCCTATCTAAATATCTCTTTGCCAATTGTTTAGCTTTATCAGGCACAACTGCCTCTAATTCAATTTTAAGGCGTTCCGGATCGGATTCAACTCGACAGAGAAGTTCGAACAGAAGTAATTGACTATTTATTCCTAAACCTCTGATTTCGCTGATATTATGCCATGTTTTACCTAGTACTGCTTTATATGTGTTCAATTGATTGGATGCAAGCGCATTGACGATTCTCTTTGTAGAAGGTTTGTAATCTATATCTTGAGCATACAAAGTGAATGTTGAGATATCGCATTCCATATATTTGGCCGGAATCTCAAAATAGTTACCAAGCGGCGTGTGATAATCAATTTTATAATTCATAGTAACTTCTCCTGTTGTCTTGCGCCAGCGAAGCGGAGCTATTCACATAAGCAGCTCCGCTGCAGCGCAATGGTAAATAACTACTTACTGAGCTTATAGAGCATATACTGATTGAGTGAAATGCCTTCTTCTTCGGCTTTAAAAATTAGCTGCCGGTGAAGTGACTTAGGAACACGGACGAGAATTTTTCCGCTGAATTCCTCTTGAGGTTCGGGTATGGGGTCACCATACTCTAATTTAATCTCGATGTGATCTTTTAACACTTCCTGCAACTCATTAAAAGCTTGTTCCCGTGTATCGCCAGAAGTGTGGCAGCCGTCTAATTCTTTTACATTTGCCCAATAATAGGATTTGTCATCATCTTTGACGTGTCTGACTTGGAATGTATAGGGCAGGGCTAAATAGTATTCAAGGTTTTTTTGATTTTCCATAATATTCGGCTTATGATAAAGGGAGGGAAGGGTGAGGGGATTGCTCCCCTCTTGTTACTTGCCTAACCTTTCGAGCGCGTCTGCAACAGCTTCCGGGTTTACCGGATTTTCGCGCTTGACCGTTGTCAGAAGTCCTTGTGCATTTCGGTAGTGATGGTGAGAGCCGCGAACTCTTACTTCACTGTATCCGGCATGTTCGAGGACTTTCTTTACTTCGGCAAAGGTTATGCCCTTCGGTCTCCGTCTCATCTTTTCGATGAGCTTCTCTATCTTAGCCATTTCTCAACTCCTTTCTATAAATTTATAATATCACATATGATATCAAAATACAACTATATAAAAAGAAAATATTCTTTTACGGCAAGTACTATGTAAAGCCAATTGCGTGTCTAAGGATCGCTTTTATCTAGTAGAAGCTTGCGCATAAATATACCCTTCAAGCGGTTAACCTTCGTGCCGATTATGTGCCGATATAAAATGAAAAGATGTGAAATGATATGAAAAGTTGGGGGCGAAAAATAGAGTATTATTAGGGGATATATAATAGGAAGGAACACGTTGAAAAGCTCAATTAAAAAAGTTCGAGATGGAAGGTTCTATCGGTTAATAAAAACGTAGGCGTATCAAGGGCTAAACGGTTTCAAAATATCGTATGATACCGTTTTGATACCGTTTAGTCAAATACGCTACTACTTTGAATTTCTATTTGCTAGTAAATCGGTGAATCCGTAGATTTTTTCTACGGATTCTTTTTTTTATTTCTTTAAGCAATTTCTGCAATAAATCGGGGAAACGGAAACCAAAAATGATTATAAATGAACAGTAAAAAAAATGACATCGAAAAATCCTCGACTGGCTAGGTCGAGGAGATAACTAATACAGACTGTATAGAAATAACCCTATGATTCAAAGATTAAACAGGTTTACCTGTCAGACTGTTTTCAAACATATCAATTATAACGAGGAAATGTTCTGCTTCTCGGAATACATGATCCGCCAATAACGGATGAATGATACTTTTTATACGGCAGGCTTCAATAAGGTCTCGAGCTGTACTTTTAAAGTCACGAAGCGATTTAACTGACACTCTATTTTGATCAAGAAATTGGTCAAGTAGCGGAACAGTTTGCGATTGAGGTCGCATAGACTCTAAGTCCCTTGCTTGAAATAGTAACGTGTCAAATTCTTCACTGAAGTTATTCGCTTGTTCCACTAACTGTCGCTCTGAAGGATCAAGCAAGTGACTAATGAATTTGGCGTGGTCTGCCATGATTCTTAGAAAGAAAACATTCTCGTCGATAATAGCATCAGGCAGTGGCTGTAACTGACCTAAATTTAATTCCGACAAACGATTTCTGAAATAATTAGCTTCTCTGCTCACATGATCAACTAACAATGGGAAGTTGTTTGCACCTGGAAGTTTGCAAGTCAGAATTAAACCGAGCACTTTTCTTTTGAAAGCCCAAATGTAAGAAACAGCAGTATAAACTTCTTCATTGAATCTTTTAATTACGGTAGGATCTATTTCAATTGTATAAGCATTAGATTTATTTTCGATTGATTCAAAAACGGCATAGAAATGATTTGCTTCATTAATTAGTTGTGTATCTTCACATCGGAAACCCAATTTAAGAAAAAGAGAATGCTCTTTCATAATACGAGACCAAAACCTAACTTCTTCTAGAGAACGAGCTACAAATGACTGATCTAACAATGGCGAAATCCTCCCTTGATACATTATCTTTAAGAGTACTGTATGAAAGGAAGGTTTGTTCTATTCCCTTCCTTGTATTCTAAGTAGCTTCATTTAGTCATAGTCGAAATGGAAGGTTCAATCGGTTAACGATAGAGCCAATAGGAAAAAGGGGCTGTCCCAAAGTAGAATATTCTACTTTAGGGCAGCCCCGTTTCCATGTTCATCGTATCCGTCTATTTTTCGAGTAGAAGCTTTACTGCTTTCTCGAAATAGCTGCTAAGCTTAGCGGTTTCTTCCAAGTTGCCATGTGCCCAATAAAAAATCATCGCATTGTTTATCTTATAAATACGAGGGTAAAGCATATTAATCAATTCGGTTTGTTTTTGAAAATCCTTTAGACCCTCTTCAAGCTGCTGCTCCGATTTAAAAATATAAATGGAAACCTGTTCTAGGCGAGTAGAGTCAGCTTCATTGTTTATAGGACTAACCGTATATCTGCTAGGATTAATACCATCCAAAATCCATTCCTTATCTGGACGGATCGGAGTCAAAAGCAGCTGCTGATTGCTTAATTCTTTTTCAATTAGACTTAAATAAAGGGATGATTTGGTTATTATAGGATCAATGATTTGTGCCGTAATGAAGAACCGAATGGGTGGCGATGAATCGAGCTGCATAGCTGCTGCTCTAATAGCCACTGGCTGACCAATATGTAGCTTGCCATAGACTTCTTTATCGATGGTGTACCACGCTAGCTCGCGATTCTGTTCTGCTTTTGTAAACCAATCATCCATCGAATGGCTTTTTCTCTCGTCTTCTGACCAGTTCGCAGCCACTAAAATTCGAATCGATGCATCTCGGGCCATAACTTTCTTGTCCATTACAAGTCCTTCGACCACTTTCTCTGGCTCTGACCAAGATAGTATTTCCCGAATCTTAATCGTGTCAGAAGGAGATAGCCTGAACATCGTATGCGAGTCATCTAGATTAACGATAGAATCTGTTTTATCATCACCGATCAAAAGATAATATTCAGAGCTGCCGATTATTACTTTATAAGTTGGAGCTGCCATTTTCACGATACCTTTTAATGGTTCAGCTTCTTCAATAGCTTTTTTAAATACATCTACAAGGTCGGCTTCCGTTATGGTCTGATAGATGGTTTCAATAGCTGCCTTGCTGCCATCAGCATTTTTGAGGCTATAAATGACAACTTTTTCACGGACTCGATTCGGCTGTTCGTTCGGTTCAATGATTGTTAGCTCGCTTGGTTGAACAGTTGGTGTATTGCTTATTGCTTCGGATTTGCATCCGGTCATCATTAAAGCGATAATGATTATTGCTAAAATGCTTCTCACTCCATCACCTCTAGTCTTAATTTGCATATTGGGTATCATTTACAATAACAACGATAAAATCATTGTATAAGTTGCGAACGTGGTTGATAAGAATAAGCGGCAGCATAAAAAAAACCCGCAATCGCAGATATGATCTGCAATTCGGGTTGTTTTTGAAACATTTAAATATAAACCTGCTGGATTTCATACTCACGCTCAATGGCCATATCGATGAATTCTTCACCAATTTGAATAAGCGGGCGGAAAAACTCGGTAGGGTGAGTCATGACAATAATTCCACTTTCTCCACCTACAAGCTCGATTCTTTTGCCTATGAAATTAGGCATCATATGTTTAATAAAGGTGTGGGTTGTATAGGGATCAAGCTCTTTGAAGCTCAGCTGATAAAGTTCCTTTAGTACAAAAAGCAAATCACGCTTCTGTTGATACACGCGCTGGGAAATCATCGCACTGTAAATATCGACTACAGCAATGATTTTGGATACGGGATGAATCTCATCACCCTTCAGACCTTGAGGATATCCAGTGCCATCATTTCGCTCATGATGTTGAAGTGCTCCAATGGCTACAAATGGTTCATCCAGAGAGTCTAAAATAATTTCATGTCCGTATAAGGTGTGTCTCTTCACTTCTTCGTACTCTTCATCAGTCAGCTTCCCAGGCTTATTTAAAATGCTCTCTTCAATTCGGCATTTTCCGATATCATGGAGGAAGCCGGCATTGCCGATACGAACAGCTTCTTCATTGGAGTACCCGACCCAAGTAGCGAGATAATACGACAACATACCGACCTGCACGGAATGCTGATACGTATAATCGTCTTTAGAATTGAGTAATAGCAGCATAGATACAACATCGCGTTCCATTTGGAGGTTGCTCAGTAGAGGCTGGAAGATGGACGTTACTTCCTCGACATCCACTTTTCCTTGCTGATTCGCTTTCGTGAATAATCCCTCAAAGCTTTTGACAGCGTTTTCGTAAAGGGGCTGAACGGTAGGAAGCCACTTGGGATTTATAGTAGATTCAAGTGTACGACCTTCCGTTTCTTCGCTTACTCTTTCATCTATATCAATATAGTCCATTTGATGTTGAAATAATCTTGATATATCTTGGTTATTGAGTACTGTTCCTTTGGAGAGTACATGAAGTCCGTAATTGTTGAAAGTGTCATTGCTTAAACGGTCTCCATTAATTAATTCTGTAACATGAACTCTCATCGAGACACCTCATTGGTAGTAGTAGAAAAGATATACCTACAATAGTAGCAATGATTGATCGGATTGGCAATATGAGGGTATTATAATAGCGACTAATTACCTAATAATTCAGCATAAAGCGACCTTGCTTTTGATAATTGATCTGTGCCTTGGACGATGGCTCGGCCATCCTGGAACAGGACTAAGGTCAAATCAGCCTCAAGTTCAATTCGCAGTAAAAAACGATTGCGTGTTATTGTGCCAACCGGCTTTAAGCGTTCAGCTAACTCTTCCAAGTTCAGTAGAGCATCTTGACTCGGTGTAATTTGCACAGAATGGCGACCGCATAGAGCAGCAGCTGATCCCGACATTTGGTCTTCCAAAAATGCGAACTGCCTATTTCCGCAGCAGTCGCAATGGCTTCGCTTCGATTTGGCCACAGAAATAGGAAGCCAAGCATGATTCCAAAGGTCAACTTGAAATAAGGTGCCGTGAAGTGCGTTCTTGTTGCCTGAGAGCAGCTTAATGGCTTCCGTTGCTTGAAGAGAGCCGATGATGTCAACGACTGGAGAGATGACACCTGCCGTTTCACAAGTATCGGTCGTTCCAGGTGGAGGCGGTTCATTGAACAAGCATCGGTAGCAGGGGGATTCGCCTGGTATAATCGTCATTGTCATGCCCGATGCGCCGACGGCTCCGCCATAAATCCAAGGAATGCTGTACTTCACGCTATAATCATTAATTAAATATCGAACAGAGAAGTTGTCACTGCCATCAACAATAAGATCAACATCAGTGAGTAATTCTTCCGCATTCATTGCCGTTAAATCAGCAACTATCGGATCAATGAAGACAGAGCTGTTCATGGCTCGCAAATGCGCAGCAGCGGCCTCTGCTTTGGGAAGCAGCGATAATACATCTTCTTCGGTATACAGCATTTGCCGCTGTAAATTACTCCATTCAATAATGTCCCGGTCTATAATACGCACATATCCAACGCCGGATCTGACTAAATGCTGGGCGATGACAGAACCAAGCGCACCCATGCCAACGACCGCTGCGCGACTGCCGGTAAGCAGCTGTTGTCCTTTCTCTCCAACGGGTGAGAAGCGGACTTGTCTCGCATAACGAGCTGATCCCACGCCCGATATTTCAGGCGCAGCGTTATTTTGTGTGATTGGTTTGTTCATTTTTGCTAATCTCCTTAAAAGCATCGTGAAGCCATGTTCGACACGCCTAGTTGTAATTCTAAAAGTCCTTTAATTGTTCAGTAGGATTCCACGGGCCAAGCTGATGCCCTTTCCATTCTGATCCGTCTTCCCAAATTTCTTTCTTCCATATAGGGACGATTTGTTTAAGACGTTCAATGGCGTAGCGGCTCGCCTCGTAACAGCTGTCACGGTGGGGGGATGACACCGCGATAACGACGCTTGTCTCAGCGAGGCCAACAACGCCAATTCTATGGCTGATGGCACATAAGGCGCCTTGCCAGCGCTCGGCAATTTCATTGCCAATTTGCTGCATCGTTGCAATGGCCATCGGTGCATAGGCTTCATATTCAAGCCGTACCGTACGCTGCCCATGTGTCCATTCACGCGTTGTTCCTACAAATGCAATAGAGGCACCATTTTCCGGTACAATAACTTTTGCAAGCACAGCATCGGAGCTAATGACATCGTTTGTTACGATATAGCGCTCTATAGGCTCCTTGGCAAGCTCTTGTTTCTCTTCTCCTCCGGATACTGGCGGAAGCAGGGCTAGCTCGTCAGAGGCGTGTATGATCGTATCCTCGGCGGCGTAAACGTGGTTGCATGCGATAAAAGCTATCTGTATTAATGCTTGATGATCTGGGTATTCGTCAGAAATGGCGGCCTTCAGATCGGCTACGCTCATTTTCTCCAAATCCGATTGCAGCTGTATGGAAGGGGCCCCAATTCGCTCGGGAAGCCCTGCAAATAATTTAATAATCCAGTCATATTTCATGGTATAAAACCTCTCATCGTATAGGCTTGAAGCTGTTTATAGAATATCATAATTCAAGAAAAAATGTTATGCTTATACTCGTACAGAAAGGGAGTGAAGGTCATGCCGACATTGACGGATCGTTTTGGACGGGTACACGATTACTTACGTATTTCAGTAACGGATCGTTGTAATTTGCGATGCTTGTATTGCATGCCAGAGGAAGGAATGGAATTCACAGAATCAGAAAATTTACTTTCCTATGATCAAATTGTCGAGGTAGTTGAAGCGGGTGCGGCGCTTGGCATTACGAAGCTGCGCATTACCGGAGGCGAGCCGCTTATAAGGCCGGGTCTCGATGGTTTAATTAAAAGATTATCTGCCATAGCTGGCATTAAAGATATAGCATTAACGACGAATGGTGTTTTTCTAGCCAAACAAGCGGAAGCGCTTCGAGCAGCAGGCTTGAATCGTGTCAATATTAGCTTAGATACGCTGGACTCCGCAAGATTTCGTTTTATTGCAAGAAGCGGGGAATTAAAACGTGTGATGGAAGGAATCGAAGCGGCAGCAGCAGTAGGCTTCGACCCTATTAAGCTGAATTGCGTGCTTCTTAAAGAAGTAAATGAGGATGAAATTGCCGCATTTTTAAAACTCGCCTACGAGCAGCCGATGCATGTTAGATTTATTGAATATATGCCAATCGGCCATGCGGATGAAAATTGGAAAAAGCATTATTTGCCGCTTTCGCGTGTACTGGAAGTAGCAGAGCAAGAAGGCTATACGATTAGCCGCGGACCAAACGTGCATGGAAACGGTCCTTCAGAGGATTGGCAAATGAAGGGCGGCCGCGGCTCCTTCGGGCTTATTCATCCCATCAGCGATCACTTCTGCAGCAATTGCAATCGGCTGCGCTTAACAGCGGATGGGTCCATTAAGCCTTGCTTATATTGGGTAGATGAGCTGAATGTAAGAGAAGCATTCGGGCATCCAGAGGAAATGCAGCAATTGCTGCTGAAATCGATGGACATTAAGCCGGAAAATCATGAAATGGCGGCTAAGCTGGCGGACAGTGCACAAACTCATATTCCTACCGAACGGCGGATGTCGCAGATTGGAGGCTGAGAAGCAGCTGATGCATGAGATCAAGATTGAACATTTTGAGATAGGAATATCCGTTACGACCCCAGAGGAGATGGCAAAACTTTCGGGCGCAAGCTTCCGTATAGCAGGCAGAGTGCCGGATGCTGAAGGTGAAGCATTTGATTTATATCAATGGTACGCTGCATGGATGAGGGACAATAATTCTGAGAATGCTGCAGTGTCCAAGACGCCATCTTATTTATTCGTAGAAGCGGCGGATTCTTTCGAGGCTACTATTCCATGGGAGCAGCTTGAGCAGGCGGCTGTGCTTTACCGGATTAATGGCTTGCCTTTGCAGAAGGCAGGCCCTATCCGCCTTTATGTGCCTAACGGCAGCAGCAAATGCTTAAATGTGAAAAGCATCGTTAAACTCAAAATGGGACACGATGAGCCAAATACGCAGGTTGAAGCAGCATATGGTTTTAAGCATACATTTTCGATGAATGATTTGCGTAATAACAAGTAGACTGGTTTTGTGTCGCTGAGTACAGGCATTAAGGAGGCGTGCATGAATTTGACGGACAGTTTTCGTACACGGGTAGTGCTTCTTCATAGCAATGATATACATAGTCGTCTGGAGCATGCCGCCAAGATCGCGTCATTTATCGCAGAGGAAAGACGAAGCTGGGGCAATGAGCGAGTCCTTGCGGTAGACTGCGGAGACCATATGGATCGCATGCGAGTGGAGACCGAAGGCAGCGATGGGATTGTTAATGTAGAACTTTTAAATCAAGCTGGTTATGAAGTAATAACACTTGGCAATAATGAAGGACTTACTTATTCTACTCAGACGATTTCGGAGGCGTATACCGATCGCGCTCAGTTTGCTGTCGTTTGTGCCAATATGCACGAGGCTGCTACAGGTGAGCAACCTGATTGGCTGCTGCCAAGTATTATTATTGATAAAAATGAACTTCGAATCGGTATCATAGGCGTCACAGCGGCCTTTTCTGACTTTTATTCCTTGCTAGGCTGGCAGGTATCTGATCCATTCGCGGCGGTGCAAGAACAGGCGGCAAAGCTGAGAGATAAGGTAGATGTGCTGGTAGTGATGTCCCATATCGGGATTACCTTCGATAAGCAAATGGCGGAGAAGCTTGAGGGCATCGATCTTATTTTGGGAGCACATACCCATCATTTATTGGAAGAGCCGATTGTTATCGGTGATACGACGATTTGTGCAGCTGGAAAATTCGGCGAGTATATTGGGCGAGTAGAAATCGGAATGGACGACGGTTCCTCGCGCCCAATGTTCCGCGCAACCTGCGTTCCTACGGCCGCAATGGCAGAGCATCCCGAAGCTGCCGCCATCATCGGCAGCTACCTAAAGGCGGGACAGCAGCGCCTAAGCCGGGTTATCGCCCGGCTTTCTGCACCGCTGCCCGCCAGAGCCGAGCGGGAATCACCGCTCGGCAACCTGCTGGCCGCTGGCTTGCGCCGCTGGACCGATGCCGAGATCGGCATCGTCAACGCTGGACAGCTGCTCGGCGGCCTCGCGCAAGGGGACGTGACAGCGGGCGAATTGCACGCCCTCTGTCCGTCGCCGATTAATCCGTGCCTCATGCTCATCGCAGGCACGGATATAAGGACAGCGCTGGAGCAAGCGCTGCTGCCCGAATTTATCCATAAGCCGATCAAGGGATACGGCTTTCGCGGTGAAGTGCTTGGAACGCTTGCCATAGATGGCTTGTCCGTTACTTACGATTCGAACAGAATGCCGATGGATAGACTCATACAGGTAACGGTTAATGGAGAAACGCTGGATGATGAACGGCTGTATAAGCTGGGAACGATCGATATGTTCAGTTTCAAGGCGGGTTACGAGTCGCTCGCCAACGCGGTGCAAGTGAACTATTACTTGCCCGAATTCATTCGAGACGTGATCGAAGCGCAGCTGCAAAATTCGTCTGAATTGGTGGAATGTTGTCAGCTAAGATGGGAAAATACCTCGATTTGACAAAGAATATGAAAAATATCGACAATTCATGTCGAAAAAATAGTATAAAATGGTTGCGATTTTCCCGTATATCCCGTACATTAACATTACGAACGATTTTTTCCGATGTAATAGTTAGCCGACTTTTAATGGGGAAGGATCGAGAAAATGCGGTTGTTGCCAATAGCGAAATGCAGGCCGGGTATGAAGCTGGCCAAAAAAATATTTTCTCAAGAGGGTATCGTTCTTCTTGGCGAGAATATGGAACTGACAGAGAGACTTATATCCCGCTTGGATCAATGCGGAATTCAATATGTTTATATAACAGATCCGAAGACGGATGATATTGTGCTGCCTTCTTTAATTAGAGAGGAAACGATGCAAATCGCGCTGAAGGAAATTCGAACGAATTTCCGCGAAATGATGGATCGTCCTAAACGCAAAAAAGGCGTAACCTACCCCTATATCGCACAGCCATTTAAAAATATGATGAATATGATTATCGATGACCTCTCCGGTCATAAGGATGCCATGATCATGCTAATGGACATGAGCTCCGTTGATCATTATTTGTTCCAGCATTCTTTAAACGTCTGCGTTTATACGACACTGCTCGGTATGTCGAACGGCTATTCTAAGGAAGAGCTTACGACGCTTGGCATGGGCGCTCTTCTTCACGATATCGGCAAGACGCAGATTGCGATTGATGTGTTAAGAAAACCAGGCTCCCTCTCCAAAGAGGAGTTCGAAGCGATGAAGCAGCATGCGAGAATCGGTTACGAGCTGCTCAAGGATGAGCCTAACCTGCCGCTGCTTGTTGCCCACTGTGCATTCCAGCATCATGAGCGAATTGACGGAAGCGGTTATCCGCGCGGAATCAAAGGCAATGAAATTCATGATTATGCCAAGTGGATCGGGTTGGTCGATTCGTATGACGCCATGACAACAAATCGCGTCTACAGTGCTCCAATGCTTCCACATCACGCGATTGAGCGGCTTTATGCCGGTACGGGAACGTTATACGAGCAGCGAATGCTGCAGCTGTTCCGCGATAAGGTTGCTATTTACCCGATTGGAATAACAGTTAAGCTGCAAACAGGAGAGTCGGGTATCGTAGCAGATCTTAATCATTCTTACCCGCATCGACCTATTATTCGTATTCTATATAATGAAGCGGGCGAGGAACTGAAATCGCCTTACGAGATCGATTTGTCGAAGCAGCTCACGATGATGATTGTCAGCGTGAACGATGACGCGAGCGAAGTGCAGTTTGCCTCAGGCATTTAACGAAAGACAGATTGGGAGCCGCTTAGGGCTCCTTTTTGCTTCTTTTTTTGCCGTTTTATTTGCTTCCTTTGCAGTCGCGCATTACAATAACTAAAGAATGATTCATTCCAGAAAATAAGTCAGGTGCTGAAGAAAAATGAACACAATACAATTTCAACAATCAAGAACACCGTTATCCACACTTTCGCCAACGAATGATCCGTGGGATCCCATCCGTTCGTTGCAGCAATATGGAAGACATCGCTTAACAAGCGTCGAAATGACCGTTTCCAACCTATGCAATATGCGATGCGAGCATTGCGCTGTTGGAGATACACTTGTAATGACAGAACCCGCCAAGCTGCCGCTTAAGCAGATGCTGGACCGACTGGATGAAGTAGAGCATCTGGAAACGATAAGCATTACAGGCGGGGAGCCATCCTTCTCCGACCGAACGGTTCGTGATTACATGGTGCCGTTGCTTCAATACGCCCGCAGCCGCGGCATTCGCTCCCAAATCAATTCGAACGTGACGCTGCCTTACAGCCGTTATGAGCAGCTAGCTCCTTATCTAGATGTCATGCACATTTCATTTAACTACACGTCTCCGGAAGATTTTCACCAAATTGGATTTGCGAAAGCCAATCACCATGTATCGCTCGAAGCTGCGACCAAGCTTTATGAACGAATGATCGAAAACACGCGTCGCCTTAGCGAGACAGGTGTACTCGTTTCTGCGGAGTCTATGATCAATTACAAAACGTATAACAAAATTGATGAGATTCATCAGCTGATTGTGGATATGGGATGTCAGAGGCATGAGGTACATCCGATGTATCCTAGCTCCTTTGCGAAGGATTTACCGGTTCTCTCACGTGAGCAAATGCTGGAAGCTATTGAACGCTTGCTGAAAGCGCGAGACCAATCCGTATGGATGCTGTTCGGTACACTTCCCTTTTATCCATGCAGTGACAGCAAATCAGAACGTGAGCTGCTGCGAAGATTAGCGAATGAGCCAAATGTAACGGTACGCAATGACCCTGACGGCCGCAATCGACTGAACGTAAATTTGTTTACAGGCGATGTATTTGTAACCGACTTTTCTGACGTGCCCGCTTTTGGCAACATCGGTTCGTCCAAATTGGAGGATTTATTTGATAAATGGCTGGACCATTCCCTTGCGCAAAGTGTGAATTGTCACTGCCCGGTCGCTTCATGCTGCGGACCTAACCTCCTTGTTAAGGATATGTACTATAAAGATGTTAATTTCCATGAGCGCAGCGCAGTGCTGGATTAGTATGAAAGAGCTGGTTTAAGAGTGGCGTAAAGTGCATATAAAAGAATAGAGAGGAGGAGAAGCTGTGTCTATTAAGACAATCGTATTTATCGCTTTAGGGTTATTGTTGCTCTATCTGTTTTTTACGGTAGGTGCTCCTTTCTTGCTTGCGCTTGTTGTAGCTATTTTTCTTGAGCCGCTTAATCAGCTGTTTATGAAAAAATTCCGAATGAATCGGCTGGTTGCGGCTACAATATCAAGCAGCCTATTTACGGTTATTCTGATCGGACTAATCGCGCTGCTTGGCGTGAAAGTGGTAGCCGAATTAATAGCCTTTTTCAAAAAAGTGCCCCAATACTTCGAAAATGCCAATGGGATGGTAGACGATCTCATGTTTCAGGCACAATCGTTATATCAAAACTTCCCTCCTGACGCCATTGAAACGTTAGAGAAATGGCTAATGGAGCTAACGAGTACATTAACGAAAATGGTGGGTACGTTATCGAACACCGTTATCGCTTTCGCCTCAAGCATCCCGGGCATGTTCATCTTCTTTATCGTTTTCTTGGTGGCGGTATACATGATGAGCTTTAGTCTAAATACGATGAAGGCAACGGTGCTTTCATTATTTGAAGAAAAATCGCAGCCCCAGGTCAATGATGTGCTGAACAATCTCAAGAAGTCGATTTTTGGTTTCTTGCGTTCGCAGTTTATTTTGAGTGCACTCACCTACATCATTTCGTTGATCGGTTTGCTCATACTTAATGTCAAATATCCGCTTGCTATCGCGCTGCTTATTATCATTGTTGATATTATGCCGATTCTTGGAACAGGTTCTGTGCTTGTGCCATGGGGAAGTTATTTGCTGCTGACGGGCAATGTTTTTGTAGGGGTAGGGCTAATTATTCTATTTTTAGTTATTACCGTATTCCGCCGCATCGTAGAGCCTAAAATTCTCGGTGATTCAGTAGGAATCGGCTCGTTGTCAGCGCTTGTAAGTTTATATGTCGGCTTCAAGCTCGTCGGTGTTATCGGTGTATTCATCGGACCGCTTGTCGTGATCATCTATATGGCGGCTCGAAGAGCTGGACTATTCCAAATGAAATTCAAGCTATAGCCTTGGAAAAGCCGTGCCAAAGCCGTTGCTAGATACGTATGATACTGCAAAAAAAGCAGATCATGCAGGAGGCATACGAATAAATGGCACCCATTAAAGTTGCAATTGTAACACCAGGCTCCTTCCCGATTCCTTCATCAGGGAGCAGCTCGGTTGAGCGAGTGGTAGAGAAATTTGCCCCGCTGCTTAAGCCTTACGCGGAACCTCGTATATTTGGAAGACTGAGCAAGCGATTGCCTCGTCAAGGACAATTTAACGGTGTTGTTTGTGAACGGTTTGCAGCGGGCAATAAGCAGCGATATATTCAAGAGGTAGGACATGCGGTTCACCGTTTTTCCCCTCACGTCATCGACGTCGAGAATCGTCCCCAATTTGTGCTAACGATGAAGCGATTGAATCCAGGCAAACGAGTCTGGCTTTATTTGCATTCCTCCACCTTTATTTCACCCTCCTATATTTCTTCTGCAAACTTGCATAAGTGCTTGCAGGCAGCAGATAGAATCATCGTAAATAGCGAGTTTCTAAGACGAATTGTAGTGTCGAAAGCGCCAGAGGTCGCTTCGAAGCTGCGAGTCATTTATCCTGGCGTAGATACGGCCAGGTTTCCTTCACAATATTCCTCCGAAGGAGCCGCTAAACGGGAGAGTTTAAGGCAAAAGAGAGGATTGAATGGTAAAAAAGTGGTGCTTTTTATGGGGAGGCTTATTCCGCTTAAGGGCGTTCATCATCTTCTCAATATCGTGCCGCAGCTTGCCAAAAGCCACCCGGAGCTCGTTGTTATCATCGTAGGGAGCCCATTTTATGGCTCGCATCGCAAAACGGCTTATGTGCGCAAGCTTGAACAGCTTGGACGCAAATGTCCGGGTCATGTTCGTTTTGTGCCCTACGTGCCGCATTCGGAAGTGCCCAGCTGGATGCTCGTTGCCGATGTAGCGGTTGTTCCATCAGGACAGAGGGAGGCGTTTGGGCTCGTTAATGTCGAGGCGATGTCCTGCGGCGTTCCGGTAGTCGCAACACGTGCAGGCGGAATGAAAGAAATTATTCGTAATGGCGAAACGGGCTATTTGGTCAATCAGCTTCATATCGAGCGAGAGCTGCGAGAAAAGCTGCATCTGCTGCTTCGCGATAAACAGCTCAGGCAGAAGCTGGGTCGCCGCAGCCGCGAGCGTGTGGAGCAGACATTCACATGGCGCCACACCGCTGATCGATGGGTAAGGCTGCTGAAGGAAAGCGGACTGTAGCAGGCTGTATTTTTCCGCGGTTTGGAAAATAGAGGGTTGACACCCTTCTTTACTAAACGGTATAGTCAAACAAGGAAATCCACTAGGGGCGCCGTAATGGCTGAGATAAAGCGAATCGCTTTGGTCCCTTTGAACCTGATCTGGGTTATGCCAGCGTAGGAAAGTGGGATTGTGCGTTTATGCTTTGCGCGTGAAAGCTCTGCCGGAATCTGCTGAAGCCTCAGCTTATGCGGCATGACTTTATCTGCTTAAGGGGAACCCTTGCAAGATAACACTCGCATGACGACACTCTTCGACCGCTCCTTTGCTGGAGCGGTTTTTTTGTTTGGCGCCAGTGAATCGATAAGCTTTGTGGCTGCCATGCACGCTCCAGCGATTGCAGCTCTAGTAGCAGCCTAGCTACTTGTATAGCAGCGGTGTTTTAAACTTTCTCATATGCTTGCGTATGCCTCCAGGAGGAATTCTATTATTCCATTAGGAGGTTTTTGTTATGTCTATTTTTTCCACTCCGCTTCCGGGCAGCCGCAAGGTGTACGTCGAGGGCTCAAAGGGAAACATCCGTGTTCCGATGAGAGAAATTGCACTTGAAGCTAGTACTGGCAGAAATGGTGAAGAGCTGCCGAATGAACCTGTAAGAGTTTATGATGCCAGCGGTCCTTATACCGATGAAACGTATGAGGCAGATGTTCGGCGCGGTTTGCCCGGTATTCGCAGCGAATGGATTTTGCAGCGTGGTGATGTAGAGCCCTATGAGGGCAGGGAAATCAAACCGGAGGATAATGGATTTATTTCGGCTGAAAAAGCAGAGCAGCGAGGCGCGGAACGATTCCCGGGGTTAACGAGGAAACCGCTTCGTGCCAAAACAGGGCAAAATGTTACGCAGCTTCATTACGCCCGCAAAGGGATCATTACTTCTGAGATGGAATACATCGCTATTCGCGAAGGGATGAGTGCAGAATTTGTACGCAGCGAGATTGCAGCCGGCCGTGCCATTATTCCGACGAACATCAACCATCCTGAAAGTGAGCCGATGATTATTGGGCGGCAGTTTCACGTTAAAATCAATGCTAATATCGGCAACTCTGCTGTAGCTTCTTCGATTGAAGAGGAAGTGGAGAAGATGACTTGGGCGACGCGCTGGGGAGCCGATACGATTATGGATTTGTCCACGGGGAAAAACATCCATACGACGCGGGAGTGGATCGTGCGGAATTCACCAGTTCCAGTTGGCACAGTGCCCATTTATCAGGCGCTGGAGAAAGTGAACGGCAAAGCAGAAGACCTTTGCTGGGAAGTATTCCGCGATACGCTTATTGAACAAGCCGAGCAGGGCGTCGACTATTTTACGATTCATGCAGGTGTGCTGCTGCGCTACATACCACTTACGGCAAAGCGCGTTACGGGCATTGTCTCGCGAGGCGGATCAATTATGGCAGCTTGGTGCCTGGCACACCATAAGGAGAATTTCCTATATACGCATTTTGAAGACATTTGTGAAATTATGAAAGCATACGACGTATCATTCTCGCTCGGTGACGGCCTGAGACCCGGTTCTATAGCAGATGCCAATGACGCTGCTCAGTTTGCTGAGCTGGATACATTGGGGGAGCTAACGAAGATCGCATGGAAGCATGATGTACAAGTGATGATTGAAGGCCCTGGCCATGTGCCAATGCATTTGATCAAAGAAAATATGGATCGTCAGCTAGAGGTGTGCGATGAAGCGCCTTTCTATACATTAGGACCGCTAACGACCGATATCGCGCCAGGCTATGATCATATTACTTCGGCAATTGGAGCTGCAATGATTGGATGGTTCGGCACGGCAATGCTTTGTTATGTAACACCGAAGGAGCACCTTGGCCTCCCAAATAAGGAGGATGTGAAGGAAGGCGTTATTACGTACAAAATTGCAGCGCATGCGGCTGACTTGGCGAAAGGGCACCGGGGAGCGAAGCTGCGTGATGATGCATTGTCCAAAGCGCGATTCGAGTTTCGTTGGCGGGATCAATTCCATCTATCGCTTGATCCAGAGCGTGCGATGGCTTACCACGATGAGACGCTTCCGGCTGATGCTGCGAAATCCGCTCATTTCTGCTCCATGTGCGGGCCGAAGTTTTGCAGCATGCGAATCACCCAAGATATAAGAGAGTATGCCGCGCAAAACGATATGGAAACAACGGAAGCCATTGAAGCGGGAATGAAGGAAAAATCAGATGCATTCAAGGCGGCAGGGAGCAAGATTTATGGTTGATTCTGTTCTTGATGCTTTTGCAGATCGTTATTCGAGGCAAACGAGATTTGCTTTCATTGGAGAGGCAGGCCAGCGGAAGCTGGCCGATGCCTCGGTGCTTATCGTCGGTGTTGGCGCATTAGGCGCTTCGCTTGCACAGCATATGGTAAGAGCCGGTGTCGGGGAAGTTAGGCTGGTAGACAGGGACTTTGTTGAGCCGAGCAACTTGCAGCGCCAAATGCTTTTTGACGAGGCGGACGCGCTGGCAGTGATGCCCAAAGCAGTGGCCGCTGCCAATCGGCTTCGCCAAATTAACAGCAGTGTAAACATTATGGCGACAGTAGCGGATGTGAATGCACAGAACATCGGATTTCTCGCCGGAGGAGTCCATCTCGTCCTTGATGGGACGGATAATGCAGCGACAAGGCTGCTGGTCAGCGACCAATGCTTTAGACAGCGAATCCCATTTGTTTATGGCGGGGTGGCTGGGGCGCAGGGCATGCAGGCAACATTAATTCCTGGAGAGACTTCTTGCTTGCGCTGCTTAATCGGTGCAGATGATATGGAGCAGGAGGCCGATACTTGCGATACGGTGGGCGTACTCGCTCCAGCGGTTGAATGGATTGCATCTATGCAAGCAGCTGAGGCGATAAAATGGCTAACTGGCAATGATTCGGCGCTGCGTAAAACGTGGTTGAGCATTGATCTATGGTCATTCCGAATGCGGGAATCGGAGCTTCCGGCATTCAGTACCGAGTGTCCATTCTGTGCTCAAACGCCTGAAGTAGCAATTGACGGCATGCTTTGTTTTGAAGCTGATAGAGCGGAAAATACTCAAATAAGCTCTACCGTATTATGCGGTAGGGATACGGTGCAGGTGACGTTAGGCAAGCCGTTTGATTTAAAAGAGGTAGAGCAAACTTTGCGAGCGCTTGGCTGCACGCTCACCGTGAATCGGTATTTAGTGAAAGCGATGATCTCAAGCGGAGAGCAGCTGATTCTCTTCCCAGATGGACGGGTGCTTGTGCAAGGCACAGCGGATGCGGAGAATGCAATTAATCTCGTTAAAACGTTCTTATGAAATGGAAGTAAATGATTTTTTTGATGAAAGGTTGTGTTTGAGAATGAGTAGACAAGGCTGGCGGAACTTCAAGCTCTACGCCATTACAGCAAAATCTAATCACCCTGGCAGATCCGTCGTTGAAGTGATGGAGCAGGCGCTGATTGGCGGAGCTCAAATGGTTCAGCTTCGCAACAAAACGGGGACGAGGGAAGAGGTGCTTGAAGAGGCCAAAGCCCTTCGAATACTAACGCGAAAATATAAAGTGCCTCTTATCATTAATGATTATCCTGATATTGTTCTTGAGACGGATGCTGACGGTGTTCATTTAGGTCAGGATGATATGCCAATTGCCAAAGCAAGAGAATGGCTTGGTGCTGACCGCATAATTGGCATATCCACGCATAACCTGCAGCAAGCGCTAGCTGCTGAACAGGAGGGAGCCGATTATATCGGCGTTGGGCCAGTGTACCCCACCGAAACAAAGCCGGGCCGTACGGCTGTTACTACAAGTTATGTTAGTGAAGCAGCGCATCATATATCGATACCGTTCGTGGCTATTGGCGGTATCACACTTGAAAATGTTGATGTCGTACTAGCGGCGGGAGCGACACGAATATGCGCAGTTTCAGCCATTGTTGGCCATAATGACCCGGCTGGTGTTTGTCAGGCTTTCTTAAAGAAAATCGATGCACACCGTTCTGAATATGTTCCTCCCTTTAAGATAGTGAAGATTAATGGCCGCGAGGAGCAGACCAGCGCTAAAACAGTGGAGGAACTGGTCGTCCAGCTGGGACAACAACATAAAAAGCTCGTTATTGAGCTTAACGGTATGATCGTACAACGTGCAAGGTGGGCTGAAACTGAATTACTTAGCGGAAGCTCCATAGAACTTGTGCATTTTGTTGGAGGGGGCTGAACATTTTGGGAAATTGGAATCATGAAGATGTCCTTCTTATTGGAGGACATGCGCTGCGGTCGCGCTTTTTTTTCGGTACGGGGCGATTTCCAAGTCCTGCTGTACTGCAGCAGGCGCTTGAAGCGTCGGGTTCGGAGGTTATTACGTTCGCGGTTAGAAGGGTTAATCTAGAGAGTGTGGAGGATGATTCGGTACTTCAACACTTTGAAGATAAACAAATGCAATATTTGCCGAATACATCTGGTGCGAGAACAGCGGAGGAGGCTGTTCGAATCGCGCGTCTGGCGAGAGAAGCTGGGCTTGGCAACTGGATTAAGGTTGAAATCAGCGGAGACCATCGAACACTTCTGCCTGACCCTATAGAAACGCTGCGTGCTACGGAGCAGCTTGCGAACGAGGGTTTTATCGTTCTTTCTTATACATCCGATGACCCAATCCTATGCCGGAAATTAGAGGAAGCTGGAGCTTCAGCAATCATGCCTGGAGGATCGCCAATTGGATCTGGGCTCGGATTGCTCAATCCCTATAACCTCGGACTTATTGCGGAGCAGTCGAGGGTTCCAGTCATCATCGATGCGGGTATTGGATCGGCGAAGGATGCTGCGGAAGCGATGGAGCTAGGTGCGGACGGCATTTTGGCTAATACGCCTATCGCTAAGGCACAGGATCCGATTATGATGGCTCGCGCATTTCGATTAGCGATTGAAGCAGGGCGGCTGGCATGGCTGGCTGGCCGCATACCGAAAAAACGTTATGCATCTGCAAGCAGTGATTGGGCAGGCTCATTATTTGAAACAGGAGTTAGCGCAGGAGGGGAACAATAATGCCCCAATCGGTAATTATACTAGGAGGCGGCATTATTGGTTTGTCTTGTGCCTTCGAGTCGGCGCGTAGAGGCATGAACGTAACACTCATTGAGCCAAGCGCACTCGGAGGGCAAGCATCCGGCGCAGCGGCAGGCATGCTTGCTCCATTTTCAGAAAATACGGAGCAGCCCGATCAATTTTTTCAGCTGTGCCTAAACAGTCACCGCAGCTACCCGGCGTGGATTAAAGCGATCGAGGAACAATCCGGCATGTCGACGGAGTGGGTAGAGAGCGGAAGCATTAACGTTTTTATGCATGAAGCAGACGTTTTGCCCATACAATCCAGATTGCAGTGGCAAAATGAATGGGGAGCCGAAGCTCAGCTTATTGATGCAGCTCAGCTTAGGAAGCTGGAGCCGATGCTTGCTCATTCGGCAATTGCTGGCGTATTTACGCCAAAGGAGAGCCATGTGTACGCGCCAAAGCTTGTTGCAGCGCTTGAAGAAGCTTGCCGGAGGTTAGGTGTCGTCATCCTATCCCATGCGGGTAAAATTGAAGAGGTTGCAGTTCAACAGAGCGGGGGAGCGTCTGTCCGAGCAGAAACGATGATAAAGAAGGTTCATGCCGATCGGCTAGTCGTCTGCGCGGGCGCTTGGTCAGGTGAATATGAACGATGGTTCGGACTTTCTGTTCCGATCCATCCGATTCGGGGACAAATCTGCTCTTATGAGCATCAAGAAGCTGAAGTTCGCCATATGATCTTCTCCAGCCAAGCCTATTGGGTCGGAAAAAGAAATGCTCGGCTCGTATGCGGTGCTTCTGAAGATGTCGCGGGCTTTGAGACGAGTGTGACAGAACGAGGCATCGGCCGCTTAATTCGCAGCAGCAATCAGCTTTTTCCATTTCTTAAAGGCAAAGAAACCGCGCATCGGTGGGCAGGCTTGCGTCCTGCAACGCGAGATGGAATGCCAATGCTTGGGCAAGTAGAGGGAATGCCAGCCGTTATTATGGCCGCAGGTCATTATCGCAACGGTATTTTGCTAAGTCCAATCACAGCTCATATTGTTGCTGATCTATTGGAAGAAAAGCAGGGAGAACCGTCGATCAGCAGATTTTCTCCTAACCGCTTTACGACTATTGCTATGAGAGGAAGGCTTTCTACTTGATAGGAAGCCGCATTAAGGCAGAACGAAATATCTAAATTATTGCATTGAAAACATATGAAAAATCTGCTATATTGAAAACGAGAATCGTTATCAGTTGAGTGGGTTTTTTTTTATGTCTGGAAACAGACTTCCTTTATGAAGCATTTTTTATCAACCAAAGTATACATACAGAAGGGTAGTTTTCAAATGTCTTCTCTATCAAGCAAGAAAGCGCTGGCAGGCACAAAGCTGCGCACACGGCCGCTAGTGGCTACGATTATTTTATTTGGCGGGCTTGCAGCACTCTTATTATCGCTCGCATTATCTATCTCCGTCGGTGCAGCAGATATCAGTCTTTCAACGGTATGGGATGGCGTATTCCACTTCAATGAGGAAAACATTCAGCATCAAATTATTAAAGAGCTTCGTATGCCGCGTGCGTTAGCCGCTGCTTTGGTGGGAGCAGCTTTCGCTGTCGCAGGTTCTGTTATGCAAGGCATGACTAGAAACCCATTAGCAGACTCGAGCTTGCTTGGAATTAACGCAGGAGCAGGTTTTATGTTGGCGCTTTGCTTCGCTTTTTTCCCTTCGATATCTTATCTTGGTCTTATGTTTGTGTGTTTTGCGGGTGCAGCAGTTGCAATGGGACTCGTATATGGAATCGGCTCATTAGCAAAAGGCGGCCTAACACCTGTGCGGCTTACACTGGCTGGTGCGGCTGTAGGGGCATTGCTGCTTGCTATAACAGAAGGCATAGCGATTTATTATAAAATTGGTCAGGATTTGGCTTTTTGGTATGCTGGCGGGGTAGCCGGAACGAAATGGCTGCAAATTCAAATTGTATGGCCATGGGTAGTTGGTGGACTGCTTGGCGCCATCGTGTTATCGCGCTCCATTACATTGTTAAGCTTAGGCGATGATGTTGCTGCAGGTCTTGGACAACGAACTGGCCTAGTAAAAGCAGCAGGCGTCATTATAGTCTTATTGCTGGCAGGCACCGCCGTTTCAGCGGTCGGCTCTATCGGTTTTGTAGGCTTGATTATTCCTCATATCTCACGATTCCTAGTTGGTGTCGACTATAGATGGATCATTCCATGCTCGGCGGTTTTGGGAAGTTTACTTATGGTGCTGGCTGATATTGGCGGGCGATTGATTAATCCGCCTCAGGAAGTGGCTATCGGTATTATAATCGCGGTTATAGGCGTTCCGTTCTTCCTCTATCTTGTAACAAGAATGAAGGGAGAATAAGCATGAATACTTACTTTATTACCGAAACCGAACAGCGTAGAAGAAAACGCGCAGTCCTCGTAATGACAGTGCTTAGCGTACTTATTGTTTTGTCCGTTATCATCAGTATGAACACAGGATTTATTCGCTTAGCACCGCTTGACGTATTCAAAACGTTAATTGGATCGGGAACGGCTAAGCAGGAGCTAATTTTATTTGATTTCCGCTTGCCGCGGATTGTCATCTCTATATTAATTGGCGCAGGTTTTGCAGTATCGGGCTGTATTATACAAGGATTATCGCGCAACCCGCTTTCTGATCCAGGGCTGCTGGGTATAAACGCGGGCGCAGGGCTTGCAGTTATCTTGTTTATTTCTTTTTATCCGACGACGGAAAAGGGCTCTATATTTTTGATGCCGTTTCTTGCATTAATCGGAGCATCGTTTACCGCATTGCTTATTTTTGTACTTTCGTATAAGAGACATCGAGGGTTATTGCCAACTCGGATGATATTGGTAGGTATTGCTGTAGCGGCGGGTATTAGCGCAGCGATGCAGCTTCTGATTTTGCGTCTAACGCCAGAGAAATATCAGTTTTTTGCTGTATGGATGGCGGGGAGCATTTGGGGAACGAACTGGAAGTATGTGGTTGCACTGCTCCCATGGCTAATCGTTATTTTTCCAATCGTGCAATATAAGGCGAAAGCATTGAATGCATTAAATTTAGGCGATCAATTGGCAGTTGGACTTGGAGCTCAAGTGAACAAGGAGCGGGCATTGCTGCTTGCTGCAGCGGTAGGCCTAGCTGGTTCTTGCGTTGCTGTCGGCGGGGGCATCGGATTTGTCGGACTCATAGCACCTCACTTGGCAAGAAGACTTGTCGGTCCGCAGCATCAGGTATTATTGCCAGCTTCAGCATTTGTAGGCGCGCTGCTCGTTATTGTGGCGGATACACTTGCCAGATGGGCATTCCAGCCAAACGAAATTCCAACAGGCATTGTTGTTGCTGTTATTGGAGCACCTTATTTCTTATACTTATTGTCCAGATCGAAATAGTTAAAACAGTTGAAACAGAAACCGCGGAGAGCTGCATGCTCCCGCGGTTTTTTGTTTGTTAAAAGCCGCATATGTACATTTGTCTGTACTCCTTGTAGCGAGCCCATGGGTACCTGCATATATTACCTATGACATTTCAGGTGGAAGAAGGAGAGGACTATGACAAAAAACAGAAAAGGGAAAAGCCCGAAGGGGCGAAAGCCGCTTTTTTATGTTGATAATCCGAATGCTTCCGAGTTAAAGTGGCTAGATGATTTGAACAGGAAGAAGGCCGCTGTTGCACAAGCACATGCAGCTAAAACGTTGATTAAAAAAGAGGAAGAAGAGAAGGAGAAAGCGAGCATTAACGCACTCGCTCTCATACTTGAGAATCCATCAGAGCAGATGGATTCGGAAGTTGTCACGGTGGAGGACTCTGAGGAGATTGAACAGTTAGAACAGCTTATTCAAGTGGAACCGGTGGAGCAAGAGCAGCAGCTGGAACTAGTAGAGCAGCAGGAACAAGTGGGGCAAGTAGAACTGTTGGAGCAAGGGGAACAGCTGGAACAATCGGAACAATCGCAAGAAGAGCAGCAGGAGCAAGCAAGGCTGTTGGAGCTAGGGGAGCAGCTGGAACTAAATGAACAATTGGAACAATCGCATGGAGAAGAGCTGCAGGAGCAATTAGAGCATTTGGATACGCTGGAGCAGCTGCACCAGATTGAAGAGCAAGAGCAGCTCGCTGTCGAAGAGCTTGCCCAGCAGATTGCTCAGTTAAGCTTGGAAGAAAAGTTTGAGAAACTTGATGAGAAATTGGCGCCGGAAGGTCCTCCAGCTTTTATATACACGGATGATTTGGTAGACTTTTCGGTTACATCAGAGAAAATTGCACCTGGGTCGATCGATAGCAGCAAGCTGGCAGCAGGCAGCGTGCAGGCAAGCACGATTGCCGATTATTCCATTCACACCATCCATTTAGCTGACGGCACAATCAACTCCGCTAAAATTGCAAAAGAATCGATTATGGGCGAGCATTTGGTAAACCACTCGATTACTGGAAACAAAATTTTGGATTATTCAATTTCTGGCAATAAGCTTCAAGATGGCAGCATCTCGTCAGAGAAGCTTGCGGATCGTACGATCAGTATGGACAAAATTGCAGAAGGGTCAATCGAATCCAGGCATTTGAAGTCATTGCTCATTACAACAGACCTGCTTGCCGATCAAGCCATTACTGGCGATAAAATTAAAAGCGGAACGATCCGACCGGAAAATTTGGCTAATGAAGCCGTTGACAACTCAAAGCTTTCTGAAGGAGCAGTAACACATTCCAAGCTTCGTGACTCAGCTGTTACGAGTGAGAAGATAGCAGCAGAAGCGATTGAAGCGGAGCATTTGAAGCCTGGATTGCTGCTATCTGAGCATGTCGCAGTTGGTATTATTCAGGGAAAGCATTTGGCCCTCGGAGACATAGCCGCGGAACATCTAGCAGAAGGAGCAGTCGGAACAAGGGAATTGCAGCCAAAAGCGGTAAAAGCAGAACAATTAGCGGACGAATCGGTATCTTCATCTCATCTTCAAGCAGCGGCCGTTCTAAGCTCCCACATTGGAACAGGGCAAATAACAAGTGAGCACATCGCGGATCAGTCCATTAACTCTAGGAAGCTTGCGGATCAATCGGTATCCACCATTAAAATTGTTGATCATTCGATAACGATTTCCAAGCTTTCTGATCAATCCGTTAATGCTCAGAAGCTCGCGAATGACTCCGTTCACAGCCGTCATTTGGGCTCTGGAAGCATTACATCCGACAAAATTGCTGATGGGCAAATATTGCAGGCGCATCTGACAACAGATGCAGTAAACATGAAGCATATTGCAGCAAATGCAATTAAACGGGATCATTTGCAAAGCGGCATTGTTAATGAAGATAAAATCGCGCCATTATCCATTCGTGTTGAACATATTGGTATGGAGGCTGTTGGTACTACTCAATTAGCGGATGCTTCAATAACGCGAAGTAAGCTGGTTGATGGTGCTGTTGATAATAAAGTCATAGCAAACTTTGCTATTGAATCCCGGCATCTTCAGGATGAATCGGTAACGTTTCAGAAGCTGGCTCCTGAAGTGTTAAGGTCGTATCATTTCACTAAGGGTGCCGTAACGGGTGAAGCGATTTCTTCTGAAGCAGTGAACGGCATGCATTTAAAATCGGAGATCATTGAAGGACGCCATCTCGCAAAGGATGCTGTAGATAACAAAAAGCTGCAAGACGGTTCAGTTACGAGCAGCAAGCTAACGAAAGGCGCTGTCACGGATCAAGCTATTGCTTCAGGTGCAGTTTTTTCGCATCATTTGGCAGATCATACTGTAAATTCATTAAAGCTTTCCCCTGAATCGGTTACGACGGATAAGCTGGCTGATTTAAGCGTCTCGACTGGCAAGCTCGCAGACGGAAGCGTATCGAGTGTCAAGATTGCGTCGCAAGCTATTATGCCAGGGCATCTCGGAGCCAATTTGATTGCTTCCCACCACATACAAGCAGAATCGATTCGCTCGACCCATATTGAAGCTCATGCAATTGGAGCTGAACATTTGGCTGATCAATCGATCGGAAATGACCACCTTCAAGATGGTGTCATTACATCTGCAAAACTTGCTTTCGGCGCTGTGCAATCAAAGCAGATAGCAAATGAATCGGTGCTTAGCCGTCATTTGGGAAATGCAGCCGTGCTCGGAATCCATTTGGGAGAAGGGTCGGTTCATGCCGCGCATTTGGCGGATGATTCGATTACGATTGAAAAGCTGACAGCAAACAGTATTGGACCAGCGCAATTGCAAAACGATTCCGTAGGTGCTGATGTCATAAGCAAAGGTGCTGTAGGTACGGATCATATCGCACCAGGAGCCATTACGTCGGGTAAAATAGCGGAATTGTCGATCGGCGCGAAGCAGCTTAAGCCAGAGTCGGTAAATGCAACGCATTTAACAATAAATAGTGTAAACGAACATGCATTGCAGGATGAGGCGGTGACGAGTGCAAAGCTGGCTCAAGATGCCGTCTCAAGCGAGCATGTACAGCTCGAATCACTTGCTGGAAAACATTTGAAATCCGATTCGATTCAAGGCTATCATGTTCGCAAGGGCACGATTACACTAGCTCATTTGGCTAATGATGTGCTTGTGTTTGATCGAATTGCTGACAATAGTATTTTGGGAAGAAAGATTAAGGAAGGCTCTATCGATAGTAAGTTGTTGTCAGTCGACAGTGTGGGGACGGAGCAGCTGGCAGACGGAAGCGTGACGACGTCGAAGCTGAAGCTAGGTAGCGTAGGAAAGGATCAGTTGTCGGACGGAAGCGTAACGACATCGAAGCTGGTACTAGGCAGTGTAGGTTCGGAGCAGCTGGCGAATGAAAGTGTGACGACGACGAAATTGGTACTAGGCAGCGTAGGCTCGAAGCAGTTGTCGGACGGCAGTGTGACGACATCGAAGCTGGAACTAGGCAGTGTGGGTACGGAGCAGTTGGCGGACGGAAGTGTAACGTCGTCGAAGCTGGAGCTAGGCAGCATAGGCTCGGCTCAGTTGTCAGATGGTTGTGTGACAAAATCGAAGCTGGAGCTGCGCAGTGTAGGTACGGAGCAGTTGTCGGATCGCAGCGTGTCGACATCGAAGCTGGTACTTGGCAGCGTGGGTACGGATCAGTTGAAGGATGGCAGTGTAACGACATCGAAGCTTGAGTTAGGCAGTGTAGGTACGGAGCAGTTGGCGGACGGTAGTGTTACAAAATCGAAGCTGGTACTTGGCAGTGTAGGCTCGGAGCAGTTGTCGGATGGCAGTGTGACGACGAATAAGTTGGTACGTGGCAGCGTGGGTACGGATCAGTTGATGGATAGCAGTGTGACGACATCGAAGCTGGTACCTGGCAGCGTGAGTACGGAGCAGTTGTCGGATGGCAGTGTGACGACATCGAAGCTGGTACCTGGCAGTGTAGGCCCAGATCAGTTGTCGGATGGCAGTGTGACGAAATCGAAGCTGGAGCTACGCAGTGTAGGTACGGATCAGTTGGCGGATGGTAGTGTAACGAAATCGAAGCTGGAGCTGCGCAGTGTAGGTACGGAGCAGTTGGCGGATGGCAGTGTAACAAAATCGAAGCTGGTACTAGGCAGTGTAGGCTCGGATCAGTTGTCGAATGGCAGTGTGACGACGACGAAGTTGGTGCTTGGCAGCGTGGGTACGGATCAATTGGCGGACGGCAGTGTAACAAAATCGAAGCTGGTACTAGGCAGTGTAGGCTCTGATCAGTTGTCGAATGGCAGTGTGACAACGACGAAGTTGGTGCTTGGCAGCGTGGGTACGGCTCAGTTGTCGGATGGAAGTGTGACGGCATCGAAGCTTGAGCTAGGCAGCGTAGGTACAGATCAGTTGTCAGATGGAAGTGTAACTACAACAAAGATCGCGTTAGAGAGCATAGGTTCGGATCAGTTAATGGATGGAAGCGTGACTGCATGGAAACTAGCGTTTGGAAGCGTTGGATCAGAACAGCTGACTGACGGAAGTGTGACAACAGAGAAACTGGCGCTTGGAAGCGTAGGCTCGAATCAGCTGTTGGACGGAAGTGTGACGTCAACGAAGCTGGCATTTGGCAGTGTAAATTCGGAACAGCTGACGGACGGCAGTGTGACGACATCGAAACTGGCGTATGAAAGCATAGGTTCGGAGCAGCTAGCAGATGGCAGTGTGACAACATCGAAGCTGTCGTATGGAAGCATTGGTTTAGAACAACTGATGGATAGAAGTGTGACATCAGCAAAACTTGCGTATGGAAGCGTTGGTTCAGAACAACTGACGGATAGAAGTGTGACATCAGCGAAGCTTACGAATGGAAGTGTTGGATCAGAACAGCTGACTGACGGAAGTGTGACAACAGAGAAACTGGCGCTAGGCAGCATAGGTTCGAATCAGCTGATGGACGGAAGTGTGACATCAACGAAGCTGGCATTTGGCAGTGTAAATTCGGAACAGCTGACGGACGGCAGTGTGACGACAGCGAAGCTTGCGTATGGAAGCGTAGATTCAGAACAGCTGATGGGCGGAAGTGTAACATCATCAAAATTGGCATATGACAGTGTAGGTTCAGAGCACTTGATAGACAGAAGCGTGACGACGACCAAGCTAGCATTTGACAGCGTAGGTTTGGAACAGCTGATGGACGGAAGCGTGACATCCGCGAAGCTGGCGAATGGAAGCATTGGTTCAGAACAACTGACGGATAGAAGTGTGACATCAACAAAGCTGGCGTATGGAAGCGTAGGTTCAGAACAACTGACGGATAGAAGTGTGACGTCAGCGAAGCTTACGCATGGAAGCGTAAGTTCAGAACAGTTGGCAGACGGAAGTGTGACGACATCGAAGCTGGCTTATGGCAGTGTAGATTCAGAACAGCTGATGGGCGGAAGCGTAACTTCATCGAAACTGGCGTATGATAGCATAGGTTCAGAGCACTTAATGGACGGAAGTGTGACAACGACGAAGCTGGGAATTGGCAGCGTAGGATCGGAGCAGCTGACGGACGGAAGCGTGACAACGACGAAGCTGGCGTTTGGCAGCGTAGGAACGGAACAGCTGACGGACGGAAGCGTGACAACGACGAAGCTGGCATTTGGCAGCGTAGGATCGGAACAGCTGACGGACGGAAGCGTGACAACGACGAAGCTGGCGTTTGGCAGCATAGGATCGGAACAGCTGGCGGACGGAAGTGTAACTTCAGCGAAGCTCGCTCTTGGCAGCGTAGGAACGGAACAAATTGTTCCGGGAAGCATTACCGCAGATTTGTTGGCACCTGGATTACTGCTGAGCAATGTAGAGGGTTCAGCTGCAAATCAAGTAGAGCAGATTGCAGATGGCTCAATTACTGGAAGGCATATTCAAGAGCAATCCATTGGTCTTTCAGCACTGCAATTTGCACCTGTAATTACTAACGCAAGCCAAGGCATTGTAAAGCAGCAATTTGGGCTTGCGCCTTACAGCTTTGCTGTGCAAGCAGAACAAGTAGAGCTTATCATTCCATTTGATGAGCCGTTCGTGGATAATTATTACGTGCTAACCGTAACGACTGACAACCCGGCTTGCTACGCTGTAGCTCATTCGAAAGCTGCGGATCATGCAGTTATTTTCATCATTCGTACACGCATCAGTCAAGAGCCAGTTGGCCATCTCAACTGGATTGCTATCGGTAAAGGATAAGACGAATTGAAAAGGAGATTGCCTGTAGGTGTAAAACACCAAAGGCAATCTCTTTTTATACAAAATTATAAGACAACTCTAGCATTTTGTTGTCGCAGCATTTTATACTCATTCCTTGCTAAGCAGTACACTTGCCGTTGCAGATATCTCTTCAAAACATACTATATGATGTTGAAGTAAAAAAGATCAAATGACGGATTGGAGAGGTTATCGATGAGACGCAAAAAAAGACCGGTCCGACGTCTCAAAAACAATGTTAGTTTGCGCAATACAGCGGAAAAAAGAGTAGAGAGATATAGGCTGGGTATGAATGAAGGCTATGAGGAAGGATTGAAAGCCGGCATTGAAAGCTATGATTCTTGTTTCGAAGGAACTAGCATAATTATTCCCAGTCATAATGAGGTTGAATCGGTAAAAGCATGTATCGAAGGCATTATGGATCATACCGATTTGCCTTATGAAATCATCGTTATAGATAATGGATCTTCAGATGGTATCGAGCATTATTTAAGACAACTAGATGGCCAAGTGCGGTATCGTATTTTAGCAAAATCGGCAGGCTTCACAGGCGCTGCAAATAAAGGTTTAATGATGGCTAAAGGGACGACTATTTTGCTGCTAAACAATGGGATGCGACCGACTGAAAATTGGCTCGACAATCTATTAATATGCTTGAATAGCGATGCTGGCATCGGAATGGTAGGCCCTGTCTCTATCGGTCTGACTGGCAAACAAAAGATGGAGTTTCATTATGTTGATATGGAAGATATGCATGAACTTGCGAGATTAAATAATGCTAGTGATTCATCGAAATGGCATCAAACAGAGCGGTTAGCAAGCAGATGCCTGCTCTTTCGGCGCGAGCTGCTGGAGAAAGTGGGCTTTCTCGATGAAGGCTGCCAAGAGTCGCCGTTTGAAGCAGAAGATTATGGCTTGCGAGTGAGATTGCAAGGATATTCATTGGTTTACGCGCGCGACGCCTACATTCATGCCGAACGACATGATAAGGAGCTGGCGGAGTACAACGCGAAAGAGTCCGAGGCGCTTGAATCCAAGCATTATTTTATGAACAAATGGAGCGGCTTGGATGAGAAGTTTTTGGACCGAGAGGGAACTGACTTTGAACGTCAAGCCAAGCTTCCTGAATGGGAAGCGGGCATTAGACCGAAGCTTGGGGAGTCGGTGTTTTATCCGCAGCAAATGGTCGTAAAAGGTTTTGGAGAAACAATCTATTGGATAGAGGACAGCGTTAGACGGCCCATTCATGGCTTATGGGAGCAGCCAGTTAAACGTGTATCTCAGCTTGACTTGTGTCGTTGGCCGATCGGTGAGCCTATCGAGGTGGATGTAGTCATTTCACGTAAAGGCTCGCTATATTACGGTGATAGCAACGAACTCCAAAATGGCAGCATTTATGCAAGTGAGAACGGAAGCAGCTTCTATCTTGAGAATGGCAAGAAACGTATTATTATGAGTCGCCTTGCTGCCGATGGCTGGGGCTTGCAGCTTGGGCATAAAGAGAAGCTTTCCGAAGCAGAGCTTCGTATGATTCCCGATGGCTTGCCCTTGATCGCACCGATTACGCTTCGTCAAGCATTGTAACAAAAGGGAAGTATCCACTGCTGCGGAGCACGCATATGATGTAGGAGCAAGGAGGGAAAGTACGATGCAAGCTACAATTACGGAAATTATGCAGCATATGTCTCACGGCAATGTACAAATGGCACGAATGCTAGAAGCAGAACGGCATGTAACGGTTCGCTTATCCGAGATCGTGCAGGCGCTTCCAGACGAGCATCCGAATTTAGGAGGTTTATCTGGCATTCTGGAAAATACGCAAGCAGTGGGTCAGAATATCGTTGCATATTTGAATAGTATCGCAGATTTTCAAGAAACGATTGCTGCTCAGCTGACCTATGTTGTGCGTGAGCTTAAGGAAGCAGACGGGGAAGAATAGAGAGCAAATAAGGAGGTCTAGCTTGCAATGGATCGTGATCAAGCCTATATGCGAATGCTTAGCTCAACAGCTAATATGCAATGGAATATAGCAATTATGCTGGAAGCCAAAGCGGCTGAGGCAGAGAAGATGCGAGGCTGGATATGTAATCATGTGCATACCCACACCTTTAATTCGCACCAAACGCAGCTAGGCCAGTCTATTCAAATGCATGATCAGGTGATTGAGATGATCGATGGAATCGCGAAGCTTAATCAAGGGATCGTGTCTATTATGAAGGCTGTGCTGCAGCAAGAGGAAGAAATGTCAGAGAGCTATGGTGATTCATTGTCTTCACTGGGCAAGGGCTTCACCTTTGGTGACAAAAACTGATGGAGACCTTGGGATCTGAACGTGAGGCAAGAGCGGCTTTTTTAGCCTCGCTTGCTAGAAGCCAAGGCGCGCTTGCCCGTATATTAGAAAGTATCGCTGATGTGTCTGATGCTTCACAAGGAACAGTTAAGCTCCTCCGGGACAATGTAAGATCGCTTACCGAACTACAGGAAACGATTGCTGAATCGGTAACAAGCCTTGCTTGGCATAGACGGGTAAAACGGAAGGGTAATCCAACGAAGCCATGGCTTCAGCCTGAGCTGCCTATCTATGGCGTTCATTGGTCAGGGGGAGAGGGGATTGTTGAACAATAAGAGCAAAACACGGAAAAGTGAAAGTGCACGAAGCCCTCGCAAACGGACAGCAAGAAGAAATACGACAAGCAAAAAAACACTACAACGTAGAAAACAAGTACCGAGGAAACGATTTGCCCATAAGGAAACCGAACGAGCTGGACTTGGGCAAACCTTTAATGATGGCTATAACACAGGGTTTGCAACGGGTTTTGAAGATGGACATCAAGCAGCATACGAGAGTCAACCCTAAATGGCTGTAGCAAAACAGCCCTCTACACCATCTGTTCCAAGCGGAATATAATCGATGGAGTATAGGGCTGTTTAGCATGTTCTAGAAGGACCAGCGAAGAACGACGCCAGCTTGAGTTAATCCGCCTCCAAAGCCGTATAGGAGCAAAAGATGTCCAGGCTTAACGAAGCCGGATTTCACAGCCTCGTCTAGGGCAAGAGGAATGGATGCAGCGGATGTGTTGCCATATTGTTTTATACTCGATAAGGTTTGTTCAAGTGAGAAGCCTGTTCGTTCGCAAAGCGATTCTATAATTCGCATATTAGCGCTATGAGGAATAAACCAATTGATATCTGCCGGTGTATATCCGCTCTTCTCCAATAGCTGCTGAACACCTTCAGCTACATGACTAACCGCCCAGCGATATACTTCCCGGCCGTTTTGCACGATTAAACCGTTCGTTTGTATATCATGCTCACCAATTGCGGATGCTAAACTGCTGCGATAAAGCAGATGACCACGGGCACCATCTGTTTTGGTGTATACTGCTTCGATATCGCCATGTCCGTCATGCGAAGCTTCCATAAGAATTGCGCCAGCCCCGTCGCCAAACAAAATACAGGTCGTACGGTCTGTATAATCCGTAATTTTGGATAACGTTTCTGCGCCAAGCACTAAAATTTTGCGATGCGCTCCAGATAACAACAAGCCATTCGCTAATTGAATGGCAGCGGCAAAACCAGCACAGGCTGCTTGAATATCAGCTGCACCTGCATGGCTGATGTTGAAGTGCGACTGCACCTGAGAAGCTACGCTTGGGAAGACGGCATCTGGGGTAGAAGTAGCCACGATAATGTAGTCAACATCAGTCAAGCTTACGCCGTAGCGTTCAATCATATTATGAACAGCTTCAAAGCATAGATCGCTGGTGAACTGACTGTCTGAGGCGATATGACGCTCCTTGATGCCGGTTCGCTGCATGATCCATTCATCGCTCGTCTCCACAAGCTTCTCCATATCTGTGTTTGTTAAAATCCGTTCAGGAACGTAAGTGCCTATCGCGGTAATGACGGCATTCGATTGAATGACAGATGGTTTTATTTTGTCCATACAATGCACACTTCCTCTCAAAATTAGTACCAAGTACTAGTATCTGATACTAATTTACTTCATCCCTTTTGCTTTGTCAATGCAATGAATAGCGAGTCCTGAAAAGGCGAACGCTAAGGAAGGGTCCGGTGCCTAAACAAAACAAGTTGGAGGATGGCTAAATGCGCAAACAAATCGTTGCTTTGTCTGCAGGTGTGCTGCTAAGCACAATGCTGGCAGGCTGCATGGAAAATCACGGTGAGCTTGGAAATAAAGACATCCGCTCGAACAGTATCCGTTATGATGCAAATGGAAATTTATTAAAAAACAAACGATTCGCCGATGACCAAATGAATGAGAAAAATCGAGTAAATGGACGCAGGCTAAACAGCAATAACGTCATCGGCTCGCATAAAAATTATAGAATGCAAATGAATGAAAAAATGGCTAAGGAGATCACAGATTTAGGTGTAGTCAAATCTTCATATGTGATGATAACCGACCATAACGCATACGTAGCTGTTTCATTAGATGAGATTCAGCCTAAGGTTGAATCCAAAATGCTAAGTCGAACAAATAGTGGGTATATGGGGAAAGAGGGCGTGGAGATTAGCCGGCGCATGAGCACCCTGTCTACAGGAAACCATATGCTTACGGCGCAAGTAAAGGAACAAATTGCGAGTAAAGTGAAGCAATTAAATCCGAGCATTGAACATGTATATGTGTCAGCTAATCCTGATTTTGTTGGGCGGATGAATGCGTATATGAATGATGTGAAGCTTGGGCATCCTATACAAGGCTATATTGCAGAATTTAATGCGATGGTCGAACGAATTTTTCCAGCGCAAACTGTAGAAAATAAGATGAAGAGCAAAAGCATCAAAGATAGACGCATGATTTACGACTAAAGGGCAGGTAATCGTAATGAAAATACAGAAACGGCTGGAGGGTTTCAATCTCTGAGCCGTTTTTATTTTGGAATGGCAATGGGTAAAACTATCAGATGATCTTCACCCTATATTTAGACGGATACTAGGGTTTCCTATGAAACAAGGCAATCATAGGATATGACAGGAGAGGAGATGGTCGTACTGCCATGAATGATAATAGACTAGTTATAGCTAGATTGGGAGAGGCATTATGATTTTTGGGACGGTTATACATGCAGATCATACAGCCAAAGCGATAATGATGGCCAAATCCATTAAGAAACATATGCCTAATGGCAAGGTTATCATTGGTGTGATGGAGGAAACTATGCCTAATGTCGCTGTTGGCTGTCCTTATTTTGATGAGGTCGTGCTCATGAAAGATACGGATGCATATTCCAATATGAAAAAGTTTTTTTTCCAGTACACTCTTCAAGAAGCACAGCGGGCTTGCAAGGCTTTATTGGTGAACTATATATACAAAAAGTATACGAATGAGATAGCTATCCATTACTTGGATGCGGATACATGGGTCATTTCGCCATTTGAAGAGCTTGCAGAAGGTTTCAATCAGCATCCCATTACTTTGATAGGAAAAGTCATTGATCCTGAGTTTCTGGATTTGGATTGGTTGACGGATGTTAGGAAAAACGGGATCTATGATTCAAGCTTTATGAGCTTTAAACGTCATGCTGTTACGGAAAGCTTCCTGAAATGCTGGCTCAAGCTTAGTGAAAATAATTGTTATTATGATCAAACGACCCATAATTTTATCGATCAAGGATGGCTGGATCAAGCGCACACACTCTTTGATGGTGTCTTTTCCTTGCGTGATGCGGGCTATCAGGTCTCTCACAGCAACCTTATGGAGAGATGGGATATATCAAAAACTGTCTCTCATACGTATTCCATTGGTAATAAACCACTGCGCTCCATTCGAATATCCAATAATTTTGAGCTGGCGATCTCATGGATCGAGCATGAGAAGGGGCAGCTATACGGAGAACTAATCGAAGAATATAGAAATGAATGGATAGAAGTAGAACGAAATACAGCGGCGAGCTCAACCTGGAGCTATAGTCACTTCACTAGCGGAGAAGTGATTGCAGATCAAACGAGAGGAAAGTTTCGCATGCATTACTATGACAATTCTGAAGTTGAAAATCCATTTTTGCTTTCAAATGGGTACTTTCATTCAGAAGCGTTCAGTAAGGATGTGATGGATCAATCGATTCCGTATTACGCGGACGAACCAGATCGGATAAAGCATCGAAACATGATGGTGAAGAAGAGAAGAGCTCGGCGCAAGCTAAGGAAGCCTATCCGCAAAAAACGTCGTCGTTTGTATTGAGATATGCCTCAATTGAAATGAAAAAAATGCACCCGTTAGCCTAGGTGCATTTTTTGCATTCTTATTTATTTAATCTTGCACGATGCTTCGTGTAACCAAAGTTTGCTTCAACATATTGAATCGCTCTTCTCACTTGCCTATCGTAAAGTTCGGAGCTTGACATCAACCGATCGATTTCATTCGTTACATTGGAAGGTTCAGCATAAATGGCGGCTTCACCAAAAAGCTCCTTGTAGCTTGGGGGAAGAATAACCGGCACGCCAGCAGCCATCGCCTCAAAAATAACGCGGCCAAACGCTTCGACACAATTGGGATGTGTATAGTAAACAAAGACGTCGAGTCCTGCCAAAAAAGACTTTGGCGAGCGTTTTCCAAATCCAAGCACATGCCAATTTTGAGGCAGCTTTCCTAATATCCGACGCGGTGTTCTAGCACCGCCAAGAATGTGTATTTCATATTTTGATGAAGCGGGATAAATTTTTAGAAGATCCGTTCGATTGGAAGGCCATTTCACATAAGCATCTCTGGAGTGTCTGCCTATTTTGATCACGCCTCTGTGAGAAGGACGGTTTTTCCGTCTCCATTCCCTCGTATTAATGATGTTGACCCAATCTGCAGAAGCCAATTTAATGTTCTTCAAATCACCTGCATGGTGCTTAAAAAGCGTTTTTCTCACTTGAGGGCCGATTGGATGCCATGTGCTGGATTTTCCGAAAAATTGTTTGACCCGCTGTTCGCAGCGACTAATGTTATAAACTAACCGGCCGTATCTGCCATAATCCTTTCTTGGGGTTTGATTGACGATGACGTGTATTCTCTTTGCCGATACGTTCGGTTTATATCTTCTTCTCACATGAAGAATTCGCGGATGTCTAATAATTAGAGTTTCACAGGTAGCTCTGGCGGTTGTATTCAGCATTCGAATGCTCCGCCCATCGACCATACGCTTGATTTTGGGGTTAATTGTACTGGTTTTGCTTCTTGGCTGGCCGGACATGTGAATCAGCCCTGTTGTTAGACCTGCTCTTTTTTGAGCTTTCATTTCTTCTACGTTGGATGAGGTTGTTCCACCCGGCAATCTAAAGTCAGACATCATAATGACGTCAAAATGCCTGCTGAGCTTCCGGTATTTTCCAGCCATATCGTTACCCCTCTCGAAGCATTTGCTTGCTGCAGATTATCGATAGCATATGCGGCATTTGAAAGGAAGGTATAAGGCGAATGCAAGGGAAGTGGAAAATTGGGCTGTGATCACGGTGGCTGCATTTTGTATCCAAACTGTCCAAACTCTTAATAAGTTGTTTCATATACTATCTAAGCTGATTAAAAATTACTAGAGAGAAGGCTAGAGATCAGAATATGAGCGATTTGCATAATCATAACGCGATTGAAAAGCAGAGAACGGTAGCTATTGTGGGGCTTGGTTATGTGGGTCTGCCACTTGCTCTGCTTTTTGTTCGTAAGGGGTTTAACGTTGTTGGAATTGATTTGGATAGAAGAAAAGTAGAGTCGATTCAATTAGGAAAAAGCTATATAAACGAAATTAAGGATCAGGATATACAAGAAGCGAATTTATCTGACCGCTTTACCGTTTCAAATGAGTTTCATCTAATGGATGCAGCTGAAGCAATCGTTATTTGTGTGCCAACGCCTTTAACTGCGCATGGAACGCCTGATTTGAGCTATTTGACGCAAGCGGCCAAACAAATCAGCAGTAGACTTAAGCGGCAGCAGCTAGTCATATTAGAAAGCTCAACTTACCCGGGCACTACAAGAGAAGTGCTCCTGCCTGTTTTGAATCAAACCGGGCTTAACGCAGGGATAGACTATCATATTGCCTACTCGCCTGAACGGGTAGATCCTGGAAATAAACATTTTGATGTAGAAAGTATTCCAAAGGTAATTAGCGGCGTAACGCCCGGCTGCTTGGAGCGAGTGAAGGAATTATACAATCAAATTTTTATTCGTGTGCATCCCGTTTCCTCCACGGATACAGCGGAGATGACAAAAATATTGGAAAATGCTTATCGACTAATTAACATTTCTTTCATTAATGAAATGGCCTTAATATGCGATGCAATCCATCTGAATGTTTGGGAAATTATCGAGGCAGCCAGTACGAAGCCATTTGGATACAACACGTTTTATCCCGGGCCTGGAATTGGCGGTCACTGTATTCCGGTGGACCCCTCGTATTTAGCATGGAAGCTGAAGCAGCATGGCATTACTTCTGATTTTATTCACATTTCAAATACAATTAATGATGGAATGCCGCTATATATTACACAGCAGCTTGAACATTATTTGGCGCCTAAACCGCTCTCGGAAACGAGAATTATGATATATGGAGTAGCCTATAAGCCAGATATATCTGATTACAGGGAATCAGCGGCTATTGGTTTGATTCAAAGTCTGCATCTAAAAGGTGCGGATGTAGTTTACCATGATCCATACGTGCCATCGCTGCAAGTAGGCGAGCATAAGCTTGTCAGCTTGGAGCTAAGCGCAGAAACACTTTCAAATACAGATTGCGTTATCATTGCTACCGATCATACTTCTTTGCCGCTGGAACTTGTTTTGGAGCATGCTCCGTTTGTATATGACACCCGAAATGTAGTCAAAGGGATTACGGGCAAATCAAGAATCGTCACGCTCGGAGGCGGCGGATCATGAGAGTATCACTAGCTGTTTATGACCGAGTAAGGAGGCACGATGCAGCCGGCATGGATAAGGAGCATTTTTCCGGTCAGGGGAGGATGACCTCAGGTGTAACCATAGTTACAGCAACAAATAAGCCCCTCTTTATGCAAAATCTATTCACTAACTTCAAGCGTCAGCAATGGAGGGTGAAGGAGATGATCGTGCTGCTCAATAACGATGGCATGAACATTGAACTTTACAAAAAACAGGCCAGCAGCTTTGGAAATGTATCGATATACAAGCTGCCGGCCAAATGGTCGCTTGGGAAATGCTTAAATTACGGCATTAGCAAAGCCCAATATGAGATTATAGCCAAATTCGACGATGATGATTATTACGCTCCGAATTATTTGACTGAGGCAATGCTGCGACTTGAAAAGACGGAAGCGGATCTGATAGGGAAAAATAAGTTTTATATGTACTTTAAGCATTCTTCAAGGCTGATGCTTGCAACGATGCCTAGTAAAAATAGAGTAGCAGGAGCGACGATGCTGTTCAAAAAAAAGCTGTATCCGGACGTTTCTTTCAAACATCTTCGCAAGGGAACGGATATGAGGTTTCAGAAGGACAGCATCAAAAAAGGCTATAAGCTGGCTTTCACAAGTCCCAGCCATTTTGTAGCAATTAGAAGAGCCAATCAAAAAATGCATACATGGAAGGTTACGAAAAAAACGATTCGATTGCTTCGTGCCAAAAAAATTGCGCAGACGAAGCAATACCGAAGCATAGTCAATCAGAGCAGCAAACAAAAATAAGGATGGCAGCAGCCTATCCTTATTTTTTGCTTTATTGCTTCCGCTTTTTATGGAGCTGGTATGCACGCTGTTGAATTTTCAAGTAGTCATGCTCGATGCTCGTATCGTACCAGCGTTCCTTGTATACATATCCGATCGCTTTGCGTGTCATGCCCATCTGATTTAAAGCATCGGTTAATTGAATCTCTCCGCCTATTCCGGGTTTCGTTGTTTTTAATAATTCGAAAATGCCGGGTTCAAGAATATATCTGCCCATGACCGCGAGCTGGGACGGAGGATCATATGCCGGCTTCTCTACTATGGAAGCGACCTCGTAAATTCGGCGCTGAACTTGAACAGCAGACGCCACGCCGTATTGGGACAACAGCTTGGGGTCAACCGATTGCAGTCCAATGACATTGGTTCTGTGCTTCTCGTAGTTTCGAATTAAGGGTAAGAGCAAAGAGTTTTGATACAGGTTTATTTGATCCGGCAGCAGAACAGCAAAGGGCTCGTTTGCAGCAAATGATTGTCCAAGCGAAACGGCATGACCAAGACCGAGTGCTTCATATTGACGAATATATTGAATATTGACTTTGGCGGGAGCAATGATAGGCAGCATGCTTTCTTTGTGAATCGTACGCAAATGAGCCTCCAGCTCCATCGAACGGTCAAAATAGTTCATAATTTCTGTCTTATTGCGAGATAGTATAATTAAAATGTCGGTAATTCCTGCATCGACTGCTTCTTTAACTACATAGTCGATTGCGGGTCGGTTTCCAATGGGAAACAATTCTTTGGGTATAGCCTTGGTTATGGGTAAATTGCGAATTCCATAGCCTGCGGCAGGAATGATCGCTTTTCGAATCAATTGCATCACCTCTAGTTTTGAATGTCTCTCTAAATCTAGTTTATTAATAAAATATAGATTTGAAGCTTGTCTTTCTTAAAAAAGGCAGCCGTACAAGCCCCTTTATCGTTATGATTTTTGATCAACAACGTCCAAATCTTAGCGCATGTGGTTATCCATCCACTCTTAAATCTTTTAAATTCATATACTTATAAGGGAGTTTCAGTAGAGTGAGGGGAGGTGGACTTCTGGATGAAAGGCGTTATACTGGCTGGCGGGTCAGGCACGAGACTTTATCCGCTAACGAAATTTATGAACAAGCATCTATTGCCAGTCGGAAAGCATCCTATGATATATTATGCGATTAAAAAGCTGGCGGATGCAGGGATTAAAGATATTTTGCTCGTTATAGGAAAACAATCAGCAGGCTTGTATGTTGATTTTTTGGGGAGCGGCCACGAATGGGGCGTCAATCTCGTTTTTAGAGTGCAGGATCAGTTTGGCGGTGTTGCTGAGGCATTAGCTTTGGCAGCTGGGTTCGTATCTGCGGATGAAAAATTTGTCGTTCTGCTAGGAGACAATTTGTTCGAGGATTCATTATCTGAATATATGGTTTCTTTTGAAGCATCATCGGAAGAGGCAAAGGTATTACTTAAGAGAGTAGCTGATCCAGAAAGATTTGGCGTTCCGAGAATGGAAGGCGGGCGTATTGTATCCATTGAGGAGAAGCCTTCGAATCCCGGCTCTAATTATTGTGTAACGGGTATTTATATGTACAACGCTGATGTTTTTAATGTAATTAAGACATTGCGTCCTTCGGGGAGAGGGGAGCTTGAAATTACCGATGTAAACAACTTTTATGCGGCGAGGGGGGCACTCAAGCACAGCATTTTGAAAGGGTGGTGGCATGACGCGGGTACGTTCACTTCGCTGCAGGAAGCGGGATTGCGTCTAGCGGATGAGAAAACACAATAGTAGGCTAGCTAGACTGCGACATTACCTGTGTCCCAGTCTATTTTTTTGCAACGATTAGGAGAGAAGAAACTTCATGGTAACAGACGCCGTGGCGGTAAAAAGGATCAAACATATTATGAGATAGGGTTGAATGCATAGAGTCACCAAGTATACCGCCATTACAGATATAAGGGAAGGAAAAAAGATTATGAAATTCAAAAATCTTAAGGTCCGACCTAAGATGATGCTGAAGCCAAAAAGGAGAATTGGTAGAAAAAGCCGCTTGGTCAAAAATGGAAGGAAAGATTGGCGGGCAGGATCGATAAGCAGCCAGTCAGAAGGCTACAAAGCTGGATGGAAAGACGGCTATCGTGACGGCCGCTGGATTGCTGTAGTAGGCGGCGTCTGTAAGCCGAAAATTGCATACGTCATCCCAGGATGCTCCATTTCCGGTGGCGTAGCGGTTATTCTTCAGCATGCCAACCGCTTGAAGCAGCGCGGTTATGATGTCGTATTAGTTTCCATGGATGGAAATACGCAGGTTAGCTGGCATCCTGTTGAGGTGCCCATCGTCACAGAATCCCGCGCTCCTGCGGATCGTGATATTGTGATTGCGACCTTTTGGGCTACACTCGGCGCTGCAAGAAGAATAGAAGCAAAGAAACGCTTTTATTTCATTCAATCGGATGAATCCAGATTTTATTCGCCATCGTCGGAGCAATCGAAGCTGGCCTATCAAACGTACAAAACGAATGATTTTACGTTTCTGACGATGGCAGGCTGGCTGCAGCGCTGGCTGCAGCGTACGTTTAATAAGCAAGCGATCTATATCCCTAACGGACTCGATACCTCACTTATGTATGAGGCAGAGCCGCTTGCACCAAAAAGCAGCAAGGTTAGAGTATTGCTGGAGGGCCCTATTAACGTTCCTTACAAAGGAATGAGCGATGCTTTTGCGGCAGTGCGGGATTTGAACTGTGAGGTTTGGTGTGTCAGCTCGTCGGGGCGTCCCGCTGCATCTTGGCGCTGTGACCGCTTCTTTGAGAGTGTATCCTATGAAACGATGAAGCATATTTACTCTAGCTGTGATATTTTGCTCAAAATGAGCAGGGTTGAAAGTTTCCTCTATCCTCCACTTGAGATGATGGCTTGCGGAGGAGTTCCAGTCGTTGCTGATGTAACGGGGACGGATGAATATCTGGTCAATCATTATAATAGTTTGGTCATTCCAAATGACATTAGAGCAGCAGCGAATGCAGTACAAAGTTTGATAGCAGACAAGTCTCTGCGCGAACACCTAAGAGCTGGCGGGAGCGAGACGGTAAAGAAGTGGGAATGGGATCGAAGCATAGATTTGTTGGAGCAGGCACTAATTAGAAATGTATAAAGAGTATTCGTTACAGAAAGAGGTGAGATACTTCTGAAGCAGAAACGGAAAATAAACATTTCAGCAGCAAACGAGTGGGATGCAGGACGCGAATCTGGCTGGAAGCATGGTTACCATGTGGGTACCTGTGAGGCGATAATTCAGAAAATACCGCGGCCTGCAAGCGTGCTTCGATCTCTGCGAGTATTATATGTTCGCGCGGGATTAAGAGGCCCTTTTCCAGATATGGATCAGGCGGTTACGGATGCTCTCAGAGGTATGGTCAGCGAGCTGATCATCGCATCTCCATCGGATAATCTTATTGATCTGGCAAGCAGGAGAAGACCGGATTTAGTGCTCGTACTGCATGGCACTCAGGTGCCAGTCAACCAAATCAAAGGCATTCGTTCGATCGGCGTTAAAACAGCGATATGGCTCGTCGATGAGCCCTACGTAACCGATGTTACAACGGTCATTGCCCCGCAGTATGAATGGCTATTTACCCATGAGTTGGCTGCTATTCCAATATATCGGCAGCTCGGCTGTCAGGTTCATTATTTGCCGCTGGCAGTTAACCCAGCCGTGTATAAGCCCAAATATGTACCCGCTCATTATCAAAGCGATATTTGCTTTATTGGGAATGCCTTTCATAACAGAGTCAGATTAATAGATCGAATTGCTCCTGCACTAGCACAGCGCGATACAAGAATTATCGGTTTGTTCTGGAAAAGGCTTAAGCGTTACAAAAGCCTAAGCAAGGGCATTCGCATTTCATGGATCAGCTCAGAAGAAGCAGCGAGCTATTACAATGGCGCCAAGATTGTCATCAATATTCATCGTTCCCATGACGACAAGGTGCATAACAAAAATAGCCGCAACCTTCCCGGCCTGTCGATCAACCCTCGTACGTATGAAATTGCGGCTGCCGGAGCTTTTCAGCTTACAGATGTTCGTCAGGACTTAAGCGATTTTTATGTACCTGGAACGGAGCTTGAAACGTACTCTTCACCAAAAGAGCTGGCTGATAAAATTGCATATTACCTGCATGACGAGCAAAAGAGGAATCAAATCGCATTAAGAGGATTTATAAAAACGCTGGAGCAGCATACCTACGAGAAGCGGCTCAGCCAGCTGCTTCAAATCGTCTTTCCATCATGATAGCTAAACAAGATCGTGGGAGGTGAACCCAGATGCGCAAGCGATATTCGCGCAGGCGTATAAAAGCAGTCCGTAAAATAAAGCGAACCAACTTTCAAGCGAGCTATGCAGCTGGTTATCGGGATGGCAGGGCGAGTGGAGCAGCAAGCTATCAGCAGCCTTTTGAAGGCACAAGCATTATTATTCCAACCTATAACCAGTTGAACTATTTACGAAATTGCATAGAGAGCATTCATAAATATACGCCGCAGTCTTACGAAATCATCATTATTGATAATGGCTCAACGGATGGAACGGCTGCCTATTTAAAGTCGCAGGCAGGGCGATTGCGCTATAAAATTTTTCAAGAGAACTTAGGTTTTTCCGGTGGCGTCAATCAAGGCCTGATGATGGCAAAAGGTACGTCGATTCTCATTCTTAACAATGATACGATCGTGACGAAAAACTGGCTGTCGAATTTATTGTCGTGCTTGAACAGCAACCCATCGATTGGTCTTGTTGGTCCGGTAACCAATTATTTGTCGAATGATCAAAAGATTGATGTCAGCTACAAAAACATGAAAGAAATGCAGCAGTTTGCCCAAAATTACAATCATATTAACCCGGTACGATGGAGAAAAACGAATGCCATAATGGGCTTTTGCTTGCTTTTATCCAGAGAGGTGCTTCAGCGAGTCGGGTATATGGATGAGGGATATGTCATTGGGACCTGCGAGGATGTAGACTTTTATCTTCGGATACAATTGCTTGGTCTGGATCTAGTTATTGCGGAGGATACATTCATCCATCATTATGGCAGTGTGACGATGCGTTCGTTTCTGGATGCTTCCTTGCTTAATAACGCTTTTTTTCGTGAAAAATGGGGCGACTGGGATCAGATCAGCAGGCTGGAGTCGGTAATGAATTCTGCATCGCCTAATGAAAAGAGAAAAGGAACAAACTTTTACCCTAGCCATATCGTTGTTAAAGGAACTGATTCGAATGTGTATTGGGTAGAAAATGGATATCGATATATTGTACGGTCTTCAGATTTAATGCATGTGGATGCAGTAAGATTGCCGCAGCTTGATTTATGGAACTGGCCGATAGGAGGGGACATTTCGATTACAGTTTTGCAGCAGAGAATAGCTGCATTATCGGCGCTCACCACCAATTTCGCTGAGGGCAGTTTAGTAAAAACGCAGGACGGCGAAATGTACCAGATTATACAGGGCAAGCTGCACCGAATGACGACAAAATATGCCTATAAGGCATGGGGACTGGAGCAGCGTTATGTTCGTCCTTTAACGCAGGCCGATAAAAACCAGTATTCGGAAGGCTTCCCTATTGTAGCTCCTCCGATCATTAAGGCTAATAATATATAATTCCAAGTTTAGGAGGACGGCAGCATGCTGACGAAACGAAAAAAAAGTACAGCTATTAAAAAAACGAGCGTCAAAAAAACGAGTGTCAAAAAAACGTTGAACGCCGGCGGGAAATTAAGCAGCCGCAAAAACAAATATGGTGTAAAAAAAGGGAAACGGCGAGGTAAAACATTAAAAAAAGGGTTGAGAAGCGGTGCAAGAGGGAGAAAAAGAAGCGGACCGTTTCACACAGGTTATGAGCAAGGGTATAGAGAAGGGCATTCGAAAGGTTTTGAGGATGCGCATCAAGAGTCTTATATGACGAATCAAGGTGCTGTCCTCTCGCAAGCACAGCCAGAAAGCACAAATGCATCGCCTTATCTGACTACTCAAATGCCGAGTGAAGCGGAAATTGCGAGCGTAGCCGGATCTCGAATCGGGATTCTTTATATATGCACAGGGAAATACAGTATTTTCTGGGAAAACTTCTATCGGAGCGCCGAAGCTTATTTCTTGCCGGGCTACCAGAAAAACTATTATGTATTCACAGATGCCGAGCACATCGTTGATGAAGAGAGATCGAACATTTTGAAGATTCCTCAAGATAATCTTGGATGGCCGGGCAATACGCTGCTGCGATATGCGATGTTTAGAAACGTGGTGCATCAGCTGCAGCAGGAATGTGATTTTGTATTTTTCTTTAATGCCAATATGCAATTCGTTGATGTCGTAAGAGAAGAAATATTGCCAATTCACGAGGGCATCGTTGCGGTCCAGCATCCAGGCTTCTACAATAAAGCGCGCCACGAGCTTGATTTTGAGAAAAATCAACAAAGCTTAGCCTATATTCCGGAGGGCGCAGGAAGCTACTACTTTATGGGTGGGTTGAACGGCGGCCGAACGGAGCACTATACGAATCTCATTCGTGTTCTGGATGACAATATTAGAACGGATATGAATAATGGGATCAATGCCGTTTGGCATGACGAATCGCATTTAAATAAATATTTAATCGACAAGTCTCCTAAAGTGATGAATCCATCCTATGGTTACGTGGAGGGCCAGCAGCTTCCGTTTCCAATGAAAATATTAATTCGCGATAAAAACAACTTCGGCGGCCATAGCTTTTTGAGAAGCTAGCGGCATAAAAAAACGTAAGCGGTTCGGATTTTTCCGAGCTGCTTACGTTTTTTTGTGGATGAATGAAAGGAACAGCTATTAAAAGATGTCTACCTGCTCGTGGCATGCGGCTGGGATATAGTTTGCATATTTGTTTACGTTTATACGATCACCGTTCTCAAATAGCAAAGCAAGCTCTTGCGGCGAGTATTCCTTATTGCTTCCTGAGCGGTTGGCATACACATTCTGAACGACGTTGAGCGGGTTGCAAAACGCTAAGGATACTTCGCTGCATGCTAGAAACTGGCGCCCCTCAGACAGCTCCTGCGCACGTCCTGCCATACATCCTTCAAGCGTATTGGGGTTGGAGAAATCCAAGTTTCTCAGATGCGGAAGAAGATGAGTTGTGCGGTATACCGAGCTGGAAACTTCAATCGGATAGCCGAATTCATACTGCGCCGATGTCCAGTCAAACTTGCGATAGCCATACTCGATAATGTGATGCCATGGAATAGACTGTTCAGCACTCATCGTGTAGCAGTAACGAATGTTTGGTCCCAGTCTTAAGGAAAAGCCAATCAAATCGTTGTGCGCAGCTAATGTGTTCATGACGGACTGCAGCGTGAAATCGCGAACGAACAAGCAATCATCCACGATGAATAGAACATAGGTATAGGGTTCCATCGAAGCGATAACCTGCTCTTTGAATTGCTCCTCTTTAATAAATTGCACCAACGGGTATTCGTTTTTGAGTCGTTCATATTGTGATTCATAAAAATCGCTCGATGTCTTGTAAAGGACCTTCATGTGAAAATTGGAAATATCGAGGGCATGCAAGTAAAGCGATCGCAGGGCTGCATCCAGCTGGAGGGCTCGATCCTTGCTGAAAATAATACCCGTCAGCGGTATTAAAATAGGCGCTGCCCCTCCGTCGCTTGGCTGTTCAACAAGAGTAGAAGCAGGAGCAGTAGGAGCTATTGGAGCAGCTGGTACTTTACGGGCGAGGATGCCGCGTTTCCATCCTCTTGCTCGTTTGTTTATTCGATTTGACCGCAGCAGCTTCTTCCCCTTGCGAGAAGCTCTGCGACGCGTATTTGCGGACGTGCGATTTATTTTTTTACTTTGTCGTTTCATCCGCTTATTCGCAGCTGGTTTTCGTTTGACAACGGTTTGAGACAAGCGTTATCCCTCCTTATTTTCAAGAAACCTCGTTCAATGTATTCTATGTCGATAATTTGGCATGGTACGGGCAATCGATAGGCGTGAAGCGCCTGTATTCCATTGCTTGATCGCATCTATTAAATTTTCACAGACTGGGTATTCATCAGAACAACAAACTATTGAATGAATAAACATAGGAAGATGGCAAAGTATATTTGAGAGAAAGAGAGGATGTTTCTATGCGGACGATAGATAAAAATACGAAAGTGGTCATTCTAGCAGGTGGGTTCGGCACTAGAATAAGCGAGGAGTCGCTCATGAAGCCAAAACCGATGATCGACATTGGGGATAAGCCAATCTTATGGCATATCATGCAAACCTATGCGCATTACGGCTTTACTGATTTTGTGATTTGTTTGGGCTACAAAGGTTATTTCATCAAAGAATATTTCTATCATTATTTTTTGCATCACTCGGATGTGACCTTTGATTTATCGAATCGAAACGAAATGACAATTCATGAATCTTCCATTGAACCTTGGAAAATCACGTTGGTCGACACAGGCAAAGAAACGATGACGGGCGGCAGGCTAAAGCGAGTTCAGCCGTATTTAGGAAACAAAACATTTATGCTGACGTACGGCGACGGGGTTTCGGACATCGATATTGGCAAGCTGTCAGCTTTTCACTGCTCTCATAACAAGCTGGCTACAGTAACGGCTACGCAGCCAAGCGGCAGATTTGGCGCTCTCGATATAAAGGACAGCAACAAGGTTATTGATTTTATGGAGAAACCAAAAGGCGACGGGAGCTGGATTAATTCAGGTTTTTTCGTAATGGAACCGCAGCTGCTTGATTATATTGAAGGCGATCATACAAATCTGGAGATGGACTGCATGCAGAAGATAGCTAATGATGGACAACTTATGGCTTATAAGCATGAGGGGTTCTTTCAGCCGATGGATACGCTTAGAGATAAAAACTATTTAGAAGGTTTATGGAAATCAGGAAAAGCGCTATGGAAAAAATAAAGGAGTGTCCATGATGAATCCAAGCTTTTGGCGCAATAAAAAAGTGTTCATTACTGGACACACCGGCTTTAAAGGCAGCTGGCTTTGCTTGTGGCTGGCAGCGATGGGCGCCAAGGTGACTGGTTATGCGCTAGCACCGCAGCAGCAGCCTAATTTATATGAGCTTTGCAATATCGATGCGATGATTCAGTCCGTTACCGGTGATATTAGAGATTCAGCAAGGCTGAGCAAGGTTTTGTTAGCTGCTGAGCCTGATATCGTTATTCATATGGCAGCTCAAGCTCTGGTTAAGCCCTCCTACGAAACGCCTGCTTATACTTTTGAAGTCAACGTCATGGGTACGGTTAATCTGCTTGATGCGGTAAAGCTTGCTGTGGAGAGTGGAGCGGGCATTAAGGCGGTTGTTAATGTAACGACAGATAAAGTGTATGAAAATCAAGAATGGGCATGGGGCTATAGGGAGAGCGATAGGCTGGGCGGTTATGATCCATATTCAAACAGCAAAGCTTGCTCGGAGCTTGTTACAGCCTCTTATCGCAATTCCTTCTTTCATAGCAAAGATGAGAAGGTTCACGGTGTCGGCATTGCAACGGCAAGAGCGGGCAATGTCATCGGGGGCGGAGACTTTGCTCAGAATCGCTTAGTTCCAGATATGGTTCGTGCCTTCATGGACGGCAGTGCGGTGAGCATTAGAAACCCGCATGCTGTAAGACCTTGGCAGCATGTACTTGAGCCTTTAAGCGGATATTTGCTGCTTGCAGAGAAACTTTATGCGAACGGATCAGAGTATGCGGAAGGTTGGAATTTCGGTCCTCGCGATGAGGATGCAAGGCCGGTAGGCCAGGTTGTTGAACAACTTGGTGCGAAATGGGGCGGCGTAGTAGTGCATACGGATACAGGCAAGCACCCGCATGAAGCCCATGAGCTGAAGCTGGACTGCTCGGAGGCGCAGCGGCGCTTAGGGTGGAAGCCAAGATGGACCCTTGATCAGGCGCTGAATAAGGTGGTTGAGTGGACGCTTGCCTATCAAGGCAACGAAGATATTCGGCAGGTTTGTTTGAATCAATGGCATGAATATGCAGGGAAAACAAGCTGAGGGGGGAGATCGATGATAGAAAAAAATTCCCGTGCAGCCTTAACAGCTTTAGTCACCGGAGCCACGGGTTTTATTGGCTCACACCTCGTTCGAAAGCTTTTGGCGGAAGGGTGGAAGGTGCACATTATCGCTAGAAATGAATCGAGCCTTAAGCAACTGGAGGATGTCCAGGGTGCTATCATCATACATCGGCATGATGGGACGATTGACAGTATGTTCGCAATTGTCGAGTCTGCAAAGCCCGATCTTGTTATTCATTTAGCATCCTTCGCCACAGTTACTTATGCGCCAAGACAGGTAGAAGAGATGCTGACAAGCAATATTCTTTTCGGTACGCAGCTAATGGAGGCGATGTTGTCGCAGCACGTTTATGCATTCATTAATACGGGAACCTTCTCACAGCATTTTGACAATAAGCTTTATAGTCCAAAATCGCTGTATGATGCCTCAAAACAAGCGTTTACGGATATTTTAGCTTATTATTGTGAATCGTCGCCGTTACGTGTAATTACGCTGGAGCTGTTCGATAATTACGGTCCAAACGATACGAGATCCAAAATCATTTCGTTGCTGCTGAAGGCTGGAAAGGAACATAAACCGCTTGCGATGTCACCTGGAGAGCAGCTGATTGATATTGTACACATTGATGATGTTGTTGAAGCTTATATGCTCGCAGCCCAGCAGCTGCTAAATGAAGGGGCAGTTAAGAACGAGGTTTATTCCGTTTCTTCACAGCAGCCCATTCCACTGAAGGAGTTAGCGGGCATTATCGAAAAAATAATGGATGTACCGTTACAGGTGAATTGGGGAGGACGACCCTACCATCCGCGAGAAATTATGATTCCATGGAACAAGGGGGTAACCGTGCCGAAGTGGAAGCCAAAAATAACACTAGAGGAGGGAATTAAAAGATTAATAGAGCAACAGCAATAGGAATGAGAATAGATTGCTGTTAAAAATGAGGAGGGTAAATAAAGATGAGAATCTTGCTTTGTTATGAGGCGGATGAGGCAGCTGCGGGCAGTAAGGCAGCCGGTCAGCTCACCGCTGCGCTCCATGGTTTACTCGTTCCAATAGGCGCAGTAACGCTGTTCAATGCCTCATATTTTGATCAGCGGATGCTGCAAGGTCAAAGCTACGATCTGTATGTAGGTGCATCCTATCATCTCTCACGTATAAAAGGGCTATGCCATATAAAGAAAAGTATATTGATAACGACAGGGCTGCATCCACAAGAAATCAACCACAGCACGTCTAGATTAAAGGCTGGCCATAACCTGCCAGATGATGTTTTCCATGAGACTGCTGCACCGAATGTTGACGAGCTGGAACAGTCTATCAAACAAGCTGATTTCATTATCGGAATCGGAAATATTGAAACCTACAATTCTTACATCAAACGCGGACTGCCAAAATGGAAATTAAAAATGTTGTTAGGCGGGATTGCTGCTTTAGATCAACCTAATACGTTGCCATCTTCGGAAAATGTAAAAACGGGGCAAAGAAGAGTGTACACGTATATCGCTCCAAAACTCGGATTAAGCAATGGTTTTGAAGCCGTCTTTCTACTCTTCTCGAGTTCAGACATCGCGAGTCAAAATTTGGAGCTGCATGTTGTAGGGCAGCCTGCAAATAGGTTTTTCAACAACAGGCTGCTGCAATTAAAAGCTGTGCTCGGTGATAAGCTGTTTGTTCACGGTGAAGAGCTTAATGAAGCCCAGAGCGCTGAGCTGCTCTCGAACACTGATTTTATCGTTTACCCCTCGTTAGGCCAATATGATTCTTCGATTTTACAGGGACTAATCCACGGCGCTATACCGCTTGTAACCGAGCAGTCCGGCATCGATTTTTCACCCATCGGAGTATTCGACCCATTGGATCATTTGCAGCAAAAACAGCTGCTGCAGCGCACGCTTCAGCTGAGCGATCAAGAGATTGTGTACTGGAAAAAGAAGACGATTGAATATGTAAATGAATATCACCTTCCTTATAAGCAGGTGCTGGACAAGACGATTAAGGATTGCCTGAACGGGAATTTATATCCGAAAATAAGCATTACGCTGCCTGTTTTCAATAAAGAAGCGACGATTGTTCCCCTAATAGCGGAGCTGCACCGTGCTGTGAGCGAATATAAAAATGCTGAACTCCGAATTATTTTCGATGGCTGCTACGATCAAAGCGAATATGTGGTGAAGCAATTTTTTCAGACCGTTCAAGTGGATTACAGTATTGCTTATGAAACGACGCCTAACATTTTTGAGATTAAAACGAACAACATCGGCTTAAAAAAATCATCCGGTGCTTATTGCGTCATTCTGCAGGATGACAATTATGTTTACGATAAAAATATCTTTTACGAGGTTGTACAGTTTATGGACAGAAATACGAGTTGTGCCATTGTCGGCTGTTTATCCGGCGTTAACTTTTACCCGAGAGGAACGACGCTTAGCGGACCAGGGCAAATCTCGTGTTCTGCAAACGAGGTGTATTGGAGGCAGGATGAGAAAGCAGATCCGAATTTGAAAAACCGTGTTTTTGAAGTGGATGCTTGCATGCGGGGACCGCTCGTCATTCGAAAATCATTTTTGGAGCAGTATGGATACTTGGATGAAGGCTACGCGCCTTTGTATCAAGACGACATGGATATTTGCTTTCGGGCTAAGCATTACGGCTATAAGGTGTATTGCATGATGTCCGATGTAGAGAACCGTTCTTTAACAATGGCCCATTACGATACAGGGATGAGCAGGATGTTCCATGAGGTGATGGAGCGAAATACGAATATTTTTTATGCAAGATGGACGCCGAGTACAAACAAAGATTATGCATGGATTCATCGAACTCGCGTTGATGGATCATAGGTTAGAAGGAAGTGGTCATGAATGATTTATTTAGTAAGTTTTGCATCGCCAGAATTTCAATCCTATCAAGATAGACTAAACGCGACTGCGCTGCAATATGGCGTTGATCGTGTCATTTCATATCATCCAAGCGATCTCGAAGGAACGGCTTTTGCTCGTAACAATGCAGCAATTTTGCAGCATGAGAAAGGCTTTGGCCTATGGTGCTGGAAGCCGTATATTTTACTGGACTCTTTATCGAAAATGGAAGAAGGAGCGCTGGTGCTGTATTCGGATGCGGACACGCGGTTCACCAATCCATTGTATCCGCTATTTGCCCACTGCGCCGATAACGGCGGATTTGCTTTTTTTAAAACAGCCTATTATTTAAATAAAAGCTGGACAAAAAGAGACAGCTTCGTGCTCATGCAGTGCGACAGCTCGGGTTATTGGGAAGCGGAGCAGGTCTGGGCTGGATTTTTTATGTTTTACAATAATGAGAAAAGCAGAAGACTATTAGAAGAATGGCTGTTTTATTGCGAAGATTATAAAGTGATTTCGAATGCTGAAAATAGCAGCGGCCTGCCGAACTTCCCGGAATTTATCGATCATCGTTACGACCAGTCGATTCTTTCGCTGTTGACGGTTAAATACAGCTTGCCGGTGACGAAGGATATGTATCATTACTTTATGTTGCCAGACAGGAAAGTTACACCAGAATGAAAGGAGCTTGCCCGATGAATGTGAAGGTCAGCATAGTAATCCCGTGCTTTGATGAGGGTAGATGTATTGAACAAACCATCGATTCTTGCTTAGCTTCTTCCTATTCGGAGATTGAAATAATCGTCGTGGATTATGGATCAACAGAGCCAGCGACGATTGATCTATTAAATCGTTTAAATAAACCAAAGACGAGAGTCATTTATGAGAGGAACTGTGGACTCCCGGCTGCGAGGAATGCGGGGATTAAGGCAGCACAGGGCGACTTCATCGTATCGCTGGATGCAGATGATTTGCTCCATCACAGCTTTCTTGAGAAGGCGATTCGCCTGCTTGAGCAAAATCCAATGGCAGGCATTGCTTCGCCAGGCTATCATACTTTCGGGGCTGTTCATTATAGCTGGGAGCCGCCGGTCTTTCATTTTGGCCGCTTGTTAGCTGAAAATATTATATGCATAAGCGCTCTCTTTCGGAAGCAGGCTTGGCTTGAAGCTGGCGGCTATAACGAGGGGATGACGGATGGTTATGAGGATTGGGACTTTTGGATTTCGCTTTCGAAAAAGGGCTGGACCAGTGTAGCTGTAAATGATGCCCCGCTGGCTTATCGTGTATTAAGCGCCGATTCCGATGGTTCCATGCATGATCTGCTCCGTAAACAAATTGTGAATAACCATCCAGAGCTGTTTCACGAAAACCGCTTGGATAAGCTATGGCTCAGCTGGCTGTGCGACGAATGGGAGGTTAGGAGAATGCTGCGCAGGCGGCTTGGTCAAGATCTTGAGCTCGCGCCAATCGTAAGCATCGTCATTCCCTGTTACAATTACGTCCAATACGTGGAGGAGGCCGTAGATTCTTGCTTAAACTCGACCTTTCAAGAGATTGAAATTATTGTCGTAAATAACGGCTCTACTGACCCGTACACGCTCGAAGTTCTGCAACGCCTTCAGCGGCCAAAAACGAGAGTCATTCATGTTCAGACGAATATTGGTCTGCCGTATGGACGAAACGTTGGCATACGCGAAGCAAGAGGGAAATATATATTGCCCCTTGATGCGGACGACAAAATACAGCCTACTTTAATAGAGAAGGCTTACCGCATATTAGAAGCGAGACCGGAGGTTGGCTTCGCAACTGTCGGCTTGGAGTATTTCGGCGATCAATCGTGGGTTTGGATTCCGCCTGAATTTGATTTTAACCGCTTGCTCTCTGAAAATATTGTTTGTGTCACCTCGCTTGTTCGCAAAAGTGCTTGGTTATCAGTAGGCGGTTACAATGAAGCGATGATACACGGCTATGAGGATTGGGATTTCTGGATTTCGTTATGCGAGAGGGGCTGGCGTGGGACTGCCATTCATGAAGCCTTGTTATTATACCGGCGTCATGGCCATTCGTTGTCCTATGATGCGGGACAGAAGCATGCGATGATTGTTCAGCAAATACGAGCGAATCATCCGAGATTATACTGAAACAGCGACATTGTTGAAAGAACGATGAAGATGCCCTAAGGCTTTTGTCCAAACCATCTGCATCTATCATTCATTGTATAGTAGTGAGTGTGTAGAAGGAGGCGGGAAGGTGCCAAAGGTAACGGTTTTGATGCCGGTTTATAACGGTGAATTGTTTTTGCGCGAAGCAATCGAAAGCATTTTAAATCAGACATTTCAAGATTTTGAGTTTTTAATTATTGATGACGGCTCCAAGGATCAGAGCGCCGCAATCATTGCTTCTTACTCGGATACAAGAATCCGTTTCTTTAGCAATGGATCAAACTACGGACTTATTTTCACGCTGAACAAGGGGCTTGTTCTTGCTCAAGGCGAATATATTGCTAGAATGGATTGTGATGACTTTGCTTTTCCTGATCGTTTGGCAAGGCAGGTTGAGCATATGAATCAATACCCGGATATCGGCCTTTGCGGCACAGCGATGAAATATATGCATACCGATATTTGGGTTAAGCATCCAACCGATCATGAGGACATTAAGGCAGGGCTTTTGTTTTATTGCTCTCTAAATCATCCAACGGTCATGATGCGGAGCTCCGTCGTTAAGAGCTACTCGCTTTATTATGACTATCAGAGTCCACATACGGAGGATTATGAGCTGTGGACGAGAATGGCGCAATTAACCCGCATCACGAATATACCTGATGTTCTGCTTCATTACCGCATTCATAGTGAGCAAATAGGCGCGAAGCATAATGCGGAACAACAAGAGATCGGGAAAAAAATTGTATTCAATCAGCTGATTCAGATGGGGCTTCTGCCTACCGAGGATGAGCTTAATCTTCATATGAACGTATGCGAGAGACGTTTGCAGGCAACAGACGGTTTTGTTCAAGGGGTGACAAGCTGGTTCGATAAGCTTCGGGCAAAAAATATCGAAACAAACCATTATTCCCAGCAGAGCCTTGAAAATGTGTTGAATTCGTATTTTGCTGAGGTTTCAAGCTATTATCATGCTAATCTGCCAGTTGCCAAACCAGCTTCAAGCATAAGGAGAACGAAGCCGTTAAGAAGAAACGGACGTAAAAGGTTAGGAAAAAAAACAACCGGCATGCGAAGAAAAAAAAGTAGTAAAGGTGCATCAAGCAGGAGAGCTGTCAGCCGGAGCAAGCGCAAGGGGAGTGTCCAGCCACGGATTAAAGGGAGCGCAATAAAAGGAAAGAAGCGGGCATCATAAAAACAAAAGCCACAGCGACTAGGGATAGTCGCTGTGGCTTTTGTTTTTATGACCGTATTTATTGCTGATCGATATACCATTTCACGGTCTTCTCTAACCCTTCCGGCAAATCCGTCTGTGCCTTGAAGGAGAATAGCTGCTCTGCTTTGGATGTGTCAAGGCATCTTCGCAGCTGCCCGTCGGGTCTGCTTGCATCCCATCGTATATTTCCGGTGTAGCCTGTTTTCTCCGCAATTAAATGAACGAGCTCTTTAATCGAGATTTCGCGGCCTGTGCCAATATTGACAGGCTCTTCGCCATTAAACTGCTCTGCGGCTTGCAGAATAGCTGTTGCTGCGTCCTCCACATATAAAAACTCTCTTGTTGCAATCCCTGTGCCCCAAACCTCAATGTAATCAGCATTCTGTTCTTTCGCCTCTAAGCATTTCCGAATAAGCGCAGGAATGACATGCGAGGTTTCCAGATCAAAGTTATCTCTGGGACCATACAGATTAACGGGTAGAAGGAAGATGGAATTAAAGCCGTATTGCTTGCGATAAGCTTGAGACTGAACGAGCAGCATTTTTTTGGCTAAGCCATAAGGTGCGTTTGTCTCTTCTGGATAGCCGTCCCACAGCTCTTCTTCCTTGAATGGAACATTGGCAAATTTGGGGTAAGAGCAAATCGTTCCGCAGGCTACAAACTTTTCGACGCCATGAAGACGAGATGCCTCTGCGAGGTGGATGCCCATCGACAGGTTGTCATAGAAGAAAGAACCTGGATTTGCGCGATTGGCTCCAATCCCACCTACTTTTGCGGCCAAATGAATGACGATATCCGGTTTATAGTCTTGAATGACGGACAAACATGCGGCCTGGCTAGTTAAATCATATTGCCGGCTCCTCGGTACAACAACGTCTGCTGCATCGTATTTAGCAAGCAGCTCGACGACATGCGAGCCTAAGAAGCCGGAGCCTCCGGTGACCATAATTTTTTTCCCTTTCAATTGACTCATTATCAGCCTCCGACCTTTCCTATTTAACCTGAATATATAATTCTACTTATCAGATTATGTAATCGGCTTCTAATGTGAGCATGTCTTTGCCTATTTATAGAATAGAGTTTGAGAAGCTTCCATTACGTCCATACCAATTCGTTTGAGAGACATACTATGTTACTAATTGGGATGATAGGGAAGGGGCAGATGCTTTGAAGATTGCTTTTGTAACAGGGATTACGGGACAAGACGGCGCATATCTAGCGGAATTGCTGTTAGATAAGGGATATATTGTACACGGATTGCAGAGAAGAAGCTCTCTGCCGAATACCGGGAGAATCGACCATTTGTTGAATGATTCCAGCATTAATGAACAAAGATTTTTTCTTCATTATGGAGACCTAACGGATTCTTTAAACATAGTGCGAATTATTGAACAGGTGAAACCGGATGAAATTTATAACTTGGCAGCGATGAGCCATGTTCATGTCAGCTTCGATACGCCAGAGTATACAGCCAACGCAGATGGCATCGGAACGCTGCGCATACTGGAAGCTGTACGACTGCTCGGGCTTACGCAAAAAACAAAAATTTATCAAGCCTCCACATCTGAGCTTTACGGGCTTGTTCAACAAATTCCGCAGCATGAGAATACACCGTTTTATCCCCGCAGTCCTTATGCAGTTGCCAAGTTGTATGCCTATTGGATCACAGTAAACTACCGCGAGGCCTACGGCATGTTCGCGTCCAACGGTATTCTCTTTAATCATGAAAGTCCTTTGCGAGGGGAAACATTCGTTTCACGCAAAATAACGAAAGCCGTAGCCCGTATAGCGCATGGACTGCAAGACAAGGTTTACTTAGGAAATTTAAATGCGCAGCGAGACTGGGGACACGCAAGAGATTACGTCGAGGCGATGTGGCTGATTCTTCAGCAGAGCGAGCCGGAAGACTTTGTTATTGCAACAGGATACACGACAGAGGTTAGAGAGTTTGTTCGTCTTGCTTTTGCCGAGATCGGTGTGGAAATAGCATTTAAAGGGGAAAAGGAAGACGAAGTGGCCTATGTAAAGGCATGCCATAATCCAGCCTATTCGCTTCCGGTCGGCAAGGAGGTTGTTGCCGTGGATGCCAAATATTATCGGCCTACCGAGGTTGAGCTGCTGCTCGGAAGTCCTGAGAAGGCAAAGAAACAATTAGGGTGGACACCTAAATATGACGTTCAAGCGCTTGTTAAAGAAATGGTTATGCAGGATATGAATGCACTAAAAGGAGCGCGAGGCTAATGAAAATAATTTTGCTCTCGGGAGGCTCCGGCAAACGATTATGGCCGCTTTCGAACGGCTCGCGAACGAAGCAATTTTTAAAGGTGCTCAAAGGGGAGAACGGCGAACGAGAATCGATGGTTCAACGGGTGTGGAGACAGCTGCAAGAGGCTGGTCTTGAGGCTTCATCCTATATCGCCACATGCTCCTCTCAGGTGGATTTGATTAGAAGCCAGATTGGCAACCAAGTTCCGATCATCGTGGAACCGGAGAGAAGAGATACCTTTCCGGCTATTGCTTTGGTTTCCGCTTATTTGAATTCAATAGTGAAAGCTTCTAAGGACGAGATCGTATGCGTGCTGCCTGTAGACCCCTATGTAAATACAGATTTTTTCAAAAAGATCAAGGAATTAGAGCAGGTTTTGAGAGGAACGAATGCGGAGGTTGCCTTAATCGGATCACGTCCGACTTATCCTTCAGAGAAATATGGCTATATGATTCCATCTCCTATGAATCTCGCATCACAGACTAATAATAGCATCGTGATTACAAGTTTTGTTGAGAAGCCGCCAGCGCTGATTGCCAAGGAGTTAATAGACAATGGTGCACTATGGAATTGCGGCGTGTTTGCCTTCAAGCTTGATTATTTGCTCTCGCTTCTACGCGATCGAAATTACCCAACCTCCTATCAACAATTATCCCGTCAATATGCTGCGCTGCCCAAAAACAGCTTTGATTATGAAGTGTTGGAAAAAGCGAAGCAGCTCAGAGCCATCGCATATGAAAATGAGTGGAAGGACCTCGGCACATGGAACACGCTGACGGAGGAAATGGATACGAATGTAATTGGGCAGGGTCTTATAAGCGACGATTCGAACAATACGCATGTGCTTAATGAATTGGATATTTTGGTGACGGTGCTTGGTTTATCGAACATTGTTGTAGCAGCAAGTCCGAATGGCATTCTCGTATCCGATAAATCTGCGAGCCCCCGCATTAAGGAAATGATGCAGCCTATCGATCAGCGACTGATGTACGAGGAGCTCCGCTGGGGCTGGTATCGCATTTTGGACGTGTTTAAGCTGGAAGACAACCGAGAGACGCTCGTGAAAAAAATTGTGGTTCATACAGGAGAGCATTATGTTCCGGGTTCATTGCCCTCTCGAAGGGTTATATGGACCGTTCAAGCCGGCAAAGGCGTAGCGATTGTGGATGGTAAGCCGCTAAACGTCGCTCCCGGGGATTGCTTGGAAATGGAGTCGACAACAAGCTACAGCATAGCCGCTTTAACGGAGCTTACTTTAGTGGAAGTACAAATAGAGACGACGAGCGGAGTGGACGTATGACATTTAGAAAAAGGATGCTGGTCTTATCCATCATCGACAGCTTGCTGCTCCTCGGAAGCTGGATGTTTGCTTTTTATTTGATTTATGGCGAGCTTCTGCCTCAATCATTATCGGTTACTGATGTGGCAGTAGCTGGACTTTTTATCATTACAAGCTACTTCTTCCTTGTCATCAGCAAATCTTACAAAACTTTATGGAAATATGCAGGCGTGCACGAACTCATTAGGGTGTTTAAATCGGTGGCGGCAGCCGTCATTCTCTACGCAGCGGAGTTGCTGCTTTTCACAGATGAACAGTTTCCTTTTCTAATGCTTGTTGTGCTGGGACTAACCTCTGCGGCGCTGCCGTCAGAAATAACATATTTGGCACGCTGAATGTTGTAGACAATGCGATTAAGGCTGAAGTGCAGCGATTTGTATTCATCTCTACCGATAAAGCGGTGAATCCAATTAATGTGATGGGAATGACGAAGGGAATGGCAGAAATGCTTGTGCAGTCCAAAGCAAAAAGCAGTGCTACGATCTTCTCGATTGTTCGATTCGGCAATGTACTGGAGAGCAGAGGAAGCGTAATTCCCATCTTCAAGAAACAAAGCGCAGCAGGAGGGTCGGTAACGGTGACGCACCCGGATATGGTTCGATTTTTTATGACGATACCAGAAGCGGTTCATTTGGTTCTTCAAGCAGGCGCATTGTCAAACGGCGGGGAAATCTTCGTGCTCGACATGGGCAAGCCGGTGAAAATTGATGACCATGCGAAAGCACTGATTCGTTTTGCCGGTTATAAGCCGGAGCAAGAAATGAAAATCAAATATACAGGCATGCGCCCTGGCGAGAAATTAGCAGAATCGCTATTTTACGAGAAGGAGAGCATACTGCCAAGTCTGCATCCTCGAATTTTTATAGCTTCGCTGCGAACACTTGATGAAGAGCAGCTGCGGTCGGATCTAAAGAGGCTGGAGTCGGCGATTATTTTTGAGCAAGGTGAAATTAAAAATATTTTAGGGGAAATTTTGAAAAAGCATGGGTTAGATGAAGATGAGCACGGCGATGCAGAGTGATGCGAGAAATTGATGATTGTGTAAAAAAAGCACATGAAAGCAATCGTTTGGCGCTTGCCATTATCGGATCTACTGCGAGGCATAACAACCCGCCTTTTATCATTGGACCTGCCAGAGAATCGCAGACTTTTGTAGCCTGTTTCTATATTGTTGCAGAGCGAGAGCATGTAAAGGCTATTTGTGAATACGCCGATGGTAAGGTCGACTACATTTTCATTGACGCCGAAGCTAAAAACGCGGAAGCGGGTGATTTTCTGGCTGTCGCCAAAGCGTGTGTGCTGCAGAGTGTGATAAAAGCCTACAAAGGAAACGATATTACCTCGCTGGCTTGCGATCTTCTAATCAACGAGCTGGTTCCAGAGCTTAAGCAAAAGAAGGTCTCGATTATTGGCGCAGGAAACTTAGGCTCAAAGCTTGCGTTGACGCTCGCCGAGCGAGGTGCTGACGTTTACATCAGCAGGAGAGATCAGCATGGAGCAATCATTGCGCAAGCTTTGAATGCCATTCTTCCAAGGTACAGCACCGGGCGGATATACAATGAGAACAACATCGCGGAATCCGTCAAAAATGCTGACATTCTTATAGGATTTACGCAGGGGCTCCCTGTTATAGACGAGGCTGCGGTCACAACCTTAGCTAAGCATGCGCTTATTGTGGACGGCGGCATCGGAACGGTTAAGGAGGCTGCGATCGCAACAACTAGGCGATTAGCGATAACTATTATTCGGCTTGATGTGCGCATTGCGTTTTCTTATGTCATTGATGCGATGTTGAATACGGAATATTTTATGAGGCATATCGCTGGAACAAGAGTCATAGATGGCAAAAGCTATGTGGCGGGAGGCATGATCGGCGAGAAAAACGATATCGTTGTCGCGGATATAAGAAAACCTTCAGAAATCGTAGGCATAGCCGATGGAAAGGGTGGTATGCTGCCTCCATCCTCAAGCTGAATCGAGAGTGCTTGCATGCAGAAAAACATGCATTCCATTGTGTCATTTCGCGCATCCCATTAGGGATGCTTTTTTATTATCGCTGTCGACTTTTCCGTCGTGCTAAAAAAGCGGTGGAAATTTCACTTTTTCATTGACCATGAGGTTAATATCACATAGAGTTAAGTTGTATTTCATTATAAAATGGACAACTTTATTCCAAATATGAGGTGGAAATCGGAACGATGATGAATATGTTTAGTCGCGCTACAATAACCATCCTTCTCCTAACCCTTCTATGGCCAGCGGCAGTATCAAACGCAGCAAGCAATCTACTTAACAATGCCGGTTTTGAAAATGTTGCGGAGGGAGCGCCTTCCTATTGGACGCATGATGCGTATTTGAAGGAAGAGCAAATTACTTCGTATACGATTGATAATACCGAAGCGCATACAGGAACCTATTCAGCCGTGCTTGAGAACAAGCAAGCTAATCACTCGCGGTGGACACAGACGATAAAAGTAAAACCAAAAACAACATATAAATTTTCTGGGTACGTGAAGACGGAACAAGTAGGCTTGGATGCAACAGGAGCTCTATTTTTCGTTGAAGGCGTAGCAGTAACTTATCCTGAAGTGAAGGATACAAATGGAAAATGGGCTTACGTTGAATTTTATGCGAAAACGGGCCAGGACCAAAAGAGTATTACCTTTAGCGCTAGTTTAGGCGGATACGGGAGCATTAATACCGGAAAAGCTTATTTTGATGACGTCAGTGTAGAGAAAGTATCTAAGGCGCCATCCGGTGCAGAGGTGTTCAGCTTAGTCCCTACGGAGACAAGCCAAGGAACTGAAGCATCGACTTCGGGCGGCTCAGTCCTTCCACTTATTTTGTTTGGTGCACTGTTCACCTTGTTTTTTGCACTTATCTATAAGAAGCTGTTTCGTGAGCGAAGCTGGCTTGAAGAGAAACAACATTTACATAAAATCATTCTTGTATTCGTGTTCCTTGGGGCACTAATTTTGCGGCTCTGGATTGCTGTTTCAAGCAGTGGTTATGCGAATGATATCGCTTTGTTTATGGCTTGGGCTGACCAAGCTGCGAAGCAGGGGCTTTCTGGATTTTACCATTCGGGAATGTTTGTAGATTACCCTCCCGGCTATATTTATATTCTGTATGTATTAGGTTTAATCAAAGATATGCTGTCGCTAGATTCAGGATCAAATGCGGCAATGCTTCTATTTAAGCTCCCGGCGATTTTAGCCGATTTGGCTGCTGCTTATTTCATTGTCCAAATAGGCAAGAAGAAAGCAGGATATTCGATAGCGTTAGGATTAGCGCTTCTTTTCTTATTCAATCCAGCTATTATTGTGGATTCTGCCGCATGGGGGCAAGTGGATTCAATATTTGCGCTGGCACTCGTGCTGGCTATTCATGGACTGGTCGAAAATAAAATAGAGCGCGCTTCGGTTTTGTTTGCTATTGCAGCGCTTATTAAGCCGCAGGCATTTATTTTCATGCCGGTGCTGCTGTTGTGGTTCGTATATCGGAAAGATTGGAAGAAGATTCCGGTAAGCGCATTTTACGGCCTCACTACATTTATATTGCTCGCTTTGCCTTTCTTCTGGGGCAACAGCGGCTTGTCGGGCCTCATTAAGCTGTATTCAGGAACCTTGTCTTCTTATCCGTATGCGACGCTAAATGCATTCAACTTCTATGCGTTAAGCGATGCGAATTGGAAGCCGATTAAGGATACGTGGCTGCTGTTTTCGTTCAAAACATGGGGGAATATCTTCATTTTTGCAGCCGTAGCGATCTCCGCTTTTTTTGCACTGTTAAAGCGAGACAATGAATCGTCAAAGCGCTCTTATTTTATAGCGATGGTGCTTATCGTTGTCGTATTTATGGGTGTAACAAAGATGCATGAGCGTTATCTGTTTCCAGTAATGCTGCTTGGAATCTTTGCTTTTATACAATCGCTCGATCGCAGGATGTTGATGGTGTATTTCGGATTTAGCTTGACGAGCTTCATCAATATTGCTTATGTGCTTGACTACAGCAAGGTGAGCACGAACGTGCCTTTTAATGGAATTGTTCTATTGTGCTCGTTAGCAAATGTTGGATTGATGCTTTACTTGTTATATATCGGATATGATAATTATGCACGCGGAAGATTGAAGCCTATCGCCCCGCTGCTGGAGGAAGAACGCAAGCAGTCGGATCACAAGACACTAACAGCTTTCAAAGCTGAAGCGATCTCAAGAGTGAAGCAAGAGAATGAACGACTCGTGCGCAAGGATTGGATATGGATGGGTGCGATTACGCTAATTTATGCGGTCGTCGCGCTATTCCAACTTGGCGAGATGAAGGGGCCGACAACCGCATGGCAGCCTTCGTCCGTTGGTCAAAGCTTTTACGTTGATTTGGGCGAGGTTAAGCAGCTTGATCGCATCAACAGCTTTGGCGGAGTTGGAACAGGAAAATACAAATATGAATTTAGTCAAAATGGGACCGACTGGGACAATCTCATGGAAGTCGACAGCAGCCATGTTGCTGTATTTACTTGGAACAGTCAGCCCGCGGCGCTCGCAGCTCGGTATGTGAAGCTTACGACGGTTCAAACAGGCTTCTCCATGCATGAGATGGCTATTTACGAGCAAGGCAACCAAATACCGTTATCAATCGTCGGAATAAATGATGAGCAGGCGAAGGATGCCAAACGAGGCAGCGTACCTTTGCTCTTTGATGAACAGCAGCGCGCGAAGTATGAAGCGACTTATATGAACGGATCTTATTTTGATGAAATTTATCATGCCCGTACTGCTTATGAGCATATGGAGCATATTGTAGCTTACGAGAATACACATCCACCGCTTGGCAAAATTATAATTGCGATCGGTATTAAGCTGTTTGGGCTTAATCCGTTTGGCTGGCGCATTGCCGGCACGCTGTTTGGCATTGCAATGCTGCCGTTAATGTATGTATTCGCGAGAAGGCTGTTTAAAACGACTGTTTATGCTGGTGTGGCGACTGCCTTGCTAGCAGCAGATTTTATGCATTTTACGCAGACTAGAATTGCAACGATTGACGTTTACGGCGTGTTTTTCATTATGCTGATGTTTTATTTCATGCACAAATATTATTCCTTAAGCTTCTACAAGGTAAAGCTGAGTGTTACTTTGCTGCCGTTGTTTTTAGCCGGTCTCTTTTTTGGAATCGGAGTAGCTTCCAAATGGATTGTGCTCTATGGGGGCGCAGGCTTAGCTATTATGCTCGGTTTATCTTTATTTGATCGTTATAAGGAGTATGCAGCTGCCAAGCGAGTTCTGAAAGAGAACAAAAAAGAGTCTGGCTTTAGCCAAGACAAGCTGCAGCATATTATAAACGTATTTCCTCGTTATACGATCATAACGCTTGCTGTATGTCTCGTATTTTATATCGTTATACCGCTTGCGATTTATGCGTTATCCTACATTCCAGTACTGACTGTAATGGATGAAGGATATACCTTGAAAAGTCTAGTTGATTACCAGAAGCATATGTTCAGCTATCATAGCAAGCTGGTATCAACGCATCCATTCTCATCCTCATGGTGGGAGTGGCCGTTCATGAAGAGGCCGGTATGGTATTACTCAGGCGACAATATGGCAGCAGGTATGAAATCCACAATTGTAGCGATGGGCAATCCGCTTATTTGGTGGGCAGGCATTTTTGCGATGGCAGCGACGATATGGATGAGTATCAAACGGAAAGATAAAGCGATGTATACGATATGGATTGCGTTTCTAGCACAGTACGTGCCTTGGATGCTTGTAACACGTCTAACATTCCTTTATCACTATTTTGCAATGGTGCCGTTCATTATTCTGAGCTTGGTCTATATGTTTAAAATAATCGAAGAGAAACGGCCAAACTTTAAGCTGATTCGAAATGTTTTTGTAGCAGTAGCGATATTGTTGTTTGTGATGTACTATCCTGCGCTATCCGGTATGACTGTAAAGACCTGGTATGTAGAGCATGTTCTGCGCTGGTTCCCAAGCTGGTTATTTTAAAATATAAGAAAGTATATCGTTTTCTCATACTTATCTTATATTTCACCGTCAAGGCTACTTCAGCGTCTAAGGACGCCGAAGGCGTTTTTGCTTGAAGAAAGGGGTATCTGGATGAAACAATCGGCTGTAAAATACAGTATTATCGTTCCTATGTACAACGAAGAAGAGGTTATCGAGCATACGTACGAGCGGCTGAAGCTGGTCATGGACAGCACGAACGAGTGTTATGAGCTTATTTTCGTCAACGATGGAAGTAAAGATCGTACGGTCGAATTAATTTCCATGATCTGCGATTTCGATCCAAATGTCCGAATGATTAATTTTTCACGTAATTTTGGTCATCAAATCGCGATTTCAGCGGGGATGGATTATGCGCAGGGTGATGCGATCGTCGTCATTGATGCTGATCTACAAGATCCTCCAGAGGTCATTATCGATATGATCGCCAAATGGAAGGAAGGCTTTGAGGTTGTTTATGGCAAACGTCTTAAGCGCAAAGGCGAGACGATGTTCAAGAAAATAACCGCTAAGCTGTTTTATCGCACGCTGCGCAGCTTAACGAATGTGGATATTCCCGTAGATACGGGGGATTTCCGTTTGGTCGACCGGAAGGTATGCGATGTGCTGCGCGGCTTGAAGGAAAAAAATCGGTTCGTTCGCGGCTTGGTTAGCTGGATCGGTTTCCGTCAGACGATGGTCGAATATGAACGGGAAGAACGTTTTGCAGGCGAAACCAAATATCCGCTGAAAAAAATGATATCTTTTGCCATAGACGGAATAACCTCCTTCTCTTATAAACCTTTGAAAATTGCCACCTATGTTGGCTTTACATTATCAATAACGAGCTTCTTGTATTTGTTAGTCGTTATATTCCAGAAGCTGTTTACGGGCACCACGATTGCTGGCTGGGCTTCCATTGTGGCAGTAAATTTATTGTTTAACGGCATTATATTGATGCTCTTAGGCATAATCGGGGAATATATTGGCCGGATTTATGAAGAATCCAAAAACCGCCCTTTATACATCGTTCGCGAAGCTCAGGGGTTTCCTGCGAAAGATGACAATCAATCCTCAGAGTCTGCTGAACAAGATCGGGTTAAAAAATATGTCTAACGCAACATCAAAACGAGCAGCTAGAGGATTCATCGCACAATTTGTAAAGTTCAATTTAGTTGGACTTCTTAATACGTTAATCGATTTTCTGATGTTTACACTCCTCATTTGGTTTGGTGCGTATTATTTACTTGCACAGGTGATTGCATACGGAGCTGGAATGATTAACAGCTATGTGCTAAATAGCCGATATACTTTTAGGAAGAGGGAAAATGAAGCTTCAAGCCCGCAGCAGCTAAATAGAGGTATGAGATTCATCGTATGGAACGGTATCATACTAGGTATTACTTTACTGCTGCTTATGGCCTTGAACGAGTGGTGGGGTTTGAATGAGGTCGTCTCAAAGTTGATTGTAACGGTGGTAACCGTTGCGCTTAACTTTTACGGAAGCAAGAAATGGGTTTTCGAGGCGAAAGGACCACAGACTGAGGCCAGCTAGCGGAAGGTGGGGAAAAATGAAAAGAATACTGTCTTATGCATTAGTGATTGTAGGTATTCTCATATTGCTCTATCCAAAAGCGAATGAATGGTACGAGAACCGTCAGCAGGATAAGCTGATGGCTGCTTGGGATGAGGCGAGCTTTGATGTGAGCGCAGAGCAGCAAGCGCAGCAGCAATATGAGCAATTGACGGATCTCTTCAACGAGCAATCCGCAGCGACCGAGACGCCGATTCAATCGCCGACGGATGCAGCTACACCAGAAGCAACCCCTACAGAGGCGCCAAAAGCACAGAAGATTGCACCCATTGCAACGATTAAGATTGAAAAAATAAAGCTTAAGCTGCCTGTCGTTGAGGGAGCCACCCAGAAGAATATGAAATCGGCTACAGCTCACTTAAAGGAAACAACAGCAATAGGCAAAGTCGGCAACGCAGCTATAGCCGGCCATCGGATGCGCTCTAAGGGAAGGCTGTTTAATCGGCTTGGGGAAGTTGAGGTCGGAGATAAAATCGTCGTGGATACAAAAGATGAAAGCTTCACATATACCGTTTATAAAGTATCCATTGTAGATCCGACTGATGTATCTGTTCTAAATTACAACAATAAAGATAAGCTGCTGACTTTGATCACCTGTGATCCCATAGTAAACCCCACGCATCGGCTCATCATTCATGCAAAAATATAATGGGCAGCAGAGCCCATTTTCCCTTCATAACAGCACCAATGGTATCGCCCCTTCATAGTATAAGTTGACTGTATCCCTTAACCTTGTTAAACCATAAAAACCCGCGCAAGGAGGGGTGACAAACATTGAAGGGTAGCGACCATAAGAGCAAGTTTTTATTGACGCATCGTGAACGCGAGGTATTCGAGCTGTTAGTACAGGACAAGACAACAAGAGATATTGCACAACAACTATTCATCAGCGAGAAGACCGTCCGCAACCATATTTCTAATGTCATGCAAAAGCTGAACGTAAAAGGTCGTTCACAAGCGGTTGTCGAGCTAATCAAGCTTGGTGAATTACAAATCTAACATAGCAACCTAATCGGACGGCACTGTAACAAGGTGCTGTCTTATTTTTTGTTTTAATAGTTGCTGAGCATGGTGACAAACATTGAAGGGTAGCGACCAGAAGAGCAAGTTTTATGCACATAACTATTTGTCAGCGGGAAAAGTGTCCGCAACCACTTTACAAATGAGATATGTTTTGAAACACATAACGAGCTCAATGTTGTCCCATGGGAGATGATTTTTTATGCTAAAATAAATACATAAATGACAGTAGGAGGGATGTAACGATGAAATGGCAGGAAGTCAGAGAATTGTTTCCCGACCAATTTGTTTTGCTTTCCATACTTGAATACAAAATACAAGAAGATAAAAAAATCGTAACGGAAGTTGCGCCAATAAAGACGATTCCGACGGAAGATGCGAACAAAGCGTTTTTTAGCGCAGAGCCTGGAAGTATTGTTTATCACACATCGAATGAGGATTGTGTAATTCATTTGCGTAAGGACCCGCTATTGCGAGTGAGGCGCGGTTCATGAAGATGAATGATGACGGACAGCTCCTAACCACTACAATCACTCTTTGTTATCGTGGGAAAACGTTACAGATCAGCGACATTATTATTGATACAGGCTCATCACACACGGTTTTCAGCCCTGATATCTTGGATGCTATTGGAGTAACATATGAAAATGGAGACGCTGTTTATGAGGCATATGGCATTGGTGGGACCGTTCCTTTTTATACAAAAGTAATGGATTATATCCAGCTTGATAATCTTAAAGCAGAGCAAATAGAGGTAGATGTTGGTATGCTTCCCAACTCTCATCAGGGGTTGCTAGGACTGGATATTCTAAAAACACATGGTTTTATTATGGACATGGACAAGCTTGAGCTCTACAAGCCTAATTCTAACAAAGCAACCTAATCGGACGGCACTGTGACAAGGTGCTGTCTTATTTTTTTAAATCGATTAATGGGCAATTATTGAAATTGATTATCTAATTATGGAAAATAAACCAGCTAGGAAAGAGGTATTTGTCGAATCTCGTCGAATAATTAGTAATATCATAAATCAAAGAAGGTATCGCTGTGTCGCTTTTACATGTAAAACAAGCTATCCAAAAGAGAAAAGTGAGCCTGACGACACTAATGATTGGTTTAGTCTCTGTTTCGGTTTTACTCATGTTAACCATTTTGCTTTTTGCATCCTACCAGTCCAAGAAACAAGCGTTGTATGAAACAACACTTACACTTAATCTTTCAACCGCATCAAAAATGAGCATGACAATGGATTCATTATTTGAGTCGATGCGAAGCAGTCTTAAAAACGCGGCAGACTTTTATTCTTTGAATAGTGTTATGAAGCAATCAGATTCCGGAAAATATCTTGATCTCATTCGCAATAGCAGCAACTATTTTAATTCGATTGTCGTAGTTGATGAGAATGGTGTCATGCGTACACTGTCCCCTTCGTCGATTGGCAAGGCAGGCGAGCCTATAAAAACAGCCGCTGCGAAGGAAGCATTGGCATCACGAAAGCCATATTTGTCAAAGCCTTATACGAGCGCGACAACAAAAAATCTCATGGTGTTTATTAGTGAGCCTTTGTTTGATCAAAAGGGTGTGTACCGGGGCTATATCGGTGGAAGCCTCTATTTGCAACAAAATAACGTTCTAAATATGATATTCGGTAATGATAACCTTGACCATAACGGTTCCTATTTCTATGTAGTAGGTTCAGATGGCCACTTGATGTACGATCCTGACAAAAGTCAGATTGGAAAGGATAGTACCTCGAATCTGATCGTTCAGAAGTTGATTAAGGGGCAGAGTGGACAAGAGCTCGCCGTAGATGAAGATGGTGTGAAATGGCTTGCCGGTTACTCCTACGTCCCTGAGAATCAATGGGGGGTCGTTGTGCTTTCACCAATAAGCATAGTGAAGGAGCAGTTGAACAATCATATACAAGCGATCCTATTATACACGCTCATACCCTTTATTCTTTTGATGCTCGTGACGACCTTTCTTGCCCGCCGATTGGCTAAACCTTTTGTAACGCTTGCGAATATCGTCAGCAAAATGGGAAAAGAAGAAGTTCCCATACCCGCCATGAAGCATCATTGGAACAGAGAAGCCGATTTATTAACGAGCACGGTCATACTTGCTATGAAAGGTGTTAAAACGGAAACCGATCGGTTGACACAAGCGGCTATGACGGATGCTTTGACCGGATTAAATAATAGAAGAACGTTAGAAACGATTATGAAAAAATGGATAGAAGAAAAGAAACCTTACTCCATTGTCGTCCTGGATATTGATCGCTTTAAAACCATTAATGATACATATGGGCATCAGGAAGGTGACAGAGTGCTTCAGCATTTGGCAGACATTGTCAGGTTTTCTGTAACACCTGATGACCTTTGCAGCCGTTATGGAGGGGAAGAGTTCGTTGTCCTGCTGCCGAATGCCGCGCCGTATGTTGCCTTTGAAACTGCTGAGCGGATTCGTACAACGATGGCGAGCAGCGAAAATCATCTCAAGCAGATGGTTACCGTTTCGCTTGGCGTAGCTCAGTTTCCTTCCCATGCACAAACAGCAGATGAATTATTTTCACTTGCAGATCAAGCTCTCTATAAGGCCAAGCACGCTGGAAGAAACCAGACGGTAATGGCTGACTAGTATGCTGCCTCTGAAATTTCTGATTATTATCAATTATTGATGTACTGAAAAGGAATAAGCTAATGAAACCAGACCTAGTGTATACAAAAAAAAGAATGATTTATTTTATCGTTTTATCCATTGCAATCATAAGTATGCTTGTCGGACTTAAACTCATCTCCACCTATCACTATACAACGAAGTCAGCGGAGATCACGCTGGCGAAGCAGTATACGGAAATCGCTACGGATGCAGCAAAGGGTTTAGATAAAGTTGCTTATAAGCAATTTCTACTAACCAAAACGGATGATGAGAATCGCAAAAAAATAAAGCTGTATTTAGAGGAGTATCGGAAACGTATAAATGCGCTCTATATCTATATTCTGCTTTTAGATGATACCGATGTTTCCAAAGTAATGGTTAACGCATTTCCGCCTCATATAAAAGATATACCGATTGGTTTTCCTTGTACCGTTCCTACTAATCAAGTGGAGATGGCTAAAAAAGGGTTAAAATATTCCACAGGAGTGTTACATGATAGGATAAGCGAATCCTATATGTCCGTCGGGGTTCCTTTCTTTGATGAGGATGGCACGGTGCTTGGTGTTGTGGGGATCGATATCGCTGCAAAGGATTTAGGCCATGTGGGCAAGTATGTTGTCCAAAATAATATGTTTATTTTCGGAGTGGATGTCCTGTTTGCTTTATTGCTGCTCGCTGGTGTATATGTGCTTAATAAATGGTACAAAGCCAGGCTTCATCAGGACATGCGTGAATCCGAGAAGCTATACATTTCCGAGTTGGGCAAAATTGTAGAGACCATCAAATCAAGTCGTCATGATCTCATGAATCATCTCCAGGTGTTGAATGGATTAATGGACATCCGAAGGTATGATAAGGCACATGATTATTTAAAACAGCTAACCGAGGAATCCAAAACGCTAAACCTATCGCTGCATATAAAAAATCCGATTTTAATGGTGCTGTTCCAGAGCAAGAGGGAGCTGGCGCATTCGAAAAATATAATCATCAGCTTCGCTACAGATTATGATGCATTCGATAAAATAGAGTCGATGGACTTAGTCAAATTATTTTCTAATTTGTTGGATAATGCGATTGAAGCGGTGGAATCAAATGCTGGGTATATATCGCAGGAGATTCAAGTGCAATGTAAAGTGGAACATGGAAAATATATATTTATAATCGAGAATCCAGCCGTGCTTACGGATGAGGAGCAAAAGTGCTTCTTCCAATATGGTTTTACTACGAAAGCAAAGGGTTCTGTTTTACGAGGAAACGGTCTCTCTATAGTAAGGAGAACGGTGGAGAAATATAAGGGTGAGCTTAAATTTCAATATGAAGAAGGCAAGGTTCGTATTCAAATCCGAATCTAAATAAAAGAGGCTGTACCGCATTCTGATGCAGTACAGCCTCTTTTGCTGAAATTTTATATTAATCCAGAAACATGCTGCTCCACATAGCCTTTAACCTCTTCAGCTGAGCTTAGTGCCAGAACGGCCTGAGCTATCTGCTTCATTTCCTGCTGAGATAGATTTGCGAGCAAAGCGCGAGCAGGAAGTATTGCACTTGCGCTCATACTAAACTCGTCTAAACCTAGACCGAGCAGAATCGGCAGTGCATGCTTCGAGCCCGCCATTTCACCGCACATCCCCACCCATTTGCCATGAGCATGAGCGGCTGTAATAACACGATTAATAAGCTGTAAAATAGCTGGATGAAGCGGATCGTTTAGATAGGAAAGCTTAGGATTCATACGATCTGCAGCAAATGTGTACTGAACTAAATCGTTTGTTCCGATACTGAAGAAATCAACTTCCTTGGCGAATAAATCCGCTAGCAGAGCCGCTGCTGGAATTTCGATCATGATGCCGGCTTCGATCCCAGAGTTAAAGGGAATACCTGCTTCGGTCAGTTCCTGCTTTGTTTCTTCCAGCATAGCTTTAGCTTGGCGCCATTCACCCAGTGTAGCAATCATAGGGAACATAATTTTTAAGTTGCCGTATGCGCTGGCCCGCAAAATCGCCCGAAGTTGTGTCTTGAACATATCCGGTCGATCCAAGCAGATACGAATGGCACGGTAACCAAGGAAAGGGTTGTCTTCCTTAGGTAGGTTGAGGTATGCAATTTCCTTGTCTCCGCCAATATCTATCGTTCGAATGACGATAGGCGCATCGTTTCCAAACGCTTCTGCTGCTTTGCGATAAGCTTCAAACTGTGTATCCTCGGAGGGCAGCCCAGCTGCGTCCATATATAGAAACTCGGTACGAAAGAGTCCGATGCCTTCAGCTCCTGCCGCAGCGGCAAGCTCTGCATCCTTAACTAAGCCGATATTTGCTACAAGTTCAACCTGTACGCCATCGCTGCTTACGGAAAGCTGATTCATAAAGGTTTGATAAAATTGCTTGCTTTCAAGCTGCTGCTTCTGCAATTGTGAATATCGAGATAATGTTTCATTATCGGGGTCCACGAAAATATGCCCATCTGTCCCGTCAATGATGACGGTTTGGCCGTTTTTCACTGCCTGCTCCATGGAGCTGCCGATTCCGACAATGGCAGGAATGCCGATAGACCTTGCAATAATGGCAGAGTGGGAAGTGCGTCCGCCTGCTTGCGTTGCGAAGCCAATTACTTTGCTTGGATCGAGCTGAGCCGTATCCGAAGGTGTTAAATCTTCTGCAAACAGAATGATAGAACCTGATTCATCATTCAAAGAAGTTGATGAAATGCCTTGCAGCTTGTTCAATACACGTAGGCTTACGTCACGAATATCGGCTGCTCTTTCCTTCAAGTAGGGATCATCCAGCCCGCCAATCATTTCTGCAATCTCTTCAGAGGTGTTGAAAAAGGCGAATTCAACATTAATCCGTTCGGATCTGACGATCTCTTTCGAGCGGTCGATGAGCTCTTCATCCTCGAGCAGCATTAGATGTGCTTCAAATATTTCTGCCTCATGCTCTTTGTTCTGAGCAATCAGCTTGGCGTGGATGGCTTCAAGCTCTTCATGAGTTGAAGCAATTGCAGCTTCAAAACGTTTAATTTCATCGTCCAATCGATTGTCTTCCAAGTGAACCTTCTCGATCTGGATAGGTTTTGTAGACAATACTTTAGCTACGCCGATCGCATATCCAGGAGATGCGGCAATTCCTTGAAGCATCATCTCTTATTGCCCCTTTTCTGCATGCGCCTCAATAGAGACAAGAATCTCTCCAATAGCAGCTACAACAGCCTCAGCGTGCTCACCCTCAGCAGAAACGGCAATGCTGTCTCCAAGTTTTGCCCCAACGGAAATGACATGAACTAGACTTTTGGCATTGAAGCTTTTGCCATCCTTCTCTAGTGTAACTGTTCCTGTGAATGCCTTTGCTGCTTCAACGATCTTGCGTGCTGGTCTTGCATGTATGCCAAATGGATTTTGTATAACAAAGCTGTTTTTCATCGTTTTTCACTCCTAATATGTTTGTTGTTACATTATTTTTTTAATTTCGTCTTTCAACTGCTCGGACTGCGTGCCGAATATAACTTGCACTGCGCCTTTTCCTAAACGGATAATGCCTGCTGCTCCCATGCCCTTGAGCTGTGTATCATTGACAATCGATTCATCCTTCACGACTAAGCGAAGACGTGTAATACAAGCATCTAGACCGACGATATTTGAAGATCCGCCGAGCGCATGCAGCACATTTTCTGCTTTACTGCCAGATGCGGCTGCAGTCTTTTCTTTGTTATCGGCTTTGTCCTCGGCCGTCTCATCTTCACGACCTGGCGTCTTAATATTGAATTTGACGATGATAAAGCGAAATAAGAAATAATACACGACGGCAAAGGCAAGGCCCACTGGAATAATGAGCAGCGGATTCGTCGCGAGCTGATAATTGATCGCATAATCGATAAAGCCTGCAGAGAAGCCAAACCCATGCCTAACCTCCAGCTGGTAGAGGATGAAGCCGGATAACCCCGTTAAGATGGCATGAATGACAAATAGAAACGGTGCTGCGAACATAAAAGCAAATTCAAGCGGTTCTGTGATCCCTGTCAGGAATGAAGCGAATGCCGTACCAATAAATATGGAAGCAACGAGTTTGCGCTTCTCTTTGCGAGCTGTGTGGATAATTGCAAGCGCGCCTGCTGGCAGTGCAAACATCATAATCGGGAAGAAGCCAGTCATAAACATGCCCGCTGTTTTGTCTCCAGCGAAAAAGCGATACAAGTCACCGTGCACTACTTTTCCTGTTGCATCTGTATAGTCACCGATTTGGAACCAAGCGATGGAATTAATAACATGATGCAAGCCGGTAGGAATAAGCAGTCGGTTTGCTGTAAGAAAAACGAAGGAGCCGATTCCGCCAAAACCAACGACCCAGCGGCCAAAAGTATCCAGCGCCATTTGAACAGGACCCCAAACAAGACCGAGCAAGAGAGCAACGATAACCATAACTAGCGAAGTTATGATAGGGACAAATCGTTTGCCGCTGAAGAAGCCAAGCCAGTCGGGCAGCTTGATCGTATGGAATCTTTTATATAAGTACGCTGATATCAAACCAGCAATAATACCGCCAAGGACGCCCATGTTGAGTTCAACATCTTTTCCAACAATGTTGGTAAAGACGAGCGGCACTTTAATTTGAACGGTTACAAGCACTTGGTACGCGATAACGGCAGCCAGTGCGGCAACTGCATCACCAGCAAGTCCGATGGCAACACCGACGGCAAATATGAGCGGTAAGTTATCGAAAATAGCGGCGCCGCCAGCAGCAAGAAACGGTGCGATGTATTGATTAATAAACTCTCCTGCGCTGCCCATGTGAAAGTCTTTCACATAGTCAATATTACCGAAACGAAGCAGGATGGAAGCCGCTGGAAGAGCGGCGACTGGAAGCATTAATGCTTTACCTATTTTTTGTAGGAAGGCTAGCATAGTTATTCGTCCTCTTTTCTTATCCAAGTGTAGGGGTGCTTCTTTAGCCGTTCATAGTTGCCTTAAGCAGAAGCTCCTTGCCAGCTGTAACAGAACCGCTGGTAAGCAAGTGTTCCAGTTGCTTCACATCATCCTCGTTTGCGACAACGATAGGTGTGATGGATGGATAACCTGCGGCTTCGATTTTGGCGCGATCAAATGTTATAAGTGCATCACCGGCTTGAAAGGTGTCACCTGAAGCTACATGAGCCTCAAAACCATCGCCATTTAGTGCTACAGTATTGATACCGATGTGAATGAGAAGCTGCAGGCCTGATGCATGCTCAATAATAATGGCATGATTGGTATGAATAAGATGAGATACAGTACCATCGAAAGGTGCGACGATTGTCCCTTCAGACGGCTCAATCGCAAGTCCGTCACCCATATGTTTGCCTGCGAAAGCTTCATCAGGAACAGCGGTTAACGGTACGACCTTTCCTGACAAGGGTGCTGATACTTCAATTGTTTTTTGTTTTGACTTTCCAAAAAGTTTAGATAGCATAATAATATCCTCCTAGTGTTGGTCTGCTTGTTTAATAAGTTGCCCTACCGGTACATTGTGAATTCCAGAATAAACATGAAACGATAAAAACCCTATTTCTTCTTCCGGGATGCCGACATGGAATTGCTCACTAATCCACTCAGCCAATTTGGCGGCAATTTCGAACTCTAAAGGAAAGCTCTGTTTCGTCTCGTTTAGAAAGGGATTTACAATATCCATGCCATTGTGAAGCCGATAAACAGCAAATTGGATGTGGCTCGGCAGTGTGAAATATAGTTTCGGGTTTACTTCGACACCCGTTTTCTGCTTGATGTAATCGGCTATTCGCTCTGTCATATCAATGATGGTTGGATCGATTTCTTCAAGATACGTGTGATATTTCTTCATTTGTTCGGAATCATCCAAACGAAATCGTTTTTCTATGCGGTTATCGGTTCGATCAATGATTTGTCCGGCTTTAAGACTGAACCCTAATCCTTTGCCAAAAATGACGTATTCTTTCTCTGTTTGCACATCAATTGTTAATAACACATTGTTGCCGATTGCGCGTTCAACCCGAAAGGCGCGAGCCATACTTGAAATCCCTCCTTTGTCATTAAGGTGCCCATCTGGCAAAAAAAAGAGCCAAGAAAAGAAAACCGTTCTAAAAGGAAATTAGAAGGTAATCAGTTCTTGGCTCATGCCTCTTTTAGTGAGTAACACGCCAATTTCATATGATTTATCGTTTTAATCGATAAAATGATGTTGAACACCATTCATTTGAATATTAACATCATAAGAATGTAAAATGCTTTCGTCAAGAGGGTATTCACTTGAAAAATATCACTTTCATCATTTTCAATAACCGTCAGTGGAGTGGCCGAGCTCCTCAGAAAGCTCCATTCCTTCGTTTGCAGGCGTGGTTCCAACGTGTTTTGTGCTGTTGCCGAGCTTATCGGTTGTCTGTAGTCCTTCCTTCACACGTTTGCCATATTCGGGATCCGCTTCTGTGAAATGTTGAATCATTTGATCACGAATAACTGTGCTGCATGTGCTGAGTGCATCTACCAAATTTTCGATGAGCTCATCCTTCTCCCAGTCCTCGAATTTACGATAGGTCTCCCCAGCTTGTTTGAAATTGTTTTGGCGATCGATAGGCTGTTTTACAAGTTTTGCGGAATAGGAGGGCTCATGAGGCTCACCCGGCTTTGGGGCTTCCGTTAATCCGCCCATTGTAGACGGCTCGTAATTGACATGCGGATTTTGGCCGGGTGCAATGTCGATATAGAAAGCCATTTGCCCGTCACGCTGATTGGTCGCGACACGTTTCTTCGGTGCGTTGATCGGTAATTGAAGGTAGTTGGAGCCGACACGGTGACGCTGAGTATCGGAATAGGAAAACGTCCGGCCCTGCAGCATCTTATCGTCAGAGAAATCTAGACCATCAACGAGTACGCCTGTGCCAAAAGCCGCTTGCTCGACTTCTGCAAAGTAGTTTTCCGGGTTTTTGTTTAAGACCATCTTCCCAACGGGCAGCATCGGGAATAATTCAGGGTCCCAAAGCTTTGTGTCGTCCAGCGGGTCAAAATCAAGCTCTTCATGCTCGTCATCGCTCATCCACTGCACTTGTAATTCCCAAGCTGGATATTCACCACGTTCGATGGCTTCATATAAATCTTGGGTTCCGTGATTGAAATTTTTCCCTTGAATTTGCTCTGCTTCGCTTTGTTTTAGGTTGCGAATGCCTTGAAGCGGCTCCCAATGGTATTTGACGAGTACGCCTTCGCCTGCGGCATTAATCCATTTGTATGTATTGACGCCGGAGCCCTGCATTTGCCTATAGTTTGCGGGTATTCCCCAAGGCGAGAACAAAAAGGTAATCATATGGGTAGCTTCCGGCGATTGAGATACAAAATCAAAAAAACGTTCCATACTTTGTACATTGGTGACTGGGTCGGGCTTGAATGCATGAACCATATCAGGAAATTTCATCGCATCCCGTATGAAAAATATTTTCAGATTGTTGCCGACAAGATCCCAGTTGCCATCTTCAGTATAAAACTTGGTAGCGAACCCGCGCGGATCGCGCAGCGTTTCTGGTGAATGGCCTCCGTGAATAACGCTGGAAAAACGAACGAATACGGGCGTACGCTTGCCCGGCTCTTGAAATAGCTTGGCTCTCGTATATTTTGCAATCGGCTCTTCGCCAAGCTTGCCGTAAGCCTCGAAATAACCGTGCGCACCTGCGCCGCGGCCGTGCACAACACGTTCTGGAATACGTTCTCTGTCAAAATGAGATATTTTCTCGATGAAATGATAGTTCTCCAGTGTCGACGGACCACGATTGCCAACGGTACGAATATTTAGATTGTCTGAGATCGGGTGACCTTGCCGATCAGTTAATGTCGAATCTGGTGTCTCATTCGTCGCCATGATGTTTTCATCCTCCAATTTAATGCAATTGATATTTCTAGCGTGTAGTTTAAGTCATACAAGTTTTTATTATTCATACATTAGATATAGTAATGAAATGCTATTTTTGCTCGAAAAATGTGAAGATTATGGTATGATAGAACCATATTTGTACAATAAATGATGGATTTGCTTACGAATTGAATGTTTAATTACAAAGCGTGCAGGAGGATCATATGTTAAAATTTAGTCTTTTAATATTTTTATTTTGGTTGTTTGGCAATCCGTTTATAGCCATTCTTGTCATGCTTCTCCTGCTGTATGTGCTTGATCGTCGGTTTGTCGGGTTAATGCCAAGCATATTTAAACCACTAAAAAGAATATCAAGAATAAAAAAACTGAAACAGCAAATTGATCGGTCGCCAAATGATGTGTCCTCCAAGCATGAGTTGGCTCGTCTTTTAATTGAGAGAAAGAAGTATAAAGAGGCTTTGACATGGCTTGTCCCGCTGCAGCCAATGCTTGATGAATCAGCTGAATTTTGGGATGACTTAGGGACTAGTTATTTATATACCGGTGATGAGGAAAATGGGGTAGCAAGCATACTTCGGGGGCTGGAGCTTAATCCACGCGTCAAATACGGTGCACCATACTTGAATCTAGCGGCTCATTTCTCGAATGGCCAAACAGAGCAAGCGCTTAAGCATATCCAATCCTTTCAATCGATAAACTCCTCATCTTGCGAGGCATATGATCAACTTACTATGATATATAAGAAATTAGGCAATACGGCTGAAGCTAAAAATGCCATTGAAGAAGGACTTCGAATTTATCGTATGCTTCCTCGTTACAAAAAGCGGCAGGAGCGCAAGTGGGCTGTTCGATTGTTTTTCAAAAAATGGACGGTTTAATCTAGAACGAAATACTAGCGCTTTGGTTGATATTCATGTATTTGTAATCATTTGTTAGTGATTGTCATATTGTCGTTTAGTTTAGGATGATCCATAATGGAAGCTATAATAAATAGAAGGGCAAGATGCTTGAGATGCAACGCAACATTTGGCTTGTGGCGATTAGTATTATCGTCGTTTTAGTTTTATTAAATAATACGGCTTATTATTTTCTCACAAAAAAAACGCTGGAAGATTCCTTTAATGAAGAGCTTCTAACACATGCCAAGCGGCTGGAGATTTCGCTCGAGCAATCCCGCGAAGGCTCGGAACAGTTTCAAAACCAGATTGGACGTGAACTTCGCGCCGCCTCGATTGCAATTCAATATGCGCTTGATCCCGATATTGAGAAAGTAACGACGGAGCAGCTCATGGAGCTGCGCGATAAGCTGGACCTAAGCCACATTACCCTTCTCAAAAAATTGCCTGATGACATTGTTTTATACAAATCATCCAATGCTAAGCAAACCAATATTAGTACAAAAGAATGGAAGCCATGGTACGAGGTGTTTAACCAGCTATTCGAAAACAAAAATGCATCGGTAAACTGGCTTGGACAATCCCTTCCGAACTTCTGGAGCGGACCTTATGAGGTATCTGCAACAAATGTGGATAAGCTTAACAAATGGGGTTACTACTACGACGGAGCTACGAACTATATTATTGATCCTTATGTAGATTATGAGCGACAACAAAAGTATGAGAATGCGACAGGTGTTCACCGCATGATTGAAAATTCAATTCAAAGCAGCGATTCATTGCTTGAAATTGCTTTTATTAATCCGGAGACATTTCCTGATGGGAAAAATACGATTAATCCGCAAGGCGAGGTTCAAGGTCATAAAGTGCAGGAACCGATCTTTTATGGCACGTATAATATTAAATCAAAGCAGGATACGAATTTAGTCCGTAAAGCTTACTTTTCTAAGAAGACGGTCACCTTAAGAGAGAATATCGGCGGCAAAGAGATTTTCAAAATGTATATTCCGGTATTTGTTAATGAGGATGGTATTAATATTACCGATCGTGACGGTCAGCCTATGAATAGCTATGTGCTAATGATGACCTCTGATTATCACGTCATTCAGGATAAGCTGGACTCTCAGTTTCTGAATTTAGGCATTATCATTTTAATTGTCACCTTTTTCAGTTTGTTGATAGCTGTATTTGCGATGAGATATTATAGGCATTCTCGCGACAAGGTTGTTCGCGTCACGCAGGAGACCTATGTGGAAGAGATTAATCAAATGTTCCAGTCTATTCGAGCGCAGAGGCATGATTTCTTGAATCATGTCCAGACCATTCACTCTCTCGCAGAGCTTAACAAATCGCATGAGCTCGTTGCTTATACGAAGGAGCTGACCGGTGATATTCGATTAATGAACGATATTATCAATATTGGCAATCCGGCCATAGCAGCTTTGGTTCGTTCCAAAATTTCACAAGCAGAAAGCAACAAAATTCAATTCAGCTGCTCCTTTACCGGACTGAATATGCAGGAAATGGGCGTTAGAACGCTTGATGTCAATCGTATGCTTGGCAATTTGATCGATAATGCTTTTGATGAGGTATTGAAATACTCGGAGGATCGACGCCATGTTACGCTTATCGGCAAACAAACGGCGGATATGCTGGAATTTACGGTAACAAATAATTGTGACGATGCGGAGCTTGCCATTTCGAATCCTATATTTGAAGCGGGTTATTCCACTAAGCAGCAGGATCATCAAGGCTTAGGCTTATCGATTGTAAAAACGATTGCGAAGCAATATAAAGGTGATGTTTATGTGGCTGCAGAGCCGGCTGGGAAATTAACGTTTACTGTGAAGATGCCATTATAATATTGTTTTGCGCCTTGCCGAGCGGAGATCTTCGCCGGTAAGGCTTTTTTTTTTTGCTGCTGCTTATTTCATTTGCAATTGTAATCCAGCTTTTAACGTCAAATGATGGCACCAGCCTTATTGGCTTGGTATAATAGTAAGAATGCAAGTGAACGGAAAGGAAGCGGGTGAATGTCTATGATGCACCTCAATGAAAAGCTGCACGCGCTAATTGAGCAACAACTGAACGTCCATGTTGAGACAACGATTATGAAGCGGGGCTGGCATTATTACATGGAAGGTAAAGTGAACAGCGCGAATGAGGGAAGCCATGATCATCTTTATGGGGTCGTGCAAGGATCGGATCTTTATGCGGTCATCCTTGATGCTGGTCAGCTGCGTTATAGCTCATGTACTTGTCCCTATACAGGATTTTGCAAGCATATGGCTGCTGTTTATTTTCAATATTGCAGTCAGCAGGAGGGGGGACATACACTGGCGGAGCGATCCTATTTTCGCTTGCTGGGGTTGTCTTCCGCGAGTGCGCTGCTCAAAAATACACAGGCTGCTGCACCACCTCCCGAAGCAGCGCCTGCTTTGCCTCGCGAGCCCGGTGAACAAGCTTCAGCTGAGGAGTGGCTGGAATGGATGGAAGCGACACATGGCGACGTATGGCGGAAATGCCGGCACTCTCTCCATGCGCTTCAACCATTATTGTCCTCATTAAAGGGGCTTGCTAAGGATTGGGAAAAAAGGATGCAGCGTTTGCATTGGTCAACAGCCATCATCTTTGTGCTGGAGCAAGCAGAGCGAGCGATCAATACGGTGGACTCGTTCAGCAGATATTATCATGAAATGTCGTTCATCCGGATGGCAGAGCCTTGGGTGGAGCATTTATATACATTGGTATCCGAGCTAACTCCCGAAGCAATGGAGCTGCGGGAAGAAGCTTGGGCGGATGCATTAATCGCTCGAGTGAAAGTATGGGCATCGAGTACCGAAAAGCAGCTTTTTGACTGGGAGTATATCTATTTAGTTTTATGCGAGAAGCTTTCAGAGAGCCGCAGCTGGTTTGAGCGGGAGTTAGCTTCGATGGTTGAGCTGTCGATGAATGAAGATGTCGAAGACGTCAATAAGGCATTTTTGCATACTGCGATTGGCATCATGTATTTTTTTGACAAACAGGATGAGAAGGCAATTGCTCATTTTGCATTAACAAGCTTTGAGCGCTCTCAGAAAGTGATGTATCCTTGCGCCGCACAGCGGATGGAAGAAGGGAAATGGGAGCTTGTAGAGCAGTGGATGAGCTTCTTGTTCGAGCGAATCAATAAATTGAAAAATGGCCGTTCGGTGGGACCGTTCGTTACATTATGCCGAAGAGCAGATCTTGACCGGCCTGAAATGCCGATATGGACCGATTATATGAAGCAATTGCTGCCCCATTCTTATTCAGAATTATCTGACCATTGGCTCGACCAGAAGCGTTATGATGAATGGGCTGATTTACAAATGCTGATTGGATCAAGCCCTGAGGATGTCGGCGCTCATGCGCTTCGAGAAATTGCTAAGCTTGCGCCTCGCGCGCTAATGCCCATGTATCATCAATCGGTTGAATCGTCCATCCAATCACGGAACCGTCAAGGCTACCGAATTGCGGTTAAGCAGCTTAAGAAGCTGGAGCGGTTATATAAAGCGGATAAAGATGAAGTGAGATGGAATCAATATATTTCTGGACTTGTAAGTAAGCATCAGCGATTGCGAGCATTTCAGGAAGAGCTGTGGAAAGGGAAAATAGTTACATGAGAACTTACATTGGCGCGCGCAAGTTGACGATAGACGGATTTTGGAATGAAGAAGAGGGTACGTCCATTTGGTTAAGCGCTGTCGATCGAAAGGATTCTGCGGATGGCAAGCTGCGATCCTTATTGTTCGCATGGCACAAGGCATCTTGGTATGGAGCGGATGTCGAGGAAGTCAGTGTAGGTGAGCGTAAGATGCTGAAGGTTCCGCCGCTCCTTGCCATTGATTATTTATCCTCGCCTCAGCATGTTCGCCTGCTTCAAGTAGAGTGGACGGAGCGTTTGACGGTCTTGATGCAAATGGCAGAGTTCATAAGAATTGCGCTTCTTAATGGTTGGTATATGCCTGATTGGGAGCGTTGGACGGAAGAGAAGCGAAGCTGGAGAATGGCTATTCCTGAGCAGGATACCGAGCGCAACCAGCAATGGAGTGCTATTGTAGCAGCTGCTAATCAGAACGGCGATAAAGGAATTGAACAGTGGATTAGCGGAGCAATTGAGCAAATGATTGAAGAAAACGAACAGGCTGCACAGGCTTGGAGGGAAATAGGCAATGCTTCTGGAGAAGCGGTGCTGAGGAGAAAAGCAGTTGATGAGGAAGATTGGCTCATTGCCATTGGGCTTAGGAAGGATGTCCTTCCATTCCGAATTGCGCTTCAGCTAGTGGAGCCGCAGGAGTCATCCATTTGGAGGCTTCGACCCGCTCTGCAAAATCGTGATGGTGGACCGTGGCTGCCTATTCGCCAGAATATTAGTCAGGATGGCTGGGAAGCGGATACGGATGATGGACAAATCATTCCGCAAGAATGGCTTCCGCTTCTAGATGGCAAGCTGGCTAAGGAGCAGCAGAAATGGATGAATGCTCTTCCTGATCTAACAGAAGCGGAAAACGACGGCAAGCTAAGATACACCTTATCGGATAATGAAGCATGGAAGTTTCTTGAGCATGCAAGCGTTCAACTGCTGGAGGCAGGTTGTCCGGTCTTATTGCCTAGCTGGTGGGAAGCGGTTCGCAATCGCAAGCTTCGTTTGAAGGCAAAGATGAAATCTTCAGTAGGCTCAGCGGCTCAGCCCATGTTTGGACTTGATCAAATCGTACAATTTGATTGGAAGCTGGCTCTTGGTGATGTGAATTTGACCGAAGCCGAATTTCTGCAGTTGGCAGAGCAAAACCGTCGTCTCTTCAATGTCGGCGGCGAATGGGTTCATTTGGACCCACAGGATGTGACGCAAATTAAACAGTGGCTGAAGCGGATGGGTAAACGCAAAGGACTATCATTCCGTGATGTGCTGGAAATGCATTTAAGAGGCGGCATCCCGCTCGATGACAGCGGTGAGCTTGATTCGTCTATGGACACGGAAGTTGAGCTGAATGACCATTTAACGGCATGGCTCACGCAGCTGCAGCAAATTAAGGAAATACCGCAGGCGGAAATTCCAGCTACGTTTTTGGGAGAGCTTCGACCATACCAGCATGAAGGCGTATCGTGGCTGCTTTTTCTTAGGAAATTCGGGCTTGGCGGTGTGCTTGCAGATGATATGGGACTCGGAAAAACGATTCAATTTATGGCTTACCTTGTCTATATTAAGGAGAAGAAACTTCAAATGGGAGGGCCTTCGCTGCTTATTTGCCCAACTTCAGTAATAGGCAACTGGGAGAAGGAGCTCGAGCGTTTTGCACCTTCGCTTAATGTCATGCTGCATTACGGCAACAAACGGGAGAAAGGCGAATCATTCCGCGATTCCGTTTCAGGGGCAGATTTGGTCATAACTTCTTACTCCTTGGCACAGCTGGATGAAGATGATTTGTGTTTAGTGGATTGGGATGCTCTTTGCCTCGATGAAGCGCAAAATATTAAAAACGTATATACAAAACAATCTACAGCAATAAGGAGGCTGCCTTCGAATCATCGCCTGGCTCTGACAGGAACGCCGATGGAAAATCGATTGACAGAGCTCTGGTCGATTTATGATTTTATAAATCCGGGTTATCTTGGCAATATGACCGAGTTCCGCAAGGAGATCGTCACACCGATAGAGAAAACACGAGATGAGAAGCTTATTGCTGGCCTTCAAAGCTGGGTAAAACCATTCATGCTGCGAAGAATTAAGAAGGACCCTTCGATTCAGCTGTCTTTGCCGGATAAAAATGAAACGAAGCTGTATATGACGTTGACAGCTGAACAAGGCGCGATGTATGAAAATTTAGTCGCAGACCTCCTTGAGAATTTGGATAAACTAGGTCCAATGCAGCGCAGAGGGCTCATTCTTGCAGCTTTAACCAAGCTGAAACAATTATGTGATCATCCTTCCCTGCTTAATCATGAGGATACCGCTGCTTTATGGGAAATAGAACGTTCGAATAAAGTAGCAAGGCTGCTTGAAATGTGCGAGGAAATAGCTGCCGAAGGTGAACGCTGCCTTATCTTTACCCAATATATCGATATGGGGCACCAACTGAAGCAGCTGCTTGAGGAGCGAATAGGTTTGCCGGTTCCTTATTTGCATGGCGGCGTGCCTAAGGTGAAGCGGGATCAAATGATTGAGCAGTTTCAAAATGCGGAGGAGCCGTGCTCTGCATTTGTCCTTTCACTAAAAGCGGGGGGAACGGGTCTTAATCTGACCGCTGCAAACCATGTTTTCCATTTTGACCGGTGGTGGAATCCTGCCGTTGAGAACCAAGCGACCGACCGGGCATTCCGAATCGGCCAGACGAAAAAGGTTCAGGTGCATAAGTTTATTACACTCGGAACGCTTGAAGAGAAGATCGACGAGATGATTGAGCGAAAGCAGTCGCTTAACGATCAAGTGGTCGGTCAATCGGAGCAGTGGATTACGGAAATGTCTACTGAGGATCTTAGGGAGCTTTTTGCACTGCGAAAAGGCTGGCTAAAGGGATGAGGGATATAATTGTCGGATGGCAGTTTACGTGCTAAGCAAGAAAAATTGCAGCTTGAAGCTCAAATAACGAATAGGGAAGATAAAATATCACATAATGAAAACAATATTATAGTGGAAAATAACCATATACAAGGTTCTATTCCAGAGTGGCAGCGATTTTATGAGGTTGTTAGAGGGATAACGAAGGATATGCGTCACTAAAACGTAAGATTAATTTACATAGCCCGTCGGGAAAAGTAACCCGACGGGCTATAAGATTTTATCCCTCTTTTGAAAAATGAGAGAATTGTCTCCCTAACTCGTCGTTTTTTTGACCTCCTTTGAATTGGTTCTGCAGGACTATAATAAATGTGCGAGGCAAACAAGCAACACCATAAACGAGGAGGTCTTCCCAATGAAAAAGAGATCTACACTAATTGCCACTACGCTGCTTTCCCTTATGATTGTCGCATCGGCGTGCGGCGGTAACAATGCTGGTAAAGGAAATGAAGGCGCTGCAACAAATGCCCCAACGAATGCAGCAACGGATGCTCCAGCAACCGATGCACCAGCAAAGGACGTAACATTGTCCCTTCGACACACTCAAATTAAAGAAACAAGCAAAACTCGTTTGAAAATTCTTGAAGATGTTGTTGCAAAAACACAAGACGAAAATAAAGGTCTTACTTTCAAGCTTGAAGGTATTGACGAGATCGTTAACCGCGATCAAAAGCTGAAAGCTGAAATGGCTGCTGGCAACCCTCCTGATATTTTTGAAGTATTCGGTGGAGCAGACCTTAACCTTTATGTAAAAGCTAACCGCATGCTTGACTTGACACCAATCATTGCAGAACTTGGTCTTACAGACAAATTTGCAAGCTTGGACGAGTTCACTGTAGATGGCAAAGTTTATGGCCTTCCTTTCGGCGGCTATAGCGAAGCGATTTTCTACAACAAGAAAATTTTCTCTGAGCTAGGCTTGGAAATTCCTACAACTTGGACGCAATTGGTTGAAATCTCCGAAAAAATCAAAACAGCTGGCTACACACCACTTGGTTTGGCTGCTAAAGACGGCTGGGTAAACGGTATGCTTTGGAACACAGTTATGGAGCGTAACGTTGGTATCCAAGCATTCAGCGATGTTGTTGCTGGTACTGCAAAATGGACTGATCCTAACTTCGTTAAAGGTCTAACTTCATATGCTGAGCTTGTTAACAAAGATTTCTTCACTAAAGGTGCTCTAGGTCTTGCTTATGCTGATCAAGGCGCGCAATTGCTTTCTGGTAAAGCTGCAATGGTATTCACAGGAACTTGGGATGCTAACCGCTTCTCAGGCGACGAAGCTGGCGATCTTAAAGGTCAAATCGGTTACTTCGGCTTCCCGTCAATCGAAGGCGGCGCTGGCGACCAAACTTCAATCAACGCATCATACTCAAACGGCTTTGGTTTCTCTGCTACGCTAACTGAAGATCAAATTGCAGCAGTTAAGAAATTTATCGCTAACTTCTATTCCGAAGAGGTTCAAAAACGTACTTTGGTAGAAGACAAATTGCTTCCTTCTTTGAAACTAAGCGATCTATCTGGTGTTGACCCGCTTACAACAGAAATCTTGACGGTTATGGCTAACGCTTCCAGCTCATGGAAAGCTTATGATGCAATCGTTCAACCAGCAGTAGGCGCTGACATTAACGTTGGTATTCAAGAGCTTATCGGTAAAGTAAGCACACCAGAAAAAGTAGCTGCAAAAATTCAAGCATCGCAAGATAAAGCGAACGCAGCTAAGTAATCGCAACACATTATATTCGATCCTGCTATGCAAGAGGGTGTGCTTCCTTCCTGGAGGGCACCCTCTTTTAACGCTAGGACAAAAGGAGGACATTATGAACAGAGCGCTCAAAAATCCGATTACTTACGTGGCGTTCATTATTCCGACGCTTGCTTTATATGCTTTGTTTTTTGTTTATCCCGTTATCGTATCTTTTTTTTACGGTTTCTTTCGTTGGGATGGCATTACTGAGAAGGTGTTTATCGGATTTGATAACTTTACGAGATTGTGGCAGGATGAAGTTTTTAGAAAAGCACTTTTAAACAACTTTTATTTCATGGCGTTTTCCCTAATCGTGAACATTCCGCTCGTCTTCTTGATTTCGATCATTATTAGTAAAGTTAGACGGATGCGTGACTTTTACAAATCGGCCGTATTTGTGCCGGTTGTTATATCGACGGCTACTGTAGCCATTTTGTTCGGTGTTTTGTACAACTATGATTCAGGAATGATCAATCAATTAATTCGTCTTGTTGCACCAGAAAGCTGGGCGCGCGAATGGTTGTCTGATCCTAAGCTTGCAATGCTCTCGATTCTTATCGCGAATGCATGGCAAAATATCGGCTTCTTCATAGTACTTTGTTTGGCAGCAATTCTAAACATTCCGAAAGAAATTATCGAAGCTTCTAAGCTGGATGGCGTAACCGGCTGGCAAGAAACATGGATGATCACATTGCCGCTTGTAAGACCAATCCTATTTGTAATGCTGCTTCTTTCTGTTTCGGGAACGATGAAGGTGCTTGATATCGTACAAATCATGACGAACGGCGGTCCTTTCCAATCCACAGAAGTTATGGCGACTTATATGCTTAAAGTTGGCTTCCGCTCTCTTGAACTTGGATATGGCAGCGCGATCGGTGTTGCGATGTTCATTATTATTTTGATTCTTACGGGTATTTTACAGCGCATCACAAAAAGCGAGGAGGTGCAGTACTAATGGAACGTTCCCGAGGCACACAATGGTGGATGCATACATTTTTAATGGGGTATGTTGCAGTAGTGCTCTTCCCTCTGTTATGGTTATTCATGTCATCATTCAAAACAAACCGTGAAATAACAGTAAATACATGGTCTTTGCCAACTAGCTTTAACTTCGATAACTATATCGCTGCTTGGGAAACGGCTAATATTGGTAAATATGCGCTGAATAGTACAATTGTAACCGTTGCAGCTTGTGTATTGACGCTCCTTTTTGCAGCGATGACCTCATTTGCGATTGCGCGGATGAAATACACGAAGATGAATAAAGCTGTTTATAATTTCATTTTACTTGGCCTAATCGTCCCAGCGGGTGCATTGTTTATCCCGTTGTACCGTTTAATTCAAAAGATCCATTTGTTTGGACAGCCATTATATGATACACATTGGTCATTAATTTTGGTATACACCACATATGCTTTGCCGATAACCGTGTTTATTATTTATGCATTTATGCTTTCGATTCCAAATGAGCTTGAGGAAGCTGGCATTATGGACGGGCTAGGCGCAAGCGGTCTGTTCTTCAGAATTATTATTCCGATTTCGATGCCGGCACTAGTTACTGTATTTATTTTAAATTTCATTGGCAACTGGAACGAATATATTTTGTCCCAACTATTTATAACATCTGAATCACTCAAAACACTGCCAACAGGTATGGCAACCTTTAATGATGGCTATCGCACAAACTTTGCATCGCTGTCTGCTGCGGTAATCATAAGCATTATTCCGGTCCTGGTTGTGTATGTGTTCTTGCAGCGTCAAATCATTGAAGGTATGACGGCAGGCAGTGTGAAGGGATAAGAAAGAAGGAGCCTCCTAGATGAACTTGAGACCGAAATTGATGCTTGCATTCATATTTCTGATCGTCATTCCGATGATTGGCCTCGGCATATTCTCATTTATTAACTCTGAGACGCTGCTGGAGAAAAAGTATAGCGAGCAAACCGAAATTTCTCTCAGGGCTGTAGGAGGCAATATTCATTATTTCTTTCGAGAGCTTGATCAGCTATCCGATGGTAATTTAACGAGCACAGAGGTGCAGGAAACACTGAAATACAGCTCGTATAATTCCAATGATGCCGGCACGCTCATTCAAATTAACCAAGCAGAGAAAGAAATGAAACGGATTTTGTTCCAACACCCTGCTGTCAGCTTTGTTGTGCTGTATGCGAAGGATGGGACGATGTTCCGCTCTTACCGCAACGATCCGACGACGTTCAAGCCTATTTCCTTTGATATGCTCAAACAGCACTCTGTCTATAAGGATGTTATGAATCTTGGCGGACGTCCGCTTTGGATTGGACCTTATGAACAGCGTGAGCTGACAGGTGTTGAACCGCCTCTATTTACACAGATTCGAGTCGTTAAGGACATTGAGTCATTTAATGATTTGGGCGTAATGATTACGCAGTACAAAACAGAAGAAATATCGAGCATGCTTAAAACCTTTCAAAACCCGCAATCCAATGCAGCCGAAACAAGATACCTCATTGTCAATAAAGCAGGCCTTATTATGCTAGACAGCAAAAAAAAGATGGATGGTCATAATATAAATGAACAGACCGATTCATTGCCTCAGCACACGAATAACTACAATAGCTCGCGAGAAAAGTTTGAAGGTATAGACAGTCTTGTTTCTTCCTATCAATTGGATCGCAATGGTTGGATACTTGTGTCCATAAAGCCTTGGGATTCACTTACTAACGAAAATGTTCGGTTTGTCCAGTGGATTGGAATGATTACGGTCCTTGGTTTGCTATCGGCGGTGTTGTTCAACGTCTTTTTTGTTAACCGAGTAGCGAAAACGATCATTAAAGTTGTTCGTAAAATGAGATTGGTTGAGCAGGGGTTGCTTGATATTCGAGTAACCGCTCAAGGTAAGGATGAAACCGTTCTACTGGCCAATAGCTTCAATAGTATGGTTGAGCGAATCGGCAATTTGCTAAGTGAAGTGCGCAGAGAGCAGGCACGTAAGCAGCATGCGGAAATGATGCTTATGCAGGCACAGATTAAACCGCATTTCCTATTTAATACGCTTGAATCAATTAATGCACTTGCAGCTCAAAATGAAGGCGCGAAAATTATGTTGATGGTGCGCAGATTAAGCAATCTGCTTCGCACAAGCATGCATCAATCCGAAGAAATAAGGATCAGCCAAGAAATTGAGCATGTCCGCAGTTATTTGGAAATTCAGAAATACCGCTTCGAGGAGCTTTTCTCATACGAATTGAATGTCCCGGCAGAAGCACTTGATTTCTCCATACTAAAGCTTTCGCTTCAACCGCTCGTAGAAAATAGCATTCAGCATGGGTTTGATGGATATGAAGACGGACAAGGCAGGATATCGATTGATGTAACTGCTGAGCCTCATCAGATCGTCATTATGGTTCGTGACAACGGATTAGGCATGAGCTCCAGAGTGCTGACTAAGCTGTCAGCAGAGTCAGACTCTGAAAGCAAGCATACGGATGCTGCGCAAATGGGTGAGAGAAGAGGACTTGGATTACGAAATGTTGCAGATCGCTTGCGCATACATTATGGTCCTGCGTTCGGTTTGTGGATTTGTAGTCAAGAAGGCAGCGGGACCGTTATTCGCTGTGTAATTCCGAAGAGCAGAGGTGATCAGCTATGACGGGTAAAGTACTCCTAGTTGACGATGAGGCACATATTACGAGAAATTTAGAAAAAGTTATTCCCTGGGAAATGCTAGGGCTTACCGTTGGCGGTACAGCTAAAAATGGTGTTGAAGCGTTAGAGCTTATGGAGCAGCAACACTTTGACTTATTGCTGTGCGATATTCGCATGCCGGTTATGGATGGTTTGGAGCTTGTTCGGCATATCCGTGATAAAGCAATGGCTTGCGATATTATTATGCTGTCGGGATATCAGGATTTCGCTTATACGCGAACAGCAATTCAATTTGGCGTCAATGATTATGTGTTAAAGCCTATACCTTATGATGAATTGACTGGTGTTATTGCTAGAGTAATGTCTACTCAGCGCAGTAAGCAGAAGCTGCAGCAGGAAGAGAAGCAGAAGCTCGGCCGGATGATCGATCTCGCTAGCGAGAAAATTTTGTACGATATTATTATGGATTATACCGATGTTACTGCAGATAATTGGCTCTTGACCGGAGATGAACAGCAGCTCAAGCGGCAGCAGTTCGTCTTAATTGTGCTTGATCTTGATGTAAGCTCGGAGAAGACGAAGGATTGGCGTGACTGGTCCGATAAGGAAAGAAAGCTGTGGAATTTTGCTGTATGTAATGTACTGCGTGAGAAGCTGCAGCAAAATGGGCTGCATCATGCGGTCATTCAAATTCGAGATGGTGAGTGGTGTGTACTCATTGAAACGGAGAAAACGGCTGAATTTGATATTGCCTTCATTAAAAACTGGGCAGACATGTTGTTGTCTGCGATTAAGAGCCATGTAAAGCTGCATTTATTTGCAGGTATTTATCATAAGTTTGCAGCGGTTGCTGACTTATCCCAAGCCTATAAGCTAGTACAGCAAGGGATGCAGCTTACGCCTGTCCATGACATTATCGCTATTTATCCATCCGCTCAGCAAAAATCATCGCAAGCAGATCAAGCGTTTTGGGATACTGCGGAGAAATTAATTGGAGCGGTTAAACGCGGGGATACGATAAGCGTAGACAGCGAGCTTCAAAGTATTACGCTGCTGTTGCAGCGAATGAATGAGCCTTCATTAAATCGTGTCAAGCCGCTGCTTCATTTCTTTGTCCTGCATCTTATGCGTGAGATGAAAGAAATGGGCGTATTTACTCGCGAGCAAGAGGATATGCTTTGGCGCAGATTGGATCGCCGCTTTGGCATTAAGGATTTATTATCAGTTATTCGTCAAGTTACGAATACGGTTTCGGAGAAATCTATGGATAAGAAAAAGCAATCGGAACGTTCAATGGCTGAAGCGAAAGCCTTTTTGGACCGCAATCTTTATCGCGATCTAAGTGTTGAAGAAACGGCAACTCATGTCGGTTTAAGCACCTCTTATTTTAGTTTATTGTTCAAGCAGACTTTTGGCGAAACGTTTATCGAATATGTAACGCGGCAGCGGATGGAGCGCGCGAAGGCGATGCTTGGGGAATCACTCAAGAGCGTTGCACAAATCGCGAAGGAAGTCGGTTATGCGGAGCGGCGATATTTTACAAAAGTGTTTATGAAATATACAGGTGAGAATCCTACCGATTATCGTACGAGACGGCAAGAGGGCGGACAACATAACGAGGCTTTGAATGAGCCGTCGTAATAGGGTTGATAAGTGAAGGGACGGGGAAGCATTGACGACAACGCGTGAGTGGGATAACTGGAGCTTGAAGAAGAAGGTTGGACAATTATTTGTATTTGGTTTTCATGGCTTTGAGCCAACGGCGCAAATCAAGCAGTTAATTGAAACGAGCGGCATTGGCGGAACGATCTATTTTTCCCGCAATGTGAAGGATGCTAAGCAGGTGCACAAGCTTAGCGGCGAGCTTCAAAGCATCGCAAGAAAAGCTGGCAATCCGCCTCTATTCGTAGCGATTGATCAAGAAGGCGGCATGGTTGCAAGACTAGTTGACGGTGTAACGCTTATGCCGGGCAATATGGCACTTGGTGCAACCGGCGATAAGGAGAGCGCTAGAGAGACAGCATTTGTATGTGGTGAAGAGCTTCGTCAATTGGGTGTTACGATGAATTATGCGCCTTGTATTGATGTTAACAATAATCCGGATAATCCTGTTATTAATGTACGTTCGTATAGCGACCGCTCTGATGTCGTTGCGGAACTCGGAGCAGCCGCAGTAGCAGGCTATCAAGCTGCACGAGTTGCTGCGACTGTTAAACATTTTCCAGGGCATGGCGATACGGCGGTGGATTCCCATCATGCGCTGCCGATATTGCTGCATGGGCGTGATCGGTTAGACGCGATTGAGTTGAAGCCGTTCCTAGCTGCAATTGAAGCAGGCACGGATTGTATTATGACAGCGCATGTTTGCTTGCCGGCGCTTGATCCATCAGGCGTGCCGTCGACTTTGTCTGAGCCTGTCATCACGGGATTACTGCGCAAAGAGCTTGGTTATGACGGGATTGTTGTGACAGATTGTTTAGAGATGGATGCGATTGATAAAACCTATGGTCCAGAGCAGGGCGCTATTAAAGCGCTGCAAGCGGGAGCCGATATGGTACTGATCAGCCATACATTTGAAAAACAATGGGCTGCACTTGAAGCCGTTGTGCGTGCTGTTGAGAACGGTGAGCTTGCAGAAGCTCGTATTAACGAGGCGCTTAATCGGATTATGACACTTAAGGAGAAGCTTGTGCTTGAGGGGCCTTTGCTGCCATGGTCACAAGTGGAATGGGAAATTGGTACGGAAGTAAATCGAGCGGTTGCAATTAAATGGAGCGAGGCTTCAGTTACATTAGTAAAAGACGATGGGCCATTGCTGCCATTAAGCCGCGAGAAAAGCACGCTCGTATTGTGGCCCAAAATTGTCCCTGTTTCGGTGGCTGACGAAATGCTTTCAGGTGACGGCTCATTAGGTCACTTTCTTGGAGAGTATGGAGCTAATATCGTCGAGCGTCAAATGGATGATGATCATCCACTCGCTGATTTGGAAACATTCTCACAAATCGTCGTTGTCACTTACGACGCTTCCAAGCATCCGGTAGAGCGCGATATTGCACGCGAGGTCGTAAAATTGGCACCGGAGCGTACGATAGCTGTGTCGGTTCGGAACCCGCTTGATCTATTGCTATACCCGGAAGTAAAAACGTACATGGCAGTGTATGAGTGTCGTCCACTCGCGCTAGCTGCTGCTGCGAGAGTATTGTTAGGTGATCTTATGCCGCAAGGCAAGCTGCCGTTAGAAATATCGGCTGCATACCCATTCGGCTGGAGTGCTGCTGTTCATAGCTAATATAAACCAAAGCTGGGCCGCGAGATATATCTCGCGGCCATTTTGTATTGAAGACTTATTGTCCAATTAAATTGGAATAGGTTAAGTCATGCAAAATATAAGCCAGGAAAAAAACAACACAGTCATTCTCATAGCGATGCTGAACCTTCACCAGCTGGTTATAATAAGTATCAGCGTAATGAGGGTTATTTCGCATCTCAAGGCTTGCTTTGATTAAGGCGTCCAGCTTGTCGGAAATATCAACGAGCTCGCCATTTGCATCTGCTGATTTGCTGTGTACTATGAATTCGGTCATATCTTCATGAAAAAACGATGGAAGCTTATTAATCATGAACTGAGCGGTTTCTTTCTCGTATTGCTCGAAAGCGTGCTTAATGTCTGGATTATTGTGCTTGAAATTCGATACAACATCGCCGGATAAAGCTTCAGGCAAATCATGAAGGGCAGCTTTGGCGAGCAGCTTATAGAGATCGATATTTTTATTGCCGAAGCGCTCGATTTCAAGCAGCCCATTAAACAAAGCAAGTGAAGCGACTCGGAAGGAATGTGTCGCATCATTGTCTGGAACGAGATTATAGCTGCCGTTCCATCTTTTTACGGTATCGAGATTCATAATGTATTGGATAAATTCATAAAAGCCATCATGTTTATCGTATTCATCGAGCAGCCAGTGTATGGATGGAAGCTCTGTGCTTCGCAGCACTTGTTCGAGCTCCTTATATTTGGCATGAAAAAAAGGATTCGTGTCATAACGGGATTCTCTGTGGCAATACAAATAGGCATCCAGCGTATCGATGGCATCAACTAATCGTCCAATAGGTGAATCATCTTGCGCATGGACGATAAAATCGAATGCTTGAGCCTGTAGAGACTTGGATAGGTACGAGACAATCTCCTTGCTAAGTTCCATTTCGAAGTCTCGGATATGATTCATAACGAGCGATTCTTTTTTGGTGACATGCTTAATGGAGCCGGTGCCCGTGTTTTTGAGATCACCCCATAAGCATCTTCCTACAAGCTTCAGCTTATCTAACGGCTGCTTGAATATTTTTTCTTCAATAATACCAATCAAAATAGACAATGCAGCGCATCTAAAGCTATGAGCGGAGGCGTTATCCTCAAATCGTGGAGCATATTCGCTCCATCTAGGTACATATTGCATCCGAATGATCGTATTGGTGAATTTACCGTTTTTCATAAATCGGGCTCCTTTTTAGTCGAAGTTCAAGAGTTTCCGTTCATGTGCGGAGTGTCTATGTTATTATATAGCTTATGTACAAAATCGACTAGAAGAGGTAAATGAGGGAAAGATCATGCGTGAATGGGGTTTAGCTTTTAACCAGCAATTTGAGAGATGGATGTTCATCATTATTCCAGGATCGTTGATACTTGGCTTTCTATTTGCAACACAGCTTCAGCCTTTTATTGAAATGGTTCCTTACTTATTTGCCTATGTCACGCTAACGATGGCCATTGGCTGCGGATTAGGACAATTGCGAGAGGTACTGAAGCGGCCGGGCATTATCGGGCTTACCTTTTTGATTGCTCATGTCGTATCTCCGCTGGTAGCCTATGGACTTGGGGCACTCGCATTTGGTGCAGATTCGCCCTATGTGGTGGGCCTCGTTTTGTTTACGCTTATACCAATCGGAGTGTCTACCGTGCTATGGGTTGGCATGTCAGGAGGCAGTGTTCCGCTTATGCTAGCCATGGTTGTGCTCGATTCAGCGCTTAGTCCACTGGTAGTGCCGGCGGGTATCCATCTGTTTTTTGACTCCGCTGTTGAAGTGAAGGCAGGACCCATTATTGTTGATTTACTCGTTATTATTGTACTTCCTACGATCATTGGCGTCGCCCTTAATCAAATGAGCCGAGGACGTATTCAAAGTATCGTGCAGCCATTTACAGCACCGCTTTCCAAGCTTTGTTTCGTCGGTGTTGTCGCGTTAAATGCATCGGCTATTGCGCCTCATTTAGGAGAGCTGAAGCAGGATATGCTGCTGCTCGTTCCGATTGTTGTGCTGCTGGTTAGTGCTTGTTACGCCTTCGGCTACATTGGAACGGCGCCGCTTCGCAAACACGAGCAGCAGGTGACCGTTTCCTATGCAACAGGAATGCGCAACATTTCTCTTGGCATTGTGCTGGCGCTCGGTTATTTCAGTCCAATAGCTGCTGTGCCTGTTGTGTTGTCGATTCTTATTCAGCAGCCTTTAGCAACTGTGTACCATTATGTTTTACAAAAACTTAATAATCACAAGGGTAGCGAAAGTACTGCGACGCATGTACCATAAACGATGTGTGCATGATTAAACATAAGGAGTGAATGTTAATGAACAGCTTCCGCACTAGGCTGACGCTCATCATGATTGCGATGATCGCATTATCGGTCAGTGCAGCAGGATTATTTATGGTCAAAACGTTCAAAGAAAACCATATCAAAGCGCTTGAAGACAATATGGTTCGTGAGATGCAGATCATCTCGGCAAAAATGAATTGGAAATCAGGTGAAATTTCCTCCTTATATGACTATTATACAAATGAGGCAAAGGAGCTCCAGCGTTATGCGGGTGCTCGAGTAACCTTTATTCGCAATGACGGTGTCGTGTTAGGTGATTCAAATGGAGATCCTCGGGATATGGACAATCATCTAAACCGTACCGAAGTTAAGGAAGCATTGGCTACAGGAACAGGAAGATCGATTCGGGCTAGTGAAACGGTTAGACAAAATATGATGTATGTCGCTATTCCTGTAACGGTGGTGCCGGGTCAAGCGCCTGATGTGATTCGCCTGGCGATGAGTTTGAAGGAAGTTGATGAAAGCATACGTCAATTGACGATGATGCTGTTCTTAGGATTGCTTGTACTTTTCCTTATTGCAGCTTTTATTAGCTACCGCCTGGCACTTGGTCTGACAAAACCGCTGGAGCAAATTACGAAGGTTGCTAAACGCATCAAAAATATGGATTATTTGGCAAGAGTAAAAGTGATGAAGCAAGATGAAATTGGTGAGCTTGGAAATGCTATTAATGCGATGGCAGACAGCTTGCAAGTTCAAATGACGCGTATACAGCAAAATGAGAATCAGCTTGAGAGTGTTCTTGATAATATGATTAATGGAATCGTCATGATCGACCTGAATGGAAAAATCGTATTGATGAACAGACGTGCAGAGGAAGTGCTCGGCTTCTCCGCTCGTGATCTCGTTGGCCGTCATTATGCAGAAGCGAAGCAGCAATACGAGCTGTCGCAAATGATTCAAGAGGGTCTTAAAAGCAAACAGCATCTGCGTGAGGAAATTACGTTTTATTTTCCAGAGGAGAGGCTGCTGGAGCTTAATCTCGTGCCGATTCATCCGGAGGGGAATGATTTCTCTGGTGTACTGCTCGTATTGCAGGACGTTTCCGCTATTCGCAGACTGGAGAGGATGCGCAGTGAATTTGTCGCAAACGTCTCCCATGAGCTGAAAACGCCGATTACCGCAGTAAAAGGTTTTGCTGAGACGCTGCTTGGCGGCGCGGTTAACGATGAGGAAACAGCACGTTCTTTCTTGCAAATTATATTTGATGAGTCAGATCGGCTTAACCGATTGATCGGAGATATATTGGAGCTGTCCAAAATCGAGTCACGGCGAGTGCCGCTTGTGTTCTCGCCTGTAGAAGTGGATACGTTCGTTCACAAATCGATTAAGCTGATGGAATCAGAAGCGGTACGCAAAAGAATTGAGCTCAGCATGAACATCGAGCCGGGTCTTTATGTTGAAGCCGATGAGGATCGTTTGCGTCAAATCATTATGAATTTGTTATCGAACGGGATTAACTATACGCCTGAAGGGGGCAGAGTATCCTTAAAGGTTGAAGGTTTGGGCGATGATCATATTCGCATCCAAATTAGCGATTCCGGCATCGGTATTCCGAAAAAGGATTTGCCGCGTATATTTGAACGGTTTTATCGCGTAGACAAAGCACGTTCGCGCAGCTCAGGCGGTACGGGACTTGGATTATCGATCGTTAAGCATCTCGTTGAGCTTCATAAAGGTACCATTACGGTAACAAGTGATGTTGGTGTAGGATCTACATTCACGATCGAGCTGCCTGTACTGCAATAGAAAAAAAGATTTACCTATTCTTCATGAATCCGTGATAAACTAAAGCTAAACGTTCTAAATATGCGGATGCGGCGTCTTTGGCGCCGCCATTCGCCAGGTTGGAGGTAACATGTCGCATAAAGTGCTCGTCATTGAAGATGAACCGACATTAGCAAGGCTTCTGTCGTACAATTTGACCCAAGAGGGCTATGAAACGACCGTTATCGATCATGGCGGGGAAGGCTTGCAGACGGCTTTGCAGCGTAATTTCGATTTGGTCATCTTAGATATCATGCTTCCTGGCATGAACGGCTTTGAAATATTAAACCGTCTTCGCCAAAATGGCGTAAGAACACCGGTCATTATTTTAACAGCTCGCAATGCGGAAGAAGAGGTTGTGCAAGGACTGAAGCATGGTGCTGATGATTATATTACGAAGCCGTTTGGCGTGGCTGAACTTCTAGCACGCGTATCCGCGGTGCTTCGTCGGACACAGCTTGATGATAGCAAGCCGATCGAGTCTTCAGAGAAAGTCATCACAGCTGGTGATTTGTCCATCTATCCCGAGAAGTATGAGGTCATCTTAAACGGCGATACGATTCCGCTTAGACCGAAGGAGTTCGAGGTTCTGCTTTATTTAGTACAGCGTCCAGGCATGGTAATTACGAGGGATGATCTTATGAATGTCGTGTGGGGCTTCGATTATATCGGCGGCCAACGTACGGTTGATGTTCATGTGAGCTCATTGCGGAAGAAGCTGGAGCTTGGTCAGCAATCTGTACAAATCGAATCGATCCGTGGTGTAGGTTATAAACTCGTTATGCCAAAAAAGCTCGTTACCCCGAAATTATAGGGTGGACGAGCTTTTTCTAATGAAAGTATATCATTTGCTCCTACTTATCTTATATTTCTCCCTCAAAGCTGCTTTCATCCAAAGGACGCTGAAGGTATTTTTGGTTGATAAGCAGATTATTGCCGGTTAAGCACAAGCATCTTACGCTGGAATTGCTTAGGCGAGCAGTCGTTGTATTTTTTAAACATTTTATAAAAATGTGCCATATTCGGCATCCCGATTCGCTCGCCAACCTCCGAAATGCTCAAATCCTTCGTCAGCAATATTCGTTCTGCCCACTTCACCTTGCGATAATTCACATATTCCGTAAAGGAAAGCCCGATCGTTTTTTTGAAATATTTTACGAAGTAATAATAGCTCATATTGGCGATCTTGCAAACCTCTTCAACTTGGATACGATCCGTCAGATGATTTTCGATATAATCGAGCACTGGTTTCAGGCGAATGCGCTCAAAATTATCTTGCTCAATCAACACTTTGCGGCTGTCGTTGCGGAGCAAAAGCAGCAATATTTGCTTGACTAAAACGCTGACTGCCAGCTCATAGCCTGTTTCTTTATGTGTCGTCTCGTGCAATAGCTGATGAATGTAAGAGACAGCTTGCTGCTTTGCCGTGTTGTTTTCTTGGAAAATATAATTCGCTTTACTGAGCGGTGTTTGGGTTTCTGAGAAGTACCGCATATAGGGAATCGTGCTTTGATCAAAAAACGGTTCCAGATCGAATTGAAGCACAATATAATCGAGCAAGTTATGGCTGCGATCGGAGTGCAGCTCCGAAGCTCCGATAAGCACGATGTCGCCAGAAGTCAGGTGAAAGCTTTCTTCATCGACGTAAACGTCCAGCTCACCCTCGAGAATGAGCAGCAGCTCAACCTGTTTATGATAATGCCAGTTTGTATAACCGTCCAGACTGCGAATGGGGCGAAAAACGCGCAGCGACAGCAATGGGTTTTCGTATGCGACTTTTTCATTTATTGCTTCCAAATCTAATGTTACCCCCTTGGCGCTGCATGACAATATCCTTATTGTAGTGAATGCTTTCACCATTAGCAATAAGGGAGCGGTATAAATGATGCGCGATTGCTCATTTATCGTTAAAATAGATATAACTTAGCAAGTATACGGAGTAAGGGATTAGCAGAGAGGGTTGGACGACATATGGAACGGGATTCAATAAGGGATTATGGTTTGGAAAATGTGCTGCTGCTCGACCGCATGAATGAGCTGGATGAATTAGATGTGTTATATCCATTTGCGCTGGATGAGCTGCTTTGCAGAAAAACAGGGCAGGGAGGTCCAGCCATTTGCCATATTTGGCGACACCCAAGAGCATTTGTTATGGGACTGCGCGACAGCCGATTGCCAGGCGCTGCCAACGCTGAAATGGCTCTTCAATCGGAAGGCTGGTCTACTGCTGTGCGCAATTCGGGAGGAGCTGCGGTACCGCTTGATTTGGGGGTCATTAATATATCGCTGATCATGCCGAAAAAAGCGTTGGACTCCTTTCATTTTCATGATGATTTTGAAAAAATGTATGGGCTGATTCGTCATGCATTACAGGAGACGGGCTGCAAGGTAGATAAAGGGGAAATCAAAGGCGCTTATTGTCCTGGCGAATTTGATTTGAGCATTGGCGGGTATAAGTTTTGCGGAATCGCACAGCGTCGGCAGACGCATGCCTTTATTGTACAAGCTTTTATTGTAGCGGATGGATCTGGCCAGGAGCGGGCCAGCTTCGTTCGATCCTTCTATGATAAAGCTGCGCAGGGGGAAAACGAAAACGATTATCCGCTTGTGGCTGCTGAAAGCACGGCTAGTTTGGAGCAATTGACACCGCTTGGCGCAGGAGCCGGAGATGCTTTTGTCAAAGCGGTCAAACGAGTCATAGCTTCGCAGCAGACGGAAGCGGGTATGAGAGAAGCAGAGTCGAAGCTTGTAATGCCGACAAAAGAACAAATCATAGAAATGGCTAATATATTGCGTTCCAGGTATTCGATTCCATCTCAATAAATTATGCTAACGTTCCGTTTTACGGATGAGCTGATTGACGACCTCTGAGAAAATAAGACCAATTGCAATGGCTCCTGAGAGCATGAATGCTTTTACGGCTAGCTGCACGGCAATGTCATAATTGTCTTCCACGACGTTTCTCATAGCATCGTAGGCGAGTCCGCCGGGAACTAATGGAATAATGCCGGATACGCTGAAGACGATGATGGGCGTTTTGTATAGCTTTGAGAATAGCTGGCTCACTACGGTTACGATAAAAGCAGCAATTAACGTCGCAGGAATGGTATCCAGCGACAGCTCTGTGCAGGAAATATAAATGAACCAGCCTATCATGCCAACAACGCCGCAGTGCACAAGCGTTCGCTTCGGTACGTTGAAGATGAGGCCGAAGGCTGCTGAAGCTATAAAGCTAGTGACTAGCTGTTCTAATATCGACAACGTAATACACCTCCGAATTTTGCGAAATATAAGAAAGTATATCATTTTCTATTACTTATCTTATATTTCACCGTCAAAGCTACTTCAGCGTCTAAAGTACGCCGAAGGCGTGTTTGCTTGATTAATAAAACGAGAGCACCGCGGCGATTCCTGCACCCACAGCGAATGCTGTGAGAAAAGCTTCTGCTCCCTTCGAAAGCCCTGATACAAGGTGGCCAGCCATCAGGTCTCTGACTGCTGCTGTAATATGCAAGCCGGGCACAAGAGGCATAACTGAGCCAATAATAATTTTATCGAGGTCAAATCCATATCCTTTATGTACAAACAGCACGGACAAGGTGCCGATCAGCAAAGCCGTAATGAACTCGGAGAAAAACTTGATCGGCACGATTCGATGTAGCTTAACTGAAAAAGCGAAACTAATGCCGCTGATGAGCACAACAGGGATGAAGTCGCGCCAGCTGCCTTGGAACATGATAAGAAAACAGCCGCTCGCTATCGCAGCAGCAATGATTTTCATCCAAACCGGATAAACGAAGGCGTTAGAGTCTATTTCCTGTAAAAGTCGGTGTGCATCGCCAGCAGCCAGCGTACCGGTGCTAATTTTTCTGGAAATATCGTTGACTAAGGATACCTTAAGCAAATTCGTCGAACGCTCGGAAATACGAATGAGCTTCGTCATTTGGGATGAACCGTCAATGGCAAATATAATACCGGTCGGCGTGACGAAGCTATGGGAGTTCTCTATGCCGTAAGCAGCTGCAATTCGGGACATCGTATCTTCGACACGATAGGTTTCGCCGCCGTTTTGCAAAATGATTTTGCCGGCCAATAAACAAATTTGTGTAATCTCGTGGCTATTGATGATGCTTTTATCCATTGCGGCCTGCCTCCCCATTCCGAGCGAAGTTGTTCTTTATCCTGTTCTTACTTGCTGCTTTTGGTTTGATGCTCGAATTCRGCGCGAATTCGTGCGAGCAGCGCAGGATAGGCAAATACGTCGTATGCGGTTGCAGCTAGCATTTTGGCACCAAATAACATGCCGTCCAGCGCATATTCGGTCATTGCCGCATCACGAAACGCCTCCGTATGAAGCAGCAAACGATCTTGTACCACCTTGACGTAAGGATGAATAGCTGGACAGCGAACGGAGACGTTGCCTAAATCAAGCGAGCCATGATCCTTGCCGATTTCCATATCCTCAGGGCGAATGCCTGCCTCGATCAGATTCGTATTGAACTGCTCGGACAATGCTTCATTAGTAAGCAGCTCATCATAAGAGTATTCGAAATGATTTGTTGTAACGGTGCAGCCCGTCTGCAATGCGGCCCCTTCTGCACAGCGCAGCACTTTCGCAGTGAGCTCGTTTGTATAAGTACGTGAAGCCGAGCGGACATAAAATTTGGCCGATGCATAATCAGGAATGATGTTCGGCGCCTTGCCGCCGTTGTCAATAATACCATGAATGCGCGCATCGCTGCGTGTTTGTTGGCGCAGCGCATTAACGCTATTGAACAGCTGAAGCACAGCATCCAGCGCATTAATTCCTTCATATGGACTTGCAGCTGCATGCGCGGCTAGACCATGAAATTCAAACTGCACAGCATCCAGCGCTAGTGATTCGCCTGAACGTTCAAACGTATAGTATGGATGCGCCATTAAAGCGAAGTCGCAGTCATCGAATAAACCTGCCTCTGCCATTGGTACTTTCGCTCCGCGTGTTTCCTCAGCTGGCGTACCATAGATGCGAATTTTTCCGCCAATGCCGCTGTTTATCAAAGCCGCTTTAAGTCCGACAGCTGCTGCCATGCTCATAGAGCAGATGAGATGATGTCCACAAGCATGTCCGATTTCTGGCAAAGCATCATACTCGCATAAGAAGCCAACTGTCGGGCCAGGGCTTCCTGTATCATAAACACCGATAAAAGATGTCTCAATGCCTAAAATACCACGTTCAACCACAAACCCGTATTTTGCAAGCTCCGTACAAAGCAGCTCCGAAGCAAAAAACTCCTCATGTCCAAGCTCTGGCCGACTGCCCACCGATCGTGATATCGTGCGAAAAGCGTCCGCATATAGATCAATTTCATTAAATATAAGTTTTTTATTAGTCATGATGATATGAACCTCCTGAATTGAAGTGAAACCTATGAACTCGGCTGTATGTTAAGAATAGGTCGGCTGCCAACAGAGGGAAGTCTGCTGTTAGCACGTATGTGTTCTTACAGCCTCCGAAGTAACCTAGCTATGTGCCTGTAAGAACCTATAGGTTCTTATGGAGCCCGTCAGGCGTGCTGCCAACAGCGGAAAGTCTGCTGTTAGCACGTATGTGTTCTTACAGCCTCCGAAGTAACCTAAATATGTGCCTGTAAGAACCTATAGGTTCTTACAGAGCCTGTTAGGCGTGCTGCCAACAGCGGAAAGTCTGCTGTTAGCACGTATGTGTTCTTACAGCCTCCAAAGTAACCTAGCTGTGTGCCTGTAAGAACCTATAGGTTCTTACGGAGCCCGTCAGGCGTGCTGCCAACTGCGGAAAGTCTGCTGTTAGCACGTATGTGTTCTTACAGCCTCCRAAGTAACYTAGCYGAGCGTCTGTAAGAACCTATWGGTTCTTATGGAGCCCGTCAGGCGTGCTGCCAACAGCGGAAAGTCTGCTGTTTCACGTATGTGTTCTTACAGCCTCCGAAGTAACCTAGCTGAGCGTCTGTAAGAACCTATAGGTTCTTATGGAGCCCGTCAGGCGTGYTGCCAAYAKCGGAAAGTGTGCTGTTAGTACGTATGTGTTCTTACAGCCTCCGAAGTAACCTAGCTGAGCGTCTGTAAGAACCTATAGGTTCTTATGGAGCCCGTCAGGCGTGCTGCCAACAGCGGAAAGTCTGCTGTTAGCCCGTATGTGTTCTTACAGCCTCCGAAGTAACCTAGCCGAGCGTCTGTAAGAACCTATTGGTTCTTATGGAGCCYGTCAGGCGTGCTGCCAACAGCGGAAGGTSTGCTGTTAGTACGTATGTGTTCTTACAGCCTCCAAAGTAACCTAGCTACGTGCCTGTAAGAACCTATAGGTTCTTACGGAGCCTGTCAGGCGTGCTGCCAATAGCGGATAGTCTGATGTTAGCACGTATGTGTTCTTACAGCCTCCAAAGTAACTTAGCTGAGCGTCTGTAAGAACCTATAGGTTCTTATGGAGCCCGTCAGGCGTGCTGCCAGCAGCGGAAAGTCTGCTGTTAGAACGTATGTTTTCTTACGGAGCCAACTCCGAACCACACAACTGCCCTCACATCAACGCATGCCGTGAATTTTTTTAAACTGCTCCGGGCTTAACCCTTCAAGCCGCCTAAAGACGGAGCTGAAGTAGCTGGGGGAGTCGAAGCCGACGCGCTGGGAGATTTCGTGCATCTTGATCTCGCTTTCGCGGAACATAAGCTCCTTGCTCCGATTGACGCGCTCCCGGTTTACGTATGCCATTGGTCGCATTTTCAAAGCTTTCTTAAAAAGCAAGCATAGGTACTGCGGCGTTACATCGATACAGCCTGCTAAATCCTTTATCGTAATAAGCTTGCTGTAATTAGCTTCAATATAATGAAGAACAGGCTGCAGCTTTAAGTAGTTTTGTTCTACCGAGTGTGAGCTTACAAGAATAACCTTCATTAAATCAAGTAAAAACATGTAAACCAGCTTAGAGCATTCGAGACCGAGAAAGGATCGGCCGGATTGCGTCATTGCGTAAATGTTTTTCATGTGGGTAACAATCATATCATGATCAGCAGTCGAATAGACACCGGATTGTGTAATTCCAGCCTGCCTGAACAGCTTGTCCGACAAATCGCCTCTAAAGCTCATCCAAATGATTTCCCAAGGCGCTTGTATTGAAAAATATTGATGCTGCTCGTTCGGAAACAGGCAGAACCCTTGCCCAGCTCGAACGGTCATTTGTTGATCGCCAACATGGAGCTCGCCCGAGCCGCTAATGACTTGCAGCCATTGAAAATGAGGATAGCCGTTTGGACGGTCAATCGGCTCTTGATCGCTCCAATGCCCGATACTCGTGAGATAAACCGGGAGTGTCTTGTCTGTCTCTGTCAAAATCGGAAAAACCATCGTGTCGATAGCGGTGGCCTCCTGTTTCATATTTTTATAATGATGCGAAAATACTGTTATATAGTTGGTTCAATGAACAAGCTATAATATGAATATCATTATAGTATAACCAATAATAGCTGCAAGCAAGACGAAAATGGAGGCAGATCAGATGAGTATGAAATTTCCCCCGATAAGCGCAAAAATTCCGCAAATGCTGCATGGTGCAGATTATAATCCAGATCAATGGCAGAAGTATCCTGAGGTGCTGGAGGAAGACATCCGCCTCATGAAGCTTGCACATTGCAACGTGATGTCTGTAGGCATTTTTGCATGGATGGCGATCGAGCCTGAGGAAGGCGTATTTACATTTGAATGGCTGGACACGCTGCTTGATAAATTTGCTGCTAACGGCATCTATGCCTTGCTTGCTACACCAAGCGGTGCGCGCCCGGTATGGATGTCTCAAAAATATCCGGAAGTGCTGCGCGTTGCACCTAACGGAATTCGTAATTTGCATGGTGCGCGTCACAACCACTGCTTCAGCTCACCTGTATATCGCGAGAAGGTAACGATCATGAACTCGAAGTTGGCTGAACGTTATTCGGATCATCCTGCGGTTATCGGCTGGCATATATCAAATGAATATGGCGGCGAATGTCACTGCTCGTATTGTGAAGACGCTTTCCGCGACTGGCTGAAAAATAAATACGGTACACTAGAAGCGCTTAACGATGCTTGGTGGACGACGTTCTGGAGCCACACGTATACCGATTGGAGCCAAGTCGAGTCGCCAACCGAGCGTGGCGAGAAAGCAGTTCACGGCCAGAATGTTGACTGGAGAAGATTCGTTACGGATCAAACGGTTGATTTCTGCCGCAACGAAATTGCTCCGCTGCGAGCTGCTAACAGTGAGCTTCCAATTACGACGAACTTTATGCTTGATTTTGAGCCGCTTAACTATTGGAAGTTTACAGAGCTGCTCGATATGATTTCGTGGGATGCTTATCCAACTTGGCACGACAATGGCGGAGACGACAGCGAGCAAGCGGCGTGGATTGGCTTCAACCATGATGTGTTTCGTTCGCTTGGCGGCGGAAAGCCGTTCATGCTGATGGAAAGCACGCCGAGCATGACGAACTGGCAGCCAATTAGTAAAGTGAAGCGTCCAGGCATGCATATGCTGTCATCGCTTCAAGCGGTTGCACATGGCTCAGATACTGTTCAGTATTTCCAGTGGCGCAAGAGCAGAGGCTCGAGCGAGAAGCTGCATGGTGCAGTAGTGGACCATGTCGGCCATGAGCATACTCGCGTTTTCCGTGATGTGGCTGAGCTTGGCGAAGCTTTGGAGAAACTAACTGAAGTAGTAGGTACAACTGTGAAGCCAGAGGTAGCGCTTATCTATGATTGGGAAAACCGCTGGGCAGTAAAGGATTCGCAAGGCCCGCGCAATAGCGGTCTTCATTATGAGGAAACGGCTAAACGCCATTATCGTCCGTTCTGGGATCTGGGTGTGCCAGTGGATATTATTGATTCGGAATGCAGCTTTGATTCGTACAAGCTTCTTATTGCTCCTATGTTATATATGGTGCGTCCGGGTGTAGGCGAGCGCATTGAACGTTTTGTTGAAAATGGCGGTACTTTCATCGCTACTTATTGGACAGGTATCGTTGATGAGAATGACCTATGCTTCCTAACAGGCTTCCCAGGACCACTGCGCAAGACGCTTGGGATCTGGTCCGAGGAGATCGATTCGCTGCATGATCATGATTCCAATCAGGTCGTGCTGAAGGACGGAAATAAGCTTGGACTGAGCGGCCAATATACAGCACGCGAGCTGTGTGATCTTATCCATCTTGAAGGGGCGGAGGCACTTGCTGTATATGGAGAGGATTTCTATGCGGGTCGCCCTGCCTTAACGGTAAATCATTTGGGTGCAGGCAAAGCCTATTATGTTGCATCGCGCAACGAAGCAGCTTTTACAAACGATTTTCTGACTCGAATTATAGAGCAAGAGGGGATCAAGCGAGTTCTTGATTCCGAGCTGCCTCATGGCGTAACTGCACAATTAAGAACAGATGGCGTGAACGACTACGTCTTTGTATCCAATTTCAGTGCAAATGAGGATTCGGTTGCTTTAGATGCTCAGCAGTATACAGATTTGTTGACGGGTGCGGCTCTAAACAACAGTGTTGAATTGAAGCCTTACGGCTGCCGGATCTTGAAACGAGCTTCGAAATAATACTAGTCTTATAGAAAAGCTGTGTGAAGCGTACAGGAAACTGTACGTGGATCACAGCTTTTTTGTTGTTTAGTCATAAAGACTCTCTTATTGGAAAATTCAATAGGTATGTTTTTACGGAAATTAAAAAATATATTGTCGAATTTAACATTCCGATAACATTTCTACCTAATTCAATTGATGCTTACGACCTATAGTGAGTGCATAAGGAAAAAGAAGGAAGGGTGAGGGTGAAGTGACAGCGACTGTTCTAGATAAAGAAAAACAATCAGCTATCGAGAAAAATGAGCGTACTGCTCCAAACACACCACTTAACGGAAACGTACAACAACCGATTGAGGTAAAAGGAACCGATGAAAGGACTGTTAAGCAAGCGGAGCAGCGTGCCGATGAAATAACAATTCATCCGGTAAAAGCAGAAGCAACGCGCCTGCATCATTTTTTGCGTCAGGCTCCAACAATAGACGCAGAGCATACATGCCGGCAGACGATCGCTGTGTTTAAGAAGCATCCGGAAAGTGAGTGCATTATCGTAACTGGGGAGCAAGGGGCTCCTATCGGTCTGATGATGCGCAATCGGTTCTTCCTGAAGCTGGGCCATCGCTTTAGCGCAGATTTGTATGATGACAAACCAATTACAAAGCTTATGGATGCGAGTCCGCTCGTAGTCGATTATGATTATGCACCGCAGCAGCTCATTGACAGCGCATTAAGCCGCCACGAGAGTGTGCTTTACGATTGTGTCATCGTTACGTTAAAAAATAAGCTTGCAGGTATATTGACTGTGTCGGACATGCTCAAGATTTCCCGGCTGCTGCAGCAGGAAGCCGTTGATGCGCAAATGAGTACGATTCGCTCAGCAGAGCAGCGGGTGAGAGAGATCGAACAAGCCGTCAGCAGCGTTCGCAAGTCAACTGAACAAGGCGAGTCAATGTCTGTAGATATGGTCGATTTGACCCTAACCGGCAAAAACGAGCTGGATAAAGTAACAAAAGCTTTTAACGCCATGACGCTGAGTTCTGAGCTTCAGGAGAAACGGATGAATGAGCTTCAATCTGAGGCGGGGTCTATCAGCAAAGTTTCTTTATTAATAAAAGAACTGGCAGAGATGAGTAATCTACTCGCGCTGAATGCTTCTATAGAAGCAGCCCGTGCAGGGGAGCATGGGCGCGGGTTTGCGGTAGTAGCTGGTGAAGTGATGAAGCTGGCAGGCCAAACGAAGCAATTTGCGAACGAAATTACGACGTTAACAAAAACGATAGTTGATGCCATTACGCAAACGACAAGTCTTGCTCATTCGGGACGAATGGAGACGATCGCAAGCGAAGCGAATATCAATCAAGCCGTGGAGGTGTTTAATCATCTTTTCCGAGCGGCAGCTGATAATCGCAATAGCGCGAAGCAAATTGGCGTTTTATCGGAGCAGGCACATCAGCAAGCCGTTCATATCGCAGTCGAAATGAAAAAATTACAGCAATCTTATTTTTAACATGGAGTTTACAAAAACAGAATACGAGGTTTACAAACGGCTAGTAGTATAAGAGGCACGGGGATGAACCCTTACAGACATAATAAGAGGAGTGGTAGAGTTGTTAAAGAAAAAAGGGTTTAAAGGAATTCTAATGTTGTCGATGGTGACGCTGCTCGTATTCGCAGCTGCATGTGGTAATAATAGCGGAAATAAAGGTTCTGAAAATACAGGATCTAAGAATAACACTGCAACTAACGCACCAGCTGGTGAAGATGTGAAATTGTCAGGCGAGATTAAAATTGATGGTTCAAGCACAGTGTTCCCACTTACAGAAGCAGCAGCTGAAGAATTCAACAAAGAGCACAAAGATGTACGAGTACCGGTTGGCGTATCTGGCACAGGCGGCGGCTTTAAACAATTTTGCGCAGGCGAAATTGCCATTGCAGATGCTTCCCGTCACATCAAGGATGAAGAAGCAGCAGCTTGTAAAGCAGCTGGCATCGAATATACAGAGCTTTCTGTAGCATTTGACGGTTTGTCTGTTGTTGTAAGCAAAGACAATGACTTCATCGACCACTTGACAGTTGAAGAGCTGAACAAAATCTTTACAACTGGCAGCACAGTAACAACTTGGAAAGACGTTCGCGACACTTTCCCTGCTGAGCCGATCGTAATGTTCTCACCAGGCGCTGATTCCGGAACTTATGACTACTTTAATGAAGCTATTCTTGAAAAAGCAGGCATTCGCAATGATAAAGCAATCAGCTTCTCTGAAGATGACAACGCACTTGTTCAAGGCGTAGCAGGCAGCAAATACGGCATTGGCTACTTCGGTTTTGCTTACTTTGAAGAAAACCAAGATAAATTGAAAGTTGTTCCTGTAGACGGCGGCAAAGGCGCTATTGCACCAACTTATGACACAATTAAAGACGGCACTTATGCTCCATTGTCCCGTCCGCTCTTCATCTATGCAAACAATAAAGAGCTTGAGCGTCCAGAAGTGAACGCATTCGTTAAATACTATATCAACAACATCGGTACTTTTGCTGGCGAAGTTGGTTATGTATCCCTTCCAGATGAGCAATACGCAACTGAAGCAGCAAAAATTAAATAAGTAACAAACGACCTGATGAAAATGTGTGGTGTCTCGAGGGACATCACCTTTTTATCGGCACAAATGTAAACGAATTGTAAAGGCAAGAAGGAGGACGCTGCAATGCCAAGCCAAGGGCTGCAAACGGTCAGTAAGGCTCAAACAAACAGCAAGGAAGTCTATGATTTCAAAAATAAACGCGTAAGCATCATGAACAAATTGATGCCAATCCTATTGTTCCTGTGTGCATCCGTATCTGTTCTAACTACAATAGGTATTGTCGTCACACTCATCTCAGAGACCTATCAGTTTTTTCAAAAAATACCGATTTTTGATTTCTTGTTTGGGACCAAATGGTCACCGTTAATTCCGCCCAAAAGCTTCGGCGTTTTGCCGCTCCTGTCAGGCACGCTCATGATTACGTTTATCGCTTGTTTAGTCGCTATCCCTCTAGGGCTTGCAAGTGCCATTTACTTATCAGAATATGCACCGAAGCGGGTTCGTAAAGTAATTAAACCGATATTGGAGGTACTCGCAGGAGTTCCAACCATCGTATATGGTTACTTTGCTCTTAGCTTGGTTACACCTCTTATTCAAAGTATTTTTCATAGCGCCGGCGTGTTCAACGCATTAAGTGCCGGTATTGTTGTCGGTATTATGATTATTCCTATGGTTTGCTCGCTAAGTGAGGATGCGATGTCCTCTGTACCGCGCAGCTTGCGTGACGGCGCTTATGCGCTTGGCGCAACACGGTTCGAGGTTGCTTTGAAAATCGTTGTGCCAGCAGCCTTTTCGGGTATCGTGGCTTCTGCCGTACTTGCTTTCTCAAGGGCGATCGGCGAGACGATGATCGTTACGGTAGCGGCAGGCTCTACACCTAATATGACGGCTAATCCGCTCGAGAGCATCCAGACGATGACCGCTTATATCGTTCAGGTCAGCCTTGGGGATACGCCGCATGGAACGGTTGAGTATGGATCGATCTTCGCGGTCGGCATGACGTTGTTCGTCATTACATTCCTACTCAATATTCTTGCCCAGTACATTGCAAGAAGATTCAGAGAGGAGTACTAAGATGAACATATTTCTAGATGCTAACCGCAAGCAAATTGCTAATCGGCGGAAAAAGGATTGGATGCTTCATATCCTGTTCGTCGCCGCCACTTCCATCGGCGTTCTCGCGCTTTGCGCGTTAATCGTAGATATTTTGATCGACGGTATTGCAAGGCTCCAGCCTGATCTATTCACGAACTTCCCGTCTCGCAAAGCGGACGGTTCCGGAATGAAGTCGGCGCTGGTTGGTACGATTTACATGCTGCTTATTATGGCGCCTATTTCCTTTATTTTTGGAGTAGGAGCTGCGATTTTCTTGGAGGAATATGCGAAAAAGGGCCGGATTACCCGGATGATTCAGCTTAATATCAGTACACTAGCGGGCGTTCCGTCCATCGTATACGGTATTTTGGGCTTAACCTTGTTCGTACGACTGCTCGCTCTTGATCGCAGTCTCATTGCAGGGGCGCTCACGATGACGCTGCTTGTGCTTCCTATTATTATCGTATCTGCACAAGAAGCGATTCGTGCCGTTCCGAAATCACGCCGTGATGCTTCGTTCGCTCTAGGCGCGACCAAGTGGCAGACCGTTTCTCGCTCTGTTATGCCCTCAGCTCTTCCGGGCGTACTAACTGGCGTCATTCTTGCTATGTCTCGTGCAATTGGAGAAACGGCACCGCTAGTTATGATCGGAGCATTAACGTATGTTGCCTTTTTGCCAGAAGGTCTTAAGGATTCGTTTACGGTTATTCCTATTCAGGTGTACAACTGGTTGTCCAAGCCACAGCTTGAATTTAAGGAGCTTGCGGCCAGCGGTATTATCGTTTTACTAGCGCTGCTGTTGCTAATGAACTTTTCGGCTATTTTGCTTCGCAACAAGTATCAGAAGAATATTTAGGAGGAAAACGATATGGAAGCACTTATTAATATTAACAAGCTGAATTTGTTTTACGGCGCTTTTCACGCTTTGAAGGATGTAACACTAACGATACCTGAGAAAGCAATCACTGCATTCATCGGTCCATCCGGCTGCGGAAAGTCAACTTTGCTTCGTACACTAAACCGTATGAACGATATGATTCCGGGCACTCGGATCGAGGGTGGTATCGCCATTGGCGGTACTGAAATTTACTCGAATGAAGTGGATGTTGAAACACTGCGCAAAAAGGTCGGCATGGTATTCCAACAGCCGAACCCATTCCCGAAATCAATCTATGATAACGTGGCATACGGTCCTCGCCTGCATGGTATTACTAGCAAGCGCGAGCTCGATGAAATTGTAGAAACAAGCTTGAAATCCGCGGTATTGTGGGATGAAGTAAAGGATCACTTGAAACGTTCCGCTTTCGGTTTATCTGGTGGACAGCAGCAGCGCCTTTGTATTGCCCGCGCACTTGCAGTAAACCCAAATATTTTGCTTATGGATGAGGCGACATCAGCGCTTGACCCGATTTCCACGCTGAAAATTGAAGAGCTTGCTCAAGAATTGAAAGATAAATACACAATCGTGATGGTTACTCACAACATGCATCAGGCAGCCCGCGTATCCAATCAAACGGTGTTTTTCTTGAATGGCGAGGTCGTTGAATACTCGGATACGGAGAAGCTGTTCTCCAATCCAACCGATCAGCGCACAGAAGATTATATAAGCGGACGTTTCGGCTAAGCCAAACGGATCGTGGGAGAAAACTTTTATTCAAGAGGCTTAATCATATCATTTTGTCCTTGCGAATGATGTTGTTTTACAAACCTTGTAGGGGGAATGCCGTTCATGATGACCACGCGTAAAGAGTTTGACCAAGGACTAGAGCATCTTCATAATTTGCTGATTGATATGGGTACTTTTGTTGAAAAAGCGCTCGTAGAATCGATGGAAGCATTAAAAACCGTTGATGTTGACCGTGCGAAGCAGGTCATAAAGCTGGACCCGTCGCTAAACCAAATGGAAGAAAAGATTACGGAAATCGGCTCGAAGCTGATCGCTACGCAGCAGCCTGTTGCCAAGGATTTGAGAAGAATTCTGTCCTCGTTTAAAATCGCAAGCGATTTGGAGCGTATGGGCGATCTCTCCGTTGATATTGCTAAGGTTGTATTGCGTTTAGAGGGTCAGGAGCTAATAAAACCGTTAATCGATTTGCCGCGTATGGCAGAAATTGTTCAGCTTATGACATACGAGTCCATTCAATCGTTTATTCAAGAAAACGTAGACCTGGCTTACAAAATGGCGAAGGACGACGATCAGGTTGATGCCCTATATGGACAAATTACGCGCGAGCTTTATTCCCTTATGATGGAAAATCCTCGCAACATTACACAGTCATCGCTTCTCACTCTCGTCGGACGTTACCTCGAAAGATTCGGTGATCACGCAACGAACATCGGTGAGAGCGTCGTTTATCTCGTAACGGGCAATCGTCCGGATTTGAACGTATAACCTACTTAAAACATACTTAAGACCGCCCACGCTTAGCTGCTGGACGGTTTTTTTGTTTAGGAGAAAAGCACTAAGAAAAATGTCGAATTTTACCGCAAGTTAATCCTTTTATGCATCTCTATTCACAATTGGCTGGTAAAGTAATACATAAAGGAACTGAAATAGACGATAGTCGATTGAGGGGATTGGCATGAATGGAGTCGGGGTTGGTTTATTCAATCGAGATATGCTCCGCAGCATAAAAGAGCGCTGGCATGAAGGCGGAATTGGTGTCATCTACGTCCGTTTTCGCATTGGGAACACAGCAGCAGAATCAGCATTGCAGCTATGGGAGGGCACGGAGGCAAGGCTTTTCTGGCGTCAGCGCCTTGAATGGGATTACTTTTATTTATTTGATCGGCAGCAGAAGGATGAACCGATCATTCGAGTGGTCGAGAAAGCGATGGAGCGGCTTATTGATAGGCTAAGGAAGTCTGATGCAAAAAAAGAAGACGGGGCTTTCTCAGACACCGTTCTGGAGGTAAGCATAGGTCTTTCAACTGCATACCCTCCAGCAACCGGCCGTTCCTCGGAGTCGGTTGTTTATCGGATGATTCTTGATGCGATGGAGCAAAGCGCATATAACGTTACTCTCGGAAGGAACCGCCAAGAATCTCTATCCGAAGGCAAACCGAAAATAGAAAACTACGGTCAGATCATCGGAGCAGGCGAGCCAGTGCAGCAGCTGCATTTGCCGGGGAACCATAGCCGAACCGTTCGAATTGGCGGGCTTGCTGCACCTTTTCCGATATTTCCTGCCCGGGCCAGGGTGTCCGAGGTTGCTTATTTTTTCGATACGAATGCGAAGGCGCAAGGCGCGGTCATTGTCGATAAAGGCAGACCAATTGGCATCTTAATGAAAGAGAAGCTGCATCAAATGTTAGCCGGCCAATTCGGGCTGCCTCTTTATTGGAACAGACCGATTGAGCGGATTATGAACAATCAACCGCTTATTGTGGATGAGCAGCTTACTGTCGAGCATGTATCTCAGCTGGCAATGGCAAGGGATTTCTCACAGCTATACGATGTCGTTCTTATTACGAAGGATGGACAGATGGCAGGAGCAGCTACGATCAGGTCTATTTTGGAATGCATGACGGCGCTTCGCACGGAGGCAGCACGAACAGCTAATCCGCTTACGGGGCTGCCGGGGAACGAGGAAATTCAGCTGGAACTGAGCCAGCGGATCGGACAAAGTGAGCCGTTTGCTGTTGTCTATGCGGACTTGGACTATTTTAAATGGTATAACGATTCCTTTGGTTTTGGGCTCGGTGATAATTTGATTCGCTATTTGGGAGATATTCTGCGTATGGAGCTTGATCAGCTCGGAGCAGTCGACGACTTTGTCGGACATATAGGCGGAGATGATTTCATCGTGGTAATGAGAGCAGATTCGGCGGAGCAACTATGTCAGGCTATGATTAAGCGTTTCGATAGCGGGATTAAAGCATTTTACGGCGGCGTTGAAGTAACGACAGTTGAGGATCGAGAGGGCAATCTCATTGATCAGGAGGGTGTAACGCTTTCTTTGTCACTCATGTTATGGGATGGCAGAGTAGCGCTTGCGGCAGATGATATTCCGAGGATTGCGGCAAAGCTGAAGAAACAAGCGAAAGCTCTTAAAGGCAGCGTCTATGTCATGGATCAAATTATAGGAATGCATCATGGAGAGGAACGGAACGGAAATTGAGACAACTACGGGACATATGGCGGCTAAACGATACGGAAAACGTGAGCTCGGGTCATCTTGGTATTATTTATTTATCATGGCAGTTTCCTACGGATGTTCGGAAAAATCATTTATCCGCGCAGCATGAGAAATGGCGTGTTTTTGCAGAGAATGAGGTGAAGGCTGCATTTGGAAGCTCTTTACTATATAAAGGGCTGCAATGGATGAAGGAGGATTTATTTATCCATATGCGTTTGCCGGCCGGACATCAAATGCTGCAGGAGGACTGGCTTCTTGAGCTGGCCTATAAGCATACCGCTGATTGGGAGAAACAATTTGCAGAGGAGATCTGCTATGAGGGGCTAGCTGATGTGCTTGGGAAGCTCCATATTGGTGTATCTGTCGTACCCAATGACAATGACCCTGTGGATGGCCTCGTCTGGTATGATGCGATGAAAAAAGCAATTTTGCACGGGCAATCCGCCGGATCGATGGAACGAAGCTTAAAGCGCCGAGCTCTGGAACGAGTCATTAGCGAGCGGCTTATTCAGCCAGTATATCAGCCTATCGTATCGCTGCTGCGCGAAGGAGAGGTATTTGGCTTCGAAGCGCTATCGCGCACGCAGGATCAAACTTGGTTTAATGGACCAATGGAACTCTTTCAGTGTGCTGAGCAGGAAGGTTTGACTTATAGCTTGGATAGACTGGCTAGAGAAAAGGCGATAGACGGCTGTCTGCGGCTCATGCCAGGGCAAAAGCTATTCATCAATGTGATGGCGCAAATTATGGAGGATCCAAGCTTCTCGCCGGGTCAAACGCTCAGTCTGCTGGAGCAGCATAAGCTATCGCCCCATCATGTCGTATTTGAAATTACAGAACGAAGCTCAATCGCGGATTTTGGCTCTGTGAAGAAGGCGCTGGAGCATTACCGTAGTCAAGGTTATCAAATTGCAATTGATGATGTTGGAGCGGGTTATTCGTCATTGCAATCAATCGCTGAGCTGCGTCCTGATTATTTGAAGGTGGATCGGTCGATTATTCAGAATATCCACTTGGATGAGATGAAAGAGCATATTTTGTACACACTGGTTCAGATTGCAGCAAAAATGGATATTTCCATAATTGCCGAAGGCATAGAACTTGAAGCGGAGCTTGCGAAGGTGCGTGAGATGGGGATTGAATATGCTCAAGGTTATTTATTAGGCAGGCCTGCTCCATTTCATTCCATGATGATGTGACCGATACAAAAAAGGGCTATCCCATCGCAGCAATGCTTGGGAATAGCCCTTTTTGTGGTATACTTAAAGGTATGAATGTTACATAAAGAAGGTGTTGATTCCTTATGGAAAAATGGATGCTAATTGACGGAAACAGTATAATCTACCGTGCGTTTTTTGCTTTGCCGCCGCTTACAAATTCGGCGGGCAATCACACGAATGCGATTTTTGGGTTTACAACGATGCTGCTTAAGCTGCTTGAACAAGAAAAGCCGACTCATGTGCTGGTTGCATTTGATGCCGGCAAGGTCACTTTTCGCCATGAAGGTTATGCGGAATATAAAGGCGGAAGACAAAAGACACCGCCAGAGCTGTCAGAACAATTTCCAGTGCTTAAGGAGCTGCTTCAAGCCTTTAGCATTTCGCAGTTTGAGCTGTCCGGTTATGAGGCCGATGATATTATCGGTACGCTAACGAAGGCAGCTGACGAGAAAGGTGTAGAAACTTTTGTCGTTACTGGAGATAAAGATATGCTGCAGCTTGCTTCAGACAAAGTAACCATTGCGGTAACACGCAAAGGCGTTAGTGATGTTGAACTTTACACACCAGAGACGATCCAAGAGAAATACGGCCTTGTGCCGATGCAAATTATCGATCTTAAGGGGCTCATGGGGGATACCTCTGACAACATACCTGGTGTTCCGGGCGTAGGCGAGAAAACGGCGCTTAAGCTGCTTCATGAGCATGGATCCGTTGAAAGCGTGCTTGATAACTTGGACAAGCTGAAGGGCAAGCTGAAGGAAAACATTGAGAGCCATAAAGATGATGCTACGATGAGCAAGCGCTTGGCGACGATCTTCCGTGAAGTGCCTATAGAAAAGTCTATCGATGACATTCGTTATGCCGGGTATGATGGTTCGAAGCTGGCTGAGGCGTTCCGCAAGCTGGAATTTAAATCATTAATTGATCGCCTGGAGCTAGGTGCTGAAGCGGGTGATATGGATAAGGAAGCCGAAGCTGCTGCAGCTGATTTGAATATTAATGTGATCGAATCAGAAAAAGACGCAGAGATGCTGGAGAAGCTTATTCAACTGCTCCAGAAGTCGGACAAAAATGGCTTGTATATCGAAGCCATTGGGGAGAATCCGCATCATGCCGAGCTGATTGGCCTTGCTATCGCTACTGATGAAGCTGTGTTTGTAATGCCATATTCAGTGCTTAAGCAGCCTTTCGCAGCGAAGCTTCGCGACTGGCTCGAACAAGCGGACAAGCCGAAATACGGCTTTGATCTCCATAAGGTGGAGCTGGCACTCAAATGGAGCGGAATCAGCTTCGAGGGTTCTGCTTTTGATGTGCAGCTGGCAGCATATTTGCTCGATCCTACAGAAGCAAGCCAGACATTAAGCGGCATTAATGAGAAGCAAGGCTTGTCGACACTGCCGCCGGATGAAGCTGTTTATGGCAAAGGCGCGAAATTCAGAGTGCCTGATGCCGATACGCTTTATCGCCATTTATCGCTGAAAGCGGAAGCGGTTCGGAAGCTCGTGCCTCTGTTAACCGAAGAGCTAAGCAATACGGGCATGAGCAAGCTTTATTTTGACATGGAGCATCCATTGTCCCGCATTCTTGCAGGGATGGAGTTTCAGGGCATTAAAGTAAAGTCGGAGGAGCTGGAGGCGCTTGGCCGTAATTTGGAGAGTAAGCTGACAACAATCATTAGCAGCGTGTACAAGCTTGCTGGTACGGAATTTAATATCGGATCGCCAAAGCAGCTGGGTGAGATTTTATTCGAGAAGCTTGGCCTGCCTGCTAAGAAAAAGACGAAAACAGGTTATTCGACGGATGCTGAGGTACTGGAGGAGCTTGCTCCTTATCACGAGATTATTCCGCTTATCCTGCATTATCGTCAGCTCTCGAAGCTGCAATCTACTTATGTAGAGGGCTTGCTTAAAGAGGTGCGCAAGGAAACAGGCAAAATACACACGTATTATCGCCAGACCATTGCAGCTACCGGTCGTCTAAGCAGTCAGTTCCCTAACCTGCAGAACATTCCGATTCGTCTTGAGGAAGGACGCCAAATTAGGAAAGCCTTTGTACCGTCCGAGCCGGGCTGGTCCATCGTAGCAGCTGACTATTCACAAATTGAGCTTCGTGTGCTCGCACATATTGCTGATGATGAGAATATGAAGGAAGCGTTCATTAAGGACATGGATATTCACACCAAAACAGCGATGGATGTATTCGGCGTAACTGCCGAGGAGGTTGATTCCAACATGCGTCGTTCGGCAAAAGCGGTCAACTTCGGCATCGTGTATGGCATCAGCGATTTTGGCTTATCGCAAAACCTTGGCATTTCCCGTAATGAAGCTGGAAAGTTTATTGCGGATTACAAGGAGGTTTTCAAAGGCGTTCGCCAATATATGCACGATATCGTTCAGCAAGCGAAGCGCGACGGGTATGTGGCCACACTGCTTGAGCGCAGGCGTTATCTGAATGACATCAATGCTTCTAATTTCAACTTGCGATCCTTTGCTGAACGTACAGCGATGAATACACCGATTCAAGGTACTGCGGCAGATATTATTAAGCTGGCCATGGTCCATATGGACGCTGCGCTGCGCGAACGCAAGCTGAAGAGCCGCATGCTGCTGCAGGTGCACGATGAGCTCGTGTTCGAAGTGCCGCAAGAGGAGCTGGAGCTGATGAAGACGCTTGTGCCTGAAGTGATGGCTGGAGCGCTCAAACTTGATGTTCCTTTGAAGGCCGATATGAGTTTCGGTGACAATTGGTATGAAGCAAAGTAACCCACTGGCGGGCAGTTTCGGGTATAATGGTTGTTGAGGTGAGGAGAAATGCCTGAATTGCCAGAGGTAGAAACAGTTAGAAGAACATTAATTGAACTTGTAGCGGGAAAACGTATCCAATCAGTAACCGTTAGACTCCCGCGTATTATACAGCGTCCAGCAGAACCTGAACAGTTCGCGGATGCGCTTGTCGGACATACGATCCAGACGGTTGAGCGACGCGGCAAGTTTTTGCGGATTATCTTGGACGGGCTCGTACTTGTATCGCATTTGCGAATGGAAGGCCGATATGGGGTTTTCCCATCGGAAGAGCCGATTGAGCTGCATACTCATGTTATCTTTCATTTCGAAGATGGCACGGATTTGCGTTATAAGGACGTTCGCCAGTTCGGTACGATGCATTTATTCCAAGAAGGGCAGGAGCTTGAGCTTCCGCCGCTTAACAAGCTTGGTATAGAGCCGCTTGAGCCAGCCTTTACGCTAGAAGCGCTTCGCGGGAAACTCGAGAAACGCGCGACTAAGATTAAGCCGCTATTGCTTAATCAAGAGCATATTGTCGGTTTGGGCAACATCTATGTAGACGAAGCTTTATTTCAAGCACGCATACATCCGGAGCGAACACCTAGCACATTGAAGCCGGCCGAATGGAAGCGACTTTATGAAGCGATACGTTCGACACTGGGAAATGCGGTTGAAGCAGGCGGTTCGTCTATTAAATCGTACGTTAATGGACAAGGCGAGATGGGAATGTTTCAGCATCAGCTGCTTGTATACGGCAAGAAGGATGAGCCTTGTCCAACCTGTTCAAGACCGATTCATAAATTTGTTGTTGGCGGCCGAGGTACCCATATTTGCAATAAATGCCAGACACTGCACGCATCAGGAAAATAATACGAACTGCAGCAAATGTTAACCAGCATGCACAGTCAAATACTCCCCGCATATGATAAGTGTGTTACGAACAATAGGCGGATGTCTACTTACAGCTTCTTGTAAGCCGGATCGCCGCTGTGCGGGGAGGGACTAAAACATTGTTCGCGCATGTAGTTTCACTATTAGTTCTTGCTGTTGCTGTTAGCGTAGACGGTTTTGGTGTTGGCGTTACTTACGGTTTGCGGAGGATCCGCATACCGATCGTGTCAATACTGATTATTGCTTGCTGCTCTGGTATTATTATTTATTTGTCCATGCAGGTTGGCGGATTGATAACCACGTTCCTGTCTGAATTCGTTGCGCGTCTCATTGGCGCATGTGTCCTCATGCTGATTGGTGTCTGGGCGCTATTGCAGCTTAGACGAAACAAACAGCAGCAGGATGATGTGAGGCATGAGCACGTAGAAACCGCAGTACAAGAAAGTGCTGCTTCGGCAGAAGCTGGCGCAAAAACACATGCCGGAGAGATCGCGAGTGCTGCGCTTGTCGTTATGGTAGAGCTGAAGCGTCTAGGGCTCGTTATTCAGATTTTGCGCACGCCACAGTCGGCTGACGTCGATAAATCAGGCACCATCTCTGCATCGGAGGCCGTCATGCTTGGCTTTGCATTATCACTTGATGCATTTGGAGCTGGACTTGGGGCTGCGTTGATCGGATTGCCTTCCTTACTTACGGCTTTAACGATAGCGGCGGCAAGTGCTATTTTTCTTGTTGGCGGTATCCGTTTTGGCTTTCGTTTCTCCGCTTGGAAAGGCATGCAGACATTAGCTATGCTGCCAGGCATATTATTAATCATAATCGGAATCATGAAGCTGTTATAATTTGAGGTGAAAAGGATGATAATCGGATTAACCGGCGGTATTGCCAGCGGCAAAAGCACAATCGCAAACATGCTCGTCGAACGCGGTGCGCTGCTGGTCGATGCCGATCAAGTCGCAAGGGAGGTTGTACTTCCCGGGGAACCAGCATTAGAGGCAATCGCCTCTACGTTTGGACAAGCTGTCCTTGAAACGGACGGTTCTCTTAACCGCAAAGCTCTCGGCGAAATTGTGTTTCGCGATAAACAATCACTAGCAAAGCTTGAATCCATAACCCATCCAGCTATACGGGCGCGGATGCAGCAAACCATACATACTTACGCAGAGCAGTATCCAGAACGATTAGTAGTAGCTGACGTGCCGCTGCTATACGAGACGAAGCAGGAGCATCTGTACGAAGGCATATTGGTCGTATATGTACCCGCTGAGCTTCAGAAAAAGCGCTTAATGGAACGAAACCATTTGCCTGAAGAAGAAGCAAGCCGGCGCATCGCACTGCAAATGGATATTGAGCAAAAGAGACTGAAAGCGGATTGGGTCATCGATAACAGCGGATCGCTGGAGGAGACGAAGCGTCAGCTGGATGAATTTTGGAAAAGTAAGTGTATGCCATGAGGGTATTCCAAAAGAAAAGGGTGCTGCTCGTCCTGCTGCTTGGTTTATTGACGATTTTATTTCTCAAATCAGATTGGCTTGCGGAGTGGATGTATCCGGTTCATTACAAAGAAGACATTCGTGCAAGTGCTTCTAACTATGGCATTGAGTCGCATTTAGTGGCCGCGATTATTCGCAGTGAAAGCAATTTTCAGACAGGCAAGGAATCGAAGAAGGGTGCACTGGGCTTAATGCAAATTATGCCTGATACGGCTGCATGGGTCGTTCAAAAAGCAGGATTTCAAGCCGTAACGGATGATATGCTTATGAATCGTGCAGACGTTAGCATTGAGGTTGGCGCGTGGTATTTAAGATCTCTTAATCAACAATTTGATCAAAATAAGATAGCTGCAATTGCTGCATACAACGCGGGTCCAGGAAATGTTCGCAAGTGGCTTGACTCGGGGACTTGGGATGGAACGATCGAATCGGTTAAAGAAATTCCGTTTGGAGAAACTAGACACTATGTGCAGCGAGTCATTTACTATTATAATAAGTATAAGGACTTATATCCGAGTCTTTAATGGATGATCCTTAACGATAACGAAAATAAATGAAGCCTTGGAGGCTCGTCTCTTCATGGACGAGCCCTGCCAAAGCTTCGGTTATTCATACAACTTTTAATGAATCATTATTTGTATTGACCAGCAAGGGATTGCTCGGCAATTTGCACTAGGCGACGGGTAATGTATCCCCCGATGGAGCCTGCGTCTTTTGTAGCCATGTTGCCGTAGTATCCGTCTTGCGGAATTGCGATGCCTAGCTCTTGAGCAACTTCATATTTCATTTGGTCAAGGGCAGCTGTCGCTTGTGGCACTACCAATTGGTTACTGCTGCGGGATGCGCTCATGTATGTTCACCTCCTTGCGGTTGGTAAAAGTATTATGTGCAAAAATCTGAACTTCATTACAGGAATTACATGGAAATTAAATTTTTTTTTCGAAGAGTCCATTTTTGAGGCTMAAGCGACTAAGAAAGGAGGCAATACGCATCATGAAATGCCCATACTGCGACTATGCCGGAACGAAAGTATTAGATTCCAGACCGGCCAACGAAAACAAATCCATTCGTCGCCGCCGTGAATGCGAAAAGTGCAGCCGCCGCTTCACGACATTCGAAATGATTGAAGAGACGCCTCTGATCGTCATCAAAAAAGATGGCAGCCGTGAAGAGTTCAGCCGTGACAAAATATTGCGGGGTCTTATCCGCGCCTGCGAGAAGCGTCCGGTACCAGTGGAGCGTCTAGAGGTAATCGTATCCGAGGTTGAGAAGGAGCTGCGCACAACGGCACATGCCGAGGTTGATAGCAGCGATATTGGTGGAATCGTTATGAACGAGCTTTATCCTGTAGATGAGGTAGCTTATGTCAGGTTCGCATCTGTTTATCGCCAATTCAAGGACATCGATATGTTCATGAAGGAGCTCAATAATTTGCTGTCCAAACACCCGCTCAATGGTATGATAGATAAAGATTGACAGTTTTGACGACCCTGTGCTAAGATCAATCTTGTCGTCATTTGGGGCCTTAGCTCAGCTGGGAGAGCGCATCGCTGGCAGCGATGAGGTCAGGGGTTCGATCCCCCTAGGCTCCACCATAATAAACCATTCAAACCACTTCTGTTGAAGTGGTTTTTTTATTATTTGGTGGAGCCTAGCAAGGGGCAGATCGCGCGCACGAAGCGTCAGTGTAGGAGCACGGCATCGAAATTACCGCTATGCTTTGCTTCATACGGATAATATCTGTGAAAATATAATCAGAATTTCGATCCCCCAGGGTTCAGTCCGTGCGGACGTAATGAAATGAGTGGGCATCGAAGGAAAGTAGTAAGAAAAGCCAATAAAAAAGCAGTACCACCACTATAAAAGTGTTGATACTGCCATATTCAGTGATAATTGTTTTACTAGTTAGAATTTACTTGCTACTTTAAGAGCTTTTTCAAGACCATTCGCAATGATCTCTTCTGCTTTTTCTGGGAATTGATTGTGGCCTTCTATCACAATTGTCTCTATATCATTTACTCCGAAGAAGCTCATCATACTTGCTACATATTTAACAGCCATTTCAACGTCAGCTTTTGGTCCTTCAGAATATACACCGCCACTAGCGTTTAATAATGCAATTTTCTTATTCCCCATAAGTCCTACTGGACCGTCTGGTGTATATTTAAATGTTTTACCTGCTCGGTTTAAATAATCAATATATGTGTGTAGCACAGCTGGGATTGTTAGGTTCCATAATGGGAAACCAAACACAACTTTATCAACAGCAAGGAATTGATCTAAATATTTATCAGCAACAGCTACTGCTTTTGCTTCTTCTGCTGTTAACGCAAGTCCTTTACTTGTTTTAAAAGTGCCATTAATCATATCTACGCCTACATATGGCAATTCATCCTTGTATAAATCAAGCTCTATTATTTTATTATTTGGATGCGATTCTTTGTAACTCGCAAAAAATGCATCATATAATTTTACACTGACCGATTGATTTGCTGGGCGATTGTTTGCTTTTACGAATAAAACTGTTGTCATTTGTTCCTCCTGATGTTCACTACTCTAAGGTGTTTTATTTTTAATTACTAAAAAGTTCATCATATTGGGTTCACAATATCTTTTTGAATCTATACTCCATATCCCCACCCATAGCTGCAGGTGTATCACCAGTTTCTCTGAAATCATGAGTATAAATTTGTTCAAACGGACCCCAATTTACTTGCTTATAAAATTCATAACAAGGGAATCCATCGTGTTCCCCTTGAATGTCGACAATACCATCTTTTTTGACAAGTACAGTTAATAGATAGTCAACAGGAGGTGCTAATACATTTAATGGGTTGCTAGCACTTGCACTCATTTGAAATTTGACCTTGTCTGACTCCCATATAATATCCGAGCACAAAATGCCTTCCGTACTAGCTTTTCCTGATCTTTTATTAATGGAACCATCAGGAGTTGTGATTTTTTCTGTTGTTATGCCAGTATTCACATATGTGAAAATTTCTTTTTTGTAGAAATCTACAATTACTTCTTGTTCAATTCTTGAACGCAAAGTGTTTACTGCATAAGGTGTAAACTCACGTGAGTCACCTTCGAATTCGATTGTGTTACCCGTTTGAATATCTTTCCTAGGTTCAGTCCAAGATGTTGGAATAAATACACTTGCTCTAACTTTAACGATAGTAGTCATGAGAATACACCTCTGTAATGTTTAATATTATTTTTCGTATGGTTAAATGCTTGCTTTTCCTTTAATATTTGCTGTTTGCAATCTTCTACTTAATATTTATATCTAGAGTGTCGCTTTGAAATTGTATTCCATTTCCCCAGCTAGCGCTGCTGGAGTGTCACCAGTTTTTCTGAAATCATGTGTATATATGAATTCAAATGGACCGAAATCTGTTTGTTTATAAAATTCATAGCAAGGGAACCCATCATGGAAACCTTCGATATGTGCATCCCCACTTTTGTTAACGTTTATAGTTAATACATAGTCAGCTGCAGGTGCTGCTGTATTCAAAGGATTGCTGGCACTTGCCCTCATTTCAAAAGAAACATCATCAGTTCCCCACATAACATTCGTACATACAATGTTTTGTGTATTTGTTTTTCCTTTTTTATGTTCGATAGAACCGTCTGGATTTGTAATTTTCACAGTCGTAATACAAGCATCTGCAAATGTGAAAATTTCTTTTTTATAAAAATCAATAATCACCTCTTGCTCTATTCTTGATCTCATTGTATTTACAGCGTAAGGTGTAAATTCGCGTGCATCACCCGTATATTCGAAGATCCTTCCAGTTGAAGGATCTTTAATAGGTTCCAACCAAGCATACGGTGCAAATACACTTCCTCTAATTTTAACGATATTAGCCATGAGAACCCTCCATAATTTATTAATTTTGTCTCGGTGAATTCTATTTCTTTCACAATCGTAATATAGTCAACTTGATTGACTATATTACGCATAGTACAATGAACTCTGAACAAAGTCAACCTAGTTGACTTTATTTAAGGAGGTAATATGTATGAATAATCAATTTTTTAGTGAATTAGATCTTACATCCCTTTTGTCATTATCTTTTAGTGTATCGATTAATGAACTACATAACAGATTGAGTGAATTGGGATTTGATGATATTAGACCTGTACATGGTTTTATGTTTAAATGTATCAATCCTAATGGAGCAACAGGTATAGAACTAGCCGAATATTTAGGAGTTACAAAGCAAGCTGTGAGTAAAATGGTGGATTATCTCGAGCAATGTGGTTATGTAATACGCAAAGCTCATCCCACTGATAATAGAGGGAAAATTATTATTTTGACCGAACGAGGTTGGTTAGTAGTGAAAGCAAAAGAGAAGATTCTAACTGAGATTGAGCAACGTTGGATTGAAAACATTGGAGCAGAACGACTGCAAATGCTCAAAGAAGATTTATCAAAATTAATTTATGGAGCAAATGAAGGTAATTTACCAACAAGAGTAAGACCTGTCTGGTAATCATAGAAAATTAAAACCTCTCCTATGATGGAACTGCACCCCCAAAAATAGACATTAGAAAAAAACCTGGGTTAATCTAAACTATTTTAGGGGGCGTTTGGCATTGGCTACAAAAGGACAGAAGTTTAAACGTTACAGTTAGGAGACCAAGCTAAAAGCAATCGAGCTAAAGCTAGGTGGCAAAATAAAAAGGGAGATAATAAAGGTATTGGGGATTGAAGATGAAGGTCAGATTAAGATATGGATGCGTAAATACAAGCAACTCGGAGAGTTCAGGCTTATGGATAATAGAGGGCGCCGTATGCAGGACGTGTAGCGGAGAATAAACTTAATCGTGATTTTACAGCCGACAAACCCAATCAGAAATGGGTCACGGATATTACTCAGTACCGCGTGTTCGATCAGAAGATTTACCTGTCCGTAATTAAGGATTTGTTTAATACTGAAATTATTGCTTATCACATGAGTTTCAACAATGAAAATCCGTTGGTTTTAAAAACGTTTGAAAAGGTATTTAACAAGCTGACTCCGGTTGAGTACCGTCGCCAGCTTGTTTCCTAGGGCTTTTTTTCAATGTCTACAAAATCGGTGTTTGACCATGCAGCATAGGTTTTTTTTATTGTCTACAGAATGGGGTCTTGTTCAGACTGCTGCACTGGTTATTTAACTATCGTTCTCCGATTGCCCATTTGGTGCCCTAAGGCCCTGCGGTAGAAGTTGATAGCCTCTAATCGTTCAGCTCATTCACAGAAAAGGGTTAATATTTGTAATATCTCCAGTGGATCGGTCCACTGTTATAAGAAACCGGCCATCGCTAGTAAGATTGCCCTCGGAAGAAGGTCTAATTTCAAATAAAACAAGTGAGTCATTGGCGTAGCTATGTTCTGTTGTTGTAATTTGTACTTCTTGAACACTAACGTCCAAGAATTGTTGAGCCAATTGAGTCGCTTTCTCTTTACTTTGGTCTATTGAAATCCATTGTTCTTTTTGTATTTCATTGCTTTTGTTTGATTCTTTAGCTGCCTTCATATCATTAATACCAATTATTTTATTATTTTGACCAACCCATACACGCATACTGTCGTCTGCGGTTACATAAGTGGCAGTTTCTCTCTCATCTTTTATAAGTGAAAATCCAGTCAGGTTAAAATACTTCTGCAATACGAGAGTAGCTTCTTCTGCAGAATTGACTGTCAGGCTTTGGATTTGGCCGGCTCCAGGCTTCGATAGCTTTACCACTTCCACTGTTTCATTTGATTGGGTATTCCCTTGAGCATTTACTAATGAGAATGAGCAGACAGTTAATAGCGTTGCTAATCCTAATACAGATAAGCGCATAGAATTTTTCTTAAAATGTTTAATCATGAGTATTCTCCTCTTGAGATGCTTGTAATTACCCGATAATCCGACCAAACCTGGATATCTCCGGGCTCCTGCATAATGCTCCAATAAATTAATGATCGTCTGGCCGTAAGCTGCTTTGTGTTCAGCATGGATGTAGGACAAGGCTAATGCATCACAGGCTACCTCTTGATCTGCTCGCATTCGTGCGTAGACAACCCACATTATCGGATTAAACCAATGTAAAATAACCAGAACATGCATGAGCCAATTCATCGCAACGTCCCTGCGCTTGATATGTGCCAGTTCATGATTGAAAATATAACGGAATTGATCGGCATCCATCGAACGAATCAACGAACTGGATAATAAAATCCTTGGTTTCATAAACCCATAAACCGCAGGACTCGGCACTGCATCTGTTACGGTCAGAAGAATCGGTTGTTTGACCGACATTTGGCGCTTGCATTGCTCGAATACTTGTAATACCGCCGGATGGGTTACATTGGGCTGTTTTTTAATTCGACTATACACGTTGATATTGGCTATAAGGGTTACAAGGCTCAAGATTATGACCCCTAGCAACCAACCAAACAACAGGATGTCTCGCAGCGTTATTTTGGATAATAGATCCACAAACGATTGCTTTGCAAGGACTTGTTTTTCAGGAACATTCGCAGAGGAATGAACTATGACATCGGATGGATCTTTGAGTGTCCATTCGCTCGGTGAATCCACGTTGTCCTTCAACTGATTCTTTCGTTCATAAAGATTGGAAATATCATCGAGCGATCCTAAAAGGGATTCATTAGACAACTGCTGCTTCATTGGCAATAGATTGTATACGCTGTACGAGCTTTCTGGCGCCCAAGGCAATACGAGCCGAATGACAACAGGAAACCATAGGAGATAATGCCACTTCGGCTGCAACTTGTTTCTGAGCATCCATTTGATCATGACAATGAGAGCAACCAGCACACTTGCCATCAACGAAGCGCGAATCACCCAGTCGAAAAAAAACTGCATATACATCTGCACATATGTCATGGCTATTTGCCTGTCTTCGATTTGTTATCATCGAATAATTGTTTCAGCTCATTGATTTCCTGTTCCGTCAGTTTTTTCTCCTGAAGGAAGTTCGCAAGCATCGGTTTAATGGCTCCACCGTACAATTTTTGCAAAAAACTTTTGGTTTCATTTTGCAAATACTCATTTTCTGAAACCAATGGATAAAACATTTGGGCTCGTCGAGATTCGTCTTTGTTGATTCCAACCGCTTCTTTCTGCACCAGACGGTTAAGCAGCGTACGAATCGTCTTCGGACTCCAGTCCATTGTTTCCGTTAGTTGTTTAACAATTTCGCTGGATGGACATTCCTTCCTCGCCCAGAGGATTTTCATAACTTCCCATTCTGCATCTGTGATTTGTGGTAATTTTGTCATACTCGAAACCTCCCGTTACATGTAAAAGGATCACAATTATAGGCCTACAACTCATATACTACACGTGTAGTCCTATTGTGTCAACGAACATCTCGTACCATTCACTTCCTATAACTAAGAAAATAATAATAATTATGATGTGTAATACCTCTAGGTGGGAGATCGCATCGTTGGCAGCGAAGAGGTCATCTAGAGAAAATAGTGTTAGTATAAACGGATATTGGGGATCTTTTAAACCAAAGATGAAGTCGAAAATCCGCATCATCAGGCATGCTGTACATGTGGCTTTTATCGTTTTAAATTCAAGCAAGAAGGAGTATGGGGAATTAAGCTCAAATTGGCGAAATTCTTATTGGACTGTCAGATTTAAAGCGAAGTGCAGCGAAAAATGCGCTCAGGCCGTCTAATAGGTGGAGGTGATGATTCAGTGATGCCGGCCGGCTCGAATAACAAGGAAAATTTCCCGAAAGATCCCACGCAAGCTCTAGAGCAGCTGATGGAAAGCTTTAGCTCGACGATCATGCGCACCGCTTATTTTTATACCGGGGATCGGCATTTTGCCGAGGATATCAGTCAGGAGGTATTTCTTCGCGCTTATCGCAACTGGAACTCGTTTCGTGGAGATAGCGCGGTTAAAACCTGGTTGACGACGATCGCTATCAACGTTTGCCGGGACAAGATGGGCGTGCGGATGTTTACGGAACAGCCGACCGATCCCAGCCTGATGGAGCGGGGACGGATATTCAACGTAGAAGAAGAAGCGCTTAAAAGATTGCAGAAAAGCGAGATTTTGCGGCATATGCTGCGTCTGCCTCTGCCGTATCAGGAGGCTTTGTATTTATATTATTATCTGGACTTGGACACACGGGAAATTGCGAAAGCGACGTCGTCGCCCGAGGGTACCGTGAGAAACAGACTGCACCGGGCGCGCGAGGCGTTGGCTCGGGAAATGCGCAAGGAGGAGACAACCGATGACGGACATGGAGCGTAATTTACGTCAACATTTGCAAAAGGAGTCGGATGATATGTTGTTTTCTAAAATGGAATTGAGCGATAGCGTTAAACAGAAGATCAGGAAACAAGCCGCCGCGGAAGCGAGAGGCCGCCGCCGATTCGTTCTTCCGAAAGCCTGGCTTGCAGGAGCGGCAGCGCTGGTCGCGGCAGTCGTCATAGTGGCGGGATTGCCGATGCTGCAAGAGCCCGCCGCAGTCCCGACGCCAACGGATAATTCGTCGGAAATCGTGCTGCCCGGAAACGGAGGAGCCACAGGTTCGGAGTTGTCCCAATTGATTACAACTCCGTTAGGAACGGCGGAGGCAGCGAAAGCAGCTTTCGGTTCCGGTGTGCTTGTTCCTCAAGTCGCCCCGGAAGGCTTCAAGCTGGCTGAGATCGTCGGCGTGGGAATGAAGGACCAACCGCTCAGAGATTTAAACTTCACATACGGTTCGGGTGATAAGACGGTGACGTTCAGCGCGAGCCGCATGCCGGCAGCGTTCCCGACAGACCTGTTCACACAGACCAAAGTGGGTGGAGCGGACGGCTTAATTTTCGAGCAAGCCGAGTTCACAGAGCTGTTCTGGGTGGTTGACGGCATTCAGTATGGCGTGTCCGGTCCGATTTCGGGCGACGAGGCTATGAAGGTAGCCGAATCGGTGGAGCCTTAATGAGTTGATGCGTGTATATCGTGAATGAATGGAACGCCCCACCCGTCGAATGCTAGATAAATTGGGGTAGTGTAATAGCCCCACACGAGAGAGCATATCACTGGCAGATATGAGGTCAGGGGTGAGGGTCGCCCTAGGCACCTCCAAACAATTAATTCAAACCACTTCATCTGAAGTGGTTTTTTTGGTGAAGCCTATTTGCTTCATAAGATTACAGGAGGAAATGAAATTTAGGATTGGAATCAAGATTGAATGCAATCTACTTAAATTAATATTGCCCCTGTAAAGGATAAGACTACCTCATTGGAACTTTATTGCAACACTCGTATGATAAGATAAGTCCCCAATATACAAATCGTGTTCCGGGAACTTATTACAGGGTTAAAAGAAGTAGTGAGATTACGTTATTTGCACGTACGCTTATCGCTCTTTGAATCTTGTTATTTTTTTGAGCTCGTGAAAACGCTAACATCGGGTCAATTGTGGACGGGATCGCATTTACAAGACTAGACATATGGAATAGTAGAGGTGATGCGGCAGCCAGCATAAAAGCGGGAAAGTGTTGTCAGGCCACACATKAGGGGTTCATATTGGGTGTAAAGGATCACTTTTTTTGTGCACTACATAAAATCATAGAAAGTTTTGAATTTAGTATTTAAGTGAAGAAGTTTGAAAGAGTTATGGGAACTCTTCAAAACCTAAAAATAGGATATATGGAGGAAATTTGAGAATGAAAAAAAGACGATTATTAGCATCTTTACTTGTGACAGCGATGCTATTTACTTTGTTTTCTCCGCTTATGGCAGTCAGCGCGGCATGGGGAGATGATGTATCTCTTTTGACCGTAAATGCAGGCGCAGATGGTAATACGGCGACAAACGCCGATGCGCCAGACGGACAGAAAGCGTGGAGTTTAAACACCGGAACCTCAAAGGGCGGGGGGCCTTGGGATAACCTCTTCACGCCAAGCGTAGCGCCTCTAAAAGATGTATCCGCTTACAAGGACGGATACTTCGTTTTCGAGATGTATATTCCAAATGCGAGCTTTAAAAATATGCTAGGCAATAACTGGCTCGTCATCGTAAGCGACAGTAATCCCGCTGCGGATAAGTTCAACGCCGATTCTCGTCTCCAGCTTGATTTGAGCGGAGTCACAAATGCTGCAGTGGGCACATGGGCGACGGTCTATACGAAGTTATCTACGTCAAGTGCCGTAGCCGGGAATTTCAATGACGCCTGGTTAGACAAGGTGACCAGACTAGCCATGCATCTGCAATGGGATACTAGTGTCCCTAGCACTGACGTTTTCATAAAAAACCCGCGTTTCCAGAAAAGTACGCTAGGCGTACCGGTTTCACCGTCAACGGCTCCCGCACTTGATGTAGCAACAAAAACAGTAACTGCGAACGCACCGGCTAGCGGGCAAGCTGTTGAGTTTGCAATAAGCGAAGATGGGATCGCTCCCGCATCCGGGTGGGTGGATGGAAGTAAAAACGATAATGTTTATTCTCATCAATTTGCCACATTGCCTTCAGCGCAGACTTATTATGTATTCGCGCGGGCGAAAGCAGACAACAGTTACAACTTCATCGGCGCATCTTCAAGAATTACGGTAACGTCTATTGATGAACAAACATTGGTTAATGAGGCGGCGGCGTCTCTGACATGGGATGCGATTAAAGGCAGTAATACTTCGAATAACGATGTAAAATCACAACTTAGCCTTCCGACAGCAATAGGAACAACTAACGTAGCCTGGTCTTCGGACAATGCGGCAATAAGCAGCACCGGAGGCGTAAATCGTTTATTGAATAGAGAAGTAGACAAAACCGTCGTACTCACGGCGACAATTACCAAGGGCAATGCAAGTGCTACACAAACTTTTACCTTGACGGTGAGAGCCGTGCCGGCGGAGGTCAACGCCCGGGCTGCGACGTATTTTCCTAATATAGAAGAGGGAACAAGCAGCGCTATTGCGCCGGACGGAAATAACGCGGTTAAGTTGGGCGCTGGAAAAATAGGCGCCGGCGTTGAACGGCTTTGGGATGCCCGCTTTGTTAGCAGCAGCGGCAATCAGGATTTATCAGCTTATGCGAATCAATATTTTGTCTTTGATATGTATGTTACACATACGGACCTTTTAAAGCTCARTGGAAATAACTGGATCGCGATGGCAAGTGGCGGTAACAATCTTGACACCAATTCGCGTCTTAACCTTAATGTTAACGAAATCAAAAATGGAAAGGTTAATGAATGGATTACGGTTTATGCGCAATTATCAGCGGCCAATTCTCCGAATGGTTTCAATCCCATTAATTTGGACACGGTACAGGCAGGGAGATTGCAAATGCAATGGTCATCCGTGCCCCAAGGCGACATCTATATCAAGAACCCGCGTTTTCAGAATACCGTGGATTCTCCGAAACCTATTCCCACGGCTGTTGAGACAACGGGCAACGTTACGTTATCCTCAGCAGCGCCTGCAAACGGCCAGGCTGTGCAGTTCGCGATCAACACTACCGGTGACGCTCCGGCAACCGGCGATTGGACGACGGGTACTCTTATTGCAGGCACGTATACTTCGGCATTTGCAAAACCAACAGGCAGCACCTATTATACATTCGCACGTACGGCTCAAAATACGCAATATCCTTTTGCAGGAACGCATACAAGAGTTAAAGTGGTGCATCTTGATGACAATCAAGCCGTATCGGACGCAGCAAATAAGCTGACATGGGATACGATCAGGAATTCGAATGCTATTCAATCCGAAGTAAGAACAGGGTTGACACTTCATGCAACCGGTGCGAACTATACGGCTATTGCATGGACTGCTGAACCGGCAGGTATTATAGATCCCGCAACTGGCAGTGTAACTCGCGACCCTGACGTAGGAAAAGCCGTAACCCTTACGGCGAAAATAACCAAAGGTAATGCAGCACCTGTTCATAAAATTTTCAATTTGACAGTAGCCAGTACGACTAACGAACTTGCTGAAGTGTTCATTGACTTCAACGATTCTGAATTATTTGATGCTGTCGATACCATTGGAAGCGGTTTCGGCGACGGTGGAGATCCAGCTGGACCGTACAAAGGACTACAAGGCAACGGCATAGGCGTCAGTCTTATCGGAGACGGCGGTACCGCGGTGGATGTAGTCGCTCAAAGCGGCGTAAACGCTGTGAAGATCGGCAACTTTATGTACGTCATTGTAGACGATCTTAAGCTTAAGCAAGCAAACAAGGTTGAATTAGCGGTCACATACTGGAGACCGAGCGCAGCGGGCGGTATTTCGTTACAGTATAACACCATATATCCTGGCAGTTTCTCTGGATTTGAAGCGTATAGATCAGCGAGCCTTCCGGCCACAGGAAGCGGAAACGCTTGGGTGACTTCAAAGGGTGTGCTTAACGGAGCTAATTTTGCGATAGGAGCACAAAATCAAGGAGCGCACTTCCGGATCGGTGCAGCCGGAGCAATCATACAGAGCATACGAATAACCGAAATTCCTCCAACGGATGAAGAAGCGGTAAAACTTGTTTCGGACGCGCTGACTTGGGACGCAATCAAGGGTACGAATACCAGACAGGATCTGGTAGAAACCAATTTGAATCTTGCTAAGGTGGGTTCAGCGAGTACGAGCATTGTGTGGGCATCTACCAATAACACGGTGATCAACAGCAACACCGGCGCAGTAGTTCGTCAAGGAGTGAACACATCCGTAACACTCACGGCGACAGTAAGCAAAGGAACGGCAACACCCGTTGTTAAAACATTTAATATCGTCGTTCGCGGAACAGGGACCGGAACCGACGAGGAAGCGGTAAACGATATGTTGAATAAACTGACATGGAATTTAATCAAAGGCGTGAATGCTTCTGAGACAAATGTGACGACGAACTTAGTTCTCCCGTCCATGGGTGAAAATATGACGGATATTACATGGACGACATCCGCTGCTACCCTTATAACCACTGCAGGCGTGATACCGACAAACCGTCCGGACGGCGGAGGCGAGGTAACGCTCACGGCGACGGTAAAAAGAGGTCCGGTAGCCGCTCCTGTAACCCAGACTAAAACATTTGTGCTTACAGTTCCGGATCGATATGATTACGCAAAACACATGAGAGCGGCAATCGTTCAGGAACACGACGCGAAAGATTGGGCGATATCGGACTTTAACGTACTCGCTTTCGGTGCGAAAACAGCAGAGATGGCAGAAGCAGAAGGCTTAGTTGATTTCGATAACAGAGAGGCTTTCCAGGCGGCGATTGATGCGGCTTATAATGACGGCGGCGGCGTTGTCTATATTCCGGCGGGAACCTTTGCGTTCTACACGGAAACTACCGGCACAATAAGCGTTCAAAGCACAACAGGCAGTACAACCTACGAATATAAACAGGTTTTAAATTTGCGGGCAGGCGTACAGCTCCGTGGCGAATGGGATAATCCGGATGCGGACGATTACGATGGTAAAATTGACGGAACCATTCTCGCGGTCTATGCCGGACATAACTCCGCCAATTATGACACGTATGTTGACTCTGACGAGAGAGAAAATCAGACAGGCGGCAAAAAAGTAGCTAACGTGTCCGATAGATTCATAGACATGGAACAAGGCACAGGCGTAACAAACCTTTCAGTATGGTATCCGAATCAAGATATTAATGCTACAACCACTGTTGAAAAGAGGAACGCAGATGGTCAGAAGACAGGGGAATTTGAGGACATAAAAGGAATTCCGTATCCGTGGACGTTCTATCAGAGAACCGGAAACAGCGTGACGCTTGATAACGTTACTCTTGTAAACGCTTGGGGAGGATTCATTTCCCTGCCGAGCGAAATGCATTATGTTGTGAACAGCAATATGACGGCTCTCTACAAGGGCATCGTGGTTCACACCTGTACAGACATCGGACGTATCGAGAACGTTGACATTGACCCGAAATACTGGGCGAATTCAGGTCTTGACGGCGCACCGTCTCTATCGGACGTGAGAGCGTACACAAGAGCGAATGCTACTGGATTCATGATGCACCGATCAGATTGGGAATATGTCTCGGGATTAAATATTTCCGGGTATAAGACGGGGATGTGGATCGGAAGAGAACCTGGCGGCGACGAAGCACCGAACGCGCAGTTCTACGGATTGAAAATCGAAGACAGTCAAACGGGTATATACATTGACAACGTTAACGGTTTCGGTCTGCTGCTCTCGAACTCGGAATTCGGAGGCGACACAGCAGTATATTTCAACGAACGTTTCGACACTTCTGTTCAATTCAACGGAGTTGCATTTAAAGGTCCGATTGTAAGCAACGCCAGAGGAGGAGTGATATCCTTTGAGGATAGTACGTTCGATGAATATGACAATTACGCGCTGAACTTCCTGGGCCGAGGAAGTGCATTAGTTAGTCAGAGCAATTTCAAACAGGCAGACAAACATGCACAGCTCGGAGCAAACTTCGGAACATTCAAATCGGTAAATTCCGGTTATAACCTTAACATCGAGAGCGCTGACCTTGCCGCTCACATCGATAACCTTGAACTTGACGTTAAGGCTGACGGTAATAACACCGCGGTACAAATCGTTAATGATGTTGATTATCTATTTGAACCTATTCCGAAGGACGTAAAAACAGATATTGGCGTACACCCGAGACCGACATCAAGCGCAGTACTTAGACTTGACTTCCCGCGCTCGTTAACAGGCAACGCACCGACCGTAGATATATCTGCAAAGCTGCAGGAAGCTCTTGACTATATTAAAGCTAATCACGGCGGCGGCACGATCTATTTACCTGGTGGAAGATATAGACTGAATAATCCCGTCATCGTTCCCGAGGGTGTTGAACTCAGAGGAACATGGGACGTACAGCACCATACACAAGGCGGCGGCACGGCGATATTTACCGCTTACACTGGTGGCGATCTAGGAGAAAACGGAAATTCTCTTATTCAGCTTAAGGCAAACGCAGGGCTCAGAGGACTTAACATTACGCAAACGAATATAACCAGCGTCAATCTCGACAACCCTATCCTAACGCTAAAAACTCCGTTTTTAGTACAGGGGCAAGGCGCAGGCGTATATGCAATCAATTTAACGATCCCAATTGGGGATAAAGGAATAGATCTGGCTTCCTATAAAACAGATGGTCACTATGTTGATTATTTAGGAGGCACGCTCCTCAGAGCAGGCATTTGGGTCGGAGGAGGCGCGGAAGGCGGATTTATTAGAAATATGCAATTCAATCCACATTACGCTTTGAGACTTCCGGGAGGCCAAGGATATTCGGCACCTACCGGCGATTTGTACGGATTCGTACAAAGATACATGAGTGCGCTCAAATTCGCCGATGTGGAAGACCAGACGATTTTCAACAATTTCGTTTTCGGTTCGGTATACGGCATACACTTCCTGAAAAGAGACCTGGGGAACGGTGAATTCGCATACCCAGGAAAAATGACAATGATTGGTCACGGTTCGGATGGAACCACGTACGCACTCTATGTGGAAGACGCTGACGAACACACCAAAATAATCGCGATCAACTCGGAATTGGTTAATACGAACATCACGACGGAGCCGAATAGAGCGTATGTCAGAATGGGAGATGCAGCTAATACGGCGAAAATCCACCAAGACGCTGAACTTGTTCTGTACAACAGCGCGTTCTGGGGAAGCCCGACCGTAGCGGGAGCAATCGTAAATAACGGTGTCGTTCGCTTACAGCAAGCAAACTTTACTCAGCTGCCTGGCAACAATCCGGGTATTGATGTCCACGGCGGTAAGGCGCATGTATACACTTCTTACTTCCAGCCGTCCAAGAACGGCCAGAATAATAATGTGTATGCCATGCTGCGCGAGAGCGGCACATCGATAGAACTTAGTAACAATTATTACGCATCCGGCTTGAGAAATAGCACCCCCGCGGACAATCCGTACGGCATATATGGCTCGGATTTATTGGCGGAACCGTTTGTATTCAACCTAACCAAAAACGGAGATAAACAACAATTCATCGTTAAGTATAATGTCGGAGGAAGAGCCTCTGCACCCGGAACATTAACAATTGTTTCCCCGGCTGCTTATGCTAAAGATTTCACTCCCATTACATTTAACGCGCTTGCGGCAGGCGAATCCGTAACTGTAGATTTACCGTATTATGCTGCAGGTCTGATCACATTCAAGCTTCAACTCGATGACGGAAAAGCATACACTTATACGGCAAAATTTGACGCAGCATACGCTGAAAAGGTAAGTTCTGCAGGTGCAGAAAATCCGGCAAAGAGTGCTGCAACGCCGGCATTTGTAATGGACACCAAAGATTATGTCACTTCAGGGACGTGGGATGGTCCGCAAGACCTCAGCGTTGGATCGCATTTCGCATGGGACGACAGCAATTTATACGCATACATTGTCGTTACAGACGACGTGCACTTCAATAGCCAAACTGGAGGGAATATATGGAGAGAGGATAATTTGCAGTTAGGCATTGATTTACGCAATCCCGCAACCAACAGTACTACGCGGAATGAATTGGGGTTCGCGCTCACCAATGACAATAAAGATGTAATATGGGCTTGGACTCGTCCCACAGGCGCCAATGCACCGACTGCTCCGATTACTGATATCGCAGCAAATATTACGAGAGATGAAGATACGAAAACGACGATTTACGATTTAAAGATTCCGTTTAATACCGTTCATAATAATCCTGCATCGGAGCTCACGAACGGAAGAATCGGAATATCAATCATGCTCAATGAATCTGACAGCTCGCGTGAGTCAGACAGCACCAGATCCACCTTTGAAGTTGAAAGTGGACAATTAAAAAATTCAAGTTCATTTACAGACGTATATCTTTTAGGCGCAGGCAAATACAATGAAATGCTTGAAGCATCGGCAAGCGCTGCCGTTTCAAAGGCTCTCGCGTCTGGATCAGCTGCCGATAACGCTATAGCTCGCAACTTTGTTACGATTATGGCAGACGGCGAAGTTAAGACGGATCTTCTTAACAAAATCAAACCTATCGTTCAGGATAGCGAAATCAGCAAAGCTGCTGCTGAATTTGATCTGAACACTAGCAAGCAGCAAGCAATTGCAATAAAGCTCGAGCTTAAAGGAAATACACTGACAGCCATTAAGAACGGCAGTACACAGCTGCAGGCTGGAACTGATTATGTTGTGAATAGTGATCAGATCACGTTTACGACGGCTTACTTGGCGAAATTACAAAAAGGTACTGCGAAGCTAACGTTTGAGTTTAGCGCAGGACAGCCGCAGGTGTTGACGATTACAGTAGTTGATACCACGCCTGACAACAACAACGGCGGTAACAATGGAGGTAACAACGGCGGCAACAACGGTGGCAACACCGGCGAAAATCAAGAGAACCAGGTTGAATTGAAGGATATTGCCGGACACTGGGCAGAAGCTGCGATTCGCAAGGCAGTGACTAAAGGTTTTGTGGTTGGCTACAAGGATCAAACCTTCAAGCCAAATGCGGCGGTAACCCGTGCGGAATTTGCAGTGATGTTATCCCGTGCATTGACTGTACAAAGTGATGGAAAGCAGCATGCCTTTAATGATGAAGCTGACATTGCTCCATGGGCAAAAGAAGCGCTTGAGCAGGCTGTATCAGCGGGGATTTTAAGCGGCTATGCGGATGGAACGCTGCGTCCAAATAGCGGTTTGACGCGCGCTGAGCTCGCGGTTATGATTGCTCGTTCGTTGAAGCTGGGAGACCAAAAGGACAAAGCAGCAAACTTTACTGACCAAGCTAAACTGCCAGAGTGGGCAAAAGGCGCGATTGGCGCAGTAGCTGCAAAAGGGATTATGCAGGGCAAGGAAGGCGGCAAGTTTGACTTCAATGCCGTGGCTACCAGAGCGGAAGTAATTACAATTCTGCTCCGTATTTTGGAGCTGGATGAGAATTAAGAAGACCAGTCAGCAGAATTGTTGACAGCGGATCGTAGAGTCTTGACCAGTGAGGATGTCAGCGGCGATTAGCCAAGGCTGGCATCCTTTTTATTTGCCTTTGTATGGTTAGGCATTGAAGCGCTATTGTAATGGCTGCGCGTACTTGTCCTGAACACTAATCATCAAGTAACACGGCATCAAAATTTACCGCTCAGCACTCCATCATTGAATGGACTTCTAACAATGTTAAATCAAAAAGAGGGTTTGGTCTGCAGTTGCTGAAGTTATAAATCGGAGATTAGGATGAATGAAGAAACAATTTAAAAATTGTTAAATGGAACAAAAGAAATGAAGTTTAAGCGCAGCGACCAAAATATATGAATGGCGTGTAACCTTGGATTTGTCATACGTTTATAAGAAGAGAAAATTCGACTAACTCCGTATATATTTACATTTACATAGCCAAATTCCTCTTATACGATTAAAGGAATTCGTATAAAGTCAATTCCTCTATTTTAAATTCAATCTACAGCTAAGAGAATACTTCATAGACCACATGCCCTGCTTCAACAATTTCCACCCAAGCAATATGATTGCGCTTTCAAATATTCCTGTTAATATCTTGGATCGTTGTTGTAAACATGCAAAGTACCTTAGATAACAAGGCGGAGATCTTATGTACAAGTTGTTAATTGTCGACGATGAGGCGCTGGTTCGAGAAGCGATAGAAGATCAAATGGATTGGGAAAGACTAGGTTTTGAATGCATAGGCAGCTGCGAGGACGGCAAGGAAGCGCTTGATTTCATTAACCGTCAAACGCCGGATGTCGTGTTGACCGATATTGGAATGCCGTTCATGAACGGCATTGAGCTGACGCGCGAGCTTGCTGCCAATTTCCCGAAAGTGAAGGTCATTATTTTTACAGGCTACGATGATTTCGATTTTGCCCAGCAGGCTTTGAAATTGCAAGCTGTCGACTATATTTTAAAACCGGTTACGGCAGCGGAACTTGAGCAGGTCATTTGTAAGCTTCGTTCTGAGCTTGACAGCGAAAGAAATCAAATGCAAGATTTCGAGCAGCTGAAGCGTCAATTGAGGGAGAGCCAGCCTTTGTTGAAAGAGCGTTTTTTGGAACGATTTGCGACTTCGCCGATGACAGAAAAACAAAAGAATGAGAACTTCAGTTATTTTGATATAGAGTGGGACGGCTCCTTCGTGATCGAGCTTGCCATAGAAGTAGACGAGTTCGTATGGAGCCAGCCTGAGACGTTGTCCGACGAGGAACTTATTCGTTTTGCTGTTTATAACATTGCCCAGGAAATTATAGCTGACCGTTCCGGGACACTTATTTTTAGAGATCGGGAAAACCGTGTGCATGTCATTATTTCTAGTCATCAGAGGGATGAACTGCATGATCTATCGACGCAGGTGGCTGAAGAAATTCACAGTACGATAACCGATTATTTGCCTGTTAAGCTTTCTATAGGCATCGGACATGTATGCAGCTTAACGGACAAAGTGCAGCGTTTAAATCAATCTGCTTTGTCAGCGCTTGATTATCGTTTTGTCATTGGTACCAATCAAATTATATGCATATGGGATATGGAGCAGCGTAAGCGTCCGGAGTTGTTGTCGCTCATTGATTGGGAAAGTGAACTGGTCACGAAACTGAAAACCGGATCACCGGAAGAGATGGATGAATGGATTGGGCAAATCTTCATCATGTTCCGCGAACATGCTTTTCCATTCGATATTTGCCACATGTATCTGCAACGGATTGTATTGACGATTATGCACACGCTCTATGCCATGGGCATTGACAGTGCACAAGTGTTCGGAGCAAACCAAGCACCAATGAATGAAATGACGAAGTTTGCGTCGATGGGTGAAGTTGAAGTGTGGCTGAAGGAGCAATGCGCGAAAGTAGTCGGATCAATCAAAAGCATGCGGGAGCATCAATGCGTGTTCCAAGTCGCGAAGGCGATAGAGTACATCAAGCTGCATTATATGGACCCGAAGCTATCATTAAAGTCGGTGTGTTATCACGTATCGATGAGCTCAAGTTACTTCAGCACCATATTCAAGCAAACCAACGGTAAAACGTTCGTGGAATTCGTAACCTATCTGCGTATGGAGAAAGCGAAGGAGTTATTAATCGTGTCAGCTTTAAAGAGCTATGAGATCGCATATGCAGTTGGATACAGCGATCCTCATTATTTTAGCGGCGCATTTAAGAAGCATACGGGAGAAACCCCAACGGATTATCGCCATAAAAAAATAAAAGGGTTAGTGTGATACGAGTGAGAATGTTTTCGCGATTGCCTAGTATTCAGACAAATATGGTGCTTGCCTCGGTCGCGCTCATCATTATGACGAGCATTATGATGAGCGTTACTTCCTTTTACTTAACTAAGGATTCCGTCAATTCCACAGCGCAGACGTACACTACTGAGCTGGTGAAACAGGTAAACAACAATATTAAATCCTACATTAACGGCATGAAGTATATGTCTGATCTTGTGGCTGGCAATTATGCGGTTCAAGCTTATTTATCCTCAGCTTCTTTTAATAGCTTAAAGGAAGAGAAGGATTATAAGGAAGCGATCTCCGAAATGCTAGGTGCGATGCTGGTATCCCGAACGGATATTAGCTCAGCAAATATTTTCGGTTATGGCGGACAGTTCGTGTCCGGCCGCAAAGAGCTCGAGCTAAATCCAAACGTCGATATTACAAGTATGAACTGGTATAGGAACGCTAAAAGCATGGGCGGGCAAAGCGTTATTTCCTCTTCTCACGTGCAGCCTATTTTTAAAGACATGTATCCTTGGGTCGTATCATTGAGCAGGGAACTGGTCAGCAAGAACGGGAACAAGAAGCTGGGCGTTTTTTTGGTCGATTTGAATTTCAGCGTTATGAATGACATGTTCAAGGATATTCGACTAGGCCAAAGAGGATATTTATTCATCATCGATTCAGATGGGAAAATCGTCTATCATCCCCAGCAGCAATTGATTTATAGTAATTTGAAAACAGAGATGATCGATAAAGTGCTGGAGGTCAGAAACGGAACGTTCATAAGCAACCAAGGCAGCGAAAGCCGAATGTATACGGTTCAGGATTCTGAGTTTGGCTGGAAAATTGTCGGTGTCTCCTATGTAAGCGAATTAGCTGAAAATCAAAATAATGTGCTGCTGTCTATTATTGTTTTGGGAATCATCTGTATTATTATCGGAATTATTATTTCATTATTCTTGTCTCATAGAGTCAGCCAACCAATCAAACGATTGCAGGGCTATATGAAGGAAGTGGAAAAGGGGAATTTCGATATCCATGTCCCCGGTCACAAAACGGTAGAAATCCAGAGGCTTGCAAGAGCTTTTAATATGATGGTCGGGAAAATTAAAGAGCTGATGCAGCAGACGGTACTCGATCAGGAACTAAAACGCAAGAGTGAGATCAGTGCCCTTCAAGCCCAAATCAATCCTCATTTCCTTTATAACACCCTTGATTCCATTGTATGGATGGCCGAGAGCAATAAGTCTAGGGAAGTTGTGTTGATGACTTCGGCGCTTGCCAAGCTTTTCCGCTCATCGATCAGCAAGGGCGAGGAGCTGGTTTCGATTAAAACTGAAATTGAGCATATTACGAATTATCTAATGATCCAGAAAATGCGGTATAAAAATAAGCTGGATTATCATATCGAAATATCCGAATCCATTCAGGAATATCGGGTCATCAAAATCATTATGCAGCCGCTTATTGAAAATGCGATCTATCATGGCATTAAGATGAAGCAGGGACCTGGTTTCATCCGGGTTGCTTGCGAAGAAACGGACACGGACATTATTCTGATTGTTGAAGATAACGGGAATGGGATGGATGAGGAGAAATTAAAGTCGCTTCATCTTCCAGCTTCCATTACGGAGGGCGAAAGAGGAGTCGGCGTGCAAAATGTTCAGGAACGGCTTAAGCTTTATTACGGGGCGCAATACGGATTAACCTACCAGAGCGTGCTAGGAGAGGGAACAACCGTATATATTCGTATTCCTAAATTACGCCAAGTTTTGGAGGACGAGAGACATGGCAGGAAGTCATAAGTGGGTAACAACCGCCGTTGCACTCCTTCTCATCGCAGTGGCTGTTTTTGTATATGGGCATAATGGATTATCTGCGAAAAAGAAGATAGAGGTTACGGTCATCCTGAAAACAATCGATACGTCGGTAGAATTCTGGCAGGTATTAATCGACGGCGTGCATGAAGCTGCCCAAGAGTTCAATGTAAACGTTCAGGTATGGGGGACAAAGTCGGAAACGGACGTTGATGAACAAATTGCCCTTGTGGAGAAGGCGATATTAAATAAGCCAGATGCAATCGTATTGGCGGCGACCGATTACGAGAGACTCGTACCCGTCGCAGAGAAAATAAAGAAAAGCGGAATTAAGCTTATTATCGTCGATTCGGGAATCAAGTCAGATGCAGCCGACAGCATCGTAACGACGGACAACGTCAGCGCTGGCAGAGAAGCGGGCGAAGCGATGAAAAGCTTGATCAAAGATAAGGCTAAAATAGCGATTATCAGCTATGTCAAAAGCGCTGCTTCTCATATCGACAGGGAAAAGGGCGTTCATGAAGTATTAGAGAATTATCCTGGAATCGAAATGCTAGGTACGTACAATGGCGAGGGTTCCGAGCAAAATTCCTATTTGCTGGCTATGGAAATGCTGCAGCAGCATAAGGATGTGTTCGGAATTATTGGTCTCAACGAGCCGACTACGGTTGGAGCGGGAAGAGCCATTCAGGAACTGGGATTAAAGGGGAAAGTGCAGCTGATTGGATTCGATAGTTCTTTCAACGAGATTAAGCTTTTGGATGAAGGCGTCATGAATGCTACGGTGCTACAAAGGCCTTTTCAAATGGGCTATCTCAGCATCAAAACAGCCATGGAGGTTGTTAAGGGCAAGAAGGCTGCGAAGCTTATCGATACGGGCTCACTGCTTATAACGAAACAAAATATGTATGAAGAGGAGAATCAGAAGCTGTTGTTTCCGTTTGTTGGAAATGAATAGATGAACGAGATTGAGAATAATGGGAGAGTGGCAGAGTAGGCGAAAGCCTGCTCTGTCTTTTTGTTGTTAACGACTAAATAGGTTGAACTAGTAGTTTAAGCGAAGCGAGAAGATCGTTCTGGAGAAACGAAGTGTTCGCCTTTGCGGCCGGATTCTAACCTTTAAATGTCTAATCAAATCCAAGAATCTGGCTGCAACCGCGATCGTAAGAATGATCTGCTCGCATAGCGTCCAAAACAAATTGTTTAGTTTCCTCTAATGAATTGAATCCCAAAAATTATTCGACTCTTACAAGAAGAAATCACATGTAAGTGACGGAATGAACCGTGTAAAGTTATCGGTAACAACATGAATATGGAGAGGGGAGATGAAGCGATGAGTGAAAGCCTTGTACAGATGGAAGGAATCGTGAAAAGCTTTGCCGGGGTTCATGCCTTAAAGGATTGTAAGTTCGACCTGCGGCCTGGCGAGGTACACGCACTTGTTGGGGAGAACGGCGCCGGGAAATCGACCATGATGAAGGTGTTGACAGGCGTGTATCAGATGGACGAGGGACGCATTCTCTATCAGGGCGAAGAAGTACGTATTCCGGATACAAGAGCCGCTCAAAAAAAGGGAATCAGCATGATTCATCAGGAGATGAATCTCGCAGCCGATCTAACCGTCGCGCAAAACATTTTTATCGGCAAAGAGCCGCGGAAAGCGATAAAACTGTTTCTGGACGAGAAAGAGATGAATCGACAAACCTCCATTTTGCTCAGACAAATGAATCTCGATATCGATCCTACCACGCTTGTATCGAAGCTGACGGTCGCCAAGCAGCAAATGGTTGAAATTATAAAAGCCATTTCCTACGACTCTCAAGTGCTAATCATGGACGAACCGACAGCGGCGCTTAGTGATGCGGAAATTGAGGAATTGTTTAAGATTATCGTCCAGCTGCGAGCTAAAGGGGTAGGCATTGTATACATCTCTCACCGTATGGCGGAGCTGAAACGAATTACCGATCGCATCACGGTTATGCGAGACGGAAGCTACATTGATACGGTTGCGACCGCTGATACAAGCATCGAAAAAATTATTTCGATGATGGTGGGCCGAGAGCTCTATCAATCGGATAAGACGAACCGGTTAAAGGACGAATCGAGCGAAAGCATGCTTGAGGTACGTAATCTAAACCGTAGAAATGTTCTTCATAACGTGAGCTTCACGCTGCGGAAGGGAGAAATACTTGGCGTAGCCGGATTAGTCGGCGCAGGAAGAACGGAGGTTGCTCGGGCAATCTTCGGTGCTGATCCCCTCGATTCCGGTGAGATCCACGTGCATGGCCGCAAGGTACGGATTAACGGACCCCATCAGGCCGTGAAGCATGGCATTGGGTATTTGAGCGAGGATAGAAAGCACTTTGGTTGCCTGCTGGAAATGGATGTTTCAACGAATGCCACTTTGGCAACGACAGGCCGTTTCACAAGCGCGGGTTTTTGGATGAACGAAAAACGCATGAACGAGGTTTCGACTCAAATTGTTGAGGAGCTTAAGGTAAAAACGCCAAGCATAAAACAGAAGCTGAAATTTCTATCCGGGGGGAACCAGCAGAAGGTCATTATTGGGAAGTGGTTAACGAGGGATTGCGACATCCTGATCTTCGATGAACCGACTCGGGGGATCGATATCGGAGCCAAAAGCGAGATTTATAAGCTTCTTGAGAACTTGGCGGCTGCAGGCAAATCGATCATTATGATCAGCTCGGAACTGCCGGAAATTTTAAGGCTTAGTCATCGTATCATCGTGATGTGCGAAGGAAGAATTACCGGGGAGCTTATGAATGATCATCTCGCGACCCAAGAGCAGATCATGACTTATGCAACAGATCGAATCGGATAAGGTCGGGAGGGAAAGGAAGAGAAGCATGAATAAAACAACAGTGGTTGAGCAGAAATCGCATTTTGCGATTAAGTCAGGGCTGCAGCAGCTCTTAGTATTTGGAAGTTTGATTTTGCTCGTCATCTTTTTTTCTATCGCATCGGATAATTTCTTTCATTTCTCCAATATCATTGGCATTTTGCTCTCCACCGCGGTTATCGGCGTACTGGCGTTAGGCTCGACGTTCGTCATTATTACGGGCGGCATTGATCTTTCGGTTGGCACAGTCATGACGCTGTCCGCAGTCATGACTGGCGTCTTCATTACGATCTGGGGGCTGCCCATTCCGATCGGTATTATCGGCGGTTTGCTAACCGGGGCGTTATGCGGATTTTTATCGGGCTTTACGATTGCTAGACTGGGAATTCCGCCATTTATCGCCACGCTCGCGATGATGATGATTGCCAAAGGGTTAGCATTGGTTATCTCTGGAGCCAAGCCGATCTATTTTACCGACAATGAAGTTTTTATGGAAATATCATTAGGATCGGTATTAGGTGACCTTATTCCAGGCTTTGATATTCCGAACGCTGTCCTTATTTTTTTCATCGTAGCCATCCTCGGGAGCATCTTATTGTCCCGAACGATTGTTGGCCGTTACAACTTCGCAATCGGCAGCAATGAAGAGGCGACGCGTCTATCCGGCATTAATGTGCGAAATTGGAAAATCGTGATTTATACGATAACAGGCGTGTTTACGGGAATTGCCGGCATTCTGATGGCATCAAGGTTGAACACGGCACATCCTTCACTCGGTGCGGGTTACGAGCTGGAAGCGATAGCAGCGGTAATTATCGGCGGCACCTCACTAAGCGGCGGCAAGGGAACGATCTTGGGAACCGTAATCGGTGCTCTTATTATGAGCGTGTTGACGAACGGTTTACGCATCATGTCGGTTCCTCAGGAGTGGCAGACGGTCGTGGTTGGTTTTGTTATATTACTCGCGGTATATGCGGATATTTTGCGTCGTCGCAAGGCTTAACAGCGATATAGTCTCCTTGTGAGATTATATGTAAATGCAAATATAATTCATGATGAAGGGGATATGAACATGAGAAAAGTATGGATGATGGCGGCTTTGGTACTTGTAGTATTCATTAGCGCTTGCAGCTCGAACGGAGGCAGCAATTCACCTACGAATGCACCAGAGTCAACTAAAAAACCGAGCTCTGAAGCGCCTGCTAACACGGAGAAAATGTATGTTCCGGTTATTTCCAAGGGATTCCAGCATCAATTCTGGCAAGCGGTTAAGATTGGCGCAGAGAAGGCAGCAGCCGAGCTGAATGTGGATATCACTTTCGAAGGCCCAGAGTCTGAATCCCAAGTCGACAAACAGCTTGAAATGCTGCAAGTGGCATTGGATAAAAAACCTAGCGCAATCGGTTTCGCCGCGCTGGACAGCCAAGCTTCAATCCCGCTGCTCAAGAAAGCTAAAGAAGCCGGCATTCCTGTTATCGCATTCGACTCCGGCGTGGACAGTGACATTCCGCTTAGTACAGTAGCAACGGATAATGCGGTTGCCGCTGGTGTTGCAGCAGATAAAATGGCGGAATTAATCGGTGGCGAGGGCGAGATTGCGATTATTGCCCATGACCAAACGAGCCGTACGGGGATCGATCGTCGTGATGGCTTCACGAAACGTATCGAGGAAAAATACCCAAATATTAAAATCGTAGATATTCAGTATGGCGGGGGAGATCATCTCAAATCGACCGATGCGGCAAAAGCGATTATGCAAGCGTACCCAAAACTCAAGGGTTTCTTCGGTACCAATGAAGGCTCCGCCATCGGTGTCATTAATGCAGTAATGGAAGCCAAAGCGGTCGGTAAAGTGACGGTTATCGGTTATGATTCCGGCAAAGCACAAATTGATGCGATCAAGAATGGCACGATGGCTGGCGCTATCTCCCAAAATCCGGTTGGCATCGGCTATGAAACGGTAAAAGCCGCAGTTGCGGCTGCCAAAGGCGAAACGGTTGAACCCGCTATCGACAGCGGTTTCGTATGGTACGACAAAACCAACATCGATAACGAAGAGGTTAAAGCCGTTCTTTACGAATAAATAGATAAGCCAATCATTTCAAAGCAATATTGGGGCTGTACGTAAAGGAGCTTTTCCTTCAGCGACAGTCCCGATCATTTTATTCTATTAAAATAACGGAAATTGAGGAGGAAGCTCTATGCGAAAAAGGCTTGTTAGTTCTACTCCCTTTTTATTCTTTCTAAGTTACCGTAGCCGCTCCTGATTTATGTAAAATGTAGCACTTCCTCTATCGTCATAGAAAATATGCGGCGAGAGAGTAGAAGAATTAAAATGAAGTCTATAAGAGATTGTATAAACATTTGTTAAATCAGTAAATACGGAAGACTCCTGCTTAAAAAGCAAGAGTCTTCTTAACGTTGAGTCCATTATAAATTTTTTATATACTCTACTAATTCTGCCACAACCAAAACCTTTCTCCCTGACAGAGTATAATCCTTTCAAACCACGTTCTAAAATTGATTTTAAAAGAAAAGGTTTGTTGGTCAATAAGCTCTCCGAAATCTCGCCAAAATAAATAATTATCACCATCAGTTCGTGAAGAATCGATTAATAAAAGATCACCTTGGTGACTTGCTATGGGTATCCAGTTGTCAAGCATGTAATCATAATGGTTCTGTAATATTTCATCAATACTGAATAATTCAAATCCACCATAGGTTCTTACAACATCGAACAATCGCGCACCATTTGTATATAATAAAAAATTTATATAATCTATCGGTAATGACCAATTTTTTAATTCACACATGCTTTCAATTTCATGCAACGAAGCTGGTGGATTAAAAGTACAAATTGTTTGATATGTTTCTCCACCCGAAGTTTGAATTGTTAATACATTATCATTAAATCTAGACATTAAAGCTTTGATTATAGTCTCATATTCACTCACAAATAACTCCTCCTTAATAGGCAGCAAACCACGGATTGACCGTTCCAGTATGAAAAGTTTTTACTAGTGGGATTAAATTCGAATATACATTAGTACCACCTAAATTTCTTGGTCTAATATGATGTATTTGATAATCATCCCAATTCCAATTTGGAACTCCATATTGTGTTTCATACCATTTGATATATGCATCCCTGCCACTCCAGGAAATTGAAGGAACTCTAGCCCAACTCGTTGTAGCTGGCTCTATCATCACTATACCAGAATGTTGATCAGTATATGGTGGATATACTACCCCATTTTTATTGTAAAGCTGAGCTACATCGGTACCACCATTATGAACACTTACTAAAACCGTTCCGGAATAGATTTGTGCTGTAAAATCGCCTTTCCAATATTTTGTACTAGCTACTGTAGTAGGTTCAGATGCGTCTAGTACTTTTTTCATAGTTTCGCTTGATGTCGCTTCGGTAGAGTATGTGCCATTTCTGGAGGTAGAAGATTTAAGACGATTAGATATTGAAATAGAAGTTGGGGCTTTACCAATATAACTTGAATATACTACTTTATGTGTGATTGTTTTATTTACCACACTAGAAGTGAGATATACATTAAATATTACTGCATTTGCCGGAGCTGCAGCAGCATTAAATGAATTTATGTTCCTATTTTTGTTTAAACTTTTCTCTTTTTCAATTAAATACTCTTCTAAAGTTAGAGATTTACCAGTCTTGTCATCATAAACAATAATATAAGTTTTATAAGAAGACGGTGATACACCAGCAGTAATTTCTTTTTTAGTTACTTCGTTTCTATATCCCGTCGTTAAATACTTCCTAACCTCTTTCAAAAATACATCATCTGGATTTTGCTCTATAGATTCAATAAGTTTTTTTTCTAGATTAAAATCCTCATATTTTATCTTCTCTGCTGATGATCTTTGATTAAAATCTATATGATGTAGCCACATACTCGGGTCTGATTGGCATGGAGATGCAAGGAGCTATGACTATATTCGCTGTAAATCTTAAGCGGATATTGAAATTAATTGATTTAAATACAGGATAAGTAACATTATTTAGTACACAAAAAAAACATCCTTCTCCCAAAATATGAGAATGGATGTCTTTTTTTATGTTCTGCTAGGGACTGCCGAAAAAATGTGTGGGTTGTTCAGTGGCCTCAATAGATAGCGTATTTTTTTTCGAAATCACAAGAGAACATATGATGAAAATGCCCACAGCAAAGCTGGCTTTACGTGGGCAGTGCATTAATAGGGCACATGCTTGCTTGGTTACCTTGAAGCCTTCGAGCTCCTTATGCCGACTCTTCATACGTGGCTTTAATACCTGAACATCAGCTTTATGTCGTGCAGAATGCCAGTAATCGGAGAGTGCAAGCTGAACGTTCTTCTCGTATTGCTGTCGTGGAACGTCCTCCGGATTCGCTGCATCTAGCGTTTCTTGGCGAATTTGCTGCGGAAGCCTGAGGGAGAGAGACCTTCTTTCTTGGAGAAACAGGTGGAATAATGCGAGATATGATGGAAGCCAACTTCATCTGCGATCTGGGCAATAGATTTGGAGGTTTGCAGCAGCAGCCGTTTGGATTGTTCAAGCCGGTAATATTGAAGATAGGTTATTGGGGTCATTCCGTACATTTTCAGCATCACTTTAGCCAGATAATTGGGGTGATAGTTCAACTTCTTTTGCAGCACCGAGTTTGTAATATCGCTGGCATAGTTCTGACGGATGAACAGTTCGATCCGCTCGGCGAGCTGAATCGCGGTGGCGTTCGCGGGGGAAGCGAGATCGCGATCCAAATGTTGCAAAAATAACTGGAAGGAAACTTGTCGCTTCCAGTTCCGAAGCGACTGCGGTTCATTCTCCTGCTGAAAGAAGGTGTCAAGCGCCTCCAACGCTTTCGTCGACAGCTTCATGTGCTTGGGAAGGAAGATGGAACAGACATCGGCGTGATTGACATACGCTAACTTTTTGTGTTCCTCGATCAATTCCAGCTGGTTGCTCTGGCATTCGTTCATGTCGCGGCACATCTGCCAGCTGCCGAAGGTTTGAAAGTGAATCCAGATGATTTCCGTATCGGCTTTGCAGGGCGCATTGCCGTAATGATGAGCATTCGGGAGAAGGATGAGTCCTTCTCCCTCATTGACTTCCCAGCTATGGTCATTCTCGGCAATGGGGAGAACCCCTTTGCGGACGACAATCAGATCGAATACATTGATACAATTTCGGTCGATATGGGTATCTCCTACCTCGTAATAGGCATAACCGCAATCCACGAAATAGGGAATCGGTGGTGAGATAAAATGAAGAATCGTAGAGTCCACACTGTTTCCTCCTAAGATTGGAATCGTGAATATCAAGGTAGAAAATATTGTTATTTTTATAATACTTCATAGTTGTCTTCTAAATAAAGCGTTTCCTGTTGATCGTCTGGCATAAGCTCGATTTCCCGATATCGGGAAATCGGTGGCGTAAGAACGAAGGTTGAAAATATTAAAAATCAGGTTGGAAAATGTTGTTTTTTTTCAAGGTACTTCATGTCACAATTCTATTAAAGCGCTTTCCTGAATCATGTCATGTTGCAATGGCAAAACACGACGGTTTGGTCAGGCGTAGAAAGGCTAAACGTTCATTCAAACGATTAGCATTTAACATCATTCAATTGATGAAGGGAGAACGGGGCAATGAAAGTAGGAAAAAGACTTGGGGTAGGTCTAGTCTTGGCTGCACTGACATTCAGTGCAATAGGCTGTGGGAACAACGGTAACAAAGAGACAAATACAACACCATCGGCAGGAGAGGCTTCAAGTAAACCGGAGAATTCGCCTTCCAAAACGGAAAAGGTCAAGATTACGTATTCGATGTGGGGTAGCGAAGAAGAAGGGAAAACCGTCCAGGCGGCGGCAGACAAGTTTAATGCTTCCCAAGACAAAATCGAAGTAAAAGTGGAGGCAATTCCTTGGGAAAACTACATGACAAAGTTGAATACACAGGCAACGGCAGGCCAATTGCCGGATACGGGGATATTGAAGGAGGATGGCGTCATCCAGTGGTCCTCTGACGGCATGTTGAATGATGTGAGCTCCATGTACGATGGAAGCGACAGCAAGCCGCTCGATAGCTTGGCCTACAAATATCAAGGCAAAACCGTAGCCTATGCTGCTGCCAATGAAATCCTCCTCCTTTATTACAACAAAGACATGTTTGACAAAGCGAATGTGCCTTATCCACCATCTGCACTGGATAAAGCATGGACATGGGATGAATTCGTAGCTGCGGCCAAGAAGCTGACGGTTGACAAGAATGGCAAACATCCTGACGAGGATGGCTTTAAATCGCAGAGCATCGTTCAGTATGGCGCCTCTATTGAAAATCTACCGTGGCAGTTGGAAACCTGGGCGCTTAGCAATGGCGGCGGTTTCTATTCGAGTGACGGGACCGAAGTGAGAATCGGAGAAGACGCCAGTACGGAAGCGATTCAGAAAGTTGCTGATCTATACTTGAAAGATCATGTTGCCCCGTTGTCGGTTGGTCAGACTGATGATGGCATTCAGCGCACCATCATTGCAGGAACGGTTGCCATGGCCACAAACGGTGCGTGGAATGTAGGAACCAGCTTGAACACAGCCAAGGAGAAAGGTTTGAACTATGGCGTTGCCGTACTGCCTTATATGAAGGAAAAGGTTACTCTAAACACGGGCGGCGCCAATGTCGTATTCTCCCAGACCAAGCATCCGAAAGAAGCGATGGAATGGCTCAAATGGTACAATTCCGAAGAAAACAACTGGGGGCTCATCTCATCAGGCATTTGGATGCCAACGCTGCAAAAGTGGTATACGGATGAAACTCTCACCCATAAATGGGTCGACAATCCGAACTTCCCTCCGTATGACGAATACAAGTCTGCGGTAGTCGATTATGCGCAATCCGCCGCCGCGAGACCCGCATCGTGGTTCTATACAAATCATACGACAGACTTTAACACCTTGCTCGGATCGACTCTGGGGGATGTTTGGACCGGAAAGACGACCGCCAAGGAAGCCATAACCAAAAATCTCGATGCTTTGAAAGCGGCTCATACAGGCAATAAATAACGGATAAAAGGAATGACCGCCAATATATTGCAAGTGGCGGTCTTCCTTCAAACATGAGGTGGGGAGCGAGATATGGAACCGATTAACAAACCGCTGAAGCGTCGTTCTCGCTTTTACTCAAGCGAGGCAAGAGTTGCTTATATATGCTTGATTCCGGCTTTCCTCGGACTGATCTTCCTGACCTACCTGCCTCTTCTGGGGGTGCTCGGAATCAGCATGACGAATTGGACAGGGTTAGCCAACCCCGAATTTGTTGGCCTCAATAATTATATCAAGCTGTTTACCACCGATCCGTACATTAAAGATTCGATTATCGCGACGGTCTACTTCGCCGTATTATCCGTAGCCGGAAGCATGATTTATTCGTTTTTCATCGCGATGCTGTTGAACCGTAAAATTCCGGCAAGAGGTTTTTTCAGAGCCGTATTTTATGTGCCGTTCGTTTTGCCGGCTGCTGCTATATACGTAGGTTGGTCCTGGCTTTACGAGGCGAATTTCGGTTTCTTCAACTATCTCCTCTCCGAAATCGGGTTGAGCAAAATTCTCTTTATTGCGGATTCCAGATGGGTAGTTCCTTCGCTTTCCTTGATTGCGGTCTGGTTGTCGGGGAACTTGATCGTTATTTTTTTGGCCGGGCTTCAGAACGTCCCGAGCGTCTATCATGAAGCGGCTGAGATGGATGGCGCAAGCGGATGGAAACGCTTCTGGCATATCACCTTGCCTTGCATGACGCCGATTATCTTTTACAACTTGTTGATGAGCCTGATCGCCAATCTCCAAGTCATAACACCGGCCCTTTCTCTGACCAATGGCGGCCCGGGCAATTCTTCAAGGTTCATGACATATCTGATGTACGATCAGGCTTTCGTCAATTACAGGCTGGGTTATGCTTGTGCGACGACCTTTGTAATTTTCGCCATCCTTGCCGCGTTTACTGGTATTTTGTTCAAGACATCGAATCTGTGGATCTTTTCTGAAGGAGGCGATGGCAATTGAGTGAAGCAGCGTACGTCAGACTAAAGAGCAAGAAACGCAGTGAACGAACGATAAACGTGATTATGTTTGTAGTCGTTGTTTTATTTGCTTTAATCGTGCTCTTCCCGATCTGGTGGATTTTTCGTACGTCTCTGATGACCAATCCCGAGATCTACAAATATCCACCGTCACTATTACCGGGAAATTGGTTGTTTTCCAATTATGAAGATACACTGAAGGTATTTAAATTTTGGAAATATCTAGGAAATACGATGATAATCATCGTTCCTTCCTGTTTGGCGGGAACGTTTACGGCCACCTTGTGCGGATATGCCTTTGCGAGGCTGCGGTTTCGGGGGAAACAGTTGATCTGGACCCTATGTGTCGGTTCAATGCTTTTGCCTACCATGGTTACGCTCATTCCGCTGTACATTGGATGGACGCGGGGGTTGGGGGTCCATGACAGCTATCTGCCATTGATTTTGCCATATTTTTGCGGAGGCGGCGCGTTTAATATCTTTTTAATTAGACAGTTTATTCTCTCCATACCGAGAGAACTCGACCAAGCGGCAACGATTGACGGAGCCGGATACTTCCGCATCTTGTTCAATATTATTATTCCAGCGATCAAGCCCGCCATGATCGTCGTCGCATTGTTTATTTTCATCGGCTTGTGGAATGATTTGCTCCAACAGATGATTTACATTAATTCGAGCGATAAATTCACGATAGCGTTGGGGCTCACCAATTTCAGAGGTCAATTAAAGCAAGATTGGTCGATGACGATGGCCGCCACGTGCTTATCCTTTGCTCCGGGAGTCATTTTCTACCTGATTGGTCAAAAGTATTTTGTAGAGGGAATCACGATGACCGGATTGAAAAATTAGTTCGGATCATTGTCGCTTTGTCCCATTGAAAGGAGAATTATCGATATGAATGTTAGGCTTAATGACCAATTTTGGCAGCCCAGGGTTCGGCAAACTATCCAGGAAACGATTCCCTATCAATGGAAGGCGCTGAACGATGAAATCGAAGGCGCGGAGCCGAGTCACGCCGTAGAAAACTTCCGTATCTCGGCAGGAGAACAGACAGGAACTTTCTACGGAATGGTCTTTCAGGACAGTGATGTAGCCAAATGGATCGAAGCTGCTGCGTACAGCCTGCGGCACTTTCCGAATCCGCAGCTCGAAACCGTCATCGATGCGGTTGTTGATCTGATGGGACGTGCCCAGCAGTCAGACGGCTATTTGAACACTTATTTTTCAGTCGCTGCACCGGAACAGCGCTGGAAGGATTTTTCATTCGGGCATGAGCTTTATTGCGCGGGCCATCTGATCGAGGCCGCGGTGGCTTATTACGAGTCCACGGGCAAGCGGACTTTTGTGGATATGATGTGCCGTTACGCCGATTATATTGACCGGATTATGGGTCCAGATTCGGATAAAATGCAGGTGTACTGCGGGCATGAGGAGATTGAGCTCGCGCTCGTAAAGCTGTTCAAGGCAACGAAAGAACAAAGGTATTTACATTTGAGCCGATACTTCGTAGAGGAGCGTGGAAAGCAGCCGAGTTTCCTGAAGGAGGAGCCCGAGTTCGGCGGACCTTCCAAGGATCGCTGGTTCGATCTGGATTACCATCAGGCTCACGCCCCCGTAAGAGAGCAGGAAACGGCAGAAGGACATTCTGTGCGTGCCATGTATTTGTATTCGGCTATGGCGGATCTCGCGATTGCATATGGAGACGCAACGCTGACCGATGCGCTTCGCAAACTATGGGTTCATGTGACTTCCAAGCGGATGTATATAACGGGAGGGCTTGGCTCGCAAGGTCATGCCGAACGCTTTACGATTGATTACGATCTGCCTAACGACACGGCATACACCGAAACATGCGCATCCATCGGACTTGCCATGTGGGCATTTAGAATGCTCCAGATTGAAACTGACAGCCGATACGGGGATGTGATGGAACGGGTTCTATTCAACGGGGTGCTGAGCGGGATGTCGCTAGATGGCAAACGTTATTTTTACGTCAACCCATTGGAGGTTCATCCTGCTGTAACTCAATACCGTTACGATATGCAGCACGTCAGAACCGAGCGCGTGCCATGGTTCGGCTGCGCTTGTTGTCCGCCTAATATTGCGCGGCTGCTAACGTCTTTGGATACTTACTTCTTTACGCAAAAAGGCAAAGACATCGCTATGCATCTTTACGCTTCCAATGAGAGTACATTCGATGTTCAAGGAAGAAAGATGATATTGCATACGGAAACTCATTATCCATGGGACGGAAATATCCAGATCCGACTGCAAATGGATGAGCCGACCGATTGCACGCTTTCTTTCCGAATCCCTTCATGGTGTAGAGATCCTTACATCAAGGTAAACGGGAACTTGCAAGCGCTGGATACGATCGTCAAGAGCGGATATGCGCATATCAGCAGAACGTGGATGGAAAACGACGAGATCAAGCTGTATTTCCCGATGATCGTCGAGCGCATTGAGTCGAACCCCAAAGTGCACGAGAATGCTGGCAAAATCGCTTTGCAATACGGTCCGCTCGTTTATTGTATGGAGGAAGTGGACAACGGCCCGGATCTTACGGATATCTGCTTTCCCGAAGATTCTGAATTAACGGCAGTGTATAAGGAAGATGTTCTAGGCGGTATTGTCGTGTTAACCGGAGAAGGGCTGCGTTCAGATTTTTGTTGGGAAGATGACCTGTACAGGCCGGTCATGCGAAAGAAGAAGAGCGTCCCAATCTTGGCTGTGCCATACGCATTTTGGGGTAATCGGAAGCCAGGCGAAATGACGGTTTGGATTCGCGAAAAATAAAAAAAGTCGAACGAATACTTTTTGGATTAAGACACTGCGCTAGAACCGATGACCTCTTACATTCTCATAAATATTGTTAATCCGAAATGAGACTTCTGCTATGCAGAAGTCTTTTTTTGTAGGATAAAAGTGATCTGCTTGAGTTACGGGGTGTATAATCCCCCTATAATTTCGACCGCTCGGTAGTAGTGGAAGGTGGATGATCGACAGAAGGTTATCAATATGGTAACCTGCAATCATGACAAACTCGACTGGAAAGCCGGATGATTCGCTTGTCCGATTCTCATATGGATTATTTCTGAACAATATGGTTTCTATGAACTGCTCATTTAAGGAGAAGGGACGGCAATGAATGAAAAGTATTTTTGATCGAAACCATACGAACGAGATTTTAGCACGTATCGATAAGTTAGAGGGTCATTCAGAACCACATTGGGGGCAGATGAATGCTGCTCAAATGCTGGCTCACTGCTCCGCATTCCAGGACATTGCCTCGGGCGTTTCTTTTCCAAAGAGAGGATGGCTTGGGGTCGTGATTGGAGGCTTCGTGAAACCAATAATGTATAATGACAAAACATTGCCCCACAATATGTCAACGATCCCGACCATTAAATTTACAGATGAAAGAGAATTCGAGAAAGAAAGAGAATTATTGAAACAAAAAACCGACTTATTTCAGCGCAATGGACCGGAGAGGTGCACGACTCATCCCCACCCCTTTTTCGGCAAGCTTACCCCCGAGCAGTGGGGCATCGGTATCTATAAGCACTTGGATCATCATTTAAAGCAGTTTGGCGTTTAGTTTTCTCTGTGTGATGTTCGGGCTAGGGCATATTTCAAGAGGTCAACGGCTTGATCCCGCTAGTCTCCATTAAACCATAAATTCAAACCACTTCTGCTGAAGTGGTTTATTTATTTGTGACAATCGTTTTCTATTTATATATTTTTTTCATACAATTTCCCATAATTTTTTGGTGATTTGGCGATAATCATTTGTTAGACTAAGCACAGAAACATGAAGGAGATCACGCTATGTACACGATTTATCTTGTTGAGGATGATATGAACTTGAATCAAATTCTTGCTTATTACTTAAAACAGGAAGGCTGGCAGGTTAGCAGTTTTACGGACGGTGATGAAGCAAGGCGGTCTATTCAGCAAAAACCGGATATGTGGAATCTTGACATATGAAGGTGTTATCCGAAACAACAGAATCAATGACCAACTTTCTTGATAGGTGCAGCCCATTCGGGTTTTCAACGACCTTAATTGTTCTCTCGACGGCTTTCGAAGATAAAAGTTTGGTAGGAAACAATATGTGATTAGGGATGAAACGGAATACCTAGATAGTTTCACTACAGAAACGGCAGAGATGCCGTTTTTTATTTTGATCTTTGTGTGTATGATATTCCATTAGAAAATAATGAATAAAGCCTTTCGGAATAAACTCCAAAAGGCTTCATATCTAAATTCTATAGCTAGATTTTCATCATTGTGTAGTCATCGTAGAAACCGAGGCAAGAATTCAACTACCTCAAATTATTTATTGCGGGCAGAAATTTGAATGCAGTATTGTCGGATGGAATCGGTTTGATATCAGGGTAAGTTTTAGTTTACATAAGATAAAGCAGAGAGAGGGTACTCCATTTTTGTGTATTTAATGTATAAGCAGGGAAAACAGTGTTTAAAATAGAGCGTACTTGTCCGCTAAGTCAGCTGTTCCTGACTTAGCGGATTTTTTATTACTACATTGCTGGGGCAACTAGAAGCATGATAGTATTTTAAGTAATGGAATGTTGCTAAATGGTTATTAGAAGAAATTAAAGCAATCCATAAATTGATCCGAATACAACTAGAGGTGAACAGGATGCTGAAAATTAACCGTGAGGACAAGCGTCCAATATGGCAACAACTGCTTGATCAAGCAATCCATAACATCACAACCGGCAAATGGCTGCCAGGCGAGTTGCTGCTGCCTTCTCGTGAACTCGCACTATTAGTGGGTGTCTCTCGTTCAACGATACAGATTGTTTATGAGGAATTATTTAGTCGCGGCTACACGGTTACTTCAAGGCGCGGCGGAACAAGCGTGAGTGACTGGACCAGCAGAACAAGTTTTACAGAGGATGTGAAACCCCAAGGGCCTAACACCCCTGAGTTACCTTTATTAAACGAAGCAGTCAGTCATTTGCAGAGCTGGTTTAGAGGCAAAGAATATCAAAATGTTGAGATCGATTTCAGCCCGCATGAGCCTTATTTGGATCAACATTTTCAGAAAAATTGGAGACACTCATTTTTGCAAGCCTCGAAAGAAACGGACCTGGACAGTTGGACATATGGCAACGCTTATGGTTTCGTTCCACTACGCGAACAGATTGGGCGTTATCTGTCACTCGAGCGAGGTGTTCACGTTCATATCGATCAAATTATTTTAACTTCGGGCGCACAACATAGCCTTGATTTGATCGCTCAAGCACTTTTAAATGAAGGAGAAACGGTTTCCGTAGAAGATCCCGGGTTCCCCGCCGCATGGATGGCCATGAAATATCGGCGGATGAATGTTGTTCCTGTCCCTGTTGATGATTACGGATTACAGGTAGATCACATTCATCCACAATCAAAGCTTGTTTATGTTACGCCTTCACATCAGTGTGCAGTTGGGGTGATCATGTCGGAGCCCCGCAGGCAACAATTGCTACATATGGCTGCTCAGCAGCAATTTTGGATTGTAGAAGACGACTATGACAGCGAATTTCGGTATCGTGGCGACCCGTTGCCTACGTTGTTTAGCCAGCAATCTCAGAACACATTGTATATGATGAGTTTTTCAAAAATGATTGCTCCTGGTATACGAATATCCGCAATCATTGGCCCCCAAAAAGCCATTCGCCAGCTAGCACAAGTCCAAGAGCTAACCTATCGTCACCTTCCGATTATGGAGCAATTAACGCTTACACACTTTATTGAACATGGGTATTTCATGCGTCACATGAGAAGGGTCAGAAACGTATATCGGCGCAGACATGAAGCGATGTCGAAAGCCATTAGCTCATCTGGCTTAGGAGAACGTTTCAAGCTAAGCGGCGTAGAAACGGGATTACACATGTTTTTAGAAGCGGAAGACTCGTTTAACGAACAAGCCTTTACGAACCAAGCGTTAGAAAAGGGAGTACGCGTTTATCCGCTGAGCCATTATTGTTTGGAAAGTAATCGAAAAGGGTGGGTGCTTGGTTTTGCTAAAGTAGATGAGTCAGCAATAACAAAAGGGATTTATCGTCTTGCGGAGATGCTGCTATAATTCGAACATCTCCGTCTCTTGGGTGAGTCGATCTGTCTCTGTATTTATGATCATGTTTCCTACTATTTCTGCTGAGCTTGTTTTATTCTACTCATTCTGGATGATTTTTGGCGGAAATGTCCATGTATCAAAACATGCGCAGCCAAACCTGCAACGAGACCCCAAAATGCACCGCCAACACCAAGTAATGTAACATTTGCAGCCGTTGCTAAAAAAGTAATCAGAGCTGTCTCACGTCCCTTGGGATCAATTAAAGCGCCTGCAAGGCTGCTGCCAATTGTTCCAAGCAAGGCCAATCCGGCTAACGTCGCGATGAAGGTGGCAGGAAGAATCAGAAACAAAGCAGCTAGCGTCACACCAAATAGGCCGACGATAATGTAAAAAATACCACAAGCAATTCCTGCTATATAACGTTTATTTGAATCTTCATGCGAGTCTTTACCTGTACAAATCGCTGCAGTAATAGCTGCTACATTAAAAGCATGCGACCCGAATGGTGCTGCAAGGAGTGAGCCTAAACCGGTTACTGTCAAAATCGGATTCGCACTCGTTTTAAATCCATCATTTCGCAATACTAGCATTCCAGGCATATATTGCCCCGTCAAAGTAATAACAAATAGAGGTAATGCTACGCTGAGTAAAGTATCAAATGAAAGCTCGGGAACAACAAATATAGGTGTTGCGATTGCCCATTTGATATTGCTGAAATCAACATTTTTCACACTAATCAAGTAGATAAGTCCAATTATTAAAATACCGATGATAGCGTAACGGGATGTAAACCTTTTTAATATTACATAAGCAGCAAATAGGACAACGACAAGTAATGGGTCAAATTCCGCTCCACCGAAGGCTGAAATACCAAACTTCAATAGAATGCCAGCCAGCAAACCAGAAGCAATGCCTGAGGGAATAAGCCGTACGAAACGCTCGAACATTCCCGATAATCCCAAAGCAATAAACCCTAAAGCAGAGATGATGTAAGCGCCAATCACTTCAGAATATGGGGTTACTGCTAATGCCGAAACGAGAAAAGCTGCACCTGGTGTGGACCAAGCCGTAATAATCGGTTCACGGTATCGATAACTTAGCCAAATGCCAGTAATCCCCACACCAACGGAGATCGACATTACCCATGAAGCAGTCATTTCAGCGCTCAGACCAGCTGCTTTGGCTGCTTGAAATACGAGAACAAAGGTCCCGCCATAGTTGACAATGACAGATATTAAAGCAGCTATGGTAGGAGATATAAAATCACGGCTGTGCAGTGAAGATGATATTGTATCCATATTCTCTCTCCTAATCATTCTGTTGTGCGGTTTCATCCCAGTAATACTCATCCGGTAAATATCGCTTGCCAAATACGCTTGTCCCTACTCTTATAATGGTTGCCCCTTCTTCAATAGCAACCTTAAAATCCCCAGACATGCCCATCGAGAGAATATCCATTGGTACCCTAGGCAGCTCCTTCTCTATAATCTGTGATTGAATTTGTTTTAATAAGCGGAAGCAATGTCGAGTCTCGTCATTTGTAGCATTCAGTTTTCCTATAGTCATCAAGCCTTTAACATTTAATGTTTCAAAATGAGACAATTGTTGAACCAACTCCAGTGCAGATTCCGGTAAAACACCGAATTTGCTTTCTTCAAATGATGTATTGACTTGTACCAAGATATCCAAAGTTTTGTGTTCTTTGAGGAGCTGCTGATGCAAGGCTTTTCCGAGCTTCAAACGATCCACAGAATGAATGAGTGTGACATATTTAACAACGTCCTTCACTTTATTCGTTTGCAGATGTCCGATAAAATGCCATTCTACTTGGTTGTACTGCTGCATAAGCGGGAATTTCTCGCGAAGTTCTTGAGCTTTATTTTCGCCAAATAATACTTCACCCGCTTGTATGGCAATTCGCAACTTTTCAAGCTGAACCGTTTTTGTCGCTAACAAAAGCTTCACTTCATCTTTCTTGCGTCCTGAGTGCTGGCAAGCCAATTCCATCTGATCCCTTACGGATCTAAGATTTTGTTCAACGAAATGGACCATGTCTGTTCAGCCTTCTTTCTGGAAACGCACAGACTATGCGCAATGTTTTTTCTGTATAGTCATCCATTAGACTTTTTTACTTGTACATTTTTTCTGCCTCAATCGGATTTTCTTTTGCTGTTATTTTATGGGGATCAATTCGGTACACCTGAACAGATGTATTGAAAACAGCAGACCTGTATTTATCTACATGCTGTTTGGACAATGGGCGGTTATAATAACCAGGCACATATTTGTGGAGCATTTCCTGCAACATGTATGTAGCTTCATCCAGATCCACGATGAGCTCGGCCTTGCCGAAAATCATGACACTCATATAGGCTGTGTCTGTCTTAGCCGGTACTGGATCAGTAATGGTTCCATATTCTTCACAAACCGTAAAACAAACCTCAGGGTTTACACTCATGACCTGATTGCGTCTCCCGCCTGCGGCACCATGAAAATAAAGCTTCTCATTTGCCCAAACAAAGTTGAGCGGAACAACATAGGGCAGCTGACCATCAACCATGCCTAGATGACCAATTCGCGCTTTGCTCAGGAAAGCTTCAATTTTGTTGCTATCGAGCACCTCTCTAATCTTGTAACGAACCATATCCATTTTTAACCCCTCCTTCAATACTGATTTATTTTCGCTAGCATATCAGTTATTGGAGTGAGTAAGTAGATCCAAAAATGCGTTTATCGAGCAATCCATATTTCTTTGGTGGTTCGGAAATTTCTATGGCATTGCCACTTAGAGGAAAATGGTGTCTGAATTTATCGCAATAACTTTTCGCCGAGTTGGCTTCATCAGCGATTAAATCAAGATTCAAAGAGCCTGTTGACATTTCTGAAAGTTAACGATATTCTAAAAGAAATTATGTTAGTGAGTACTAACTTTAAATGTCTGAGATCTACTAAAATAAATGAGGATTTGGAGAACGGGATGACCACAGACAATAAAAGCAAGCTGATGCTGGCAGCAATTGATTTAATGGCTGAGAAAGGCTACAAAGGCGTATCAACGAAGGAGATAGCTGCAGCGGCAGGCGTCAGCGAAATGACCTTGTTTCGCAATTTTGGAAGCAAGCAAAATCTACTGGACAAAGCAGTCGATCATTATCATTATTCGATTGAAATGACTAAGATTTTTCATGAAAAAGTAATTTGGGATTTGAGAGCGGACTTGCTCATGATAAGCCAAATGTATCATGAGATCATGGATCGAAACCGTAAACTGTTTCTCATTGTCTTGAGTGACAACGAGCTGGCCGAGATTCGTGAGAAAGCGCAGAAGCATCCGCGGAAACTATTGGAGCTATTGACGAATTATTTTGCAGACATGCAGGAAAAGAACAAACTGATTGCAACCGATGCGGAAACACAGGCCATTACCTTCATGTGGATGAATTATGGAGCTTTCATAACACAGCTATTTGGTGCGTCATCCATCACTAAGGTGACCCAGCAAAATTTTATGCAATCGAGCATTGAATTGTTTGTTAGAGCTCTGACTCCGTAGTTTTTAAGCATTAGTTAGTGAGTACCAACAACCATTTGGGAGGTGTTGCATTGAGTAATAAACAATATTCCGAATCAGGCAAAATAGTTGGTCAAACGGCATCGGTGGGTTATCAAGTTGGTGTTCGGAGAACGTTTCCGATTTCGCAAGAAGAGGCTTGGGCGTTTCTCACCTCTACCGAAGGGCTGAAATTATGGCTCGGCAGCCTATCTTTCTTAAATTTGCACAAGGGAGAGACTTTTACGACTCCTGAAGGTATTTCTGGCGAATTTAGGGTTGTAAAACCGTTTCAGCAGCTTCGCTTAAAGTGGGAGAAGAACGAATGGGAGAAACCATCGACGCTGCAAATCCGGGTGCTATCCGATAAACCTGACAAAACAACGATCAGTTTCCATCAAGAAAATCTGGATCATCCGAATACGCGTGAACAAATGAAGCTTTATTGGGAAGATGTATTGATGGCCATTAGACTTAAGACAAGTGATTCCGTAAATGATGAAAGGAAATGAGTATGAAAAAAGTTCACTGATTTAATTAGTTCCTGTAAAGCGATAAGGTCAGGGGGGTTACTGCCCATTAGGCTCCACCATACTAAACAAATTAACCACGTCCATCGGACGTGGTTTTCTGTTCATTAGGTGGATAGCTTATGAGGAGATGCACCATTAAAATATTGCCAAAATAAAAGCGTCATGTTTTATGATGAGCTGGCATGCGGAGTATTAAGAATCCAAACCGTTAAATGGATAAAATTTTCATAAATTACATCGTAATAAATGCTTTACAAGACATATGTGGGTGTACTATTATGAAATAGGACACCAAATGGTGTCTGATTAAAAAATAGAAAGGATGAGTATTTTAAATGCATATACTAGCCATTGTTCTTCAAAGTTGGCTGCTTTTTTCTATGGCTTTTTTTGGAGGAAGCAAGATTGTTGGAGCAAAACATCAGGTTGAACTGTTTGATTCGATTAAACTTCCTCAATGGTTTCGCGTCATTACGGGCTACGTTCAAATTGTTGCCTGCATAGGACTCATTGTCGGCTATTGGTATGCGGGGATTGCGGCATGGACCGCATTATTGGTGGGCGTCATGATGCTATTGGCGTGCCTCACGCATTTCAGAGTCAAACATCAAATCGGAAAAATATTCCCTGCCATATTGAATCTTTTAATAGCTGCTGCAGTAGTGCTATTATATGCAGATGAGCTGTCCAATCTATTTGGGTAAGGATAGTGGAATTCACCAATAAAACAAATTAACCACGCCCATAGGACGTGGTTGATTTGTTTTAAACCTATTCAATAAATTTCCTTCAAAAGCTCGAAAACTTCCTCTAAAGTAAGGCCGAAGGTTTTGTAATAGGAAGTGTCTAGAACCATTTGCTTCATAATCATTTCGTTGCGTTTTTGCAGCATCTCATCAGGGGAGAGCTCGGCTACAAAACAGCCTTTGCCGGTTACGGTATAAATCAAGCCAAGCCGTTCAAGCTCTTCCCACGCTTTTTTTACGGTAATGATACTAACACGAAGCTCTGTGGCGGCTTGTCGTATGGGAGGTAAGCTGTAACCATTTTCTAGTTCACCTTTTAGAATTTGTGCGCTAATTTGTTCAAAAAGCTGCTGATAGATCGGTTTATCAGATGAGTTCGAAATAGCTATGTTCATTAAATTTCCACTTTCTGAAAACGTTTGATTGCAATATGATAAGCGATTATCGTAAATATCGCAAATATGACGATGCCCGAGAACAAGATGGATAGATGAATTCCCAAATGATCAGTACCATTTCCTTTGAAAAGATCATACACAAATGAATTCTGTATTCCGAGCCATTCTGCGCCTCCTGCAAACAGTATCGCAGCTGTAATGGACACAATCGTTGCTGCGCCGTATTTATAGGCTGTTTTATAATACATCGATATAAGGATAATGTTGAAGATTGCAATCATAACGAAGCATAGTCCCCAAAAACCAAAGGATGGTTTGAAGAAAAAATAGGTCAGATTTGGATATAAGCGAATAGTAATCAAACCATAAATCATGGCAACAATGATGTGCATTAATTCCAGGATAACAATAACGTATACCTTTGCTTTTACAATGTCTTTTTTGGTTACAGGCAGCATGTTTGTAAATATCAAATCATTCTGAGATTTATACCCTGCAAACATATTCGGTATCGTGAGGAAACAGAAGTAGAGGATGACAAGGAAATATAACCATGAGGGAATTAGCATTAAAGCACCCGTCAAAAAAGGCATGATATAAAAGAATGGGCTTACGCCTAGCTTTAATTCTTTCATTAGTAAATTATACATGCACAATCTCCTTTTTCGCGAAATAGATCATAATCTCCTCAAGACTAGGCAAAGTTGATTTAATATTCCAAGAGGGATCAAAGTCTTTAGTATGGATCAAGGCTGTAAAGCCGAATGAATTCTTTTTGTAGGCAATTAACTGGTCTTTTATCAAATCCAATTGCTCTTCTTTCCCGTTCACCAAGCGGTAGGTATCAATAAATTCTTCTTTCTCAGAGCTGTTGATAATATGTCCGTTATCGATAAAAGTAATATAATCGGCACATTTTTCCAAATCAGTTGTGATATGAGTGGAAAACAGGATGCTGATTTCACCATCTTCCACTAGTTCCTGAAAAATATCCAATAAATTGTCCCTTGCCACCGGATCAAGTCCGCTTGTTGGTTCATCAAGAATAAGCAGCTTTGCACCGTGTGATAAAGCGATGGCTAAGCTGTATTTCACTTTCATCCCGGTTGATAATTCAGCTATTTTTTTGTTTTCATTCAAATTGAATCTCTTGAGATAATTGTAATAGGCTTCATCATTCCAATTATGATAGAACTTTTTGATTACATTAGTTAATGTTTTGACTTTGTTTCGAGTATAGAAATTGATGTCACCAAAGGCAGAGCCAATTTCTTGTTTTAATTCGAGCTCGTGTTTGGTCATCTCCTTGCCCAAAATACTAATCTCGCCGCTATCCTTATGAATCAAATTCAAAATGGCTTTTATTGTCGTTGTTTTTCCTGCGCCGTTGGCTCCGATAAATCCCATAATATAACCCTTTTCCAGTTGAAAAGATACGTCTTTTAAATGAAAATGCTCATATTTTTTATTTAAATTTTTTATTTCTAAAGCAAGCATATAATCAACTCCTTTGCGGATTGTGTATGTTGTGCATGCACAATATATCATTGAAACCATTCGCATGTCAATAACAAGAAATTTATGGATGAGTCTGTTTGTTTCTTGTTTATCGTAGTTTGGTATACTTTTGTCGATTAAAGGCTAATCGAGTCGAATTGGCGAGAGGATTGACTTATTTCAGAAGGAGGGTTAGAAGAAGGCAATAAGCAATTGATGACCAAACTGTTTTGAAGGAGTGTCTAAGCGTGGTGGCGTTTTTTTGTATAGAATGCCAGGGGGACGATCTCCGGGATGCAGTCCGAGGGGGAGTCAAAAGATCTCCAAGGAACAAACCATCATGTAATAAAATTCATTTTAGAACATTGGCCCATGCCCTATACGAATGTCCTTCATACGATATACAGTGCCTTATGTTAAATGACAGAGTAAGCAATTGCTCAATGAGAGATGTGATTATTTAAATTAAAAACGGAGCTTACCGGGTGAGTTGTTTTTAAAGTGTGCGGAGTGTAACAGCACATGGCTCAAGCAATCCGAAGCTGCTTAAAATAACACCAGCCCAATTTACTTGTTTATTTGGCGTGGCTTAGTCAGTGAAGATTCAAAACATCGATAAGTTAATCAAACTTTTTATTCTCAAATGGGCGAGACAAGCCAGCGGCGCTGACTCGTCCTTATTAATAAATAGTGTAGATGTGAAACCAGTTCTGGAGGGAAAACGGTCGTACTCAGGGATGGGATCAAAGTTTAGTCTAATATGATATTGCCTTGGTTATCGCTGTTTAGGAAGGCTTTGTATAATGGCGTTCTGACACTATTTTGATTCATATGGTGCAGCTAAGGAGATGAGAGCACTGAAGAAGATAACAGTAAAAAACGTTTTGCTCGTTACAATCACAGGCATTTTCAATTTAGAAAAAAACGATGCCAAAAGTGTAAGAAAAGGTATTGTAAGTGCGGTATTAGACAGGAAGTTATAGTAAATGTCAAAGCAAGGCGAAGAGCAGCGAGTGTTAAAGGAGCAACCGGAACAACGGGAGCAACGGGAGCAACAGGAGTCACAGGGGCGACAGGAGCAACAGGAGCAATCGGAGTTACAGGAGCAACAGAAGCAACAGGAGCAATTGGGGTTACAGGAGCAACCGGAGCGACAGGAATGATAGGTCCAATTGGAACAACAGGAGCAACAGGTGATCCTGGTGTGACAGGATCAATAGGGGCAACTGGGGTTACAGGAGCAACAGGTCCAACAGGAAATCCAGGTGGGGCGACAGGTGAAACAGGATCAACAGGGTCAACAGGAGCAACGGGAGTCATAGGAGCGACAGGTGAAACAGGAGCAACAGGAGTCATAGGAGCGACAGGAGTAACAGGAGCAACAGGTGATCCAGGTGTGACAGGATCAATAGGGGCAACTGGGGTTACAGGAGCAACAGGTCCAACAGGAAATCCAGGTGGAGCGACAGGTGAAACAGGATCAACAGGTGAGACAGGGGCAACGGGGCCAACAGGAGCAACAGGAGCGACAGGTGAGGGGTCTACAGGAGCGACAGGAGTAACGGGTGCAACAGGAGCAACAGGTGAGACAGGAGCAACGGGGTCAACAGGAGCAACAGGAGAAGCGGGTGCAACGGGAGTAACGGGAGTAGCGGGAGCGACAGGTGAGACAGGGGCAACGGGTGCGACAGGAGTAACGGGAGCAACAGGAGCAACGGGTACAACAGGAGTAACGGGAACAACAGGAGCGACAGGTGAGGGGTCAACAGGAGCGACAGGTGAAGGGTTGTCAGCTTATGGTTATGTATTCAATACAGGTAGCCAGTCAGTGGCGGTTGAAACGGATATTATTTTCGATAGCAATGGTAATCTAAATAACATCACCCATACACCGAATACATCACAAATTATGATAAATAACGCTGGAGACTATGCCGTTTATTATATTGTAACTGCAGTAGAAAGTAATCAATTTACCTTGTATCAGAATGGTGCCCCTGTTGGCGGAAGTGTATATGGTTCGGGTGTTGGTACTCAATCTAACCCAGGCATGATTATTATTACTGCTGCCGCTAGTGATGTACTAACTTTAAGAAATCATTCCAGCGCCTCTAGCGTTACTTTACAAACCAATGCCGGGGGATCTCAAATCAATTCAAATGCTTCCATTCTTATTATGAAAATAAGTTCTTAGGATTTCTTTCAAAATTGTGAAAGGATAAGTTAATGTAATTTACAGAACTATCCGGATGAAAATGTAAGTATTTTAATGTGATGAGGCTAGTGCTGACTCACCTTTAGACTGCACCAATAAAAAAATCACGTCCATTGGGCGTGATTTTTTTTATATGTTGGAATGCCCAATGAGCGAACCACAGCGTCAGCGCGTGTGGAAGGATTGAACTGAGAAAGCTGTATCGAATGAGGGAGCACACTGTCTGAATCCATTGCTAAACGTCATCATTGAGTTACCTTCATCAGCAATTAAATCAAGTCTAGGAGAACCCAAGCTGGATAAGCCTGTTAGACGAGATGAAGCTCTTTAGTGCTCAATTTCTAAGAATTGTTATATAAAAATACAAGTTTTTAATCTGCTGGTTCAGTTTTTGAGTGTGATAAAATGAAAGGTGCGCTTGATAGGCTCAAAAACGATATGAGGAGTGAATGATACACAAATGATGCAATATAGGAGAAAATGGCTCCCAAATACGTTGAAATATAGACTGTTTATCGCGTATATCACACTACTGATGCTTCCTTTGTGCATCGCAATTTATTATCTTTTCCAGCATTTCGAAACGATTCGGCAGAATGATATGATCGACCGCATGTCTGAGCGTATGCAGCAGGTTTATATATCCTTAACGGATATGATGGCATTTTCATATAAAGCGAATACCATGCTGAGCCAGGATGAAAGTCTGATCCAGATTATGCACGCCCCTGATAGATATGATCCTTTTGTACGAAAGAAAATAATAGAAAGCAAAATGTTCGGAATCAACAACAGCTTTTTTTTCCATCAGACGGAGCTGTATTTTCGTTTTATCGACCGTAATGGCAATGTATACACCTCCTATGCTCCCAATGACCAGTTGACAAACGAACGGAAAGAATTGCAGGAGTGGCAAAATAAGCTGCAAATCGGCTTGCGTCCTTACCGATGGGTAGCGAACGACTGGAATGATGTAAGAGGAAGTCAAGGAAGTAAGCTGCTAAGTCTGTATACGATGCTGGACGACGAGCTGCGGGGAAATTATGGATTAGCACGTATCAGCATCAACATTCAGGAATGGTTCAACAATACGCTAAAAGATAATCCGGTCAATCAGGATCTAACGATTTTTACCGGGCAAGAAGAAATCATTTTGCAAAATAAGGAATCTGCTTTCGGTGTCGACAGCATGAAAAGGATCATTTCTTCACATGCAAAAAATGGACATTACAAAGATGAACGCGCTTTGTCACTAGTCAATTACAGTTATGTGGAGGAGCTGGATTGGTATGTCGTTAGTCAAATGCCCTTAAGTGAGCTTCAGCGTGAAGTGAAGCAATTAAGACTGATGATCTATATGTTTCTCATTATTCTGGTAATCGTTTTCATCACGGTAACCTTCTTTTTGGCGTCTCGAATAACGAAGCCGTTGTATGTTTTGAAACGAAGCATGGAAGAGGCGTCGGACAAGAAGCTGAATGTTAAAATATCGATCAACCAAGGTGCAACAGATGAAATTCGTTCGCTAAGCGATAGCTTTAACCGAATGATTGATGATGTTGTTCTGCTAATTGCTAAGCTGAAACAGGAGGAGCGGCAAAAGCAGGTAGTCCGTTTTCAAATGCTGCTCTACCAAATGAACCCGCATTTTCTCTTGAATACGTTGAACACTGTCAAATGGATTGCAAGAAAAGAGAAACAGGACGCCATTGCGGGTATTTGTACTTCTTTAGGCTTAATATTGGAGGCTAGTCTGAATTCCGATATTGAGCTGATTCCACTTAAAGAAGAGATCACTTTGCTGCGATCCTATGAATCCATACAGGCGTTTCGATTTAGAGAACAATTTACAATCGAATATGAAACAGAGGAATCGGTACAGTATGCGCTTGTTCCCAAATTTAGTTTGCAGCCTCTGACAGAAAACTCTATCGCCCACGGCTTTAATATGTCTGAAGGTCGTGGCACCATATGGGTCAGGGCGCGAGCGGAGGGGAGCGAGCTTGTTCTGGAAGTGGAAGATAACGGAATTGGCATGGAAGAGGCAGCCCGCAATAAGGGGAGACGCAGCGGACACGGGATTGGACTAAGCAATTTAAGAGAAAGGCTGGAGCTGCTCTTTAAGCGTGAGGGTGTGATTGAACTTATATCGGGCGCGGAAGGAACCCTCGTTCGAATACGTATGCCATTATTGATTGCAGCGCCTTATTCACAGAAAGGAGATGACGGACATGTGGACGATTTTATTGGTGGAAGATGAAGTGTTTGTTCGTGAAGCCATTAGAGAAATTTTGGACTGGGAAAGCCATGGTTTTTGTGTTGTCGGCGAAGCGGGCAACGGCAATGAGGCGCTTTCGGCTATTGTGGATTTGAAGCCGGATGTCGTCATCGCCGATATAGTTATACCTGGAATGGACGGGATCGAATTGCTGAAGGAAACACGGAAAGCCGGTATACGCAGCCGCTTTATTATGCTGACGGCTATGAACCAGTTCGATTATGCTCGGGATGCGCTTCAATACGGAGCTTCCAACTATTTGCTGAAACTATCCTTAAATGATGATGTTTTGCTGGAAAGTTTGGCACGAATCAAGGAGGATTTGCTTGCAGAGCTTAAAGGGGTCGGAGAGGCGCTTTTACCTTATTATCACCGCACGTGGGCGGTTATTTTGGGAACAGGAGTATCGGCTCAGGCAGATGCAGCGGAGCTTGTCTTGACGGTGAAGAAATTCAGCAGTCTGAGATTAGAGATTGTAGTCACTCTAAACGGTGCCGCACCTGCTCGCATGGATCAAGTTGGAATCCGGCCGGAAAAATATCTGCTGGTCCAAACCTTCCATGATGCGGGTCAGACAACTTTCTTTTGCTGGAGATTTCAGAATAAGTCAGAATCGGTCAGCCAGATCCTGTCCCAGCGGATGATTGAAACAACGCCTATTAGCAACTTGTCCCGTTTGTCCGATGATTGGCTGCATGCGCTGAATCAATTAAACGGCGATTGGTACGGTCGTGATACTGATCCGATAGGGGAGAAACACGTGAAGGTGCCAATCGAGGAGCTGGAGGCTGAGTTGATTCGCTGCTTTGAAGAGAGGAATGAACCAAAATGCACGGAGGCAGCAACGCTGATCTGGTCGTGTATGAAAGACTCGTCATTTTCTCATGTGGAAGTGAAAAAACGAGCAGCCCATCTGCTTCATGTTGTGACGATGCTGGCAGGACGGAAATCGGAGGATCGGACAGACATCTACTCTGCCGTAAGCCATGAATCGCTGCTTGCGCTTATGCAGCAAGCAATACGGGAGCTTATTAGGCAGAAGCAAGAGGAGCATATAAGCTATACAGACCATCCAGAGGTGAACCGGGTGATTCAATATATGCTGGAGCATTACAGGGAAAACATTAAAGTTACGGATTTGGCTAGTCTGGTAGCAATCAATGTAGACTATTTGAGCACCGTATTCGGCAAAAAAACGGGATTGACGCCAATCGCCTATTTGCGAAACATTCGTATTGAACAATCCAAACGTCTGCTGGTGCATTCCAAGCTCAGTGTAGAAGAGATCGCGAGTCAGACGGGCTTCGCTGACGATGCGTACTTCATCAAAGTGTTCAAGCGCTTGGTTGGACAAACACCCAGCTCCTTTAGGAAAGAGAACAATATATAAGTTTTATACAGCCAATCCGCAAGTTTCGTCTCTTATAGACCCAAGAGCGAGTTGATATAGTTGGGATGTATTAAACATCCGATTAGGGAGGTTACAAGAAAGATGAGAAACAGAAAGAGATTGGTTGCAGGCTTGATTTCAATAGTGGCGGTGTCTCTGATGCTTGCTGGCTGTGGCGGAAACAATAATGGTAATGGAGGAGCGAAATCACCGGAAGCATCTTCTAACGCAGAGCCCGGCAAGGCGGCAAGCGCAGACCCAATCAAGCTGACTCTGTGGGGAGCCGTGCCGGCAGAGAATGGCCCGCAAGAGGTTGTCGACAACTGGAATAAAGAAAATTCAGATATTCAGCTGGAATACGTACGGTTCGTCAATGATGATGCTGGCAATCTGAAGCTGGATACAGCGCTCATATCCAGCCAGCCTGTAGATATGTACATTAGCTATGATATCAGTCTTTACGAGAAGCGGATCAAAGCAGGAAACGCGCTTGATTTGAGCGCTTTCTCCGACTACAACGTGGAAGAAAAAATGGGCGAAGGCGCCGCTTTGTGGAAGATTGACGACAAGTATTATGGTGTACCTACCCAGAAGGGCTTGTCCTTTGTCTGGTTAAACAAGGATATGCTCGACGCCAAGGGATTGCCGGTTCCGACAGAATGGGGACTGGATGAGTTAAAGGATTATGCCGCCAAGCTGAAGGGTGACAACGTTTGGGGATTAGCGCAAAGCGATTATTATTTCAATGTACCAATCAACGGTTCCATGCAGAAGCAAAGCCTGCAGCTAACGAATCCGGACGGTACTTCAGCTTTCGACAATCCGTTGACGGTCAAAGCGCTTCAGGTTTATTCGGACATGATGTTCACAGATAAAAGCTTGATGCCTCATACGGAGCAGATCACCTCAAAGCCTGCTTTGGATCAAATGTTTGTGAAGGGAGAAACCGCGATGTTATTCTCCACGAACCAGATTTTCCGCACAACTAATAATGTAAAAGAATTTCCGCGTACGTTCAAGGCGGCGGCGGCACCTGCTCCCAAGATTAACAAGGATCAGAGCGATTATATTAACGCCGGCGGTTTGGGAGACGTGATTTCCATAAATCCCCGAACTAAGCATCCGGAAGCCACCTGGAAGTTTATCAAGTGGTATGCAGACGGCGGAATGCTGCCGATGGCGGCAGGCGGAAGAGTTCCTTCATCCAAGGACTTTCCAGTCGATGAGGCTGTCGCCCTTATGTTTAAGGGTGTAGAGGACACGTATGACCTAGAATCGATTAAGCGGGTCATGTTCGGGGATCTTCCGCTAGGCCTGAGTCGTCTGGATCGGAAAACGTCAAGTGAACAGCAGTCAATCTACGACAATGTATTTTCCCAAAAGCTGTCTCCTGAGGAAGGCGCGAAGGAGTTAGCGAGGGTGCATAACAAGAATTTGCAAGAGTCATCTAAGTAACACTGCTAGGCCAGGTGGAGGCGGGGCTTTGGCGCCGCTACCCCTTGGTCGCAAGCTGCATGTTGCTTGGAACTAAAAATAATACAGAGAGAAAGGCGGTGACTAATCGTGAGCTGGATGAAGCGGCAGAGGATGATTGGTTATGTATTCATTGCTCCCAATCTGATCGGAATGATGATATTTATGCTCGTTCCGGCCCTGTTCTCCTTTTATTTGATGTTTACGGATTGGGTATTCGCTAGCGGGCAAAGCCCGCGTTTTATCGGATTGGATAATTTCAGGATGATGGTGAAAGACGATTTGTTTGCTGTATCGGTCAAAAACACCTTGCTGGTGCTGATCCCCGTACCGATTTCTATTATGCTCGGATTTTTGATTGCGGTCATGCTCAACAATCGAACCTATTTTCAGAAGACGCTGCGGGCGTTCTTTTTTGCCCCGTATTTCACTAGCGGCATCGCAATTGCTTTTGTCTGGATGGTGCTGTTTCAGCCCACCAACGGTCCGATTAACGCATTCCTGCGTTCTGTTGGTGTAAGTGATCCTCCCCTGTGGTTCGCTTCTCCAGATACATCGATGTATGCTGTGCTGGTCATGATGACAGCAGGCGGCATCGGGTACAACATGATTATATATTTGGCCGCGCTGCAGGAAATGTCTTCGGAGCAGTTAGAAGCTGCCAAGATGGACGGAGCAACGTTCGGGCAGTTACTGAGACTAATTATATTTCCTTTGGTTAGTCCTACCACCTTTTTTCTGATGATTACCGGCTTCATAGGCTCCATTAAAGGTTTTGGCATGATTTACGCTATCACTCAAGGAGGTCCTGCTAATAGTACGACGGTTTTCTCTATTTTCGCTTATAAAAAAGCATTCAATTTTTATGAAATGGGATATGCCTCGGCCGTCTCATGGACCATGTTCCTGATCATCCTCAGCATCTCGCTTATTCAGTGGGCTGTTCAGAAAAAGTGGGTTCATTACTAACGGAGAGGAAGACGCACAATGGGTACAAGAAATGTCAGAATAATCAGAGAACGAGTGATCAAAGGTTTTAATACAATCCTAATGGTATTAGCCAGTCTGCTGCTATTGTCGCCAATGATCTGGATGATCAGCACCTCGTTTAAGAAAGCAAAGGACGTCTTCACTTATCCAATTCAGTGGATTCCTCTCAATCCTGTATGGGTTAACCACTTTAAGGTCTGGACGGCCGGAGACGGATTTCTTTTATTTTATTTAAACTCGCTGAAGATATCCTTGATTTTAATGGTCGGAGCCCCCTTGTTTGCCGCTTTTGCCGCATATGGCTTCAGCCGCATTCCATTCAAGGGAAGGAACGCTATCTTTGTGCTGTATCTGTGTCTGATGATGATTCCACAACAAGTGCTTTTTGTTCCTAAATTTATCATGTTTGAATGGATGAGAATTTACAACACGCATTGGGCGCTTATACTTCCGGGTTTGTTTACAGTATTTGGCGTCTTTATGATTCGGCAATTTTTTATGAGCATCCCCCATGAAATATCTGAAGCGGCTTTCATTGACGGAGCCGGCCATTTCCGAATTTTCTTTCAATTGTTTCTACCGCTTTCCAAACCGGTTCTGGCAACCTTCGCTATCATTGATTTTACATGGACGTGGAACGATTATGAAAACGCTTTGATTTTCTTGCTGGACAAAAGACTGTTTACGGTTCCGCTTGGTATGCAGAATTTTATGCTGGAAGCGGGAGTGGACTATAACATGATGATGGCTGCCGCCACAGCAGGAGTCGTGCCGCTGCTTATCGTCTTCTTTATTGGCCAGAAGTATATTATTCAAGGGTTCTCCAGTTCTGCTGTCAAAGGATAAACGACATGTGATCCAAGAAAACCCATGTTCTGTTTGCCTCACGAATGCTGAGAGGCAATAAATAAGGAGGTCATTCTAATTAAAAGACTAACTATTGTTCTTATAATGGCTTTACTGACTAATCTATTTTTCTATAACACTCCCAGTCAGGCTTCTGCAGAGGATCAGCCGGAAAAACTCGAGAACATCACATCAGATTTTGATTATGTACTCAGTGATTTTGAGCAAGTGAACGATAACTGGCTCTTTGCTTTTGGCGATACGCCTGCCGTAAAGGGAAGCTATAATGTGATCGAATCAGCTGATAGTTACCAAGGAAACTATATGGGGCAATTAATAGCAGATTTCAGTAAAAGCCCTACAGGTTCGCCATATGTGGCCATAAAAAAAGAGGTGAATAGCCTAGACATTGAACAATTTTCGTTTTGGGTCAAAACCTCGGATCTGAAGTCAATCCGCATACGAACAACTGATTCAACGGGGCAAACGTTCCAACAGCGTATCGAATTGCAAAATACATCAGACTGGCAGCAGGTTGTAGTAAGTCAAATGGGATCGAAATCATTTACTTATTGGAACGGTGCTAACGACGGGATATGGCACAAACCAGCCGGAGCCATATCAATACTCTTCGATCGATTTGATATAAAGAATGGGGCGTTAAATGCCACTATTTTGCTTGATCAGATCACAGCTCAAGTAACTGCTCCGCCAGTAGATTTTGATCACTTAATCAGTGACTTTGAGCAACCGAATGACAATTGGCTCTTTGCTTTCGGTGATACGCCTGCCGTAAAGGGAAGCTACAATGTGATCGAGTCAGCTGAGAGTTACAAAGGAAAATATATGGGCAAATTAATAGCAGATTTCAGTAAAAGCCCTACGGGATCGCCATATGTGTCCATAAAAAAAGAGGTGGATGACCTAGACATTGAACAATTTGCGTTTTGGGTCAAAACCTCGGAATTGAAGTCAATCCGCATACGAACAACAGATTCAACGGGGCAAACGTTTCAACAGCGTATTGAATTGAAAAATACATCAGACTGGCAGCAGGTTGTAGTTAGTCAAATGGGATCAAAATCATTTACTTATTGGAATGGCGCCAATGACGGGATATGGCACAAACCAGCCGAAGCTGTAATGATACTCTTCGATCGATTTGATATTAAGAATGGTGGGACTACAGCGACTGTTCTTGTGGATCAGGTTACATCCCGATTAGGGGACTGGTGGCCAGAGTTGGACATTAAACAGACGACACTTGGCAATGTATTTTTGGAGAATGAATCAATCACGTTTGATGTGAAAACAGTTAGGCCGACGGTACAATGGTCGGTTTATGACGTTTACGGATCCCATGTATCCTCAGGGACAGAACAAAACATAGGTGGAACAGCAAGAATAACGGTGCCTTTCACAAAATTGGGCTATTTTACGCTGGATGTTTCCGCTGAGCAGCCCGGGAGCGAACCGCTCGTCCGAAAAACAGCTTACGCGGTCATTTCCTCGGTTTTGCCGCCCGGCAATGGCGAGTCGCCATTTGGCGTCAGCACTCATCTGAACTGGACTGCCTCTGGCTGGAGTAAAGAACTAACCAAGCTTATCCGCTATATGGGCGCGTCTTTCGTTAGGGATGGCATGGAATGGACCAGTATTGAAAAGGAAAAAGGCGTTTATACTTTTTCACCTACACCGGATGACTACATGAACAAGCTTGCGGAGAATGAGCTTAAGCTTCTCTTGGTGGCGGCATTCAATAATCCGTTCTACGATAACAATGGCACACCCTTCACGGATGAAGGTAGAAGAGGACTTGCTGAATATGCGAAGGCCTATGTGGGTCATTACAAGGATCAGCTCATCGGGTTCAACGTATATAATGAATTCAACGGAGGATTTGGCAAAAGGGGCAACAGTCCTGCCAATTCACAGCCGGACTATTACTACAAGCTGATGAAGGAGACGTATAACATAGTCAAGCCAGCGTATCCTGATGTGCCGGTAGTCGGTATCGTCTCAGGGGGCGTCGACTTGAACTGGATCGAAGGTGTACTGAAAGGCGTAGGAGAAGGTGAAGACAAGAATGCCGGCCTGAAATATTTGGATGCAGTGTCTGTACAGACCTATATGGATCCGAACGCTCCTGACGAAGTATTTGCAAAATTAGAAGGCCTGAAAACCTTGATTAAACAATACAATGACGGCAAGCTTGTACCGATCTGGGTGACGGAATTTGGTTCGCCGACACACCAATCCGCCAAAGGTGTCGATGAGAAGACACAGGCCAATTATTTGCCTCGCGGATTTGTAACGGGAATGGGGCTCGGAGTAGAACGGATGTCCTGGTACGATTTCATGAATGACGGTCTTGAAAGCGATTACAACGAACATAATTTTGGATTGGTCCGGCATAAGGATGACCCTATTGKGGCTTATACACCAAAGCCAGCCTATGCGAGTTATGCTGCAATGAGCAGGCAGCTTGCAGGTGCGGCATTCGAGCAGATCGAGCAATTTGGCGACCCGATAAAAAGTAATTTGTTTACGCAAGGCGGCGAAGCTCTCCGAGTTGTATGGGCACAGAAGGAAACCGGTGCCGTAATTGAAACGAACAATAATCTGGAAATTACGGATTTTATGGGGAACACAGAAATTTACACACCGCATAATGGCAAGATTTATATGACGCTGACAGGAGAACCTTTTTATATAAAAGGAAGCATTAGCCGGATTGTGAAGGACGATACTTTTGCGTTCGCCGGTGAGCAAACGGCAGTAGGCGATTCGCATACGTTCACCTTAACCGTGAACAACGAGACTGGATCTTCGCTTGATATCACAGCGAGGATGGAGGAAAGCAGCTATTCAATTGTGGCTATGCAAGGGCAAGCTGAAGCGCTTTCTCTGACAGTCAATGAGACACGGGAAGGTTTCCGTTCGGTAGCAATTTACTTGCTGGACAAAGCAGGTAACAAGATAGGCAAGCTGCAGCATCAGGTCGTAACTAGCGTACCGCATAAGGTTTCTGTTAAACCTGCATTGCAGCAGATCGATGGGCAATACAATCAAATGCTGAACGTTGATGTAGAAAATTTTAGAAAGACCGCGGGTCTTACTGTTAACAGAATAACCTGGAAGGTCGGAGGACAGTCTGGACAAGAGCTTATCAACATGACTGTGCTTCCGGGCAATAAACAGCAATTCAGCATTCCGCTTAGCCTGATCGCACTTGGAGGGGATCAGCCGGCTTCCATCCGAGTTGAGTTTGAGGAGCAGGCGCCTTATGTTTATGAAGGGAATTTCAGTTTTAATCCCATCTACCAGGGAGCGATTTCGGTCAATGACCGCATAGAGCCAGAAATTGATGCTTTATCGCCTACAATGGATTTATCGCAAGGCAAACCTGTCTTACTCTCCGGTCATAGCGGCCAGATTGAATTGAGTGGACAAGCTTGGCTCCACTATGATCAGGATCATTTGTACATGACTGCAAAAATAAAGGACGATGTTCATGCGGCATCGGCCTCCGGTGCTGATATATGGAATAATGACAGCATCCAGTTTGCCTTGTCTCCTGGAATTCCTGGGGAAAGCCGGGGCTGGTATGAGTATGGTATATCGGATACGCCGAATGGTCCGCAAGTTTATCGCTGGACGACGATGGGAGGATTGCCGGCAGGGCCGCTGCAAAATGGTGAAGCAGCTGTAACAAGGGATGAGGAGCATAAGCTGACGATCTATAAGCTTGCTCTGCCTTGGTCGGAGCTGACGCCGATACAGCCCCAGCGCGGTGATGTTATGAGCTTCTCACTGCTCGTGAATGAGAATGACGGCAAGGGAAGAAGAGGCTGGTTGGAATGGGGCTCTGGAATTGGCAATGAGAAACGGCCAAGTATGTTCCGGTCGATGCAGTGGATGTATAATCAGGCAGCTCCATCCGTCTATGAAGCAACTTATACCGTCAAATCAGGTGAAGAAGTGCAAGGAACGCTGCGAGCGGAGCATGCAGAAGGGGCAAAGCTAACATTTGAAATTGTTGCAAACGGCAAGAAAGGTACAGCCAAGCTTGTCGATACTGGTGAGGGCAAATTTGTCTACACAGCGGATGCCGCTGCAGCGGGAGAAGATGCTTTTACGTTCCGAGTATATGATGGATACGAATTTTCTAATATTGCGACAGTAAAGGTCAATATTAAAGAAAATACCGTTACACCTCCTTATCAGGGTGGAAATGATCATAGCCCAAGTCCAAATATCTCACTTACGGGTCAATTATATCTACCGGTAAAAGCTGCTGGGGAAGTAAGCCTAGGTACAATTGCCAAGCTGGTCATTTTTAAGGGCACGACAGACCAAGGCACGAAATTGTCGCTGCTGGAGCTGGATGATAAAGAGAACATCGGCAACGCTGGTTTGTCACGGCAGCTTCTTAGCTCGCTCATCGAGGTACAAGGGGAGCCGGAGGTTAAGCTGCATAAGCCAGCGATACTTAGTCTTACTTTCGATAAGAAGAAGCTGAAAGAGTCGCAATATCCCTCTATATGGCAGTATGACGAGAAGCAAAAGAAATGGATTGAAGTCGGCGGGGAAGCTGTCGGTGACGTGATCACGGCGGAGATTGGAAGTTTAGGTAAATTCGCTGTATTTTCCAAAGACGGAGGAGAGCCGAAGCAAGTTTTACTGACCGATATTAACGGGCATTGGGGACAAGCTTGGATCGAAAAGGCAGCGCAGCTAGGAATTATACAGGGCTATAGCGATCATACCTTCCAGCCGAATAAAACGGTAAGCCGTCAGGAGATGGTATATATGCTGGTGCATGCTCTTAAGCCGTCAAATGAAGCAACTGCGTCTGACTTTGCAGATCAAAAACAAATCGGCGTATGGGCAGCAACAGAGGTTGCGGCAGCTGTGCGAGAAGGATGGGTTACAGGTTTCGGGGACGGAAGCTTCCGCCCTCAGGCTAATATGACGCGTGCCGAGGTGACAGCTATTATTGTTCGTGCAATGAATCTTCCGGTGAAACAGAACAACAACGGGAATACCGGATTCTCGGATAACGAGAGCATCCCTGCCTGGGTCAAAGGTTATGCTGCAGCTGCGGCAGAGAACGGCCTGATTAAAGGCCGTGAGGGCAGCCGTTTCGCATCAGAGGGGATTGTCACTCGGGCTGAAGCGGCAGTAATCATCGTTAGACTACTTGAGCTGAATGAGAAGCTGCGGTAATAAAAAAAGGAAAGAAGCTGTTCGTGACCGATTTGGTTCATGGACAGCTTCTTGTACGTTTGGCAGAGTAAACAACTAGGAATGAAAAGGGCGATATTAAACATTTGAGCTTTTCATAAAGTTATACTTTGTTATTTTTCCGATAGTCAGATGGACTGACTCCGACACGTGACGAGAAAATACGGCTGAGATAATATCCGTTGTCATAACCGCACTGTACAGCAATTTCCTGCAAAGTATAATCGCTTTCCATCAAAAGGGATTTTATTCGATTGATTCGTAAGGATGTGATGTACTCGCTAGGATTGACAGAGAAAGTTTGTTTAAACTTTCTCGTCAACTGCACAGCGCTTAAACCAAATTCAGCGGCTACTCTATTGATGTTGAAAGGTGTATAGGCGAGCGTTTGCAAACGCTCGAGTATGGCTTCAAGCATAGGATCTTCCGCGCTTGGCATGGATTCCTGAAATGGATTGAATTGATCGCTGGCAAGCAGGAGGATGTCGTGAATAATCGTGTTCTTCCAAAGCTGCGCTTGTTGATTCGAATGCCCCGATAGCTTACGAAGCATGCGAAGATTTGATCTTAAGCGATCCGGATCCCCGATAATCACTTGGCCATGTGGATAGCTTTCTGTCGTTGTTTGAATGTTGGTGTTCGTTTCGGCTAAATGAAACAAAATGAAATGAAAAGTTAACTTTTCAAGCGTTTCTCTATGGAATGCAATATGAGGAGGGCATATGACGATGCTGCCGAAGCTGGATTCCCCCTCTTGATCCTCAATTTGGAATGAAAATCGGCCACTTTCAGGTATGAACATAACCCAGTTGGCGTAAGTGTCCACGGAAAGCTGGAATCGATCGATATTTTGCCAATAATTATAGGATATTACAGTCGGTGTGTGCGACCATAGCGCGGGATGTTCCATTCTTATAAACTCCTTGAAATAAAGTATATCCTTGAAGTAATTATAGTGCATTTTCTTATATTTTGAATAGCAATATATTTGAAATTGAAGATACACACAACTTATATTCAGGGGGAGATTGCCATGAGAAATGAGTTAGTGAAAACGGATATTACCGTAGTTGGAGCCGGATTGGCGGGCATTTGCGCGGCCATCGCCGCGGCAAGATTGGGCTTGAAAGTTGCGCTTGTTCATAACCGTCCAGTGCTGGGGGGGAATTCCAGCTCGGAGGTGAGAGTGTGGGTATGCGGTGCAACCGGTCATGGAGTAAATCGTTATGCCCGTGAGACGGGGATCATGGGAGAGTTGTTCATCCAGAACCAGTACCGCAATCCCGAGGGGAATCCTTATTTGTGGGATTTGACGCTGCTGGAAGCCGTTCGCGCGGAACCGAACATCAGCTTGTACTTGAACACAGACGTCCGGGAAGTCGAAGCGGATGGAGAGTTTGAAGAGCGGATTATCCTCGCTGTTACCGGATGGATGATGGGCTCGGAGCGGCTTATTCGCTTCGAGAGCGAAGTGTTCCTCGATTGCACGGGAGATGGGTTGGTCGGTTTCCTAGCGGGAGCCGCCTATCGTCTAGGGCGTGAAGCGCAGCACGAGTATGAGGAAGATTGGGCGCCAGAGGTTGCAGATGACATTACATTAGGCAGCACCCTGCTGTTCTACACGAAGGATACCGGCAAGCCGGTTCGTTTTGTCGCTCCGTCATTCGCTAAGGACATTTTGACGACATCCATTCCGATCAAACGAGTCATACGCAGCGGCGATTCGGGCTGCCACTATTGGTGGATTGAATGGGGTGGAGAGCTGGATAGCGTTCATGAGAACGAGCGAATCCGCGATGAGCTGTGGTCGGTCATTTATGGGATATGGGACTATATCAAAAATTCGGGTCAATTCGATGCGGAGACGATGACGCTCGAATGGGTTGGCTCTATCCCGGGCAAGCGGGAGTACCGCCGCTTTATCGGCGACACGGTGTTGAATCAAAACGACATTATGGCGCAGCGTCCATTCGACGACAGCATCGCCTTCGGTGGATGGTCGATCGACTTGCATCCCCCTCAAGGCATGTATGCGTCTGAGAGTGGATCTAAGCATCTGCATGCGGATGGAATCTACCATATTCCGTTCAGCTCTTTGTATTCAAGAAACGTGAGCAATCTGTTATTTGCCGGACGGAACATCAGCGCGACGCACGTTGCTTTTGGCACGACGAGGGTAATGGCAACTTGTGCGGTAATAGGAGAAGCTGCGGGTGCAGGCGCCGCGTTGTCCGTTATGAAAGGCGTTACCCCGCGCGAGCTGCGTGAGTACCACATTGCTGAACTTCAGCAGATCTTGCTTAAGAGTGATGCTTCAATCATCGGATTACGGAACATGGATGCATTGGACTTGGCTAGGAGAGGAACCATGAGCGCTTCGAGTACTTTAACGCGAATTTGCTTGGATCAGCCATCGGAGGCGTACCCCCTTGCAAAGGACGTCGGTTTGCTATTTCCAATTGAAGGTGAGATGGGACAGTTCGAGCTGCTGCTGTCGGCAAGCGGGGAAAGTGAGCTTACCGTTGAGCTGTGGGATACCGGACGTGCGGAAAACTACGTTCCGGCAACGTTGCGTCATAGTGTGAAGGTGAAAGTAAGCACGGGTGAGCGGCAATGGGTCGAGATTCCGCTCGTGCAGGGTAGCGATGAAGCGGCGAAAAATGCATTTATCATCGTCCGCGCAAACGACCAAATCAGCTTGTTCAAGTCGGCTGTTCCGCTAACCGGCGTACTATCTTTCGAGAGCATGCATACTGAACACTCTAGTCGCGATGATGACGAGCGGTATACGCCTGTCACCGAATGGAGCATGAAGCGGTTGGTTCGCGAGCCATTTTGTTTCTCGGCGGCAACGGGAGCCTATGCTGCGAGCAAGGCAACCGATGGTTACGCAAGACCGTTCGGCGGACCGCATATTTGGGTATCGGAACCGCTGAAAGCCGGTGTTGACGAATGGATTGAGGTTGATTTAATCGAAGCGACGAATGTATCCGAAATCCATGTGACCTTCAACGACGATGTAAACGAGGATTTAATTAACCTTCATCATCACGAAACGCCTTTTTTAGTTATTCCGGAGCTCGTCAAAGACTACCGAATTGAAGCATGGGTAAACAACGGATGGACTGTTTTGCATAGAGAAACAAATAATCGAATAAGAAAAAGAGTTCATTCCATAAATGAAGTACAAACCAATAAGCTAAGATTGGTTGTCGAAAGTACGAATGGCAGCCCGCGAGCGGAAATTGTGGAGATTAGAGTATACAGTTGTAAATGATAAGGTTTTTAATCTGGAAAAAAAGAGGGTGCCTTTGCCAATCTCATGGCATGAGGACATCCTCTTTCTGATTGTATTGTAAAAATGGGGGACAAGTCCCCACCCAAATAATGATTCAAGTAAATGATCAAATTTAAGAACTATTTTGAATACCGATTCGAACAAAAGTACTGCATTCATCGAACAAAATTCCCCCGTCGTGATAAACAAAGCCTCTAACGAAACAAATTTCCCACCCATCAGAAACAACTGTCCGTTTTTTCCGAGAACTCCTTTCGATACAATGAAAGCGTATACTATTCCGTAAAGGAGATTAGATATGAACTTTGACTTAAGTATAGTACCTTTCAGTCGAAGAGAATCGTTCCTAGCGATCTCCATTTTGCCTGAAGCCAAAGATAGACAACAAGGCCTATATATGCGCACCGTGCGCGGTGGAGATGATAAATTCGGCGAAGCTTTCCATATCGATATGCTCGATGAAAGCGGCCAATCTGTATCTTTCCTATCCAAAGCTTCCCCAGAGCGGATTCAGTTGACATCGGAACGCGGCTTAACGGCAGAAATTTGTATATCTGACAGCCGGACATTCCGTGTTCGCGCGAACGGCTGCGGAATTCGCTTGACCTTCCGTACGGCCGCTTATGATTATGCCTATCAAGCGTCACCTAGCAGCTGGGAAGTAAACAGCTTCACCCATGAGTGCAGGTTCATGCTTACTGCGCTTGTTGGCGAGCTGCGAATGGAAGTCCCATGGGACAAAATCAAAAGCTCATATGTTATCGCAAGTTTCTTGCCGGACAATAATACAGGTAAATTAGAGTTTGCTATTGAAGAGTTTAGGACTATTTTGGAGCCGCGAATGGCTTGGGAACCTTTTGATGATGTCGTTAAGCAAGTGAAGGAAGAGTTTAATTTGTGGTTGGATAATAGTTTAACGCTGCCACAACGCTGGGAAGAAAGCCGAGTACTTGCCGCTTATATTACGTGGTCATGCCTCGTTCCGGCAGAAGGCTGTCTCACTCGGCCAGCGATGTATATGTCAAAGAATTGGATGACGAACATTTGGAGCTGGGATCATTGCTTTAATGCGATGGCACTTGTTCGCCATGATCCGAAGCTAGCATGGGATCAGTTTATGATTTTCTTTGACCGACAGGATGAGAGTGGGCTTATCCCGGATTTCATCAACGATAAATATGAACTGTGGAATTGCAACAAACCGCCGATTCATGGATGGACACTTGCTTGGATGATGGCACGAACCGATTTTATTAAGGAAACGCAGCTTCGTGAGGTTTATGGACCTTTGTCCAAATGGACAAAATGGTGGTTCAACTACCGCGATGGCGATAGCGATGGCATTCCGCAATACAATCATGGCAACGACTCCGGCTGGGATAACAGTACGGCTTTTAACAATGGCATTCCGGTAGAGAGCCCAGATTTAGCAGCTTTTCTTATTCTTCAAGCAGAGCTTTTAGCTGAAATTGCTGAACGGCTTGGTCATGTGGAAGAAGCTGTCGAATGGAGACAGCTTGCTGAGGGAACAATGAAAAAAATGATCAGCCATTTTTGGAAAAATGGTCAATTTACTGCCTGCCGATCAGGTACGCATGAGCTATCAGAAGGAGACAGCCTATTATTGTTCGTTCCAATTATATTGGGCAAACGTCTACCTGAGCATATCCGTACTGCACTGCTAGAAGGGCTGCGTGATGAGAACAGATTCTTAACTGCTAATGGCTGGGCGACGGAGAGTGTGAATAGTCCCTTCTATAGTGCTGACGGCTATTGGCGCGGTCCAATCTGGGCGCCCTCGACTATGATACTGGTTGAAGGTGCTGCCGCAGCAGGAGATCTTGAGCTTGCTGAAATGGTCTCACGCCGGTTCTGCGCGATGCTGGACCGAAGCGGGATGGCCGAAAATTTCGATGCGATGACGGGTCAAGGTTTACGTGATCGAGCGTTTACATGGACGTCGAGCGTGTTCCTCATTTTGGGGAATGAGTATACAACCGAATGAATCACTGCACTTCCAATAAGCCAATAATAGGCTGACGGGAGGTGCTTTTGACGTTTATGGGAATAAGATCTCATTTGTGATTGGTGGGTTGTCGTCCACAGCATATTTGCTGGAATTGCTTCTCATTGTTCGGTAAAAGAGGTCCATGATACACTTCAAGTATTATGGAGTGGAGGAGGAAGGATGTAATTATGTTGAATCATGTACTTAAGAAACTTAAACTTCCTCTTTTGTCTGGCTCTTACCGGAGCATACGAACTAAGCTGCTCTTCTGTTTTCTCATTGTGACCATTATTCCGCTGCTCTCGCTTGGAGCTTTGTCTTATTACCAATCCGCGAAGGTCATTAATTCTCAATTTGGCAAATATGGAGATAATGCAGTGGCTCAATTGGAACAGCAGATGAGCTCTTATTTGAATCGAATGAATCAGACAACAGAAACTATTTATTCCTATTTGCTTGATCCTGCGCGCGTTGATCTAAGTGATCACGTACCGACTACGTATAAAGATATCATGGATAAAAATGATTTCGAAGCACTTTTGAAAGCGCTTAAACCCGATCGAACGATTGGAATCTATATTATTACCAGTTCCGGCTATTATTATGGGGAAAATAATCTTGATGTATCCAAGCTCAGCCTTATTCCCGCATGGCAAGCCATGAACAATTCGATTGGTGGCAAGTATTGGTTAGGATTTTACTCTCAGAACCATGCTATGGGCGAAACGATGGAGAACGGGATCTCATTGCTTGGCTTGGCAGTACCGGTTAATAGTCCTTACGGAGCGCTGCGAGGCAGTAAAATATTAATTGAAGAAAATGCCGAAGATCTGCTTCATATGTTCCAGCTGTTCGAGAATGATACGAAGGCACATCTCAAAATTGATGATCCACAGGGAAGGATTATCTATGAGACGGCAACCGCCTTCCAACCCAAAGAGAGTGACATCTTATGGACTAAAACTCTTGCTGTTAATGGGTGGAGCATTGAGGCAAGATTGCCTGCTGCATCCTTTTATCGCTCTTCCGACATTATACGGTCGAATACCGTCATCGTCGCTTTTGGCTCCTGTCTGCTGGCCTTTGGACTCGCATACTTGTTCTCTTCCCGGTTTACCGCACGGATTCGCCGCCTTAAGGATGCGATGCAGAAGGTAAGCTTCGGAAAGCTGCATACGAGGACTCAGGTTGAATCCCATGACGAGCTAGGCATCTTGGATACAAGTTTTAATAATATGGTCAGCGGGATACAATCGTTAATTGGCGAAGTTGAGCGGAGCGAGCGACTTAAGAAGGAAGCGGAGCTTAAGGCTTTCCATTATCAAATTAATCCCCATTTACTGTTTAACACGCTTAATTCGATTCAATGGAAAGCGAGACTGCAAGGAGCAGAAGAAATCCGTCAGATGCTGTATCACCTTACGATGGTGCTTGAGGGTAATTTGGATATCTCACAGGAGTTGATTTCTATGGAACGTGAGCTTCGGATGATTGATCATTTTTTGAAAATTCAAGAAGTGCGCTACGGTTCCACGTTCGAGTATGTGCTGGAATGCGAGGAGCATTTGAAACGCTATCTGATTCCTCGAATGACGCTGCAGCCATTGTTCGAAAATATTTTTTTCCATGGCTTCGAGGATGGCAAGGGTGTGATCCGTTTGACTGTACAGGAGAAAGGAAATCATTTATTGCTTAAGTTATCTGATAACGGAGCTGGCATTTCGCCAGATAAGCTAAAGCTTTTATTGTTGACCAATATGACGAATCGCAAGGGCCGAGGAGGACTTGGGGTACAAAATGCCGATCAGAAATTCAAACTGCATTTTGGCCTGCAGTATGGGTTAACCGTACAATCGATTCAGGGTGAAGGGACTACGATCATCATTGAATGGCCCAAAAAGGAGGATAACCTGCATGGAAGCAACCAAGATGATTAAGGTGTTAATCGCAGATGACGAAAGTATTGTCCGCAAAGGACTTCGCTCAACCGTTCCTTGGGATAAATATGGAATGGAAGTGGTCGCTGACGCTCCAAACGGCCGCAAAGCCTGGGATGCTTTTCTTGAACATCAGCCTGAAGTTCTCATAACAGATATTGTCATGCCCGAGATGGATGGCATCGAATTATCACGGAAAGTAAAGGAGAAGGCTCCTCATACAAAAATAATTTTACTCAGCTGCCACCGGGATTTTGAATACGCGCAGCAGGGCATGAAGCTGGGCGCATCAGGTTATCTGCTCAAAACCGCCTTCGAGGACGAAGAGCTGGAAGGAATGCTGGCGAAGTTCCAGATTGAACTGGGGGCGGCTTCGGAATCCGCGGTGCCTGAAGAAAATGGCATTGATCAAGGAGAACGCTTGAGTACCCTGTTGTACGCTTGGTTGAATGGACATAACCATAAATTTATTGGCGAGATGGAGAAACGCACTCGCGAGGAGTGGTCTTTCCATGGCGAGCCTGTCTATATCTATTTAGTCAAGACTTCAGGCTGCGAGTCATCCTGGCTTGATCTATTGAAGAAAGTGACATACGAGGATCAAAGGATTTGTGAAGGGACGATTATTCCTTATGGGGAGGAACGATGCTACTGTATCGTCCCGCAATCTAAATTAAATGTCTTGGACATGCTGCTGGTGGAGCAAAAGAGCAAGAATACGAAGCTGCAGTGGGCCAAAAGAGGGCCGCTCTTGCATGCGGATGAACGGCTTCAAGCATGGTCAGCGCTTCATAAAGAAGCAGAACTGGAGAAAGCCCACAGCGTATCCGCGGTGGATTGGCCAGAGGCAATTTGGCGAGCAGTTAACTTGCTGCATGATAACCCAGCGGCAGAATGGTCAGTCAGCGACGTGGCCAAACAGGTCGGCCTTAGCCGCAGCCATTTCTCGATCCTGTTCAAAAAAGCAGTAGGGGACAGCTTTGTCGCCTATCAGTATAAACGCAAGCTGAAATTGGCATATGTGTTATTGAAAGAAACGAACCTTACGATGCAGGACATAGCCGAGCGTACAGGGCTTGGCGATAGCAAATATTTCAGTAAATGGTTCAAGCGCTGCACGGGGCAAACGCCCAGCTACTACCGTACCCAACAAAAAGGCAGTACGCTCCAAACAGATGTGCACCTTCCCAAGTAAATCGAACAAAACCACACCAACATTCGAATGTTTAACGGTTTTGTAGCGCTTTCATTTTTATTAAGATGAAAGCAGTTCAATTACGAAGTACTACACGGATAGGGGAGCTGCCAGAATGAAGAACAAAATTTCTCTTATTATTGTTACGACGGTTATGACTGTGACAATGCTTACAGCATGTTCAGGTAATAACGAAAGTACAAATGGCACGACAGCGAAGCCTGATAATGAAAAAGGTTCTACAGCTTTGAAAACGCTTCGATTTGCCACATGGGATACTGGGGATGCGCTCAAGATTGAGCAGGATATCGCTAAGAAGTTCGAAGCCAATCATCCTGGCACGAAGGTTCAGGTAGAGGCTTACGCAGATGGATTTGACCAAAAGCTGGCTGCAGGCTTCGGGGCTACAAATCCTCCCGATGTCATGTATATGTGGGATTTTCCAACCTATCACCAGTCGCTTGAGCCGCTTAACAGCTATGCAGACAGCGATACGGACCTGAAAAAGGATGACTTCTACAGCGGCCTATTTAATTACGCGACAATTGACAACAACCTTTATGGCATTCCGGCAGGCTTCACGACACGTGTTGTGTACTACAACAAGAAAATGTTTGATGATGCGAAGATTCCTTATCCGAAGGATGGCTGGACATGGGATGAGTTTCAAGAAATCTCCAAGCAACTGACGGACAAAACGAAGAAGCAATATGGCTTCGGAGTTCGGGCTGAGAATGACACTTATGATCTGCAAGGGTTTGTATGGAGCAATGGCAGCTCCTATATATCGGATGACGGTAAAACAATAGACGGTTACATGAACAGCAGCGAAACAGCAGGTGTGATTCAAATGTTTGGCGACATGTTAAAGAACGGCTCTGCCGTGCTTGCAGGTGGTAAAGGTCAACAAAGCGGCGAGGATATTTTTAAAGCTGGCAAAATCGCTATGTGGGAGAGCGGAATTTGGCCGCTCGAATCTTTCAAGCAAGCTGGCATTGATGTAGGCACCGTGGAGATGCCAGCATTTCCAGGCAAGCAAGTTAAAGGCGTTGTCGCAGAATCTGCGCTGTCCATTGCGAAGGATTCCAAGCAAAAGGATTTGGCTTGGGAATTTATCAAATATTATGTATCGAATGAAGCGATCAAGATGCGCGTAGCTGATTTGCCAGTAAGATTAAGCGTCGTGGAAGAGCTCAAAAAAGATCAAGATCCTCTGTACAAGCCGTACTATAYGATGCTTGAACGTTCTGATAATACACCGGCTTTCCTGCTTAGCGCAAAGTGGAATGAAGTGAATAGACAGCTTTCCGCGGCAGTAGAAGCAGTTATGCATGGCAGCAATGCGCAGGAAGCATTGAATCAAGCCGTAAAAGATAGCGAGCGTTACTTGAAATAACATTATAGCTGCAGAAAGAAGGTTAGGAGATGGCTCAGACCTACCCACAGACAGCAGGAAAACATTCAGCCAGCCTGAAACGCAGATGGGGTGGGGCTGTGCCCTACCTCTTCATTTTTCCATGGATCTTTGGATTCCTTGTTTTCACTTTGGGACCGTTGTTGTTTTCACTTATTATTTCTTTTTTTGATTGGCCGATCGTGGGCAAGGTGCAATTTATTGGATTTGGCAATTATGTAGAAATGTTTACAGATGATCCGTTGTTTTGGAAATCATTCGGCGTCACGATTAAGTTTGCAGCGCTATTTGTTCCGCTCAATATTGCAGTTGGGTTGGGACTTGCGATTCTTCTTAACCAGAAGACACGGGGCAGTGCGATTTTTCGAACAGCATTTTATTTGCCTTCTGTCATCTCAGGTGTAGCTTTAGCAATGATCTGGTCTTGGGTGTACAGCGGTGATTACGGCATATTGAATTATTTTCTGTCACTCGTCGGTGTACAAGGCCCGGACTGGCTGAATGAAACACAGTGGTCTCTCGTAGCCATGGTTGTCGCAAGCCTATGGGGACAAGGCGCAATGATGCTCGTCTTTCTCGCTGGGCTCAAGGGGATTCCAAAGGATCTTTATGAATCCGCATCGATTGATGGGGCAGGTATGATCAGGCAGTTCATCAGTGTAACGATTCCGCTGCTAACGCCGACGATTTTGTTCAACCTAATTACTTCAATTATAGCGGCGTTTCAACAGCTCACTCTCGCGTTATTGCTCACGGGCGGAGGCCCTATGAAATCTACGTACTTCTATGCGATGTACATGTATGAGAATGCGTTCAAGTTTTTCAAAATGGGCTACTCTGCTGCAAACGCATGGTTTATGTTTCTTATTGTGCTCACATTGACTTTTTTTGTATTCAAGTCGTCAGAGGCTTGGGTGTTCTATGAAGGCGAAATGAAACGTTTGCCGGAGAAGAAATTGAAGTCCAGTGGAAAGGGGAGATCCGTATGAGGCGGATCATCGTTTATACGCTGCTGATCTTCTGCTCGCTGATGTTCGCTGCCCCGTTATTTTGGGCGGTGACGACCGCTCTAAAGTCGCAGACGGAGCTGTATCTGTTTCCACCCAAATGGATTCCTTCGGTTTGGAAATTCAGCAACTTCGCCAATGCGTGGACGACACAGCCTTTTAACTTATTTCTGAAAAATACGCTAATCGTAACTTCGTTGTCTACGATTGGCCAGTTGATATCCTGTACTCTAGTAGCTTACGGGTTCGCGAGATTTGATTTTAAGGGACGCAATCTACTTTTCCTAGTTGTACTAGCGACGATGATGGTTCCTTGGGAAGTGACAATGATTCCGCAGTATATGGAGTTCAACTATTTGGGATGGATTAATACGCTCAAACCGCTTATCGTACCTTCTTGGTTCGGTTCAGCTTACTTCATATTTTTGCTGAGGCAGTTTATTCTTACGATTCCGCGTGAGCTTGATGAGGCGGCAACTATAGATGGGGCGAGTAAATTTGGAATTCTTGTGCGGATTATAGTGCCGCTTATGGGACCTTCGCTCATTTTAGTCGCTGTGTTTCAAATTATGAGCTGTTGGAATGATTATCTGGGGCCGCTTATTTTCCTTAATGATCAGTCAAAGTACACACTGACGCTCGGATTAGCACAGTTCAAGGGCATGTTCGGCGTCGATATGCAGTCGATTATGGCGATTACTTGTCTCATCTCGATTCCTCCGCTCGCTGTATTTTTTTTCGCACAGCGTTATATTGTCGGTGGAATAGCAGGTACGGGGATTAAGGGATAGGCAGCATGAATAGATAGAGTGATAGAGATAGGTTTAGGAGAGGAGCGGCATCGATGCGAAACGAGAAAATAGAACGCGATTGGGATAATCTTGCCATACTTGCACGCGGCCGCGCGAAAAGCCGATCATATTTTATCCCGTATTCCGATCGTGCTGGAGCTTTGAGCTATGACCGAGGGAGCTCCCCTTGGTTCCGCTCATTAAATGGCAGTTGGAAGTTTCATTATGCGAAGGGGCCTGAGTGGGCACCGGATAGATTTTATGAAGACCATTATGATACATCCAGCTGGGATGATATTCAGGTTCCAAGTCATTGGCAGCTGAAAGGTTATGGAAATCCACATTATACAGACTTGTATTATCCATTCCCTGTCGATCCGCCTCATGTACCGAATGATAATCCAACAGGCAGCTATATACGAGAATTCGAGCTGCCTGCACATTGGAATGGAAGAAAGCTTGCCGTCAAGTTCGATGGCGTTGATAGTGCCTTTCATTTGTGGATTAACGGGATATTCGTCGGATACAGCCAAGGAAGCCGATTGACATCAGAGTTTGATTTGACGCCTTATGCGAAGCCGGGTATCAACCGTCTAGCTGTTCGTGTATACCAGTGGTCGGACGGCAGCTACTTGGAAGATCAGGATATGTGGTATATGAGCGGTATTTTTCGAGATGTATATTTGATTTCGGAGCCATCAGCGGTTCGTATTGTGGACTACCGAGTCGTTACCGATTTGGATAGTGAATATTGCGATGCGATGTTATCGGTACAGGTGGAACTGAGTGGAGAGGATCTGCAAGGCGAAGTTCGGCTGGAGCTGCTTGACCCTGAAGGTGCATTTGTTTGTTCAGCGATGAATCCAATTGCTTCTGCTGATGGTCAGACTTTCGTAGCAAGTTTCGCCATTCCAATTGTGAAGCCAGCCCTTTGGAGTGCGGAAGCTCCTGCTTTGTATCATCTGACAATTAGTATTGTGGATCAGAATGCACAAATGATCGAGACCGTTGCTCAGCGGGTGGGCTTCAGGAAGATAGAAGTAAAGAACGGCCAATTTCTGGTGAATGGCAAAGCCATTTTGCTCAAAGGTGTAAATCGTCATGACCATCACCCTGATACGGGACGAACAGTCACCCTATCGACGATGATCCAAGATGTGAAAATGATGAAACAGCATAACATTAATGCGGTTAGAACGGCACATTATCCGAATGATCCGAGATTTTATGATATTTGTGATGAATACGGTTTGTATGTTATGGAAGAAACGGACTTAGAGACACATGGCTTCGAGCTTTTGGGCAATATTGCTAAGCTAAGCGATGACCCAGCATGGCAAGAAGCGTATGTGGAGCGGATGAGGCGTATGGTGGAGAGGGATAAGAATCATCCTTCCATTCTGTTCTGGTCGCTCGGCAACGAGTCTGGCTTTGGCTGCAACTTTCGGGCAATGTCGGAATGGTGCAAACAAAACGATCCGACCCGCCTTATTCACTATGAAGAGGATCGTGAAGCAGAAGTGTGCGACATCGTGAGCACGATGTATTCCTCCGTAGAGAAGATGGAAGGTTTTGGTCAGCTGGTTGATCATCCTAAGCCGCATATCCTATGTGAATTCGCTCATGCGATGGGGAATGGTCCAGGCGGTCTCAAACCCTATTTTGATACCTTTGATGCTTATCGAAGATTGCAGGGCGGCTTCGTGTGGGAATGGATCGATCACGGCATTCGCAGGAAAACAGCCGATGGCAAAGTTGATTATGCTTATGGTGGAGACTATGGCGATGTTCCTAACAACAGCAATTTTGTTATTGATGGACTTGTTCGACCAGATCGAACGCCTTCACCCGGACTCATTGAATATAAGAAGATTATCGAGCCTGTCAGAGTCGACTATATAAATAATGATCGTATACGAATTACGAATCGGTATGACTTCCTAACGCTGGATCATCTATATGCAGATTGGAATGTGACAGTAGAAGGACGGATTGTCCAAAGTGGTGTACTTTCGCTGCCTAGGATAGCACCCGGTGAAAGTGCAGAGCTTCGTATTCCTATGCGAAATGATTTGCAGTTGTCCTTATCCGTGGAGGGAGCGGAGCGCTGGCTGAATATCGGCTTCTCGCTTGCAGCATCCTGCATGTGGGGAGAGAGAGGGCATGAGATCGCATGGGCGCAGTTTGCCATTGAACCTGCGCGGAACTGCGCAACTTCCCGAACTGACGGGGATTATGCCAATGAAGAATTGACTTTGGCAGCAGCCGTAAGTTTACCTATTCCTAGCTTATCGTGCATGGAGGATGGACGACAGATTAGCATTGGGAACGATTATTTCAATTTGGTATTCGATTCACGGCAATCAGGGATCAGCTCACTCCGAATAAACGGACAAGAGTTAATAAATAAAGGGCCGCGTCTCAACTTCTGGCGAGCCCCGATTGACAACGATATGTATGTCCTGCCCGATTGGCGCAAGGCGCATCTCGATAAGCTGACGGAACGAATCGATGATTGCCATTGGGAGCGATTGAATGAAGGGACGATTAGGATCAGCTGGTCCTCCCGAGTTGCTCCGCCTGTCTATGATTGGGGCTTCCGCTGTGAAACGATTTACACTGTAACAGGCACAGGCTTAATCATGATTGATGTGCATGGCGTACCTGAAGGCAAGCCGCCTGCGATGCTTCCTAAGATTGGATTTCAATTGGAAATGCCGTCAGAAATGGATAATGTCAAATGGTATGGCCGTGGTCCGGGAGAAAATTATTCCGACAGCAAGGAAGCAGGAAGATTTGGCGTGTATACAAAGTCAGTTGATGAACTATTTACCCCATATATCTATCCACAAGAGAACGGGAATCGTATGGATGTTCGCTTTGTATCTATTACAGACGGCAGTGGAATTGGGCTGCTGGCGGCAGGTGTAAAGGCACTTGAATTCAGCACTCGACGTTATACGGATGGCGACTTAGAAGCAGCGCAGCATGCGAGTGATCTTGTTCCGCGGGATTTTATTACACTTAATTTGGATTATCGCCAGAATGGTCTTGGCAGCAATAGCTGTGGACCTTCTCAATCACTGGAAAACAAAGTTGCGGCAGAGGAATTCCGTTTCAGACTGCTGCTGAAGCCTTATCTTTCTGAAGATACGGCTCCCGAGAGGCTCAGCCATCACATGAGACAGGAAGCGAATCTACTACAACAGGAGGAGAAATAATGATGCTTCGTACACAAGACATGCTTAATCTATCGGGAAAAGTAGCCGTAATCACCGGAGGCGCCTCTGGAATTGGACTTGCGACAGCTGAACTTCTTGCCAGCTTCGGTGCAGCAGCTATCCTTATTGACATTAATGAGGCGATGGGTGAGCAGGCGGTTAAAGGAATAAGGGAAAAGGGAGGCCAAGCGAGCTTTCAGCGCTGTGATGTGACCTCTTCAGCAGATTGCCAGCGTGCAGCAGCAGAGATTGATACTGCTCATGGCCGAGTAGATATCTTGTTCAACAATGCTGGCGTTATTCGTCGCAAGACTGTCGTGGAGCTGGAAGAACGCGACTGGGATCTCGTTTTGGATGTTTCCTTGAAGGGTGTCTATCTGCTCTCCAAATATATCATTCCTATCATGGAACGCAGCGGTGGAGGAAGTATCATTAATTCGGGTTCAGGCTGGGGTCTAAAAGGCGGAGATCGGGCTGCAGCTTATTGCGCAGCCAAGGCTGGTGTCGTGAATTTGACGAGGGCGATGGCTATCGATCACGGAATCGCCAATATACGTGTGAACTGCGTTTCACCTGGCGATACGGATACTCCTCTCCTGCGCGATGAAGCAAAGCAGCTGCAGCAGGACGAGGCAGCATTCCTTGTCGCCTCTGCCAGCGGTCGTCCGCTTGAAAGGCTTGGAACGCCGCGTGATATTGCGAATGCGGTTCTGTTCTTAGCAAGCGACATGTCTTCTTGGGTAACAGGAAGCGTGCTCGTTGTGGATGGCGGCGGTATTGCTTAAGAACGGCTACAGGATACAACTAATTCTGACAACGATGAATGGAGGCGTTTATTTTGCCTAAGAACAGAACGTATGCCCATCCTTATATACCGAATACGGTACCTGAAGTTCGCGAAGCGATGCTGAAGGAAATTGGACTCACCTCGATGGACCAGCTTCACGAAGGCATACCAGAGAGCTTAAAGCTGAATCATGAGATGGACCTTCCTCCAGCGATGACGGAATATGAGCTGCGCCGTCATATCGATGGCCTGCTTGCAAAAAATAAGCATGGTGCAGCTTATCTGAATTTTTTAGGAGCAGGCTGCTGGCAACATTTTATTCCAGCTGTCTGTGATGAGATCAATCAGCGTTCCGAATTTGTAACGGCTTATGCAGGTGAACCCTATGAAGATCATGGACGCTTCCAAACATTGTTTGAGTATCAAAGTTTGATGGCTGAGCTAGTTGATATGGATGTCGTAAACGTCCCTACTTTTGACTGGGCGCAAGCTGCATCAACTTCGATTCGGATGGCAGGGCGCATGACAGGGCGCAAAGTTGCCTTGCTTCCAAGGTCGGTTGATCCTGACAAAGTGATGATCATCAACAATTATTGCACGCCTGTGATGGAACTTCGATTCGTTGAAATCGACGAGGCAACGGGCAAAATGAGCTTAGATGATTTGCGCAGCAAGCTATCGAGCGATATCGCTGCGGTTTACTTCGAGAATCCTGGTTATCTAGGTATTATCGAAGACCAAGGGCATGAAATATCAGAGCTTGCGCATTCAGTAGATGCGATTTCGATCGTTGGTGTTGATCCCATCTCCCTTGGCGTTCTTCAGCCGCCTAGCCAGTACGGCGCTGATATCGTATGCGGAGATTTGCAGCCTCTTGGAATGCACATGAATTATGGCGGGGGGCAAGCCGGTTTTATTGCGACCCGTGATGAAGAGAAGTATGTCATGGAGTATCCATCAAGATTGTTCGGCATTGTGCCTACTGAGGTAGAAGGCGAGTATGGCTTTGGCGATGTGGCATATGAGCGAACTTCCTTTGCGCTGCGTGAGAAAGGGAAGGAATCTGTTGGCACCCAAACTGCATTGTGGGGAATAACAGCTGGCGTCTATTTGTCCTTGCTTGGACCGACCGGCATGCAAGAGGTCGGGGAGTCGATCATGCAGAAGTCGCAATATGCAGCGAAGAAGCTCTCAGCTATTCCAGGCGTTTCTCTTCGATTCGGAGAAGCAGCCTTCTTTAAAGAGTTTATTGTTGACTTTAACCATACTGGCTTAACGGTCGCTCAGATAAACGCTCAGCTCTTGGAAGCAGGAATTTTTGGAGGCAAAGATTTGTCGGCTGCTTTCCCGCAGTGGGGACAAACTGCACTGTACTGCGTGACGGAAATACATTCGCAGCTTGATCTAGATCGCCTGGCAGACACGATTCAAACGATCGTTCGCAAATGAGGTTTGACTTATACAGAGGAAGGACGAAAGCGCCATGAAACGAATTCGCAGGGACCATAAAGTCCGAAATTTCCATCAAGCCAAATGGGATGAGCCGATCATATTTGAACTTCATCGTCAGGGCGAGCGAGGTGTCATTCCACCTGGAACTGAAGCTGGGATTGTAGCTGAGGTAGGAGATGGTACCCGCCGCATACCTGCATCCATGCGTCGCAGCAATGCGCCGGGGCTTCCCGAGATTGGTCAAGCAAAAGTACTTCGCCATTATTTGCGCCTCTCGCAAGAGACACTGGGCTCCGATTTGAACGTTGAGATCGGTCAAGGTACTTGTACGATGAAATATATTCCGCGCATTAACGAAATGCTGATCCGCACGCCGCATATGACGGAGCTCCATCCGTTGCAGGATGCAGGTTCTGTTCAAGGCATATTAGAAATTTTCTATAAAATGGATCTGGCCATGCGTGAAATTAGCGGAATGGATGCCTTCTCGTTTCAGCCAAGCAGCGGGACGCAGGCTTTGCTTGCGATGGCTTCCATCGTTCGTGCATACCATGATTCGCGGGGCGAAGGAGATCAGCGTGATGAAATCATTACGACGATTTTCTCCCACCCATCTCAAGCTGCAACAGCTGCAGTTAAAGGGTACAAAATCATTACGCTTCATCCGGACGAAGACGGCTTCCCTGATTTGGAGAAGCTGAGAAATGCGATATCTGAGAGGACCGCTGGATTTGTTGTAGCAAATCCGGAAGATACCGGTATTTTCAATCACCGTATTCGCGAGTTCACCGATTTGGTTCATGAAGCGGGCGGCATCTGCTTCTATGATCAAGCTAATGCTAATGGCTTGCTCGGCATTACCCGGGCGAAGGAAGCTGGCTTTGATATGTGTTTCTTCAACTTGCATAAAACCTTTGCTGCTCCTCATATGTGCGGCGGTCCAGCTACAGGTGCGCTAGGCGTGAGCGAAGCGCTTAAACCTTTCTTGCCGGGGCCGCTCGTTGATTATGTTGATGGCCAGTATGTATTAGCGAATCAGTCAGAAAGCAGTATTGGCAAAGTTAGAAGCTTCCATGGTGTTGCCCAAACGGTGCTTCGTTCTTATGCTTGGATCATGAGTCTAGGTCCAGATGGACTAAAGGATGTTGCACAGACTGCAGTTCTTAACAATAACTATCTGTATCACAAAATACTGCAAATTCGCGGTGCAAGTGCACCTTACATCAAAGGTCGCCGCCTAGAGCAGGTTCGTTACAGCTGGAAGCAGCTTACCGAGGAAACGGGTGTCACAACCGAGGATATTACTCGTCGCATGTGCGATTTTGGACTCCATTATTGGACTTCACATCATCCGTATATCGTGAAGCAGCCATTCACCTTAGAGCCGACAGAGTCCTATTCCAAAGAAGATTTGGACGAATACATTCACGCGCTGGAGCATATCTCGAACGAAGCTTATACGCAGCCGGAAATTGTGAAATCAGCTCCGCATAGCAGCACCGTACACCGAAATGATGAATCATCCCTCGATGATCCGAAGCAATGGTGCATTACGTGGCGGGCTTATTTAAAAAAGACGCAACCCGAATAAAAATTTCTAATTAATGACAACTAATATTTTTGAAAAAATCCGATGTCTTTCAAAAAGACATCGGATTTCTTTTTTTATTATGCGTATTGTGAAGAAGGAAGATGCGTTAGTTGTTCAATAGCGTTCCATACATTATTTTGCCAAGCTGCCAGCTGATTGTTTTTCTTTCCACATCATCGTAATGACAAGGCCAATCAACATGATGACAGCAGCAAAGAGATAAGGATAGTTGATGTTTACATCAAATAATATTCCGCCAAGCGCAGGTCCGACGATATTGCCTAGGCTTGTATAGGTGGAGTTCATTCCAGCGATAAAGCCTTGTTCTTTCTCGGCTGTTTTGGATAAATAGGTCGTTAATGCTGGCCGCAGCAGGTCAAATGCGAGAAAGATAAAGGACGTGACTATCAAGACAGCTAAAAAGMCGGAGATCATGGTGGATACTACGGCAAAAAATACGCCAGCAATCAAGCATATTTGGATAAGTTTTTTCTCACCGAGTTTATCCACCATCTTACCAAACATAAAGACCTGAACGACAACGCCGAAGATTGCACTAATTGTAATAACGGCTGCAATATCTTGAGGAGTGAAACCAAATTTATGATCAGAAAAAAGACTGAATACTGTTTCATACGCTGATAAGCCAAAGGCCAGTACAAACACAATTATAAAGGCGATAATGTATTGTGGTTGAATCGATCGTTTCAAATCAGATACAAAGTTGGTCCCTTTTTTGAGCTGACTAATTTCCAGAAGTTCCTGTTTGGATAGCGGTTCTTTTAAAATAAACAGGGATGAAATACAGGTTATTAATGCGAATCCAGCTGCAAAGTAGAATGGGGCGCGCACGCCCAGCTCAGCAATAAAACCTCCGATGCCAGGACCAATAATAAAACCGATACTAATCGCGGCAGAAATATAACCCATCGCTTTGGGCCTTTCCTCCACAGAGGTAATATCAGCAACAAAAGCGGTTACGGCGGGCATAATAAATGCACCACTAATACCTCCTAAAATTCTGGAAAAGTAAAGAACGGATACATGTGTGCCAAGTCCAAAGATTACCTCTGATATGCTGAAGAGGAATAAGCCGATAACGATCATTTTCTTCCTGCCGAAAGTGTCAATCCACCGTCCTGCAAGGGGAGACATGAGTAATTGCGCAAACGCAAAGGCCGCCATTAGATAACCCATCGATTGGCCTGATAAATGCATAATATTCATAAAGGATGGCATAACCGGGACGATTAGTCCCACGCCTAGAAAAACAATGAATATATTACTTAGTAGGATAAATAAGACGGTTTTTTGTTCTTTCAATGGTTTCTTCATGAAGTAATACCTCTTTCTGTAAAATCATAGCTGTGAAATACCTCTCCAAAATACAGTCCATGAGGCATTTAATTTATCCTGTAGACGTTTTTCATTATTCCCATAAGCAAGCTCTAACATCATGGAATCAACAACACCTAAGAAAGCAAGCGTAGGGATGGAGGCTATATCTTCCCTAATGGCTTTCGCCGCGATCCAATCATGAAATTTGCCTTCGAGTACGGTTTGAATCTTATTTTCCGAGTCGAATACTTCCTCATTAATGGCTGGCGCCAAATGGAGAGGCGGAAAAAAAGACATACGCAGCCAAAACTTCAACTGCTCGCTCTGTTGAAACAAATCAATGACTAATTGCAGGTATCCAAATAAATCCTCTTTAGGGTTTTGGGTACCCACTTTACTCAAATAGTTTAGCTTCGATGAGACCTCTGCTTCTTTAGCATCTTGTAATACTTGTAGAAATAGATCATCTTTTCCTTTGAAATGAGCATAGAGAGACTGTTTTTTCATTCCGACATTGTCGGCAATTTGAGACAGAGATGCACCCTCATACCCATGAATTGTGAAAAACTTTAAAGCAATGTCTTTAATTTCTTGGCTTTTCAATAAGATCACCTCACATTAACGAACGTTCGTCAGTTATATTATCAAAAATTTTTTTCTTATGCAAATGAAAATTGCTTTGGCAGGCTAAAAAAGCTGGTTTTGAATATAATAAGCTTATCTTCTTCTAAAGGATTGACAATCCGCTTCGTAGTAACTACAATGGTTACAACGGTGGTGATGCTAAGTGAAACAAATTAGTAGCAGATTTTCCATTGCTGTCCACATCCTTTCTCTAATCGCCGTTAGCTCCAATGATTGTACGGGCGATTATATTGCAGGCAGCGTGAATACGAATCCTGTCATTATCCGCAGAATTATGGGGATGCTCAAGAAGGCAGGCTTGGTAGATATTCGACCAGGAGTCGGAGGCGCTTCCTTGCTGAGAGATCGGGATGAGATCACACTTTTGGACGTTTACCGTGCCGTGGAAGTCATTGAGGATGGTCAATTGTTTAATTTTCATGATAATCCGAACCCAAAGTGTCCGGTTGGCCGAAATATTGAAGCAGCTCTTCGTTTGGAAATGAAGGAAGCTCAATCTGCAATGGAACAAAGGCTAGCTCAAGTAAACTTAAGCCAGCTCGCAGCTCATTTTGTGTAACAAAAAAGCTCATTGAGCTTTTTTTATACCCAAGTTGTAACCAATGTGGTTATAACGAAGGGCAATCATAATACATTAAACTAAATGGAGGAATTACGATGAAAATTTTGGTGACAGGTGTAACAGGGAAATTGGGATCAATTGTAGTAGAGACTTTATTGGAGACTATACCGGCAGAGAATCTGGCTGTCAGCGTTCGCAATCCGGAGAAAGCCGAACACCTTCGTGCGCGGGGCGTGGATGTACGTCATGGGGATTTTGACCAGCCACAAACGTTAGACAAAGCGTTTGCGGGTATCGACCGTCTATTGATCGTGTCCACTGACGGCGATAACGAAACGAGAATTCGTCAGCATGCCGATGCCGTAGCAGCCGCTCAGCGCGCTAATGTTGGTTTCATTGCGTATACCAGTGTAGGAAATGCAAGCGAGAGCTCACTTTTTCTTGCGCCAGTACATCGTGCTGCAGAGGAAGCGATTAAGAACACTGGAATTCCTTATTCCTTCCTGCGCAATAACTGGTATTTGGAGAACGAGATCAGCAGCATTCAAGCGGTCCTTGGAGGTGCGCCTTGGCTGACATCAGCGGGTTCAGGCAAAGTAGGCTGGGCAACGCGTCGCGATTATGCAGTGGCAGCTGCGGCGGTGCTCGCTGGCGAAGGCCACGAAAATACCGTTTATGAGTTGTCCGGCAAGCTTACGACGCAAGAAGAGCTGGTTTCCATTCTTGCCGCTGTCTTGGGACGGGAAATTCCTGTTCAACAAGTGGATGACACTGCTTATGCCAGCATCATGAGCAGTGCAGGCGTACCTGAACCGGTTGTTCCTATTCTGGTTCAGATTCAAAGTGCGATTCGCGATGGAGCATTGGAAGTGGAAAGCAATGATTTTCAGAAGCTGCTTGGTCGTCCAGTCACGCCGCTCGAAGAGGCTCTCCGTCAAATCGCAAACGAAATTCAGTCATAATTAAGCGGTAAATCAATTCTAGAGGTTGTCCCAGAAGGTCTTAAGTGACCGATGGGACTGCCTCTTTTTTATTAATTGCTAGTTTGAATAACAAGTCAATGACAACTATTGCTTCTTCCTCCGTTTTCTATGATGCTTAATCACTGTGAGCACTAAAATCAGAAGAACGGGTAAGGTATAGGCAAGATTATTGAGCAGCGGCCATGTCACATTGACGAACTCCTCCAATTGAGATTCCTTCGTATAGGTGGTTAACGACAGCATGAGGCAAATGAATGCTACGGGAAATACGACCAAGCGTTCATTTTTCAAGCCTAGAAGTTCTTTCAACATTTTGATCAGGATGAGCAGGAGAATAGAAGCTTTGAAATAAAAGCCTATGATGAGCGAGAATCCGATGATGGATTCAATTCGCTCGATTACCTCCTGAAACGATATTAGCCGGGCTAGTTGGTACAAAGAGTATTTCAAGTCACCGGACAGTGGTCCCAGTACCATAATGCTGCTTATGACCGAGGCAATCAGCGTCAAGGAATTGATTACAAGCGCAAAGTACATATGTTTGCGCAGCTGAGCGTTCTCATCCTTGCGTACAAACGATAAGATGACCGAAAATACGACCATCTCGGAGTAGGGAAAACCATAAACTACATAAGAGGCGTTCAGGATTGGTCCAATTCCATCTGGCATCACAGGGAGCAGATATTGCGGGTTATACAGGTTTGAGACCAGAATCAAGATAAGAACAATACAGCCGAACATCAGAAACATTAATACAGCTGCCATCCGAGCAATGACCTCGATTCCTGCCATCGCTGTTACTCCGATCATAATGAAAAACAATGTGCTTACAGCATAGGTAGGGGTTTCTTTCATCATCGTATTCTTGAAGAAGATTCCGATTTCAATGACAACGCCCGAAATATTCCAAAGCAATACGAAGGTGAAAGGGATCAATATCAAAAAGGTGAGTCCCTTTCCCAGCACGGAGCGGCCTTGCTCAATCAACGAAAGCTCTGGGGCTAGCCGGTTTAAATAAAGGATAGCAGCCAGCAAAAGCATGCCTGTCGCCGAGGCGATGAGAAGAGAGATCCATGCTCCATTGCCTGCAATGTTCGTTAAGGGTGCAGGGACAATGACGATGGAGGAGCCTGTCATGAAAAAAAGGAACAGCATGGACATTTGAATCGAACTGATACGTTCTTTTTGTTTCATGGGGTCTCCTCCAAATTTTATAAAACTCACGTATGCAAGGGATTGAGCCAACGAATGAATAGTTTAGCTGGTTCGGTAAATAAATTGAAAATCATATCGAGGCTAGGCCATGGCTTAGCTATTAAAAAGATAACAGCAAGATAGAGGAGCGGCGCCAACATCGCTATGTACACAAACCGATCTCGTTTGCTTGCGGCTTTCACTTTCGGGATGTCATGGATCAGCATAGCGGATGCTAACAGCAGGACGCAGATGAATTTTCCTAACACATCTAGTGCTCCTTTTTCCCAAATATCGTACCAGCGTTCATGCCCGTACTTAACACATGAACTTGAACGTGGGTTTGAAATTGCATTTGAGCAAGCTTATCCTCCCAAATGGGTTCTAATTGTTTCCATAGTTTCGGGTTGTTCCGATAAATTTGATTGCCGATTCCGAGCACATCAACTTTTTTCGCTTTAAAGGTACGGATTGCATGTTGAATCTGATGTTCGATCTGCTCCTTAATCGTTTGTTCAAAACGCTCCATATCTTGCTTGGTTTTCAGGTCTGAGCATCGTAGTTCTCCGGTTGTACCTTCAATCGTCATTTGGATGTCGACGGTTACATTCTCATCTGTCACTTTCGAAACCAATTGACTGTTGAAGTTGATTATTTCAAGCGATTCTTTGTTGTAGAGCTGTTTCTTTTTTTCATGATTCATGCAAGGGAATTCAAATACTCCATACTTATATTTGTCTGTCAGCATCATCAGCGTTTCGGTGTCTTTTTCCGTAAGAACCCCTACCATTCTCCCGTCTTGAATCAATGCGACCCCGGAAATTGACGCTTTATTGTCCAAGCTATTTTTATGCAGGTAAGGCATAGCAGAGGTTTTGGAGGGGCTGCTTAGCTGAATAGCGAGATCATATAGCGGAAGGTTAGACGTTTTCGCGGAATAGAGAGCTCCGGTCGTCTCCATCTTTCTATACTGTTGACCAATGGTCTGCTCGATAAACGGTTTAATATCCAAAAATGCTGCCGCCGATTTCTCAGCTATGATGGGAAGAATCGTGCCCCGTGGCTCATGGTCTCTTGAGAAAAAATCAAGCACTTCACGGATGTTCAACGTTCTGGCTAAATTCTCTTCGATGATAATGACTCGCATATGATCCCATTTGGCTTTACGTCCGAATTTTGCAGGGATCTCTCGCATTGCTTCAAAGAAGGTTTCTCCCGTTGTACGAATATTAATTCCTTTCGCTGCTATACTCGTTGCTGGATCAGTCTGCATTTTGCTGGAAGGGTTATAAAAGTGAGTCGTAATATCGACAAAATCACCCTCGCCTCGATCAATCGATATCGCTTGCACATAGCCATACTCGTCCAGTTCATTATTATCCCAGCATCCAGTAATCAAGCAAAGAACAAGAAATGAAGCGAGAAAGGAGAGGAGTGGCTTCACTATGATTTCTTCCTTCCAGAAGATTTTTTATGTAGATGTCGACTCCGAGGCGAATGAACCAGCAAGCGTCTTGGCAGCACAAAAATCGCATCTCGCAGCCTTTTCAAATCCAGTGGAGCAAACGAATCTAGATAGGGCTCACCTAAGGATCGTAGAGTCGCTAGATGAATGTAAATGAGAATTAAGCCTACCATGATGCCTAAACCTCCAAACGTCGCTGCGAGAAACATTAACGGAAAGCGCAAAATCCGCAGTGCGATGGCCATGTTGTATTGAGGAAGCGCAAAGGAAGCGATGCCCGTCAAGGCCACGACAATGACCATGACCGGAGATGCAATCTGTGATTGGATAGCTGCTTGGCCGATAACAAGCGCCCCAACTATGCTGACGGCCGAACCGATCGGCCGAGGCAGACGAATGCCGGCCTCCCGCAGCAGCTCAAAGAAAAACTCCATAATCAACGCCTCAATCATAGCCGGGAAAGGGATACCTTCCCGTGTATCTAAAATGGCTAACAGGAGAACCGTCGGTATGAGTTCAGAGTGGAAGGTTGATAACGCGATATAAGTGCTGGGCAGCATAAGCGCTATGAGGAACGCAGCCAGTCGAATCAATCGAATTAACGAAGAAAAAATCGTCCGATAGTAATAATCCTCGCTGTTTGTAAAAAACTCAATGAATTTTCCTGGACAGATAAGAACCGATGGGCTTCCGTCCACTAACGCAATGATTTTGCCATCCAGCAAAGAAGTAACCGTCGTATCCGGGCGCTCCGTATACCGAACTTGCGGAAAAGGGGAGTAGTTGGAGTCATTAACCCACTCTTCCAGATAGGAAATATCAATCATTTCTTCTTGATCTATACCCTCAATCTTTTGCTTAAACGCTTCTAATGTCTCCGGCTTTACGACGCCTTCCAAATAGCCGTAGGACACTTTTCTGTGAACCTTCTCCCCGGATATAAAATACTCAAATTTAAGTTCGGGCGATTTCAGCAAGCTTCGAATGACACCGATATTGCGATCCAAGCTTTCAATGAAGCTGACATGCGGGCCTTGAACGGTAGGCTCCGTAATGGGCTCTGAGGTTTGACGCTGCTCGACATCAAGGGCAAAATAGGCGATAGCCTTAGGCCATCCGTCAAAAAAAATGACGACTTTGCCGTCCAGAATGCCTCTGACGGCTTGTTCCATTTCGCTCATAAGCTCAACGTTAGGAGAAGCGATGCCACGATTCTCAAAATAATGGATAACATCTTTTATCGTTACCGTCTCGGCAGGTCCAAGCTCATGCGGGACCAGATTTTGCAGCGTATCCTTTGCAAAATTCGTAACGGTCGTTTTGGTTAGCGTATCGAAATAGACAGTAAAGGCTGATTGCTCCAAGCCCTGTCCATAACTCCAGCGATGTATTATCAAGTCTTTGCAGTTGGCAAAAAAACCTTCGATCGCGTTCAAGTTTTCTTCCAGATGGGGAGAAATGTTCGGGTAAGAAGGCTTGTCGGATGTAGTGTGATTAGGTGAAAAATTGGGCGATTTCCGCATGCGTGTCTCCTATCCGAAGTGAAGTGTCGAATGATTACATCTTTTCCCTGTTGAGGAAAAGATATTCGGTTGCCATTGGATTGGGAGGAGGGGAGGAGCCAATGTCTATTCTGTTTACCTGTTATATTTTATTGCATGTATGAGATTGACGACTATAATAGGTTTAAAGAAGAGGGATTGCAGCGAATGTATTCCTAGATTTATGAGCAGGTCTAAACATCGTTGGAAGAAAGGCTGGCATGAGAGGGGACTGGCTATGTTTTATTCGTTAAAAAGTCGTTTGATTGCAATCTTTTGTTTACTATTCGTTTTATCCTTCGTCACCCTGTCCATTCTTTTATTTAATGAGTCCCGTTCCATTATTCGCTCTTACATTGAATCTTCAGCACTGGAGAAAATGGATGAATACGGGTCTTACATTGATATGGTTCAAACACAAATCTATGATTTAGCCTCTATCGTTTTTAATAGCGATATTACGAATAATTGGGATGCAGTAGCGTCTGATTCCGCATCCACGGAGGGAGAAAAAAATCTTGCCCATTACCGAATGAGCCAGTTTTTGACGCAGACAACGAACAGTTATTCCAGTGTTTCTGGTGTCGCCGTCTATCGTCAGGAAGGCATGTGGGTCAGCAGTGGCAATTTAGTTGTGTCTAACGATTCCTTTCTGAAGGAAAAGTGGTATCTCGATTTTAAAAACGAGGATCAATACTGGATTCCGGCTCATACGGATGTCGCAGAGCTGCGCAATAACAACAAACATCCGGTAATCAGTATGCTGATGCCGATCAGTTCATTTGAGCCTTCACTGACAAAAAGTGTGATGAAGATTAATGTAAGCGCTGACTATTTTTTGGAGCCGCTAGGCAGAATCCATCTTGGGGAGAGCGGAACGATCTATTTATTAGATCAGCATGGCAAACCAATGCTGTCCCAGAACGAATACGGAGCCCATTCGGAGATGGTACGGCAGGTTGATGATTTACGGACAGGCTGGAGGAAGCAGGGCGTCGTTTATTTAAATAATTTAAGCGGAGAAAAAGAAATTTTAGTATACAAAAAACTGCCGAAAACGAACTGGATGCTTGTTGGGTTCGTATCAGAGAAAGATTTGTATTCACAGCTCTTTCGCCTGCGAAGCACGATTCTAATCGTTGCGGCTGTATTATTAATTGTGTCTTTGATACTGGCGACTTGGTTCTCGCATGGAATTACGAAGCCGCTTTCACGGCTGGTGCTCGCAATGCGGCATGTACAAAGAGGCGATTTTGTGCTTGCCGAGAGCCGTTTGGCGCCTGAGAAGAGGGTGCGCAATGAAGTGGGCTTCGCAACTGAAACGTTCCGCAACATGGTTACGAGACTGCGACAGCATATTAAAACCGAGTTCGAGCTCAAGCTGCTAAGGCAGCAAGCGGAATACAAAGCACTGCTCATGCAAATTAATCCGCATTTTCTGTTTAATACACTGGAGCTCATGAGCAGCTTGGCCATACAGCGACGGACGGATGATACGGTCGAAGTTATAGAATCACTAGGGAAAATGATGCGTTTCTCTCTTAAAATTAGCGATGATCTCGTTCCGTTGGAAGAAGAGCTAGTTTATGTTCACTATTATTTATCGATCTTAAAAATCCGCTTCGGTGATCAACTGAACATAACGATTGAGGAGGAAGGCGACCTAGTAAGGTTGTCGACGGTAAAATTTATTTTCCAGCCGTTGATAGAGAACGCGGTTAAATACAGCTTTATGCATCAATCCGAGGCAATCGTCCGCATTCGTGTAAGCCATGCTGCGGGAAGGGTACATCTAATCGTGTCAGATAACGGACCGGGGATGACAAGCGAGCAGCAGAAGAAGCTGCTGGAGCGATCGGAATCCGTTCAGCTGGAGCAAATTCTTACCAGCCGGAGCAGTCAAATTGGACTAGGAAATGTTCTTGCACGCTGCCGTCTTTACTACGAATCACTATTTGAGGTCCGCATCGATTCTACGCTTGGCGAGGGTACAACGATTGAGCTCATACTACCAGCACAGGAGGAACACCAGCATGTATAAAGTATTAATCGTGGATGATGAACCCGAGATCCGTCAGGGTCTAAAGCTTAAGGTGGACTGGGACAGTATTGGACTTATCATTGCGGGTGAAGCCTCTAATGGCGTCGAAGCGCTCGAGAGGCTTTCAGCAGAGGCTATTGATATTGTTATTACAGATATGAACATGCCTGTGATGGACGGTATGTTATTTTTAGATTCCTGTCACGAGCAGTACCCATCCCTGCGTCTGATCGTCATTACAGGTTATGAGGATTTTCATTATGCGAAAGCAGCCATTCGCAATCAGGCTCGCGAGTATTTGTTAAAACCTGTTGCTAGAAAAGAATTGACCGACACGCTTTCAAACGTAAAGAAGGAGCTGGACAAGGAAAGGCAAAGCCATGATCAGGCGGCTATGACGCAGTGGCGGCTCTCCCAATATTATAAGGAAATGAAAGAGCATTTTATCGTTCATCTCGTAAAGGAAGAGATTTTGCAGGAGAGTACTATAAAAGATCGTTCCCGATTGTTTGAGCTGGATTTATGGGATAAACGTGAGGTTAGGTTTATTACAGCAGGGCTATGGGAGCGAGGGGAATCAAGCGCTTCGGTTGACCGTACGCCGGACAAGTTTCGATTGCCGTTCGATATCATATCAAGAGAATGCGCAGACAAGTTCCAAGGGAAGATGGAGGTTTTTCGTGATACCAATTATCCTGGCCTCATGCATTTTGTAATCGCTGCGGATCATGAATTGGAGCGGGAATTTTCTGAGTTTCTGACTCAAAGCGTAAATAAGTACATGGCGTTTGAAATTAAAATAGGTACTGGTCAAAAGGTAAGCGGATTTAAGCAGTGGAAAGAAGGTTATATTAGCTCTTTGCTGGCATGGAACATGCCATACGGCAAAGCTGCTGGACTAGCTCATGCTTCTGAGGGGCATACGGCTATACCTGAGCATACCATTAAGGTTATTGAGCGCTATTTAATTCGAGGAGAGCTTTCATCGTTTGAAGCAGCGATTAGACAAGAATTACAGCGCGGAATGAAATCACAGCTTCGTTTTGTCAAATTGATTTTCCAGCTTTACTTGATGCTTGAGACCATTGCGCATGAATCGCAAATCGGTTTGGAGAGCGGCGAACAGCTTTGGCTAAGGCCGGAAATGACACTTAGTCTCGATACTGTAGAGAAAGCGGAGCGGTTTCTGATGCGTATTGCAGCTAAAATCGAGCGCAAGCGGCAAAGCGACTCTCAGGAAAGTGATCCATCCTTGATTTTGGCGGCTAAGCAGTTTATTGACGAGAACTATATGTATGAATTGAATTTGACGATGATTGCAGAGAAGTACAATTATAATTCATCTTATTTCTCAGAAATGTTCAAAGCTAAAGTAGGTAAAACCTTTATTCACTATTTGAATGAGGTACGAATTGCTGAGGCTGTTCGGATGCTAAAAACAACAACGCTGAACCTTTGGGATATTGCAGAGCTTACTGGATTCTCCAATGCAAGCTACTTCAGCTCCAAATTTAAAAGGATGTACGGAATGACACCTTCGGATTATCGTCAGCAGCAATCGGAATTAAAATCTGAAAAAAATGATAGTGAACACCCAAAGAATTAGCATTCTATGTTCATAGCCCCTCCCTTATGATGGAACTACATCAATAAGAGAGGGGTATTCATGATGAGAAAAAGCCTCAAGCCGCTAAGCAATCAGCATAACTTAACCGCATATACCTTTTTGCTGCCATGGCTGATCGGGTTTTTCTGCCTGACGCTCGGTCCAATGCTTGGATCGTTTTATTTGTCGCTCACGAAGTATGATTTATTAACGTCGCCAAAATGGATTGGTTTTTCAAATTATATTAACATTTTTAAAGATGACGAAACCTTCTCGAATTCCTTGTGGCTTACAATCAAATACGTGTTCATTTCCGTTCCGCTGCGTCTTGCTTTCGCGCTGATGGTCGCTATGGTTCTAAACAAAGGTATTCGAGCGTTAGGCATTTACCGCACCGTATACTATATCCCTTCGTTGCTCGGGGGCAGTGTCGCTATTGCGATTGTGTGGAGACAGATTTTTGATGGCAGCGGCCTTGTGAATCAATTTCTTGGCTGGTTCGGCATTCAAGGACCTTCATGGATTTCCCATCCGAGCTACATTGTTTATACCATTATTTCATTGTCCGTATGGCAATTTGGTTCAGCGATGGTAATCTTCCTTGCAGGTCTTAAACAAGTGCCGCTTGATCTGTATGAAGCAGCTCAAGTGGATGGAGCAGGCAAAGCTCGTCAATTTTTTCGCATTACGCTTCCCATGATTTCTCCCGTTATTTTCTTTAATCTCGTGATGAGCATTATTAATTCATTTCAAGCGTTTACACCTGCATTTGTCATTGGCGACGGCCGTGGAGGCCCGCTTGATGCGACCATGTTCTACACCCTGTACTTGTATATGAAAGGCTTCTCGTTCTTCGATATGGGTTATGCATCCGCGTTAGCCTGGATTATGCTGCTGATCATCGGGGCGTTTACAGCCATTATTTTTGCAACATCGAAATATTGGGTATTTTACGGTGACAGCAAGGAAGGGAGGTAAGGCAGCTATGCAAGTGAGGAAGTTAAACGGATTAACTAAACATACGATCATTATCATCTTTGGCATTGCCATGCTTTACCCTGTACTATGGTTAATAAGCAGCTCCTTTAAGCCTAATGAGCTGATCTTTACACAGCCGGGATTATGGTCAAGCTCATTCACTTTGGATAATTATATTAACGGCTGGCGCGGCTTTCAGGGAATAGCATTTAGTAAGTTTTTTGCAAACTCATGGCTGATATCGATTCTAAGCGTGCTTGGCAATGTGATTACCTGCTCCTTAGCAGCCTTTGCGTTCGCGCGGTTGAATTTCAAGTTTCAGAAGCTTTGGTTTTCGTTAATGCTGGTGACGATTATGCTTCCCTATCATGTGACGCTTGTTCCGCAATACGTCATCTATAATGAGCTGCAATGGATCAATACGTATTTTCCGCTCGTGCTGCCAAAATGGCTGGCGCATGATTCCTTTTTTATTCTTATGATGGTGCAGTTTATCCGCGGAATTCCGAGAGAGCTGGATGAAAGTGCGACGATTGACGGCTGCAGTCCGCGGCAAATTTATTTCCGCATTATCATTCCGCTCTTAGTACCCGCTTTGATATCCGCCGCTATTTTCACTTTTATTTGGTCTTGGGACGATTTTTTCAGCCAGATGATCTACTTGAGTGATATTAAGCTGTTTACAGTGCAGCTGGGAATACGCTCTTTATTTGATCCTACTGGTCAATCGGATTGGGGCGCGCTGCTTGCCATGTCGGCATTGTCGCTTGTGCCAATAACGCTGATATTCCTTATTTTTCAACGCTATTTCTTGGATGGCATCGCAACTACCGGTTTGAAATGATATTGTGTTTTCTTGCTCAATAACCGAAAAAATTGATAATGAATACCCGAAGGAATGAAATTCCGTATAAACGGAAATCAGGGTAGCATCATAAGTGAAAGTGAATTCATAATAGGGTATTGGGGGAAATCAAAATGAAACAGCGGTTGCTTATTTTGGCTTTAGGAATGTTAATGGTGTTCACTGCGGCATGCTCAGGTGGTACGGGCAGTGGAGGATCAAGCAATGAAAAAGAGAAAAACGGAAATGAGTCAAGTGAAGCAAAACAAGTAGAACTGCGCATTATGTGGTGGGGAGATCAAAAGAGGGCGGATATTACAAACGAGGCGTTGAAAATTTTCCAAGAGAAAAACCCATCCATTAAGGTTGTTGGCGAGTTTGCCCCATCCACTGGTTATTTCGATAAGCTTAATACGCAGCTTGCTTCCGGCACAGCGCCAGACATTTTTTTCTTAGGAGGAAATGTGGTCGATTATGCGAATAAGGAAGTGCTTCTTGATCTTTCTCCATACGTGGATAAAGAGCTTAATTTAAGCGATATGGATCAATCGATGATTCAATACGGCACGATCGGCGGCAAGCTTCTTCATATTTCTGCTGGTGCTAATGCACGCGGAGTCGTTGTGAATAAGACGATGTTCGAGAAAGCGGGCCTTCCCGTACCTGAGGATGGTTGGAATTGGGAAGACTTTGCACGAATCAGCAAAGAAATCTCGGACAAACTGGGCAGCGGTGTCTATGGTACTTATAACATGTCCATTGATGGAATGGATATCGGCCTGAAGCAGCAAGGCAAACAGCTTTATGATATGGATAAAGGGACGCTGGGCTTCGAAGAGGCTGACGTATTAAAATGGTTCCAATATTGGGATGAAACGATGAAAGCCGGCGGTGTTGTCCCTTCCGAGCTGCAAGTATCCAATCCTCCCGGCGATACAAGTAAGTCATTAGTTGTCACAGGAAAAGTAGCGATGAGCTTAATTCCGTCCAATCAATTGGCAGCATTGCAAGGACTTACGCAAGATGAGCTGATTATGGTGCAACTGCCGCGCGGCGAGAAGGGTACAGGCGTAGTGTTCGAATCAAGCCAAGGTTTGTCGGGTTATGCCAAGACCAAACATCCAAACGAGGTAGCGACGTTGTTGAGTTTCTTCATTAATGATCCCGATGTTGCTAAATTGTTAGGCAATGATCGCGGTGTACCAGTGGTTGCGGCTAACCGCAAGCTCCTTGAAACTAGCGCGAACAGCGTAGAGAAAATTGTTTATGACTACACAAGCCGTGTTTCAGAAGCGACAAACAAGGAGCCGTTTGCGGTCAGCTACAATCCTCCGGGTTTCTCTGAATATTCCAAGCTTGCCGAATCAACGATGTATGAAATTGGTTTCGGACGCAAGAGCGTAGAAGTGGCTGTTAAGGACTTCTATAATGGCACTCTGAAAATATTCAAAAACAATCAATAGTTTCCTATGAGTTGGGATTAGCAATGCATGAATAGACAGGCTGCCTCGCGGCAGTCTGTTTTTAAATTTAGTGGAGAAAACAATTATATCGGAAAAGCGAGGCGATTAGGATGAGCGAATCATTGCTGAAGCAGCTTCGAGAGCTGTCTATAAATGAGAAGATTGGCGAGTTGACGAAACCATCTCATAAAAATAGCCTTGAGGAATGGAAGCAATCCGGCATTCGTTTTACAACACGTTCAGGCAAGCTTGAGCAGGTCTATTACGCAGCAGTGCGCAAGCTGCTCGATTGTATTGTTCCTACGGGCGGCGAAGAGCCGATTTTGCAAGAAGGCGGAATCTATCTCGGCTGTTGGCTGGAAAGTACAGGAACGATTAATGCTGAGCTGCTTTCACGCTTTATACCATCCGTATCGGATGCAACTTTCCGCTCGTTTGCCGTGCACCAGCGAGAGGATGGTTTGTTGCCCTATAAGGTAACGGAGCATGGTCCTGCATTTCGGCAGATTCAGCTGGTGACGCCGCTTGCACGCAGTATATGGAACCATTATAAGCTGAATCAAGCGGGGAAGCCGTTTTTGCAAACCATGTATACTGCGATGGCAAGCTACGATGAGTGGCTGGTTCAGTATCGAAATACCCGTGGAACAGGTTGTGTAGAGGCATTCAGTACTTTTGATACAGGGCATGATCTTTCACCGCGATTCTGGCATGTCCCTGACACCCCTCATCTTAATGATGCAGCGCAAATGAATCCTGATTCTCCGATATTACCTTTTTTGGCGCCGGATTTAACCGCAAATGTATATTGTCAACGTCTTTACTTGGCTCGTATTGCAGAGGAGCTTGGGCTTCCTAGCAAGCAGCACTGGCTAGCGAAAGCCGAAGAGAGCTTAGAGAGCTTGTTTCGTTATTGCTTTGATGAAGAGGATCATTTCTTCTATGATCGAGATCGAAACGAGGAGCTTGTGCGAGTACAATCGGATGTGCTGCTGCGCGTAATGGCATGCGAAGTAGGGGATCAGACTTTTTTTGATACGATGCTCAGACGTTATTTATTGAATACAAGCAAATTTTTTGCCAAATATCCATTTACTTCGATGGCTATGGACGATCCGCGCTTTGATCCGTTCTCTAGCTACAACAGCTGGGGAGGCGCATCGAACTTCCTTAGCTTGATTCGTGCACCTCATGCTTTCGAGCATCATGGACGGCACGTTGAACTCACTTGGGTGATGTACCCGATCTTAGCTTCATTTACCAAAGCAACTCGCTTTGCGCAAGCGGTTAGCCCGTGGACTGGAGATGAGGGATTTACTGAGGCGTATTCTCCGTCGATATTGTGCCTGTTAGATTATGTTGAGCGTTTATGCGGTATTTTGCCTACACCAGATGGCGAGCTATGGTTTACGGGACTTGTACCCTACAATATGGATCATGGAGAAGAGATTACCGGTGAGACAGGCTACAGCCGAATCGTGGATGGTGTTACCTATGAACTGTTAAATATGCAGGCGGGGTCGGAGCTGTATCGAAATGGGGAAAGCTTCATCCGTTTTCCAAGCGGCATTCGCGTTATTACCGATCGTGAGGGTCAATTGAAGGGGATCATTGGAATGAGTGTACGTGAGATTCAAGGTGCAATTATTTATAATAATCAAGAGATTCCTTTTCATGTGAAAGGCAATGAGTATTTGACCTATGAGAACGGCAAGTTTAGCGTGGAGCGTGCAATTGGCGTCGTAAATCCAACTTACCGTTAATTGCAGGGTTGAAAAGGGAATGATTTATGTAGACTCTCCATTGTGCAACAAAGAACAAGCCTTGAACCCGAATGGGCTCAAGGCTTGTTTTGTTATTGAGGCAGCTGTGACAGACGACGTTCCCTTATCAGCACAATAGACATAATCGTTATTGAAATAGATACTAGCGCAATTGGAATGACGAATATGGATGGATCGTACCCTTCGATGAATAATGGTAGCAAATATCCGATTAATGATGCCGTTAGTGAAATGGAAACGTACAAGCTTGCGCCGAATCCGGTCCGGCCTGCGAACATGCGCTGCACATACCCCATCGCTACTCCGTACAAGATGGATACAAAAAAAGAATAAATCGGCTGAATGAGGAAAAAAACGATCAATGGCGAGTGCAAGGCATAAATCGTATAAGTAATAAGCGCCCCAAAGCCGCCGATTAAAATAATTATTTTGCTGCCGTATTTCGCCGCCCAATAACCTGCGATGGTCATGAACAACAGCTCGAATACGGCTTGGGAGCTCCAAATATAAGACATATATTCCGGCTTGCCGAACAACGTTTTAACGACAAGCGGCAAGTACAATCCGCGAATGGCATCTGCGCATGCAAGCAGCAGCAGAGCAATTAGCATAATGAGGGAAAAAGGCTCGCTCGCCCCTATATTAGCTTGTTTTTTTTCTTCAGAGTGTTCCCGGTAGAACAACAGCAGGATAACGAGCATTGCGTAACCTGCAAAATTGCCCCATAAGACACCTTGAAACGTAGCAATCAAATACAAATTCGCACCTGCCAGCAAACCGCAAAAAAATCCAACACTGTACCCTGCGCGCAGCCAAATTTGTGCCATCTCCACAATATCCCCGGCAAGTCTAGCAAAATGATTCCGAGATATAGCGAACAATTGTCCCATAATGAGTCCGGACGGAGCGCTCACAACACACATGCCGATCAGCGCCTGGACATAACCTTCTGCGTTCATATAAATGAACAAACCGACGAGACATAACAAAGCAGCGGCAATGACCAGTCTCTTTCTGCTGCGCAGCTTATCACTTAACAGTCCAACTGTAATCGTAGTTCCCATATTGAGCAGCAGCGACACAACGAAGATCGATACGACTTCATTCTTTGAAAGCCCGATGCTCTCACTTAAATAAATTGCATTCATCGGTGCTAGAATGCCCATGCCGATGCCATAACAAAATAAGGTGAAAAGCATCCTACCTGCACCATCCACCTGCAAAAAACGTTTCATATCTGCGGCAATACGCATCTTCAACCTGCTCCATTCTCCTCATGATCTTGCCAAATTCTAACAAAGTGTAGCTCACTTTTCTCGTGTTGTCTAGAAGAAAACAGTGGCTATATACAGACTCTGAACGAATTAGCTTGGCTGCGTTCTTATGGAGAACGAAGGCAAATGAAAACTCTGCAGCGTTTTTGGGATTAGTCGAACGAATGCAGACTCATTTTAAGTAACATTTTTGACTGGTAGAATAAGAATAGTGTCAACATACAAGTCGTTTTTCGTCGGTCGGTCACTATTAATGTGACCAAACACAGTCTGCTACGATTTACACATAGGAGAGATTATAGAGTAGACGAATTGTATCCGTGTTTATTTTGTCTAACGAACCGTAGTGTGCTTATATTGGAGAAAACTAAGGTTTTTTTATTTTAACGAACACCATTGGTGTTATCGACCCATATTCAGCGCAAAATGAGCTGTTTTACTCGAAATAACGATTGTGAGGTTCGTAAGAACAATAAGTTGCTACATTATAAGCAAATAAGCGTTACTGGATTCGTTAGCTGGATGTCCCCTAAAGTTGATTTCGGCTGAGTACAGTAAGAAGTTAAAGATACGAGTTATTGAGTTCTTAAGTAGCCTATCTAACGATGTTCATTGCTGCTGATTACAGTAAGAAGTTGGAGATACGAGTTACTGAGTTCTTAAGTAGCTTAATTAATGACGTTTATTGCGTTTGAGTACAGTAAGAAGTTGGAGATACGAGTTACAGAGTTCTTAAGTAGCTTATCTTATGATGTTGATTGCTGCTGAGTATGAGTACAGTAAGAAGTTGGGTATACGAGTTACAGAGTTATTAAGTAATTATCTAATGACGTTGATTGCTGCTGAGTTTGAGTACAGTGAGAAGTTAAAGATACGAGTTACTGAGTTCTTAAGTAGCTATCTGATGACGTTGATTGCTGCTGAGTATGAGTACAGTAAGAAGTTGGAGATATGAGTTACTGAGTTCTTAAGTAGCCTATCTAATGATGTTGATTGCTGCTGAGTACAGTGAGAAGTTAAAGATACGAGTTACTGAGTTCTTAAGTAGTTTATCTACTAACGTTGATTATGGCAGAGTACAGTATGTAACTGAAATTGACTAGATTATGGAGGATTCACATCGCATACTGAGCTGTAATTCATAGGTTGATTACCATTCCCTCTGTAATTACATACCGAGTAAACGATGTAACCTTTTTAGAAAAGGGGCGAGGACCTAGCTTCACCCCTTTTATGAGAAGAGTAAACGAATTGTATCAGTGAGACTTTTCTAACGAACCGTAGTGCGCTTATTTTGAAGAAAACTACGTTTTTATTATTTTAACGAACCCTATTGGTGTTATTGCGGTATATTTAGTGGAATATGAGCAGTTTTACTCGTAATAACGATAGTGGAGTTCGTAAGAATAATTAGTCGTTACATTTTGGGCAAATAAGAGTTACTGGGTTCGTTAGCTATTTGTCTGATATCGTTGATTACTGYTGACCATAGTCAATATCAGAGGATAAGAGTTACTGAGTTCGTTAGCCATTTGTTTGATATCGTTGATTGCCGCTGACCACAGTCAATAACCGAGGATAAGAGTTACTGTGTTCGTTAGCCATGTGTCTGATATCGTTGATTACTGCTGACCATAGTCAATAGCCGAGGATAAGAGTTACTGGGTTCGTAATCCGTATGTTCGATAACGTTGATTGCCGCTGACTACAGTTAATAGCTGGAGATCGACTAGCTTGTGAAGAATTCGCCGTGCATGCTGGTCGGTTATTGCTAGATGGGATCCGAGTTCCGATGGTGAAAATGGACGAAATAGTCGCCTTGCATACCGGAATGTTTCTGCCTCTAGCCAAGTCAAATCACAAGGGGCATCCATAGCGATAAACTTCCCAATAAAAGAAAGAACGAGCTGCTCGCAGCGCTTCGGTTCATCGATAATGGACAAATAGGCAATCGGTAAAAAAACCCAATCATCAAGCGCTAATAAACAATGCCGCCAACATAAGTCCTTAAACCGTCTAACATCCAAGTCTCTTGCGTGAGGTCCATAACCTTGTATTTCAATCCCTCCCTTAACATCACCGCTGGGCATATAAGCTAGATCCAGATATCGAAATCCATTGTTGAAATCACGAACTTCCCATTCAGGATAAAGATGGTTGAAATTTTTTACAGCAGGAAACCAAACGGAACGTAAAAATTCAAGAGTGCCATGGCCAAGTCCTTTCTCGAGTAATTCCCGTCTTCTATGATTTTGTTCTTGCGCAATGGCTAAATGCATCCATTCCTCATAAGCTTGATCAAATCTTGACATCGCAATTTTCATCCTCTCAATCATTGGTGGTAAAAACGAAAAAGCCGCTTCAACACATGTTCACCCATAAAGGTGCAGAATGTGCCAAAGCGGCGTGTGCTTCACGACCGACGTTATATTGATAGTATAACGATAATGAAAATGATTTCAATAATCTTTTTTTGCCTGAGTGAGTTCAACCTACAATTTACTTCTCACTCAACAAACCGAAGTTAAATTAACCAAAGAAAAGTGGGAGGATCGTGGTATTCTCATTTTAAGCACTGATCAGGGCAGAAAATGAATACTTTTCTGTAACAAAACACCTTTGTTATTTGTCATATAAGCAAAAACATGAGGTGATCATTATGAATGAGTTAAAAACAGCCTATGACACTGTCATTATTGGCGGCGGTTTATCTGGTCTGACAGCTTCTATTTATTTGGCTAAAGCAGGATTACGCGTGCTGCTAGTCGAAAAGTCCAATCGATTGGGCGGAAGGGCATTAACGGTGAAAAAGAAAGGAGCTTATCTCAACCTGGGTGTTCATGCTTTCTATCAGGATGGGGTAGGCGAGGAAGTGCTAAAAGAGCTTGATGTTAAGCTAAAAGGAGCCAATCCACCGCCATCAGTGGCCGCAATTTGGAACAATCAAGTGTTTCCTTTGCCGACTGGACCCATTCAATTGCTCACATCTAAATTGTTCTCGTTTACTGGGAAAATAGAGCTAGCACGGTTTATGATGAAATTAGCTAAAATCGATACAACGAAACTCGAAAGGGTAACATTCCGAGAATGGGCTGAAAAGGAAGTTCAAGATCCGATGATTAGGCATGTTATTTATTCGATTTGTCGGACGAACACCTTTGTGCCGCACCCAGAGCTGCTAATAGCCTCAATCGCTGTCAAGCAATTGCAGCGAACGTTTGGCGGAAAGGCATTCTATATTGAAAAGGGGTGGGCAAATCTTGTAGATGCGCTGAAGCAAAAAGCAGAGCAAGCCTCGGTTACGATTGTGACTGGTCGTTCAGTAGTTGGAATTGTACCAGACAAAGAGGGTTTGCGAGTCAGTTTTGCGGATGGAGAGTCATTGGTGATTTCGTCTGTCATCGTGGCCGCTGGTCTAGGAGATGCATGCAAGCTTGTAAAGGACGCTAATCAGAACCTGCTTTCTAATTGGAAGGAGCAAGCGCATACGATAAAAGCGGCTTGTTTGGATCTTGTATTGCATCGTCTACCGAATCCAAGTACGTCCTTCATCGCTGGCTTCTGGTTGGACGCTCCTATTTTTTATAACAACCCAACATCCGTTGCCAGCCATAACGACGATGGGGATTCTGTCGTCATTCATATGATTAAGCAGCTTGGAGAAAATCCGAGCTATCCTAAAGAGGATGAACAGCATTTGGAGCATGCGCTAGATCTTATGCAGCCGGGATGGCGCGAAGTGGAAGCTGCCCGTCAGTTTTTACCGAATATAACGGTCGCTCATGATTTTGCTTCTATTGATAAGAATGGCATTTATCCAGGGCCGGATGTTCCGGAAATCCCAGGTCTTTATGTTGCAGGAGATTGGACCGGTCATGTTGGAGAAACTTTGGTTGATGCTGTGCTTGCTGGGGCTAGAAGAGCCGCACAAGCTGTAATTAAACAACATAAAGGTATGAATGGGAGTGACATGTGAATACGGAACAGCTATATGTTGAATTGAAGCCGTTATTATTTTCGCTCGCTTATCAAATGATGGGCAGTGTCGCGGATGCGGAAGATATTGTTCAGGACGCGTTTATCTCTTTGCATGAAGATCAGTCTGATCATATCCAGTTTATTAAAGCTTATATGTGCAAAGTAGTTACGAATAAATGCCTGAATAAGTTGAAATCGACAAGCAGGCAGCGGGAATTGTATGTGGGACCGTGGCTGCCAGAGCCTCTCGTTACGAGTGGTGTTAACTCAAACGATCCGCTCCAACTATACATTTCGAAGGAAATGTTGTCTACCGCATACTTGCTGTTATTGCAGCAGCTGACCGCCGTAGAACGTGTTGTTTTTCTATTAAGGGAGTTGTTTCATTACCCATTTCAAGATATTGCCGCTATTCTCGATAAGAGCAGCGGAAACTGTAGGCAAATTTTTTATAGGGCAAAAAAAAGCATAGGCTCTTCTTCCAGCAGTGAATTGACTCCGCAGGAGATTGCTAGTCCTATGATGGAGGAATTCGTAAACGCGATCATTTCTGGCAATATCAATCGCATGCTGGCGATTCTTTCCACGGAAACAGTATTGTATACGGATGGAGGCGGCAAAACAAATGCGGCTCTGCGTCCAATTGTTGGGCAAAATCTTATTATCCGTTATTTTACGGCGATTAGGCCGGAAGTTCCATCAGATTTCACTTGTGATGTTGTTGAACTAAATGGAAATAGCGGCATTGTGATTAAGTCTGGCGAGCTTACTTTTTCGGTTATTACCTTCCATATAAAAGACAACGTCATTTCGGACATTTATATTGTCATGAATCCAGAGAAGCTGCGCCATTTTAATAGATAGAAAATAAATAAATAAATAAAACAACCATAACAGCAGAGATGCAGTTATGGTTGTTTTGGCTTGTATTAGACCAAGAAATATCGAATCAAGCCTAAGAGGGCGAAGCAGAATAAAACGGTACCAGCACCAATACCTGCAATTGCGCTATGGGCTACCTTAAGCTTTGGAGATATGATTAACGTACTAATGGCAACGGCAACCAACAACGCAGCAAGTACATATAAGATGGGATCATTGAAAACATGTTTCAAACTAATAAAATGAATACCAACAATAAAGGCAATCCAAGGGGATACGTATTTGCTGCGTTTTGTTTTTATGAATACAAAAGCACCCGCACCTGCCAAAATGATCTCAGTGTATACCAAAATCAAATAGTTACGGAAAGATGATTGATTAGACAAAGCGGAGGGTGCGTCCCAGTTCGTTATACTTAGGTAGACGCCTGCCAAGCATACTAGAAGTGCAATGCCAGAAGCTATGCCAATGTATTTGCGCCAACTCGCTCTAGGATTTTCTTGTGCCCAGCCAAACCAACTGAAACTAAACATGCCAAATATTGCTGCATACATGGTGTAATCTCGAAGATAATCCATACAAACCCTCCTATTGGATAACTGTTTTATTTGGATTCCTTTTCCATTATACCATCAGAGCATTTTTTTAGATTAAAAGGTATTCGGTTTTACAGCATTGAAAATAAGTAAAGTGCTGGGAATACACGGTAATTCATGATAGTATCTATAGTACACAAACCTAATTAAACTCAAATCAAATATATAGGAGGAATGTACATGTCTAATACCACAAATGAAACATCGGTTGAAGCTTTATTCAAGCCCTTTGTCTCCAAAAATTTGCAGGTTGCCAATCGTATTGTGATGGCGCCAATGACAAGAGGATACTCCCCAAATGGAGTTCCAGGGGCTGATGTTGCGGCTTATTATCGTCGGCGGGCGGAGAATGGCGTTGGTCTTATCGTTACTGAAGGAACCGTAATCGATCATAAGGCTGCTGCTGCAAGTCCGAATTGGCCTCACTTTCATGGGGAGGCTGCGCTGAGCGGCTGGTCCAATGTGGTAAAAGAAGTGCATGAAGCCGGCGGTAAAATTATTCCGCAACTATGGCATGTTGGGTTAACGCGAAAAATTGGCGACCTCCCCAATAAGGAAGCATTGCCAATTGGTCCTTCGGGACTTAATCTATCAGGTGAGAAAATAACAGAGCCACTAACGGAGAAAGAGATTGGGGATGTTATCGCAGCTTACGCACAGTCAGCGGCAGATGCAGCACGAATCGGCTTTGATGGTATTGAGCTTCATGGTGCGCATGGTTATTTGATCGATCAGTTCTTCTGGGGCCAAACAAATAAACGGACTGATCGCTATGGCGGCGACCTTGCAGCGAGGACACGTTTTGCCGTTGAGATTGTTGAAGCATGCCGTCGTGCAGTCGGAAGAGATTTCCCAATCGTATTCCGATTCTCACAATGGAAAGCGGGTCATTATGATGCCAAATTGGCGGAAACGCCTCAGCAGCTTTTGCAATTTTTGACGCCGCTTGCTGATGCGGGAGTGGATGTGTTCCATTGTTCAACACGGCGATATTGGGAGCCGGAGTTTGAGGATTCTCATCTAAATCTGGCAGGATGGACGAAGAAGCTGACAGGAAAACCAACGATAACTGTAGGCTCAGTTGGGCTGGATAATGAATTTAGAAGCAGCAGCGGGGACGCTGCGAAGCCGGCCATTTTGAACAGCTTAATTGAAAGACTAGAAAAGGAAGAGTTTGATCTGGTAGCCATAGGCCGTGCACTGCTTGCTGATCCAGAATGGGCAGCCAAAATACGCGACAATCGAACAGATGAGCTGCTGAGCTATGACGCAGGCGCTACAAAAACTTTATATTAATGTCGTACACGATAGAAGAGGAGCCTGCAATTAGGCTCCTCTTCTTCTTTATGAACTAACTGACAGAGTAACTCACTCATTCATTCGCTTGAGATAATCTCTTCTCCTCCAGATCACCCCATCGTGTTTTAGCCTGCCATTGGTTTCTTAGAAGAAATACGAATACTTGCAAATAAACTCATTAGTATTAACAAAAGATTAAAACCCATCGTTACAATCAATCCCGATTGCATTGTCATTCCGGCAGCTTGACTAACGACAAGGATAGCACCGCCTATACCGATCACCACACCCGGTGTGAAAGAATCTGCAAATTGCAAATTAGCGGAAGTCTCGCCAGCTCCGTCTTCACTAGTATGGGCAAATGCAACCGCACCGCTCGTTGGATGGGATAATCCCATTCCAATTCCTGCAATGATTTGCCCCATTACGGCCAAGGCAACCGTTACGTTTGGAATCCAACCGACTAAAGCAAAACCTATTGTGAGCAGCAGCACGCCTAAAATAATTCTTCTATTACGCCCACGGCCTTTGTCTGCTGTATCCCAGCGCCCTTGCAAATAAGCAAAGAGACACCAGCTAAGCGCCGCGCTGGCAACAATTAATCCGGCATGAGCGGGATTAATGCCTTTGATATCGATTAGAGCTAACACAAGAAAATTTTGTGTACTGACATATGCGGCGAAGAAAAGTCCACGTGTTGCTAGAATAGCTGGCATTCCTCTTCGGAATAGTAGAGTGCCCGTAGGCAACAGCTTGCGCAGTGGATATGACATGACGGATAAGCCGGCAATGCTTAGTACAGCTCCTGTAATTCTGGGCAGCATGCCAAGTCCAACGAGGAAAATACCTGTACCTATCGTTAAAAATAAAGCCATCCACGTAGCGGCGGCACCATTACCCTCCCTTGTACCTTGTACCTTCAATTTTCTAAAAGCCGGCAAGCTAAGGATGGCTGACAAAACGATAATCGGCAATATGCCCCAGAATACAAAACGCCAAGACCACTGTTCTGCAATCAAACCAGCAACAAATGGACCGAGCATAGACGGAAGGACGTAGGCTGTACCGAATGCACCGAGTATTTTGGAACGTAATTCATCGGGATAGCTTAAGGAGATAGCGGTGTATACGCAAGTCATCATCGCACCAGCACCAAGGCCTTGCAGCGCTCGCGCCGCAATCATAACGTACATATCGCTGGCAGCAGCCGCAGCAATCAGACCCGCAATAAACAAAACAAGTGCAATCGTAAACGGTACTGCTGGCCCTTTTTTATCAATAATACGACCGACAACCAGGGTGCCAACAATCTGAGCAAGCAGATAAGTGCTGAATATCCAGCCAAAGAGATGAATGCCATTCAAATCACCGGCGATGGAAGGAGCGATCGTGGTTACGGCTAAGCCCTCAAATCCTACTGCCATTACTGACAAAATAATTCCTATCGATAGTGCAAAATAACGCTGACTAAAAATGCTTTGATGATTCGGCATTGCCTTTAACCTCCAACAAAATTTTTTATGTATACGCCATATCTGGATACTTAGTAAACATATTTCTTTATAAAGTTCAGGCTACAGTTCAGCTTTGACTTTGTCAACATTTTTATTTAAAATGTAGAGAGTGATATAGAGTCAGTTGCCTCAAAAGGAGGTCCCTATAATGAGCGGAAGTCAAACGAACAAAGATTCCTCAACGAAGACGCGAAGAGGAATCATTAATCTGCTGAAGCAGCAGGGTGGTATGGATGTTATGGCATTAGCCTCAGAGTTTCTACTATCTGGAATGGCTATTCGCCAGCATTTAAATGCGCTGAAAGAAGAAGGATTAGTTACGTATGAAGAAGAAGCTCGTCCGATGGGACGACCGGCCAAGCTGTGGAGATTAACGCCTGAAGCTGATCGTTTTTTTCCAAGCGGGTATTCGGAGTTGTCAGTTAGTCTGCTTCAATCTATGAGAGAGGCTTTCGGAATCGAGGGGCTGGATAAGCTGCTGGCAGTACGAAATAAAAATATGCTGGAGCAATACCTTTTCCAACTTGGCGGGGAATCTCATCTAATTGGAAAACTGGAGAAACTGGCTGATATTCGCACAAAAGAAGGTTATATGGCTGAGATCAAGGATCTAGGCGATGGAAGCCTGTTGTTTATAGAGAAGCATTGTCCAATCTGTGAAGCTGCTGCTGCTTGTGCCGGGTTATGTAAAAATGAGTTAAGCCTCTTTCAATCCGTGCTAGGCAGTGAAGTTCAGATTGAACGCGTAGAGCATATTTTGTCAGGCGGAAGAAACTGTGTTTATAAGGTTATGGAACCAAATAGTTAGCTGTAAAGTACTTTGAATCCTGTATTATTAGTAGCATTTTAAATAAATTAGACCTATTGAAGGCTGCCGAGAGTTTCTCGACAGCCTTATTACGCCAGAGGAAAATGATTTTTCATTTAAAAAGTGATGGATTCACCATCAATGGGTACTAGAATATGTTTTGAAAGTTCCTTTTCATCAAGGAATGCTTGTAATTCTCTTCGAGTTAATAAGCAGTGATTGAGTGCTTCCATATGTGAAACGATAATGGTCGATTGCGGAGCTGCCATATAGGTTTGATAAATGTCTTCTTTTGTCATAATGATCGGATCGCCTTGAAGAAATTGTGCAGCCCCTCCATTTACAATGATGACATCAGGATGATGCAGTCTAATGCTGTCCTCAACATCTTTGGCCTATATTGAGAAACAACAGCAGTACATCTTAAACAACTTCAAAATCAGTGGGGATGGTTGTTATCTTTTGGAGTGCAGATTTCCATCCAACCATGAGCTGGATCTATTTTTAACCGAATTAAATAATCATGTTAATTATAAGTTGTCTATTGTAATTAGTAAGTGAAAGGATTGAGCTGCTTTTTTTGCGTTTAGAATTATAAGATGAAAAGCTATGAAATACTCTGATCGTATCATAGCCTTAAGTTTATGACATAGCTCTAAAACAGACCCTAATTCAAATGGCGGTCAGTTAGAAAGTCCTTATTTTCTGCAATCGGCAGAGAAATAGGGGCTTTTTTTGGTGAGCTGCTTTTAAGAGGGATGTTTAATTTCTGTGAATCTAAGGTCAGGGATAGAATTTTAGCGCTCGATAAAACGTAAGATTTAAACTGCGGATCATTTTTTGTTTAAATTCAGTTTACAAAGGTACGTTACCATCACGTTATCAACAGTTGTATAGGAGGAATTACAATGGTTCATGTAAATAAGAAGAAAATAGAGCCAAACCACGGTGACTGGGCTGTCGAAGCGAACGGACTCGTAAAAACTTTTGGTGAAAATCGGGCTGTGGATGGCGTGAATATGAATGTACGCGCGGGTTCAATTTACGGTGTGCTTGGTCCGAATGGAGCTGGCAAGACCACAACGATTAGTATGCTCGCAACCTTGCTTCGTCCAGATGCAGGCTCGGCGCGAATCTTCGGGCACGATGTAGTAAAGGAATCGCAGATTGTTCGTCAATTAATTGGGGTTACCGGCCAGTACGCATCGGTTGATGAATCACTAAGCGCTACAGAAAACCTGGTTATCTTCTCTAGGCTGCTAGGGCTTGGGCGTTCAGAAGCGAAGCGTAAAGCAGATGAATTGCTTGAGGAGTTTGGTTTGACGGAAGCAGCGAAGCGGCCATTGAAAAACTTTTCCGGCGGCATGCGCCGCCGCTTGGATTTGGCGGCGAGTCTTATTGCACAACCGCCGCTTATCTTCTTGGATGAGCCGACTACAGGGCTCGACCCGCGTACGCGTGCTCAGATGTGGGATACGATTCGCCGATTGGTGAAGACGGGGTCGACCGTGCTGTTAACGACACAGTACCTCGATGAGGCGGATCAATTGGCTGATAGAATCGCAGTTATCGATCGCGGTCGGGTAGTGGCAGAGGGCACGGTGGATGAACTGAAAGCTTCAGTAGGTACCTCCTCATTGCAATTGAGAGTAGTAAACCCGCTGGACATCGAAGCAGCTCGTCAAACGGTTGAACATGTGCTGAAAACACAATCAATTGTGTTATATGAAGCTGGAATGATTACGGCCCCTATGGCGGATGCCGATTTGGTCACAGATCTGCTTATCGCACTGCGTGAGAGAGGGATTCATTTGGCAGAAATGAGCGTACAAAAACCGACCCTTGATGAGGTGTTCCTCACAATCACAGGTCATGGTGTTAAAGAGGACGCTGCACAAGCGTCCGATGTATCCAATAAAGCGGAGGCGGTAAAAGTATGAAAAGCACTTTCATTCAATCAGGGTTTGATCGTGAGCTGAAAAACCACACGAGCTTTGGTCAAACCATTCGTAATTCATTAACGATGGCTTATCGCGGCCTGCTTAAAATTCGGCGTACACCTGAACAATTGTTTGATGTTACACTTCAGCCAATCATCTTTACTTTAATGTTTACCTATATTTTTGGCGGTGCCATCTCAGGTGACGTAATCAGTTATTTGCCCGTCATCATTCCCGGCATTCTCGTGCAGACTGTAATTACGACCTCAGTTGTTACTGGCGTTCAATTGCGTGAGGATATGGACAAAGGTGTATTTGATCGGTTCAAGTCATTGCCAATCTCACGAATTGCTCCATTAGCTGGAGCTTTGCTTGCAGACACCATTAGGTACACTATTGCTACTGTACTCACTTTAACTATGGGATACATTATGGGCTATCGTCCTGATGGAGGCCTTGATCATGTGGCCATCGCTGCACTACTTGTGATCTTCTGTTCTTGGTCAATCAGCTGGATCTTCGCTTTCTTCGGCGTCATCGCCCGTACTGCCTCAAGCGTACAAGGGATATCGATGATTGTGCTGTTTCCGCTGACGTTTCTTTCCAATGCCTTTGTGCCGGTTGATACCATGCCGAAATGGCTTCAATGGTTTGTCAACATCAATCCGGTCTCCCATCTTGTCAGTGCCGTCCGTGATTTGACCAACTCTGGAACGGTAGGCTGGGATCTAGCTATCTCTCTGATCGGAGCAATTGTGATCGTAGCCATCTTTGCACCGATTACGGTTCGCGCCTATATGCGCCGGACATAATGAACAGCGTGGAGTTTAATTGATGCAAGCGCCAAGCTCCACCAATCGCTCAAATCAAAACGGCAGAAATGCCGTTTTTTTGTTTTATACTTCTATAGCGAGCTCTAGTAAAGTTCACAAATTTCCATAATATGCTATGATTATTGGTAGAAAAGTATAGATGATACCATGAATGAAGCAGCCATTTGGAAAGGAAAGATGACATCAATGAAGTATGGGAAATTAATCGGAGAAGGCAATACCGCATCGGTATATGAATGGGAAGAAGGGACAGTGCTTAAGCTTTTCGTTCACGGTTATCCAAAAAGTGATGTAGAAAGAGAGTTTAGAAACGCACAAGCCATTAATGATATGAACTTCGCAAAACCAAAGGCATATGAAATGATTAGTTATGAAGAGCGTATGGGTATTATTTATGACAAAGTAGAGGGCGAATCACTGCTCGATTGGGTTTTGAAAACAGGTGATCTCCATGGATGCGCGGAGCATATGTCCAAGCTTCATAAGTCGATTCTACAGAATAGTGTCAGCACTAGCGATGTGCCGGATTACAAATCATTTTTAAAATACAATATAATAAATGCGTCATCGGCTAATGCAATGGAACAAGAAGGCGTATTGCACAAATGGAGTGAATTGAAGGATGGAGACACACTTTGTCATGGTGATTTTCATCCAGGCAATATTTTATTATCCAATGGTCAGACAAAAGTTATCGATTTCATGAATGTGTGTCACGGACATTTTTTATATGATGTTGCAAGAACTGTATTTTTGGTGGAGTATACACCCGTGCCTGAAGGTACAGAGGATATAGAGTTGGTCAGGGGATTAAAGAGAACATTGGCAGATTTGTATCTTGCCCAAATGGATGTTACCCGTGAAATGATACAAGATTATTTATCGGTAATCATTGCGGCTAGAGTTGGAGAATGTCCTGACGAACCCCGCTGGAGAGAACAGCAGTAAATGGTGATTGAAGTGGAGAAAGAAAAAGACAGCCTCCAGTTGAATGGAATGCTGTCTTTTTTTTGCTGCTATGCACTAGTGATTGAAGGCTTGCTCTTTTTGCTTATTCAAGGCGATGAAAACAGTAAATAACAGAAGGATGATTCCAGTAAAGATGAACCCTTCGATAATGTTGAAAGGAAGCCATCCCAGAACGGATGAGCCTGCAACCACACCAAGAGAGAAGAAGGCATAGAAATATCCATAAGCTTTTCCGCGAAGCTCTGCTGGCGTAGCTCTAATGAGCATCGTATTAATGGATGGGAACAAGAAAGCAAAGCCGATTCCATATAGTCCTAAAACAAAATAAAGTCCTAATGTCGTTGATGATTGGCTAATAAGCAGCTGACTTAATCCCATTAAACCCATGCCTAATGCCATCGTTCGTGATGGGGAAACGCGATCGAATATACGGTTTGTAGGAAGTACAAACATGAGAACGGCAATGATCCCAAAAGTGCTCATTAGCGTGCCGCTTAATTTCGAATCATATCCAAGCGTTTGAACATGCAGCGGCAACAAATAAGCGATTACGCCTTGAGAGAACATTAAGAAAAAGGCACCGCCATAAGCTTTTACAACACCTGCATTAAAGAATGAGCCTGCTGCTTGTTCGATCGTTTTTTCTTTTTCTTTCTTTAATGGTTTGTACTTGCTTAAAAAAATAGCAGACAAAATGGCGAGTGCAAACCCTAATACAGCTACACAAGTAAAAACGAAGGGAACGGAAGTTTTGCTTGCCATAATTCCGCTGAAAGCAGGTCCAATAATGGCGGCTAATCCAACAAATGTACCCGTGAAGGCAACTTTTTTCCCTTGCTCATTATTTATCGTAGTATTTGCAGAGAAAGTAAACGCAGCTGGAACAATTAATCCGGCCACAAAACCATGAATGATTCGTACGATTATTAATACGACTGGAGAGTCAACGAATTGATATAGCAGTAGTGCGCTGCTTGTCAGAAGCAAACCGATCATTAGTATTTTGAACGGCCCTACCTTATCCGTCATAATACCTGACAATATGTTGCCAAACGTATTGGTTAATGAATAAAGCCCAACGACAATGCCTACAATAAACGAGCTTGCACCAACGGAAGCGGCAAAAGTACTCATAACCGGCAGCTGTGCAAATAGATCAATAAAAGAGAAAAACACGATACTGTACACTAATATGGCATAGTTAAATGGCTTTACACTATATTTGGCTTGTGCCTTCTTCAGCTTCCAATCGAGCAAAAAGTTGCCTAATGGCACAAAAGCCGCAATTACTGCTGCTGCAGGCCAAAGCAAACTCCACTTCACTCGAATAGCTGCGTAAAGTATTGCTACAGCATATAAACTGAAAATCCCCCCGTGAATACTTCCCATAAGCGTCACGGCTTGCTCTATTCCCCATATATATTTCAAGGGCATAGCGATACATAATAATAAAAGTAATGAAATGCCATCTAGAAAACCTGTGATTCGTAAAATGTGAATTGGATGTCCTCGCACTTTTCATGCTCCTAATATAGATTGAATTGATCTCTCTATTCTAACATTTAATTAGGCGATAAAAATAGAACGAGGCAGATGGAAAGTGAAGGTTCAGCAACAAATATGAGATGAACGATTTATTTTTGGAAGATGTCGTCAAAAATGGTGAATTCAAAATCTCATTATTTGTTTCAATTAAAGCTTGACCTTGAAGTGTACTTCAACATTTATGCTCTAGCTAATCAATTACGGCTATCCATAATTGAAGTCTGAGATAAAGTTGGAGGTTATGTATGATGCGAGTATTAGAGGTAGTTGTTATTTTGGTCATTATTGCAGTCACGACGGGAATCCTAATTGGCAAAAGAGAACGGCGGCTGAATGCAGTGTTATGTATGTCCTTAGTGTTGATTGTATTATTGCATGGAATAATCGATCATTTTCGCATACAGATGGTTCCAGCCTATGCCGCTGTTTTAACGCTAATCATTGTATTGGTCCTTAGATTGTCTAAGCCGCACAGCATAGTCCGCACTAAGCTTTTGTTAAAAAACAGTTTGCTAACTGTTGTCGTAATTAGATGCCACTCCTTCGGTAGGAGTGGTTTTCTTTTTTATACCGAATATTTTGTGCGGAAAACCTCGATTTTTTTTGACTCGAGGGGTAGTGTCTATCATTGCTAATGGACATGAGATCCGCTAATTTTGAATTTTAGTGGGTTTTGACATTTTAACGGACATGAGATCCGCTATTTGTGCTGAAACACTCAAAAAGACTCGATTTATAGCAAATAGCGGAACCTATGTCCGTAACACCCGCCACCCAAGCTGCTTTTTCTGTCACATTAAGAATTCAAACACCCCACGCAACTTTGAGGCACACAAACCCACACCCAAGCAACAATGAGAATAACCGAAACACCCCCACGCCGATGTTACATTGAGTATTACCGACTTAAACCCGCGCCAAGTTACATCTAGTAATACCAGAATAAACCCACACTGATGTTGCATTGGATAATACCGGAACAAACCCATGCCAAAGCAACATTGAGTATTACCGAAACAAAAACACGCCTACGTCACATTGAGTATTACCGACATAATCTCACACTCAAGCAACAATGAGTATTTTCGTAACACGTACAAACCCACGGAACTTTGACTATCACCGTCAGATTACCCACTCTCATGCTACTAAGACGGATGTATACCGTTACAATCGAATTTTAAAAGTACGGCAACGTTGGTGGCCACTGGATACCTCTAACAGTTGGAGTTCAACGAGTTTGTACAAAATACGCCTTGCATGTCGATCACTTACTCTGAGATGCTCAGCGAGTTCTAAAGGAGTTATTGGTCGGAGCAAACGTCGTGCTAGTCGTAAGGTTTCCGCTTCAGAGCTCATTAACTGTGAAGGCACATCTGAAGAAATGAATTTACCGATAAAAGCAAGAACGAGCTGCTGGCATTGTTGCGGTTCGTCCGTAATAGAAGGGTAAGCAACAGGCAGCAGCATCCAACCGTCAAGAGCTAACAAACAATGCCTTCTACACAAATCTTTAAATCGTCTTACATCAAAATCTCGAGCATGGGACGCATATCCTTGAATCTCAATTCCACCTTTTGCGCCACCTGGCATATAGGCAAGATCCAGATATCGATAGCCATTATTGAAATCGCGAACTTCCCATTCAGGCAGCAGATAATCAAAATGTCCGACAGCAGGGAACCATACTGATCGTAGAAATTCAACTGTTCCGTGGCCAAGTCCCTTATTGAGCAATTCAAGTCTTCTATGATTACTCTCTGAATCAATATTGGCTTGTAACCATTCCTTATATTTGTGATCAAATTGAGATGCCATAACTTACACTTCCCCTCTGMAAAATAAAAACGCCGCTGTCATACAAACACTCCCAAACAGGAATGGTTGTATGACAGCGGCGTGTTCTTCAAGACCTATGTTGTCAGTATATCGTCAGCTGACTATTTCATCAATAGCCGTTATTTCTAATATTCATAAGTGTCTCATAGTTTTTGTAAGATGCACTATTAATTGAACAAATACGATATATTATTGATATACAGCTTGAGTAACACACCCAAACAATTGACATCTAATCAATTTTTTTCAAGAACCCAACTGATAACGCAGCTTATAAAATCGAAACAATTCCTTCACACCATATTATCATCAAAATAGAGAAGACATAACTGAGTAAAAGCACTAAAAGCACTAAAAGCTCTACAAGCTACTACAATCTCAAATGCTTTTCTAATCATGTAATCGATTTGTTCAAGCACTTAAGAACCAAATCTTGAAGGGTAACCGTAAAATATCCAATAGGAGGTTCGGCATGAAAGCTAAGATTGTTATTATAACAGGAGCAAATTCGGGGATCGGAAAAGCAGCAACGCTGAAGTTTGCAACCGAAGGATATCATGTTGTCATGGCTTGCCGCAATTTGCAGATTAGTAGACCTGTGCAACAAGAAATCATACTAGCAGCAAACAATGTTAATGTAGATTTGATGGAGCTGGATATTTCATCGTTTGATTCTATTCGTTTATTCTGCGCTGCATTCAAAGCTAAATACTCACGTTTGGACATTTTAATACATAACGCAGCTTACTTAAATCATGGAGAAAAGCAATATAAGCTTAGTCCTGAACATATTGAACTGTCTTTTGCTACAAACACATTTGGTCCCTTCTTAATGACTAATTTGCTGACAGACCATCTTCAAAAATCGCAGGACCCGAGAATTCTTAATGCCTGTACGACCAATATTAAAAATTTCTTCGATCCCAAAAGAAAAATTGACTTCGATAATTTACGCGGTGAACTGCAAAACAAGCAGCGTCACAGTGTATATAAGATGTACGGTGACTCCAAAATGGCATTATTGATTTTAACCTTCAAATTAGCTGAACAATTGAAAAGCAAGGGAATTAAAATCAATGCGCTTCAAATCAACCGAGTAAAATTATCAAAAGAAACGATAAGCAAACTTAGCCCATTTTGGAAAGTGCTTGCTACGGCTCAAAATTTAACGAATCCGCCACCAGCCGGCATGGCAGACAATTATTTTTATATTTGTACTTCAGATGAATTCCGCGATGTAACAGGTCAGCTAATTAACCACAAGCGAGAGATAGTTGCACCATCCACAAGCGAAAAAGGTGTAGAGCAATTGAAAAACATATTTGGTTCGGGAAGCTATCCTAAATACGCTATTGACACTGAAAATTCGTCGAAGCTATGGGTTTTAAGTACGGAGCTGACTAGTAATTTTTATGAGTCGTAAGCACAACAGGAGTAGCAGAAGTTAGAATGAAATAAAGTTCTAGACTGAAAAATAAAGTGTTAGACTGACGATGCGACGATGCTTCATTAAGCTAACGAGCAGGATACTTTAATCACTGCTCTAATACTTTAGTGGTGAGATTCAAGCCTTTCATTGTACTTTCGGATAGTTACATTTAATGTTAGTTGAGGTGGTGGTTGATAATTGAAGAAAAAACTATGGATACCAATGGTACTTCTTATAGTGGCATTTATTGTATGGATATTAATGTATACATACCCAAAGCACTATAAATTTACGATTCAAGGGGTATTGTATCAATTGGGTGAAGAAAATAGTGATTTTGTGAAGCCAGATACCATATTTGTAAATGGTAAAATGAAAAAGAACATAAAAGGAGTAAGAACATTCACAGGAATAATCGATATTAAAGGTGAAAATATACCTGTTCCAGAAGAGCATCGACAATTAAAGATAACACTGAGCGAATATGGTGAAGCAGTTCTATTTTATACCTATAATGAAAAGGGACAACCTAAACATTTTGCTTACGGTAATATTTTTGTTAACGACGATTTTAGTAAACTTACAATTTTAAAATTTACAAAAGATGCTAGGAACCCTGATCAATCAGGTTTTGATGGTCGTAGCGGGTATATCATATCAGCACCTGCACAAAAAAGGGATGATGCATTGGAGATCACAAATGAACTGATACATGGTGCTCTGAAAGGAGACATACTAAAATGAAGGGATGCCTACTTAACTAACGGTTAACTTTAGCTTAATCATATCTGGAGGTTATGTATTTATGGAACGACTTTGGCCATTTGAAGATCCTGAAAATGTAGCTGTTATTACAACCCAAAAAATAATGAATAGACATAGCCCTATTCTATAAGTATCCCATGACAGCGATGATGGAATGTGGCAGTTTCTCGATGGTGAAGAAGTGATTGAATTAGACGCTCGTATTCTAGGGTTAAAAGAATGAATAGACATTGACCCGAGTTTGGTCCAACTTGCTGATCTGCCAATTGGATGGACAGCATGGAGGGAAACTAAATTCAATCGATGGATTAGAGGAAAAAGATAAGAACTTGTTATTCAACTAACGTAGAACGTTAGTTCAACAAAATAGCCGCTAGCCCGAACTTAATTTCAGGTTTGGGCTAGCGGCTAATGCAGCTTAATGATTCAATCGAGAGGCAGTTGGCAGTTGTTAATTCATCAGATTCTCTATCCGATCTGCACGGACCCAGCACATTTCCTTGATATCTATGGTCGCTTTGAAGTCGTCAATCAAGGTAAAACGATCTTGAAGACTGACCAACGACTCAATACGGAACATATCTCGCAGTCTATCAAGTCCACCCGAATCGATGTTGAATAACGCAAAAGCATCCACGTCAAGACTCATTATAAGTTTCTTTACTTTGTCTTCCTTACTATGTTCCATATAGAATTCCCCAAGTATTTTAACCCTAAAAGCGTCTGAATCAGGGTTCACATAGAGTAATTCAATAGCTTCTTCTTCAGGAAACCGTTCTTGTACATAATTCTGTAATTCAATTTCATCTTCCTCATACGAATAATCGAATGCAGATACAACTCTGCTTTGATGAAGGATGGTGAAACCCCAGCCGTGATCTTCGAAATTATAAAAGTATAATACAGGTACGCCAGCAATCATTTTTATAATATCCTCAGGATAGGTGTCACTAACGTCTGTACCTTCCGTAAAAAACACGCTCCATTTGTCATTAAGCGGTTTTATAAAAATGGGATTGAAGTCTTCGATAGCTTTCCTATGTTTATTCAATACAAGACTGCCTGAAGTAAATTCACTCATTTGTTTACCCCCGTAATGTCATATCATCAATTAAGATTAATATTTCGCTGGATACCAGCTAATCACCTTCATTTTCCAAGAGTATTGCTATCGGTTTGTTAAGCTAACGGGCAGGATAGTTCGATAACCACTTGGGTAAAATAACCAAAAAATTATGGGGGTTATTTCTCATGTGGTGGAGAGGTATAATTTTGATTTGGGCAATAGGGGTAACCTGCTTTACAGTAATGGATTGTGCTGAAGCTTACAGCGAGGAGTCACCAACTAACTATAATGCCGACATTCAACGTAAGAGTTTGGAAGAGGTGCTTATTTTCGAACTTAGTCCTAAGATTATGAGCGTACTTAGAAAGGAGTATGGTAATAACATTCTCATCGGCGGCGCTCATATCATACCAATCAGGAAATCGGATTCTTATCCTCAACAAGAGTTCATACTTGAAGGGGAAGTTACGACACACGATTCTACCTCGGATATAGTTCAAATTACTTTCAAAGCTAGTACAGACGGATACAAAGCGAGTAATTTCCGTGTTATCCGTACGCAAAAATAACAATCTTCCATTGAGCTAACGGGAAACGATAGTTGAATAACGTATTGATGAGCAGCTGCTGCGGTGGCCTGCTCATTAATGGGCAGGATAGCATGGTGTCCGCCAGTTATATTTGTTCAATTAATTACAATCATATATCAATCACATTCAAGGCTAAGTTGATGATAAAATAGCTTTAAATACAGAGATTGATGCTGCTGACACGAATAAGTGTCTGGCAAGGGGGGGGCATTACCAATGACTGATTTAAAAAAGTTCAAGCAATTATTAAAAGATACATTTGAACAAGAACTAAAAAAGCATGGATTCAATGGTACAGGCGGTAAGTATAGAACAAAACCAAATAATCATTTCATCTATACTGTCAATATTCAAGCTGATAAAAATGGCGGGTGTTGTTGTGTTGAACTTGGAGTATACATAGACTTCATCCCAAACCCTTTGGGTGCTCATGTCCCATTTAATAAAGTTTCATCCTATGATTGTGATTTTCGGTGGCGACTTTCAGACCTTGAAGATGAAGACTTATGGTGGAGTTATGGTGAAACGGAAATCGAAGCCCTTGAAAACATCGGACATATGACAGAAACTTTTGTAGAATACGGTTTACAATACTTTGGGAGTTTCATTAATTTCCCTGAATGTCTCACCAGTATTAGCGCAGAGGACATAGAACAAAGGAATAAGAATGTAAAACGGTTAGGTGACGTGCTAACAGATACTAGACTAGCATTAGTTATTTCTAGAGTGCATTTGCAGGTGAACAACAATGAGCAAGCTATTTCTTTTGCAACTTGGGCAATTAATCGGATTGGAGATAAAATAGTTGGTAGTGCTTTGATTCCTGAGTTTAACGAGATAATTAACAAAGCAACTGCTGTAAAGAGGTTGCAATGAAGGTGATAGATAATTGAACTAACGGGACACGATAGTTCAATGACAACAGGCTGAATCGTTAAATTACCATCGCATCTTATTCAATGATTGGGGTATCTAGATGTATAAAAGCATTCATTGGCATGCGTTTTTCAAAGTGAATACAGAGGAAAAGGCTCGAAAATTACTCTCAAGATTCGAAGAGGTTTGTGAGACGAATGCTGTCCTTTTATCCTGTGAACGTTATTGGAAGGATTCGGCTTTATATGATGTTGGTTTTAGCACATCCTTAAATAAGGACGATATTTCTCATGCCGTTTTCTCAACCCTAGTAAGTGCTCACAAATTGGCTTATGAATGGCAGGTTACTGGTCCTTCCAATTCAGAATCGGGAATTTGGGAATTTAGTGGACTAACCACTAAAACAAAAGTTACAGGTATCGAATGGATTCAGTTTAGGATAGTAAGCGAACCATTATTCAATTAACGGGACACTATAGTGTAACAATCACCAGGACAAGACTGCCGGAAATGAACGGTAGCCTCGTTGAGCTAACGGTCAGGTTAGTTTAGCACACCGTAATTTATAAAAAGTTTCAATTAAGGAGGTGTGTTGAATTATCAGAAGGAGATGGAGATATTACGGAGCAACTTATCTTATTGGTTACATAATTTCAATTTATGGAACGGGCATTCCTCAATGGTACTACTTAATTCCAGTAAAAATAGTGGCCTGTTGTTTTATGCTGATTGGTGGAAGTTCTATATATTACATGGCGGAAGAAAAACTTCATTTATTATTGGCTTTCTATAGGTCATTAAAGTATATCGCAATATCATTTGCAATCTTATTCGTCTTTGCTTTGATACAGCATATTTTTGATATTAACTTATCTGCAATAGTAGGAATTTAATAGTTTAACTCGCTGAACTAACGGGAAACGATAGTTGAAGACTAAAAGGGCTGCCACGTGGCAGCCCTTCGTAGTTACGCTAACGGGCAGAATAGTTCCAATAAGTGGTATTCTAAGATAAGGGATTTGAACAGGGGGGCAATGTTTATGGAAATAAAGCATCCAGTTAAGAGTCCATCAAGGATTGGAACCATTATAGGAATGATTGCTATTATATCGAGTCAATCTATTCTTGTATTGAGGTTATGGGATCAGAGGGGTATATTCTACGCTTCGTTAACGGTGATTCTTCTATGTTTAGTTGTACTGTTACTCGCATTGTACAGAACATTTTTTAAGAAACCAACCGTGTTATGCCTATCCAATGAGCAAATCATATTAAATGGGAATATAATTAATTCAAGGGATATTAAAGTGATAATGACCAGGGGGTACTTTAAACCTGTTATTGGGATATTACCTTACAGGAGGAAGATCGTCCCATTGGATATGGCATTTAGGTATTCAAAGGATGAAGATAGAGGCATCTCGGATTTAAAGAGCTGGGCAAAAATGAACAATGTAAAGATGGTTAATAAATCGTTTCAAACGTGGATATAAGTGTATTCAAAAGCACTATTCGGTACGGTTATTACCTTATTCAGAGGATGTGCTTAACCAGGGTGACATGCTTGTTCGTTACGCTAACGGGAAACGATAGTTGAAAAGTCGTAGCCATAGCAATGGCAGTCTAGATCTTTATTTCGCGTCCTAGTCTGCTGCTGTTGCTGCGGATTTAATTTGCAAAGTCTGATGATAGTTGAGGACGAGTTACATGTTTAAAAGCAGCTCCTCTATGATTTATTTTGGTAATTTGAATAAACTGTTTTGTAGAAGGAATCTCAATGAAAGGACAGATGTGAAATGGAGAGAAAAGCAACAGTAAAATTAGATGATCTAATTACTGAAATTGAAATTCAAATGGATGAGACCCTAACATACATAAACATCCAGACAGGAGAAGTAATAACATTATCGAGAGAAGAGATGAGAGCGGCAGAAGATGAAGAGCTGCTTGACAATTATCCGGATTGGGAACGAGAGAACATTGAACAAGCCATAAAAATTATAGAGGATGAAGACGAGGTTTACCTCGAATTCACATTAAGAAACGAGTTCCATGAGTATGAACTAATAGAAGAATTTATTGAGACATTAGACAAAGCAGAGGTTCGAGAAAAATTGTTTGGAGCTATTCAGGAGCATTTAGAAGATTTAAAGATGGAATCATTGAACATGACGTCGAAAGACAATGGTATGAATTCAAAGAAAAAAAGGTGAAGGAATTAGTTATGGAATGGTGTAAAGAGAAGGGTCTTGTAATAGAAGAATGAAGTGTTATTTATTGGGAGGATAAACATGGCTTTAGACAATTAGATATCTCTACAAGAGTCAAGCCGTCAGTCAATTTGTATAAGGAGGAACCTTCATTTGAAATGGGACGATCATTCCCATACCCCATACTGTCATCATGGTAGTGGCACTTCACAAGAAGAATATTTAGAACGAGCGATTAATTTAGGATTCGAGCGTTACACGCTCAGTGAACATGCCCCTTTAACATTGAACTGGATCGATGATGCTTCGTTATATAAAAGGCTAGCAATGCCTTACAGTGAGCTTTCTCTGTACATCGAACATGCCAAGCATAAAAACAAGAATACAATGGAAAGATAGATGTTGCTGTTGGTTTAGAGCTAGATTACTTACCAGGTAAACTTGATTTCACTGAAAGAATAATAGATGACTTTGATCAGGATTTAGAAGACATTATTTATTCTGTGTACTATATACCCGGTATGGGTGGAATGTGATTAATTGATTACCGACCAGATTATTTTAAAGAATATATATTAAAGCATTACGGAACGATGGAGAAGGTTGTTGATGAGTACTACAACTATATTGAAGAAGCAATTGAGTGGATCTCCCAATTCTCTATACGGAAAAGAATTGGACATATTAATCTAATTGAAAAATTTAAAACCGTCTTGCCTGAAATAGATGAAGGGCAAATCAAAGATCGCATGGAGAAAATTATTCCGCTCCTCCTTAGAATGAATGTTGGACTTGATGTGAACACGGCAGGATTAAGGGTAGATACATGTGGGAAAGCGTATGTACCTGAATGGTTCCTGATTAAAAGTAGGCACCATGGGGTTTCGTGTATATACGGGTCAGATGCCCATTCTCCAGATCACTTAGGGATTGGATGGGATTGGTTTGTGGAGCTAGAGCACTATGCTAAACATTCCTGTTGAGGCTAAGAAATAGYCTTTGTCAAAAAAGGAGCACCTCGGTATGATGGGTTTGTCGACAACACATCAAGGAGGCGCTCTTACTATGAAGTTTAAGCAATCAGACGCACAAAATCAACGGATTGAACAAATTACCACCTCGCATCTTGTCATAGGAATTGACATG